>NZ_JAOWFN010000010.1:52853-84734 GCF_030333595.1 Citrobacter sp. CK181 | reverse complement strand
TTGTTCCGTGTCAGTGGAGGCGCATTATAGGGAGTTATTCCGGCCTGACAAGGGGAAATTTAAAATTATTTTCCGACTGCGTGTTTTTTATTCTTTACGTTTATTTTGCCAACGATTTGTTGGTTAATTGGGCGATGTCGCGGGCAAAATTCGCCACTTGTTCCCAGTCGGTATAGACCACTTCTTTACTCGTATCCGTTTCACCGCCAGACATCTTCATAATGAGCTTAATCATCAGACGGTCATACCAGCGGTAACGAGGGTAACGAAGCGCGCCAGCAATAACGGCGCAAAGATCGGGTCGCCACTGCGAACTCATCAGAAACTTGCGCGCGTAGCTGTTGGTCTGCGGTGTGCGCTTTTCAGGTTTACGCGCGACCAGGTTAACGGAATAAAACGCACTCGGCATCGCGTTCAGGCGCGTAGCGTGCTTCTTCACAAACTCCTGGAAAGCGGCATGGTAATGGCCATAACGAATAGAGGCGCCAATCACCACGCGATCGTAACTTTGCCAGTCCAGCTCTTCAGTGCGATGGAGATTAATCACATCCGCCCAGATCCCCAGTTCCTTTAATTCCGAGGCCAGATAAGAAGCTATCTCGCGCGTTTGTCCGTCCCGGGTAGAAAAAAGAATCAATGTTTTCACGTGTTACTCCATTATTCACGCCAGAAGGTAGGGGTAAAAAGTACCAGCAAAGTAAAGACTTCAAGACGACCAAATAACATATTGGCGATCAGAATCCATTTCGCAACAGGGTTCATGCTGGCAAAGTTGTCCGCAACCACACCTAACCCTGGCCCCAGGTTGTTAAGGGTCGCCACAACGGAGGCAAACGCGGAAAAGTCATCCACGCCAGTCGCGATAATGGCCAGCATACTGACAATAAAGACTAAGGCATAAGCAGAAAAGAATCCCCATACCGCTTCGAGGATACGTTCCGGCAGCGCACGGTGCCCCAGTTTTATACTGTAAACCGCATTCGGATGGACCAGACGCTTCAGTTCACGGTTCCCCTGTTTGAACAGCAGCAGGATGCGGATCACCTTCAGCCCGCCGCCCGTTGACCCCGCACAGCCGCCGATAAACGCAGAGCATAACAGCAGCACCGGCAGAAAGAGCGGCCAGCGGGCGATGCTGTCGGTGGTAAACCCGGCGGTTGTCGCCATTGATACGACCTGAAAGAACGCCTGGTTGAGCGTGGTCAGCGCCGAGTTATAGATATCGTGGAACCACAGCACCAGCGTACAGATCACCACCAGCGTCAACTGAACGCCAATGAACATGCGAAATTCAGGGTCACGCCAGTAAACTTTCAGGCTGCGCCCGCTTAATAAAGAGAAGTGCAGACCGTAGTTACAGCCAGAGATCAGCAAGAAGATAGCCATGATGCTGTTAATGGTCGGGCTATCGAAATAACCGACGCTGGCATCGTGCGTAGAGAAACCGCCAATGGCGATAGTAGAAAAACTGTGCCCAATGGCGTCAAACGCGGGCATTCCGGCGAACCATAGCGCCAGCGCGCAGGCCACCGTCAGTAACACATAAATCAGCCATAGCGTCTTTGCCGTTTCCGCAATACGCGGGCGCATTTTATTGTCTTTCAGCGGCCCCGGCATTTCTGCGCGGTAGAGCTGCATCCCCCCGACGCCGAGGATAGGAAGAATCGCCACCGCCAGCACAATGATCCCCATCCCGCCAAACCATTGCAGCATCTGGCGGTAAAAGAGAATCGCGTGCGGTAAAGAGTCCAGCCCCACCAGCGTCGTCGCGCCCGTTGTCGTTAAGCCGGAGAATGATTCAAAAAAGGCATCGGTAATGGTGAGGTTCGGGCTTTCAGAGAAGATAAACGGCAACGCCCCCACGCTTCCCAGTACGGTCCAGAACAGCACCACAATGAGAAACCCTTCGCGGGATTTAAGCTCGCCTTTCTCCCGGCGGTTGGGCCACCACAGCAGAGAGCCGATCACCAGTGCGACAAAGAATGTCTGCGTGAATGCCCGCCCCGCCCCATCACGGTAGATCAACGCAACCAGTCCAGGGAGGATCATTGTTCCCGAAAATAAAATGACCAACAGTCCAACGATTCGGGTAATGGCGCGAAAATGCATCTCTGCCGCTTCCTTTGTTCTTCAAAATGAGGTGGGATTATTCTTCAATCGCTAACAATTGCAATGAACCACGGCTAAAATCCGCCAGCCTTGCTGAAAATTCATCCACATTTGCATAAGGAAGCGCCACCCTGAGCCGAACGAATGCCTGATAATCGCTGGTAACGATTTGACCGGCAAACTGCCCTAATAATGCTTCTATTCCGGCCAGTTGGCCGTACTCACACTGCAAAGTATATTCGGTTAACGGCGTCTTGCGCTGCGTCGTTAACTGACGCAACGCCTGATTCACACCGCCGCCGTAGGCTTTTACCAGCCCACCGGTGCCGAGCAGAATACCGCCATAGTAACGCACCACAACAGCGGTGATCTCGCCAACGCCGCTGCCCATTAGCTGGGCAAGCATCGGTTTGCCCGCCGTTCCCGCCGGTTCGCCATCATCAGAAAATCCCAGCTGTTGTGAATCATCCGGCGCGCCCGCCACCCATGCCACGCAATGATGACGCGCATCTGGATGCGCCGCTCTGACAGCATCAACAAAGGCTTTCGCCGCTTCAACACCGTCCGTGTGGGCGAGCAGCGTAATGAAGCGGCTTTTTTTGATCTCTTCCTCGACAGTGACCGGCGCCGCAGGGATTAACCAGCTGTCCATCACGCCAGTTTCAAATCCCGCGTCATATTTTCAACACCGTTTTCGTGAATCACCACGTTGTCTTCAATACGAATGCCGCCGAACGGTTTCAGCGCTTCAATTTTCTGCCAGTTGAAGTGCTTGCTGAATTGCCCCTCGCGCCACGGCGCCAACAGCGATTCGATAAAGTAGATCCCCGGCTCAATGGTCAACACCATGCGCGGTTGCAGCACGCGGGTGCAGCGCAGATAAGGGTATTTCGACGGCGCGGCCAGATGCGTCCCGGTATCGTCCTGCATAAAGCCTGCAACATCATGAACCTGAAGACCCAGTTGATGACCAATACCGTGCGGCATAAACGGCCCGGTGAGATTGTTCTCGACCATCGCTTCTTCGCTGATATCGGTGACAATCTGATGCTTACGCAGCAATTTCGCGATGCGTTGATGGAACTGAATGTGATAATCCACGTAGCTGACGCCCGCTTTCATGGTCGCAATCAGCGCCAGCTGTTCGTCATTCACATCTTTGATTAACTGAGCGTAATCGGTGTCATTGTTTGCCGCCCAGGTACGCGTCAGGTCTGCGGCATAACCGTTATATTCCGCCCCGGCATCCAGCAGGAAGCTGCGCATTTCAGACGGCGCGCGATGATCCAGTTTGGTGTAATGAAGAACCGAAGCGTGCTCGTTGAGCGCCACGATATTGCTATAAGGCACATCGGTGTCACGGTGGCCGGTCGCGGTCAGGTAAGCCAGGTTAATGTCGAACTCACTCATACCGGAACGGAACGCTTCTTCTGCTGCGCGATGGCCGTTCACCGCTGTTTTCTGCGCTTCACGCATACAGGCCAGTTCGTAATCCGTTTTGTACGCACGGTAGTAATGCAGGTAATCGATCACTCCTTTCGGGTTGATGTTGCTGGCGGCGATATCCAGTTGCAACGCCCGCTCCGGCACCGGACCGATGTAACCGATATTACCGCGCGCGGCAGGGAGCTGGCTGCCAATACCGTCGGCTTTCGGCAGGGCAATCACCTCTACCTCTTCGGTCCAGAACGACGTGGGCAGCGGCTCAACGTTGTGCCAGTAATCTACCGGCAGGTAGAACCACAGTTTGGGTTTATTCACGCCATCGACCAGCAACCAGCAATTTGGAACCTGTGTGACCGGTACCCAGGCTTTAAACTGCGGGTTAACTTTAAACGGATAGGGATGGTCGTCGAGGAAGACGTTGATAAGCTCGCCGGAGTGAATAAGTAGCGCATCCAGCTTAAAACGCGCCAGTGCGTCACGCGTCCGTTCTTGTAAGGTAACGATATGATTTTTATAGAGTGCGGCCAGTGATTCCATTTTCTACCCTTCTGTTTTTTTGACCTCGAATCTCCGCATCTTAGCACATCGCTCCGGGAGAGCGTGATTTCTGCCGAGCGTGATCGCATCGGCATTTTTTTAATCTCTCATTTGCATTTTTTTAACACAAAATACACACTCGCTTCATCTGGTATGACCAGATCACCTTGCGGATTCAGGAGACTGACATGCTTTACAAAGGCGACACCCTGTACCTCGACTGGCTGGAAGATGGCATCGCCGAACTGGTGTTCGATGCCCCAGGATCGGTCAATAAACTCGACACTGCGACCGTCGCCAGCCTCGGCCAGGCGCTGGACGTGCTGGAAAAGCAAACAGATTTAAAAGGGCTGCTGCTGCGCTCTAACAAAGCAGCCTTTATTGTCGGTGCTGATATCACCGAATTCCTTTCGCTGTTCCTTGTTCCTGAAGAACAGTTAAGCCAGTGGCTGCACTTTGCCAATAGCGTCTTTAATCGCCTCGAAGATTTACCGGTGCCAACGCTTTCCGCTATCAACGGCTATGCGCTGGGCGGCGGCTGCGAGTGCGTACTGGCAACCGATTATCGTCTGGTGACGCCGGATCTGCGCATTGGCCTGCCGGAAACGAAGCTGGGCATCATGCCGGGCTTTGGCGGTTCTGTCCGTATGCCGCGTATGCTGGGCGCTGACAGCGCGCTGGAAATTATTGCTGCCGGGAAAGACATCGGCGCTGAGCAGGCGCTGAAAATCGGCCTGGTTGACGGTGTCGTGAAACCGGAAAAACTGCTTGATGGCGCAATAGCGGTATTACGTCAGGCGATTGACGGCTCACTGGACTGGAAAGCCAAACGCCAGCCGAAGCTGGAACCGTTGAAGCTCAGTAAAATTGAAGCGGCAATGAGCTTTACCATCGCCAAAGGCATGGTGGCGCAGACGGCCGGGAAGCATTACCCCGCCCCGATGACCGCCGTGAAAACGATCGAAGCCGCCGCACGCTTTGGCCGTGAAGAAGCCCTGAATCTGGAAAATAAAAGCTTTGTCCCGCTGGCGCATACCAATGAAGCCCGCGCGCTGGTCGGTATCTTCCTCAACGATCAGTTCGTGAAAGGTAAAGCGAAAAAACTGACCAAAGACGTTGAAACACCGAAGCAGGCAGCCGTACTGGGCGCAGGTATTATGGGCGGCGGCATCGCTTACCAGTCAGCCTGGAAAGGCGTGCCGGTGATCATGAAAGATATCAACGACAAATCCCTGACGCTGGGCATGACCGAAGCGGCGAAACTGCTGAATAAGCAGCTGGAACGCGGCAGGATCGACGGCCTGAAACTGGCGGGCGTGATTTCAACGATTCACCCAACGCTGAACTACGCCGGTTTTGATCGCGTTGATGTAGTGGTCGAAGCGGTAGTGGAAAACCCGAAAGTGAAGAAAGCGGTACTGGCGGAGACTGAAGACAACGTCCGCCCGGATACCGTGCTGGCGTCAAATACGTCCACCATTCCAATTAGTGAACTGGCAAGCGCGCTGAAGCGCCCGGAAAACTTCTGCGGCATGCACTTCTTTAACCCGGTACACCGGATGCCGCTGGTTGAAATCATTCGCGGCGAGAAAAGCTCGGATGAAACCATCGCTAAAGTCGTCGCCTGGGCCAGCAAAATGGGCAAAACGCCGATTGTGGTCAACGACTGCCCCGGCTTCTTTGTTAACCGCGTACTGTTCCCGTATTTCGCTGGTTTCAGCCAGCTACTGCGCGACGGCGCCGATTTCCGCAAAGTCGACAAAGTGATGGAGAAACAGTTTGGCTGGCCGATGGGCCCGGCTTATCTGCTGGATGTGGTCGGGATTGATACCGCGCATCATGCGCAGGCAGTCATGGCGGCCGGTTTCCCACAGCGTATGCAGAAAGATTATCGTGATGCCATCGACGCGCTGTTTGACGCCAGCCGCTATGGTCAGAAAAACGGTCTCGGCTTCTGGCGCTATAAAGAAGACAGCAAAGGCAAGCCGAAGAAAGAAGAAGATGCGGCCGTGGACAGCCTGCTGGCAGAGGTCAGCCAGCCGAAGCGCGACTTCAGCGACGAAGAGATTATCGCCCGCATGATGATTCCGATGGTTAACGAAGTGGTGCGCTGTCTGGAAGAAGGCATCATCGCCAGTCCGGCAGAAGCGGATATGGCGCTGGTTTACGGTCTGGGCTTCCCTCCGTTCCACGGCGGCGCGTTCCGCTGGCTGGATACGCTCGGCAGCGCAAAATATCTCGATATGGCGCAGCAGTATCAGCACCTCGGCCCACTCTATGAAGTGCCGGAAGGTCTGCGTAACAAAGCGCGCCATAACGAACCGTACTATCCCCCGGTTGAGCCAGCCCGCCCGGTTGGCGACCTGAAAACGGCTTAAGGAGTCACAATGGAACAGGTTGTCATTGTCGATGCAATTCGCACCCCGATGGGCCGTTCAAAGGGCGGCGCATTTCGTAACGTGCGGGCAGAAGATCTCTCCGCACACTTAATGCGCAGTCTGCTGGCGCGTAATCCCGCGCTGGAAGCAACCGCTATCGACGACATTTACTGGGGCTGCGTGCAACAAACGCTGGAGCAGGGTTTTAACATCGCCCGCAACGCCGCGCTACTGGCTGAAATCCCCCACTCCGTTCCGGCGGTCACCGTTAACCGTCTGTGTGGTTCCTCCATGCAGGCGCTGCACGATGCCGCACGGATGATCATGACCGGCGACGCGCAGGCGTGCCTGATTGGCGGCGTGGAGCATATGGGCCATGTACCAATGAGTCATGGCGTCGATTTCCATCCCGGCCTGAGCCGCAACGTAGCCAAAGCCGCCGGGATGATGGGGCTGACGGCAGAAATGCTTTCCCGTATGCACGGCATCAGCCGTGAAATGCAGGATGCGTTTGCCGCACGTTCACACGCCCGCGCCTGGGCAGCCACGCAGTCCGGCGCGTTTAAAAACGAGATCATTCCGACCGGCGGCCATGACGCCGACGGCGTGCTGAAGCAGTTTAACTACGACGAAGTCATCCGCCCGGAGACCACCGTCGAAGCGCTGTCGACTCTGCGCCCCGCGTTTGATCCGGTCAGCGGCACCGTGACCGCAGGCACTTCTTCCGCCCTCTCCGATGGCGCAGCCGCTATGCTGGTAATGAGCGAAAGCCGTGCGCGTGAACTGGGCCTGCAACCACGCGCCCGCATTCGTTCAATGGCGGTTGTCGGTTGCGATCCCTCGATTATGGGTTACGGCCCGGTTCCGGCGTCAAAACTGGCGCTGAAAAAAGCAGGGCTTGCCGCCAGCGATATCGATTTGTTTGAAATGAACGAAGCGTTCGCCGCGCAGATCCTGCCGTGTATAAAAGATCTGGGACTGATGGAGCAGATTGACGAGAAGATCAACCTCAACGGCGGCGCGATCGCACTGGGCCACCCGCTGGGTTGTTCCGGGGCGCGCATCAGCACCACGCTGTTGAATCTGATGGAGCGCAAAGACGCCCAGTTTGGCCTGGCGACGATGTGTATCGGATTAGGTCAGGGTATCGCGACAGTATTTGAGCGAGTTCAATCATAGAGCGTTATTTATTGCAGGCCGGGCAAGCGAAGCGCCCCCGGCGACCATGCCGGATGACGACGCTCAGGCGTCTTATCCGGCCTACAACGCAAATGCCACTCTATAACAATTTAGTTGCCGTTCTTCCCGCCTGTCAGGGGCGGGTTTTTTTATTGCTTAGATAAAGGCAAACGCATCGCCAAACAGGCGATCTTCCCGCGCGTTACGCTCATTGCAGAACAGGTCACGAGCGATTTTCGCCATCTCAAAACGACCGGCAATGTAGATATCATGCCCCGCCAGCGTACCGTGATCCTGCAATACCGCAGTTAATACCGTACCCGTGCGGCCACGCCAGCCTTCTTCCGGTTGCTCAACCACCGGCTCAACGCGCAGATTCGGGTGCTGAACCGAAAGCGCCTCCAGCTCAGCGAGATCGTAAAGATGCTTCTCTTCACGTCCGCCCCAGTAGATCGTCACGTCGCGATTCGGATTACGCGCAAGCGCCGTCAGCAAAATTGAACGGACATAG
Source organism: Citrobacter sp. CK181 (assembly GCF_030333595.1). NCBI lineage: Bacteria > Pseudomonadati > Pseudomonadota > Gammaproteobacteria > Enterobacterales > Enterobacteriaceae > Citrobacter > Citrobacter sp. CK181. The sequence continues at coordinate 76,574 of NZ_JAOWFN010000010.1, read as the reverse complement.
GAGAAACCCGTTCCCCCCGCAATCAGAATCAGCGGGCGCTCTTCATCATCACGCAGCCAGGCTTCGCCATGCGGAATATCGACGACAATTTCTCTGTCTTTCAGAATGCGATCCATCACCGCCATCGCATACAGATTAAGCTCCGAAGCGCCAATGTGCAGCTCAATGAATCCGTGCTCATCCGGCGTGGAGGCCATAGAGAACGGACGCTTATCCCGCTCATCCATTACGACCATCAGATACTGACCAGCGCGAAAGGAAAACGCCGCGTCTGGCACTAAACGAACGCGATATACGGTATCGGTGATAGCTTCTACCGAGGTCACTTTACAGCTTAAGGTTGTCATGCGCTCCCTCTGTCGGGTCTATAGGGCAAAACGATCGCGCCTCAGGCGCCTTTACCGTCGTTAAAGATGGCCAACTCATCCCAAATCGCGTCAATACGCGCAGTCACTTCAGGATCTTTCTTGATAGGACGCCCCCACTCACGTTGGGTTTCGCCCGGCCATTTGTTTGTGGCATCCAGTCCCATTTTTGAACCTAGCCCGGAGATCGGCGAGGCAAAATCCAGATAATCAATGGGGGTGTTTTCTACCAGCACCGTATCCCGCGCCGGGTCCATACGGGTGGTGATCGCCCAAATCACATCATTCCAGTCGCGTGCGTTGACGTCGTCATCGCAGACGATAACAAATTTGGTATACATAAACTGGCGTAAAAATGACCAAACGCCCATCATGACGCGTTTCGCATGACCCGCGTACTGCTTTTTCATCGTTACAACGGCCAGTCGATAAGAACACCCTTCCGGCGGAAGATAGAAATCAACAATTTCCGGGAACTGCTTTTGCAAAATCGGGACGAAGACTTCATTCAACGCCACACCGAGCACAGCAGGTTCATCAGGCGGTCGGCCGGTATAAGTCGAGTGATAAATGGCGTCTTCACGCTGCGTAATGTGCGTAACGGTGAAAACCGGGAAGTTATCCACTTCATTGTAATAACCGGTGTGGTCGCCATACGGCCCTTCCGCCGCCATTTCGCCCGGTTCAATATAACCTTCCAGGACGATTTCCGCACTTGCAGGTACTTCAAGATCGCTGGAGAGACATTTAACCACTTCCGTCTTTGTGCCACGCAGCAGCCCTGCAAACGCGTATTCCGACAGTGTATCCGGTACGGGAGTCACTGCGCCGAGAATGGTGGCCGGATCGGCGCCCAGCGCCACGGCAATCGGGAAACGCTCGCCAGGATGCGCCGCGCACCACTCCTGGAAATCCAGCGCGCCGCCACGATGCGACAACCAACGCATGATCAACTTGTTTTTGCCGATCAGTTGCTGACGGTAGATCCCCAGATTTTGCCGCTCTTTGTGAGGGCCGCGCGTCACGGTCAGCCCCCAGGTAATAAGCGGCGCGGCATCTTCCGGCCAGCAGGTCATGATGGGAATACGCTGTAAATCAACGTCGTCGCCAGAGAACACTTTCTGCTGGCACGGCGCGCCGCGTAGCCGTTTGGTCGGCATGTTCAGCACTTGCTTAAACTGCGGCAGCTTATCAAACAGGTCGCGGAACCCTTTCGGCGGCTCCGGCTCTTTCAGAAACGCCAGCAGCTTGCCGACTTCGCGCAACGCGGTGACATCTTCCTGGCCCATACCCATTGCGACGCGTCTGGGCGTGCCAAACAGGTTGCACAACACCGGCATCGCATAGCCTTTGGGATTTTCAAACAACAGAGCAGGCCCGCCCGCACGCAGCGTACGGTCAGCAATTTCAGTCATTTCCAGATGAGGATCTACCGCAAGCATAATGCGTTTGAGTTCACCCTGCTGTTCCAGCAGCGTCAGGAAGTCGCGTAAGTCGTGATATTTCATGGCGTCAGTTGTGGCCTCTTTGTAAGCGCCTCATTATACGGCGTTCATCATCGTGATGCTGTATTTTTGTTAAATTAGCGTGAACTCTGACGGTACAGGGGAACCCAGGGGTTATCTACCCAATAAATTTCAGGTTGCGGCGAGGTAGTCAACAAAGAAGCAGCCTGAAATACAACGGGTATAATTAACTTAGCGCATGGCTTTTGTTATGCTTGCGCCCCGGACAAGCGGATAAGAGTTATTATGCAATCCTGGTATTTACTGTACTGCAAGCGCGGGCAACTTCAGCGTGCCCAGGAACACCTCGAAAGACAGGCGGTAAATTGCCTGACGCCGATGATCACGCTGGAAAAAATGGTGCGCGGCAAACGTACCGCCGTTAGCGAACCGCTCTTTCCTAACTATCTGTTTGTTGAATTCGACCCGGAAGTGATTCATACCACCACGATCAACGCCACGCGCGGCGTCAGCCACTTCGTGCGGTTTGGCGCGCACCCTGCCACCGTTCCGTCCAACGTGATTCATCAGCTTTCTGTCTACAAACCGGAAGGCGTCGTTGATCCCGAAACGCCCTACCCGGGGGACAGCGTGATTATCACTGAAGGCGCATTTGAAGGTCTGAAGGCGATTTTTACCGAACCGGATGGCGAAGCGCGCTCCATGCTGCTGCTTAACCTGCTGAATAAAGAGGTGAAGCAGAGCGTGAAAAACACCGCGTTTCGTAAAGTTTAAGCGCGCTTTAGAAGGCAATCCCAAACAGCGTTTTGACATTGGCATCCGTTGTGGCCGCCAGCCATTGCGGGTCTTCCCCGCGCCAGTGGGCAACGCGCGCAAGAATGTGCGCCAGATGCGCCGGTTCGTTACGCCGCGAAGCCGGTTTAGGCGTGAGATCGCGCGGCAACAGGTAGGGGGCGTCGGTCTCAATCAACAGTTTTTCCGCAGGGATGAAGGGCAGCAACTCACGCAATTCAAGACCACGACGTTCATCGCAGACCCAACCCGTGATACCGATATAAAGCCCTCTGTCTATGCACTCCTGCATCTCCTTACGCGTACCGGTAAAGCAATGCAATACCGCGCCCGGGAGTTTATCCAGCCACGGCTCAAGCAGCGCCAGAAAACGCGCATGCGCATCCCGACAGTGCATAAAAACGGGCATCTGCAACTCAGCGGCAATGCGCAACTGCGCCTGGAAGGCGCGTTCCTGTTCTTGCGGCGTGGAAAAATTACGATTGAAGTCCAGACCACATTCGCCAATCGCCACCACGTCCGGCTGGCTTGCCAGAGCAACGATCGCGTCTTCAGTTTCTGATTGCCACTGGCTGCTGTCATGCGGATGTACGCCAGCCGTCGACCAGCAGCAGGCATAACGCTGCGCCAGTTTTTGCGCCTGCTGGCTTTCGTGCAGATTGGTTCCGGTCAGAAGCATACCTGACACCCCGGCAGTCAGCGCGCGCGTCACCACGTCATCGCGATCTTTCGCAAATTGCGAACTGGTTAAATTAACGCCGATATCAAACATGCTTCCTCCCATATAACAACCGCCCTGACGGGCGGTTGCGTTTATTCTTCAGTTTTCCCGGCCTGCTCAGTCCCGGCCTCGTCATCTTCTTCTCGTGGACGTCGTTTACCGACATAGAAGCGAGAGAAGAACACGCCAACCTCAAACAGGCAGTACATCGGTATCGCCAGCAATGTTTGTGAGAAGACATCTGGCGGCGTCAGCAACATCCCCACGACAAACGCGCCAACCACGACGTAAGGACGCTTCTTACGCAAGTCCTCAGGGGTAGTTACCCCCATCCAGCAGAGCAGGACAATCGCGACGGGCACCTCGAAAGAGACGCCGAATGCCATAAATAACGCCATCACAAAGCTGAGGTAACTGGCGATATCGGTAGAAACCTGTACGCCCTGCGGCGCGGTATTGGCAAGGAAACCAAACGCGAGCGGGAAGACCACAAAGTAGGCGAACGCCATGCCGATATAGAACAGCAGCGAGCTGGACACCAGCAGCGGCACGACAAGACGACGTTCATGCTTATACAGCGCAGGGGCAATAAACGCCCATACCTGGTACAAAATCACGGGCGCAGACAGGATCAGCGACACCATGAAAGTCAGTTTGATAGGGGTGAAAAACGGCGAGGCCACGTCGGTGGCGATCATCGTCGCACCCTGCGGCATCTGTTCGATCAGCGGCGCGGCAACCATGTGATAAATGTCATTGGCGAAATAGACCAACGCCAGAAAAATCACAATAACCGCAATAATGCAGTTCAACAGACGCTTACGCAGTTCAATCAGATGCGTAATAAGAGGTTGGGTATCATCTACAGCCATGTTTACGATTTATCACTCGACGAGGGGGAGGATTCGACAACAGTCGCGGCGGATTTCTTTTCTGCGTCCATCTCGTTTACGGAAGCGGCTTCCGTCTGTTCAGGCTGCCCGGCATCAGCCGTTTCCGGTGTTTGCTCAGGAGAGTTGGCCTGGGTTTCAGCGGCGGCAGGTGTAACCCCTTCATGCTGCGCTTCGTTATCCTTCACCACCGGATTATGGATGGTATGCGCTTCATCGCTCGCTTTTTCAGGATCGTTGGCGCTGTAGGAACGCTTCATCGACTCCGCGGCCTGACGAAGTTCATCCATCGAGGCTTTCAGTTCTGGAGTCAGGTTCTGGAGGCTCGCTTTTTCGACCTTCTTCAGACTGTCCTGGAACTCCTGGAGCTTCAGCTCCTGGGTCAGTTCATTCTGAACCGTGGTCGCAAGGGATCGCAACGCGCGTACCCAGCCCGCTACCGTTTTTACCGCTACCGGCAATCGTTGAGGCCCCAGAACGATGAGGCCGATCACGAATACCAACAGCAGTTCGCTAAAACCGATGTCAAACACGAATTATACCTGCTCTTTATCGTGACTTTTGGCGTCTTCTTTCTTCGCTTCGCCTTGCGCTTCACCTTGCTTATCAGCGATAGATTTAGCGGTAAAATCAGCGTCCTGACTGGTTTTATCCTGCTTTGCATCATCATCGCTCATCGCTTTTTTGAAGCCTTTAATGGACGCGCCAAGATCGGAACCGATGGAGCCGAGCTTTTTGGTGCCAAATAGCAGTACAACGATGACGGCAATGATCAACAACTGCCAAATACTGATACCACCCATACGAGTTCCTCTGTGATAGATGATGAATTATTAAGGTCGCATTATACACGACTTGCCTTGAGCGATGAAAAAATCAGCGAGTTTTACGCCAGCCAATCAGCCAGGCGACCAGGCCTCCGGCCATTAACCAGCAAGGCATCAGCCCCCATTCCGGGCGGCTGACAAGCAGGAATGTCCCACTTAACAACAACGTCGCGCCAATGCCCAGTAAATAGCGGGATTGTCCCTGACGCACATGATTCTCCTGAAGCTCGCGCGCAATCTTATCAACACTGTGCTGTAAATATTTGCCCTGGCGCAAACTGTCATACACCAGTTCAGGTATTTCTGGCATTTTTTCGACCCAGAACGGCGCTTTTTCCTTAAGTGCTCTGGTGAGCGCAGGAATGCCAACCTGATCTTTAATCCAGGATTCAAGAAACGGCTTTGCCGTTTTCCACAGATCCAACTGTGGATAGAGCTGGCGTCCAACCCCTTCAACATACAGCAATGTCTTTTGTAACAATACCAGCTGTGGCTGGACTTCCATGTTAAATCGACGCGCCGTATTGAAAAGGTTTAATAAAACGTGACCAAACGAGATTTCCGCCAGCGGTTTTTCGAAAATAGGCTCGCACACGGTGCGGATAGCGAACTCAAACTCTTCAACATTGGTATCCGGTGGCACCCACCCTGAATCCACATGCAGTTCCGCTACTTTGCGGTAGTCACGGTTAAAGAACGCGATGAAATTCTCCGCCAGATAGCGTTTATCCTCTTTGTTCAGCGACCCCACAATGCCGCAATCAATCCCAATGTATTTCGGATTTTCAGGATGCTCATAGCTGACGAAGATATTGCCAGGGTGCATATCCGCATGGAAAAAACTGTCGCGGAACACCTGGGTAAAGAAGACCTGTACGCCACGCTCAGCCAGCAGCTTCATGTTGGTGCCGTTCTTTTCCAGCGTCGCCACATCCGAAACGGGAATGCCGTAAATCCGCTCCATGACCATCATGTCCTGACTACAGTAGTCGGAATAGACTTCGGGAACATACAGCATGGGGCTGTTTTCGAAATTACGCCGTAGCTGGATGGCGTTTGCCGATTCACGCAGCAAATTCAGCTCATCGATCAGCGTTTTTTCATACTCGCGAACGACTTCGGTCGGGCGCAGGCGTCGTCCGTCCGGCAGCAGGCGCGGCACCCAACGGGCAAGACGGTAGATCAGTTTTAAATCGGCTTTAATAACCGGCAGAATATCCGGGCGGATAACCTTAATCACCACCTCTTTACCGTTCGACTTCAGCCGCGCGGTATGTACCTGGGCAATCGACGCAGAGGCTAATGGCTGGATGTCAAAGTCATCAAACCACTCTTCAACAGGCAGGCCGCCCATTGCTTCTTCAATTTGTGCTTTCGCCAGCGCGCCATCAAAAGGGGCGACTTTATCCTGCAATAGCGCAAGCTGATCGGCAATCTGAGGCGGGAAAAGGTCACGACGGGTGGAAAGCATTTGACCAAATTTGATCCACACCGGCCCCAGCTCCTGCAAAGCCAGCCTTAATCGTTCACCCAGCGGTTTGTCTTTATGCCGGTTCGGCATCCAGAATAATGAGTAACGCCATAACCGAAGCGGCAGCGTGATACGCATTTTGGGGATCAGCTCATCAAGGCCGTAACTTAAAAAGGTGCGAATGATGAAATAAAGGCGCCGTACTTCACCTGGCGTCATTTGGCCTCCAGTTTTTCCAGCCGTTTAGTCAGCGCGTCTACTGCACGCTCAACGGCTGCCGTTTCTTCTGCAAACCATGCCACTTCCAGCGGCCCGGGCGCCATACGCCACTCTTCAGTTATCACCTCAGCGATATAACGCTGCTGACGCTGAATGTTATGACGTAAAAACTTAGCGCCGCCACGCAGGACTTTGCTGATCCCTTCCGCCGCGATATCGCCGGTATAAGGCGCTAAAAGCTCTGCGGGATCGAATTCCGCCAGATCGGCCAGCGCCACAAAATTCTGTACCACCTGAATATCGCCCTGAACCTCCAGCTCGCCGCTGCGAATAAGCGCGGTAAGCCGCTGGCGATCGCGCAATTCAGGCAACACGCTGGCATGCGTGATGACCGTGCAATCAGCCTCGCCTTCCCATGCCCCCAGCACATCGACCTGGCGTTCACTGAACACCAATACGAGCGGCGTCGAAAATCCTTTGAGCTCCACACGCAGCACCTTGTCCTGCAAACGCGCTCTGGCGGATTTCAGCGCCGGTGAACGGTACAGAAAGGTATTGAGCAGATTTTCGATTCCTGCGGTCACGAAGGGTGTAAAAGGCATCCCCGGTCTCCTGTCAGAACTTATAGCCACGATGCAGCGCAACAACGCCCGCCGTCAGGTTGTAGTAATCGACGCTTTCAAACCCGGCGTCCTGCATCATCGCTTTTAAGGTGTCCTGATCCGGATGCATACGGATAGATTCCGCCAGATAGCGGTAACTGTCCGCATCATTCGCCACGACTGAGCCAATACGCGGCAAAATGTGGAATGAATATGCGTCATACGCTTTGCTCAGCGGCTCGATAATTGGTTTAGAAAACTCAAGCACCAGCAAACGCCCGCCCGGTTTCAGTACACGGTACATGGAGCGCAGCGCTTTCTCTTTTTCCGTCACATTACGCAGACCAAACGAAATGGTGATGCAATCGAATGTGTTATCCGGGAAAGGTAGCGCTTCGGCGTTGGCCTGCACGTACTTAACATTGCCAATCACGCCAATGTTACGCAGCTTCTCGCGGCCCATTTTGAGCATCGAGTCATTGATATCCGCCAGGATAACGTTGCCGGTTTCGCCAACCAGACGCGAGAATTTGGCTGTCAGGTCGCCTGTACCGCCCGCCAGGTCAAGAACGGTCTGACCACGACGCACGCCGCTACAGTCGATGGTGAAGCGCTTCCACAAGCGGTGAATGCCAAATGACATCAAGTCATTCATGACATCGTACTTTGACGCCACAGAATGAAAAACGTGGGCCACCATGTCAGCTTTCTGCTCTTTAGCGACGGTCTGAAAGCCAAAGTGCGTCGTTTCTTGTGAATCTTCCACCATCTCAGTGCCTGCTCATCAATAAAATGTTCGAGAAGTGTAACAGATTGGGCCAATTTGCCCTACCCTTCAACCGGGCTCCGCTACCCCGAATGAACTAGTGCGATTGCTGATTTACCCGCTCATCGTCAGCACAAGGCGTATCCTGTTGATCTTCAGGAACCGCGCGTAAACGATACTCTTCATCCTGCGAGGTCGCACGTTCAACCAGATCTGGATTTATCTCGCGTTTGATTTCCACCCCCAGTTCACGAAAAGCCTCCGCCTGCGCCAGCACATTTCCACGCCCTGAGGAGAGTTTTTTCATGGCTTGCCGGTAGTTGTCCTGCGCTTTGTCCAGACTCTGGCCGATGGACGACATGTCATCGATAAATAAGCGCATCTTGTCGTAGAGTTTGCTGGCTCTGTCTGCGATGTGCTGCGCGTTACGGCTTTGATGCTCATAGCGCCATAAGTTGGCAATCGTACGCAACGCCACCAGCAACGTCGTCGGGCTGACCAGCATAATATTATTTTTAAGCGCTTCGGTAATCAGTTCGGGCTGTCTGTCCAGCGCCAGTAAAAACGCAGGCTCGACAGGAATGAACATCAGCACATAGTCGAGCGTGCGTAACCCCGGCAACTGCTGGTAATCCTTGCGCCCCAGCAAGCGAATATGGTTACGTACTGACGCGATGTGCTCCTGTAGCGCGCTTTCGCGCGTGTACTCATCTTCAGCGTTAAAATAGCGCTCATAGGCAACCAGCGTCATTTTGGCGTCGATGACGACATCCTTCCCTTGCGGCAGACGCACAATAACATCCGGCTGCATACGCGAGCGGGCGTCATTTTCAATACTCACCTGGGTTTCATACTCATAACCTTCACGCAGACCCGAGGCTTCAAGTACGCGCGTCAGCACCACTTCTCCCCAGTTACCCTGGGTTTTATTATCGCCTTTCAATGCGCGCGTCAGGTTCACCGCTTCCTGCGTCATCTGCGCATTCAGCTGTTGTAGATTGCGGATCTCATGCGCCAGGGTGTGGCGTTCACGCGCCTCCTGACCAAAGCTGTCCTGCACCTGGCGACGGAAGCCATCCAGCTGTTCGCGCAGCGGCGTTAACAGGCTATTCAGACTCTGGCGGTTTTGCTCATCAACCCGGCGGTTGCTCTGCTCGAAGATGCGGTTGGCAAGGTTCTCAAACTGCTCGCTTAAGCGCTGTTCGCTGTTGATCATCTGGCGGATTTTATCTTCCGCATGCAGCTGAGTGGCCTCCAGCCGCGTGGTGACTTCACGCAGATCCGCTTCCAGCGAGGTGTTGATGTCCCGCAGATTGCGCAGTTCGTTATTGAGCAGTTCACACTCTTCGCGCCAGTGTTCGCTTAACGCAACCTGCTGTCTTGCAGCGCTGAGCGACGCCACAATCTCTTCACGTTCCGCCAGCTGTTCGGCCTTATGCTGCGCCTGTTGATAACTGGCGATCAGCCAGCCTACCCCCACACCTGCCAGCGCCAACACGGCATACAAAATGATTGTGATATCCACCACGCCCCCTGCATCAAGGAATTACCCGCACAAAATAGAATTGTGCTGTATAAACGTCCAGTTTGAAAGGGTTTTCCTGCGAGGCGCTACGCAAAAAGAAAAGGCCGAACGCGTCGGCCTTTCGTGGGAAAGGGAAGAATTACAGCAGACGACGCGCTGCTTCCACAACAATTTTCACCGCATGGCTTTCGGTCTGTTTCATCGTTTCCGCATTCGGGATCTCTTGCTGAGTGCGGTTAACGATAACGCCCGCCACCATACCGGCACGCAGACCCTGGCTCGCGCACATGGTCAGCAGCGTAGCGGATTCCATTTCGTAGTTCATGACGCCCATCGATTGCCACTCTTCCATAGAACCTTTGAAACGACGAACGACGCGGCCAGAGAAGGTGTCGTAACGTTCCTGACCCGGATAGAAGGTGTCAGAAGAGGCGGTAACGCCAACGTGAGTGGTCGCGCCCACGGATTTCGCCGCTTCAACCAGCGCAGTCGTACATTCAAAATCGGCGACGGCCGGGAACTCCATCGGCGCAAAGTGCAGGCTCGCTCCGTCCAGACGTACAGACGCGGTTGTGACCAGCACATCGCCCACGTTGATATGCGGCTGAATAGCGCCAGTGGTGCCGATACGCAGGAAAGTACGAATACCCAGTTGCGCCAGTTCCTCTACCGCAATAGAGGTGGACGGGCCGCCAATACCGGTAGAGCAGACGATGATAGCTTTACCATCCAGCTCAGCGCGCCAGGTGGTGAATTCGCGATGAGATGCCAGCTTAACCGGCTTTTCCATCAGCGCGGCGATCTTTTCCACACGCTCCGGGTCGCCAGGGACGATAGCCAGCGTAGCCCCTTGTAAATCATTTTTGGTGAGGCCGAGATGAAAAACATCAGACTTGGACATAAAAACTCCTCTGTGAATCGGGTTTGTCAGAAGAAGCAAAAAGACACTTTACCGAAGAGCTAAAAATAGTTTCGTGACACTCATCACCATGAAGTAAATAAATTGCATTGAATTACCATGAAATAGTGAGTCACATCACATAAACATATCAATACCGCGCACCATTGCACAAAAGATAGCCTGTTTCAGGCAATGTGATTTGTTGCATGCTGTCTATATTTAACATTGCGCTATTTCCTTAAGGGTACGGAGAATACCATGACAACGACACAACAATCTGGCTTTGCACCTGCTGCTTCCCCCCTTGCTACCACAACGGTTCACACCCCGGATGACGCCATTATCGCAGGCGTAACATCTATTCCTACTCAGGGTGATGAGATGCCCGCCTGGCACGCGCGGCCAAAAGTGAACGATGGCGCGTTACCCGTTGTCATTGTGGTGCAGGAGATCTTTGGCGTTCATGAACATATTCGCGACGTTTGCCGCCGCCTGGCGCTGGAAGGGTATCTGGCTATCGCACCAGAACTCTATTTCCGCGAAGGCGATCCGAACGATTTTGCCGATATCCCAACGCTGTTAAGCGGTCTGGTGGCCAAAGTACCGGACTCTCAGGTACTGGCGGATCTGGACCACGTCGCCAGTTGGGCCTCCCGCAACGGCGGCGATGTACATCGTCTGATGATAACCGGCTTTTGCTGGGGCGGGCGCATTACCTGGCTGTATGCAGCACACAATCCACAGTTAAAAGCCGCGGTAGCATGGTATGGAAAGCTGGTCGGGGACAAAACCCTGAACTCGCCCAGACACCCGGTGGATATCGCGACCGATCTGAACGCGCCGGTTCTGGGGCTGTATGGCGGGCAGGACACTGGCATTCCCGTGGATACCGTCGAAACCATGCGGCAGGCGCTGCGCGCAGCAAACGCCAAAGCGGAGATCGTCGTTTACCCGGATGCAGGACATGCTTTTAATGCGGATTATCGTCCGAGCTATCATGAAGAGTCGGCGAAAGATGGCTGGCAAAGAATGCTTGAGTGGTTTGCGCAGTACGGCGGGAAGAAATAAACGTTAATTGCCCGGTGGCGGCTACGCCTTACCGGGCCTACAACAGTTGCGATTTCCTGTAACCCGGGTAAGCGCTAGCGCTTCCCGAGCACCGAATTATGCCTGACGCAGATTCTGCGCGGCTTTGACCATGTTCGCCAGCGCGGCGCGGGTTTCCGGCCAGCCGCGGGTTTTCAGGCCGCAGTCCGGGTTCACCCACAGACGTTCCGCCGGAATACGCTGAGCGGCTTTATTCAGCAGGGCTTCAATCCACTCTACGCTCGGTACGTTCGGCGAGTGAATGTCGTAGACGCCCGGCCCGATTTCGTTCGGGTATTCAAATTCTTCGAACGACTCCAGCAGCTCCATATCAGAGCGCGACGTTTCAATGGTAATCACGTCCGCATCCAGCGCCGCGATAGAATCCATGATGTCATTGAACTCGCAGTAACACATGTGGGTATGGATCTGGGTATCATCCTTCGCCACCGCAGCGTTGATGCGGAAGGCTTCCACACCCCATTGCAGGTAAGCATCCCAGTCGCTACGACGCAGCGGCAACCCTTCACGCAGTGCTGGTTCATCAATCTGAATGATGCCGATTCCCGCCGCTTCCAGATCGGCAACCTCATCACGCAGCGCCAGCGCAATCTGTTTAGCGATGGTTTCACGGCTCACATCTTCACGCGGGAATGACCAGCAGAGGATCGTCACCGGGCCGGTCAGCATCCCTTTCACCGGTTTATCAGTCAGGGACTGCGCGTATTTCGCCCACTCCACGGTGATCGGTTCCGGGCGGCTGACATCACCAATGACGACCGGCGGTTTCACGCAGCGAGAGCCATAGCTCTGCACCCAGCCATTCTGGGTGAAGACAAAACCATCCAGATGTTCACCGAAGTACTCCACCATGTCGTTACGCTCAGCTTCACCGTGTACCAGTACGTCTAAACCTAAACGCTCCTGCTCAACGATCGCCTGTTTGATGTGTTCAGCGATGCCGGTACGGTAGTGATTCGCATCAAGGTTGCCCTTTTTGAAGTCCAGACGCAGGCCGCGGATTTCCGTCGTCTGCGGGAATGAGCCGATCGTGGTGGTCGGCCATGACGGCAGGTTAAAACGGTTACGCTGCGCCTGGGCACGTGCGGCATAAGGGCTGGCACGCTGGCTGTCCTGGGCGGTAATCGCCGCCAGACGTTTCTCCACCGCCGCGTTGTGCACGCGGGTGGAGTGGCGACGAGCCTGAATCGGCGCGCTCCACGCTTCAAGTTTTGCCGTGTCGCCGCTGTTCAGCGCATCGCGCAGCAGCGCCAGTTCACCGCATTTTTGCAGCGCGAAAGCAAACCAGCTTTTCACTTCCGCATCCAGACGGGTTTCGACGCTCAGGTCGATCGGGCTGTGCAGCAGAGAGCAGGATGAGGCCACCCACAGGTCGCGTTTGCCGACAATGTCCTTAATTTGCGCATATTTTTCCGTAAGATCGGCGCGCCAGACGTTGCGACCGTTAACCAGCCCCGCAGACAGCAGCCAGTCAGACGGCAAACGCTTGTGCAGTTCGGCAACGTCATCTTTACCGTGTACCAGATCAACGTGCAGACCCTGCACCGGCAGCGCGGCGATGGTATCCAGATTCGGCGTGACGCCTTCAAAATAGGTCGTCAGCAGCAGCTTCACCTGGCCTTGCAGCGCATCATACGCAGGCTTGTAAGCATCCAGCCATTCCTGCGGCAGTTCCAGCACCAGCGCAGGTTCATCAATCTGTACCCATTCAACGCCGCGTTTCGCCAGCTCGGTCAGTACCTGTTTGTAGACCGGCAGAATGTCGTTCAGCAGGCTCAGACGGTCGAACGACTCCCCCTTCACTTTACCCAGCCACAGGTAGGTTACCGGCCCCAGCAGTACCGGTTTCACCTTGTGACCCAGCGCCAGCGCTTCGTCCACTTCATCCAGAAGCTGAGTCCAGGTCAGTTTAAATTGCTGACCCTTCACAAACTCCGGCACCATGTAGTGATAGTTGGTGTTAAACCATTTGGTCATTTCCGCCGCCGCAGCCGGCTCACCGGTCGGCGCGCGACCGCGGCCAATGCGGAACAGAGTGTCGATATCCACCGAGCCGTCGCTGTTCTGATGACGAGCCGGTACATTGCCCAGCAACAGGCTGGTGGTCAGAACATGGTCGTACCAGGCGAAATCGCCCACCGGCAGCAGGTCGATGCCCGCCTGCTTTTGTTGATCCCAGTGGCGCGCACGCAGTTCACGTCCGGTTGCCAGCAGGTCTTCACGGGTGGCGTTGCCCGCCCAGTAGCTCTCTTGCGCTTTTTTTAACTCACGACGCAGGCCAACGCGAGGAAAACCGAGGGTGTGATTGCGGATTGTCATGTTTATTCCTCTCTTATTTCATTGAATCTGAATAAAAAACTCTAAATAGTTCGGCTTGCAGGAAGGCGGCAACGATGCGCATCCCCAGGAGCTTACTGAAGTAAGTGACTGGGGTAAGCGAGGAAGCCAACGCATCTGCAAGTCGAAATATGACGAGTTTTAGACGTCCAGATGTTTACACATCTATAATTGGCAGGTACTGTATATTCCTCAAGCGCAATTTACTCATGCCGAAGTGAAGGACTTTCATGATCGAGATTAAACACCTGAAAACGCTCCAGGCGTTGCGGAATAGCGGTTCGCTGGCGGCTGCGGCGGCTACGCTGCACCAGACCCAATCCGCCTTGTCTCACCAGTTCAGCGATCTGGAACAGCGCCTTGGCTTCCGGTTATTTGTCCGTAAGAGTCAGCCGCTGCGTTTTACGCCACAGGGGGAAATTCTCCTGCAACTGGCAAACCAGGTACTGCCGCAGATTAGCCGCGCCCTACAGGCCTGTAACGAACCACAGCAGACCCGATTACGCATTGCGATTGAATGTCATAGCTGTATTCAGTGGCTGACCCCGGCGCTGGAAAACTTCCACGCCAGGTGGCCGCAGGTTGAGATGGATTTCAAATCCGGCGTGACGTTTGATCCCCAGCCCGCGCTGCAACAGGGGGAGCTGGATCTGGTGATGACATCAGACATCCTGCCGCGCAGCGGGCTGCACTATTCGCCGATGTTCGATTTTGAAGTACGACTGGTGCTGGCGCCCGATCATCCGCTGGCCAGTAAGGCGCAGATTACGCCGGAAGATTTAGCCAGCGAGACGCTGTTGATCTATCCGGTACAGCGCAGCCGACTGGATGTCTGGCGGCATTTCCTGCAACCCGCCGGCATCAGCCCGTCACTGAAAAACGTGGATAACACCCTGCTGCTGATCCAGATGGTCGCCGCCAGAATGGGCATTGCCGCCCTGCCGCACTGGGTAGTGGAGAGTTTCGAACGCCAGGGGCTGGTCGTTACCAAAACCCTGGGAGACGGCTTATGGAGCCGCCTCTACGCTGCGGTGCGCGATGGCGAGCAGCGTCAGGCGGTGACTGAAGCGTTTATTCGCTCGGCGCGGAACCACGCATGCGACCATCTGCCGTTTGTACGGAGCGCGGAGCGACCCACTTCCGATGTACCCACAGGGAAGCCAGTATCACAAGCGCGCCTGTAATAAAACTCGGCCAGTGGGGCTGTTGATGCCAGATAGCCAGATTAACCAACAGTCCCGCAGGCACATGCATATTGTTCATGATGCCTAACGTACCGGCATCCACCTGGGTCGCGCCATAGTTCCACATGAAGTAGCCGATGCCCGACGCCGCCACGCCCAGGAAGATCAGAATGCTCCACTGTAGCGTCGTTTCCGGCATATTCTGCGCGTTCCCCAGCATAGACCAGGCGACAACGGCCACCAGAAATGCCCCGACGTAAAACCAGGCGAACGCGTTATGCTGCGGCATAGGCCGGGTTTCCATCAGACGCTTGTAGCCCACCATCCCGATGGCAAAACTGATATTGGAAAGCTGTACCAGCAGTAACCCCGTCCAGAAATGATCGGTAACCTGGTCGTAACGAATAATCCCAGCGCCGATGACCGCCAGCAACGCGCTGAAGGCATAACCCCAGCGCAGGCGACGCTTGCTCATCAAATCATAAATCAGCGTGATATAAAGCGGCGTGAGGACGGTAAACAGCAGCAGTTCGGAGACCGTCAGATAGAGATAGGCGCGGAAACTCAGCATATACATAATGCCAAGCTGCATCGCTCCCACCAGCATATACAGGCCAATGGTTTTTACGCTATGCCCACGGGTACGCAGAAACGGGAGAAACACCAGCGCTGCCAGCCCAACACGCACCAGCACCGCAAAATAGCTATCAACATGACCCGCGAGATACTCGCCGAACAGGCTAAAGGAGAAGGCCCACAGGATAGTGGTAATGATGAGTAGCGCCACAATGGATGTCTCTTTGAATAAAGGGCACCCATTGTAGCGGAGAGTTTAGTTGACAACTGGTCAACTAAAGAGCAATCGCATTACCGCAAAAAGAGCTTACGCAGATAATGCGGTACGGCATCGTCGGCATTGATGCCAATGATTTCCAGACCCGGATGCAGATCTTTCAGGCGCTGATGGGCATTGCCCATAATGCAGCCTTTCCCCGCCATCGAGAGCATTTCCGCGTCGTTCATGCCATCGCCAAACGCAATGCAATCCTGCAATTTGTAGCCCATCGCTTTCGAGACGGCTTCCAGCGCATGCCCTTTCGACACGCCTCCCGCCATCACTTCCAGACAGGTCAGCGTAGAGAAACTGACGTTCACGCGATCGCCCCAGCGTGCGTTAATCGCCTGCTCCAGCGGCAGTAGTTTTTCATGCGCATCGCTGGTGAAGAACACTTTGCTGACCCCTTCAGGCTCCAGCATCGCCGGTTCGAACAGCGAATAGTGAAATACTGCTTCTTTGAAGAAACGCATTTCATCCGGGCGGTGGCGGTTCATAAACCACTCGTCATCGCGATAGACGTTAGTCACGATATCCGGGCTTGCATTCACTACGCCAAACAGATCGCTGGCGATGTCGCGGTCAAGGTTGTGAGTGAACACCAGGTTCCCGTCGGTGTCATGCACGCGCGCGCCGTTGGAGGTAATCATGTAAGACTTAATCTCAAGATTATCGCGGATTTGCCCCACATCGACGTGGTGGCGGCCAGTCGCGAACACAAAATTCACGCCACAGGCGGTCAATAATTTCAGCGTCTCTTTCGCGTAAGGGGACAACGTGTGATCGGGAGAGAGCAGCGTACCATCTAAATCAGACGCAACAACCTGATACATAAGAAAATTAAACCTCAAGGCAAAGCGGTTTCCGCTGGATGAATTAGTTATGCCTGTCGAAAAATTCGACAATGGCGTTAAGCGCGACTGAGCGCATTGCGTCCTTTTCAAAAAGGATCTCATGGTACGCGCCTTTTATGACAAGCGGTCGCTCTCCCTCTACAGGATGGCCCGCTGCGGCGCGGATTTCACAAAAACGGTCATGCGCGCGGTTATCCACCACACGCTCTTCTTCAGCCTGAACGAGTAGCACAGGGGTTGCGTCATCACCCGCCCCCGCCAAAGCCTGCTCACCGGCCAGAATACCTTCACGCACCCAGTGGTAAGTCGGCCCCCCGACGCGCAGCCGGGGTTCATCGGCATAGAAACGTAAATTGCGCCGATAGCGCTGCCGACTGTGCGTTAGCACATTCATACTAAAGGGCAGCGCTCGCCAGCGCCCGGTGCCAATGGCATACCCTTCACGGATTCGCTGATGCCCCTCGGCCCAGTCAAGAATGTGGCGCACCATCCATTCCGGTAAGCGCATCACGATACCAAACATCGGCGCGCAAAGCGCGATGGCATCACACTGGACGGCGTTGCGTTGCAGGAACAGCGTGGCGATAGCGCCCCCCATAGAGTGCGCCAGAATATAGCGTTTCCGCCACGGCCCCGATTGCACTTCCTGCTGCCAGAATGCGGTTAAGTCATCGACATAATCGTTAAAATTGACCACATGACCACGGTGCGTATCCGACAGCAAACGCCCGGAGCGCCCTTGCCCGCGGTGGTCGATGATGAGGACATCAAAACCAAGATGGAACAGGTCATACGCCAGTTCGGCATACTTTACGTAGCTTTCAATGCGACCTGGACAGATGACGATGACACGATCGTTTTTCTTTGCGTGAAAGCGGACAAAGTGTACGGGAACGTCGTCCACGCCCGTGAATTCTGCTTCTTCCCGCTGACGCCAGAAATCTGTCAGTGGCCCCATAGAAAAAGCAGCGAACGCGTTTTCTCTCGTTTCCCAGTCCTTTTGCTGCTGAAACATCGGGTATCCAGCCTCGTTTACCAGGTAAAAATCGTTTTCTTTATGATGCCTGACACAATACAGCGACAGTAGGGTATTGTGGCATAAAAACAGACAATCAGGGAGTTCCTCATGACCTTCGAATGGTGGTTCGCTTATCTGCTGACATCCATTATTTTGAGCCTTTCTCCCGGCTCCGGCGCCATCAATACCATGACCACGGCAATCAGCCACGGCTATCGCGGCGCAACGGCGTCTATTGCGGGTTTGCAGACCGGGCTTGGCATACACATCGTACTGGTTGGCGTTGGCCTGGGGACGCTGTTTTCACGTTCCGTCGTCGCATTCGAAGTCCTGAAATGGGCGGGCGCCGCTTATCTGATCTGGCTGGGTATCCAGCAATGGCGTGCCGCAGGCGCCATCGATCTCAACACGCTGGCGCACGCGCAGTCCCGAAGCCGTCTGTTCAGGCGCGCGGTATTTGTAAACCTGACCAACCCAAAGAGCATTGTTTTTCTCGCCGCGCTATTTCCGCAGTTTATCAAGCCGCAGGAGCCGCAGCTGATGCAGTACGTCGTGCTCGGTATCACAACCATTGTCGTTGATATCATTGTGATGATCGGTTACGCGACGCTGGCGACACGTATCGCAGGCTGGATTAAAGGGCCGAAGCAAATGAAGGCGTTAAATAAGGTATTTGGTTCGCTGTTTATGCTGGTGGGTGCGCTGCTGGCGTCCGCAAGGCATGCCTGAGAAATTGCCGGATGGCGCTAACGCTTATCCGGCCTACGATAATTAACGCGAAATAATCAGGTGAATGCCGAAACCGGCAAACAACGCACCGGCAAAGCCGTCGATCCACTTCGCCAGACGCTGATAACCGCGACGCATTTTCGGTAGCGCGAACAGGCTGGCGACCACGGTAAACCAGGCCAGCGTTTCCACGATAATCAACGCGAAAATGCCCCAGCGCGCGGCTACGCCGACGTTATCGCCAACGAACAGTGAAAAGACCGATCCGAAATAGATGATCGCTTTCGGGTTCGCCAGGTTCGTCAGCAAACCTTTCACAAAGCTACGACCGCTTTGCGCCAGTTCAATCTGCGGCGCAGGCGCGGCGACGTCCTGTTTTTTCAGCGCGCCACGCAGCATCTGATAGCCCATCCAGCACAGGTACAAACCACCACCCACCATAATGATGGTATGCAGCCAGGCCATTTTCTCGATAATCAGATGCAGGCCGAGCAACGCAACGCCCGCCCAAACCATGACGCCGCAGGTAATGCCCAGCACGCCCATCATTGCTTCCTTGCGCGAGCGGCTCACGGCGGTTTGAGAGACAAAGAAAAAGTCCGGTCCAGGACTCATTAACGCAACGATATGCACCATCGCTACGGTGAGAAATAGCATCAACATAAAAATGACTCGCGGGGGAATAGTTTACCGAGTCACCATCCTGGCACTTTTTTACCTGGCTGACTACTCTTCGTCGTCACCATCGACATGCGCGCGGATCAGCGCCATAAACTCTTTACCGAAACGCTCCAGCTTGCGCATGCCGACGCCGTTAACGCTCAGCATTTCGCTCGGCGAAACCGGCATCTGTTCGGCCATTTCAATCAGCGTCGCATCGTTAAAGACGACATACGGCGGGATATTTTCTTCATCAGCAATGGCCTTACGCAATTTGCGCAGTTTGGCGAACAGTTTGCGATCGTAATTGCCGCCGAAGGATTTCTGCATCACTCGCGGCTTCAACGCGACGATGCGCGGCACGGCAAGCTGCAACGGCACTTCGCCACGCAGCACCGGACGCGCCGCTTCGGTTAACTGCAACGCCGAATGTTGGGCAATATTCTGCGTAACCATACCCAGATGAATAAGCTGACGAATCACGCTGACCCAGTGCTCATGGCTCTGGTCGCGACCAATGCCGTACACCGGCAATTTGTCATGAGCTAAATCGCGGATACGCTGATTGTTCGCGCCGCGCAATACTTCCACCACATAGCCCATACCAAAACGCTGATTAACGCGATAAATCGTCGACAGGGCTTTACGCGCATCCATCAGGCCGTCGTACTGTTTTGGCGGGTCGAGGCAAATATCACAGTTGCCGCAGGGTTCCTGCCGCCCTTCGCCAAAGTAGTTCAGCAGCACCAGACGACGACAGGTCTGCGCTTCGGCAAACGCCCCCATCGCGTTCAGTTTATGCCGTTCAATATCCTGTAGCTGCCCGGCGGGTTTCTCCTCCAGACAGCGGCGCAGCCACGCCATATCAGCCGGATCGTAGAACAGCATCGCCTCTGCGGGCAGGCCGTCACGCCCGGCGCGGCCGGTTTCCTGATAGTAGGATTCAATGTTGCGGGGAATATCGAAATGCACCACAAAGCGCACGTTAGGTTTGTTAATGCCCATACCAAATGCGACGGTCGCCACGACGATTTGCAGATCGTCGCGCTGGAACTTCTCCTGCACATCGGCGCGCACGTTATTTTCCAGACCGGCATGATACGCCGCCGCGCTGATGCCGCGACTTTGCAGACGTGCGGCGGTGTCCTCCACCTTCGCCCGGCTGTTACAGTAGATGATACCGGACTTGCCGCGCTGTTCCTGCACATAGCGCATCAGCTGATCGAGCGGCTTAAATTTCTCCATCAGCATGTAGCGGATGTTCGGACGGTCAAAGCTGCTGATCTGGATTAACGGATCGTTCAGCCCCAGCAGGCGAACAATATCCAGTCGGGTGGTGTCATCTGCGGTGGCGGTCAACGCCATAAACGGCAAGGAAGGAAAACGCTGGCGGAGCTGACCGAGCGCGGCGTATTCCGGGCGGAAGTCATGCCCCCACTGCGAGATACAGTGCGCTTCATCGACGGCCAGTAAGACCGGATTCCAGTGCGCCAGATGCTCAAGGAAGTTATCCAGCATCAGGCGCTCCGGCGCAATATACAGCAGGCGAACCAGCCCGGTTCGGCAACCGGCCATAACCTCATGCTGCTGTTCACGGCTCTGCGTCGAGTTCAGGCACGCCGCCGCCACGCCGTTTGCCAGCAACTGGTCGACCTGATCTTTCATCAGGGAGATAAGCGGCGAAACGACAACGGTGAGTCCGTTAAGCAGTAAGGCTGGAATCTGGTAACACAGGGATTTGCCGCCGCCGGTCGGCATGACGACCAGGCAATCACGACCCGAGACGACCGTCTCAATGATCTCTTCCTGGCCTGGGCGAAACTGTTGGTAGCCAAAGGTTTCCTGTAAAACCTGTTTAGCCCCCAATTCCAGATTCAACACTTCCGCCTGCGCCACATTAACCCCGTTTGCCTGAAATAAAAACAGGCGCTATTTTCAGCGCCTGCGAAAGAAACTGCAATGTTTTAAACACAATCATTGCGCAGATCAGAATATGTCATTCAGCATAACACCCACGCCGACACGCGTCTGATTAAAGTTATAGTCGATTAACGATTCGCCATAGCCGCTGTATACCTGGGTATAGAGACGCACATGTTTCGTCATCGGGTAACTTAACCCCACTTCCGCCCCGCCGTAACCGGTATTCCAGTTGTACTGGCCCTTCGCGCTCAGCACCGCATCTCCCAGGTGATAGCCGATTTTAAGCTGATAATAGCCCATATATTTAGTGATATCGGGGTTATCGCCGGTGCCGCCAACGACGTACCACGGTTTCACTTCCATCAGCCAGTTACCGTTTTGCGCCATCAGACGCGTATACAGGCGGTTCCAGCTCCGCGAAGTCGGATCGGAACGCCCGTTGGAGTTATGGTTATACCCCATCTCCACATCGCGCAGCGTCCAGCCTGCAAAGTGGTAATCCGTGGCAAAGCCGAGGAACAACTGCGGTTCGTAGTTAGTCTCACGAAACGGCGAGGACTCTTCGCTGTTGGACAACTGCCACCAGGATTTCTGCGTGTACGACGCCCCCAGCACCGAGTTTGGCCCAACAATCCCACGCCAGAACGGGAAGGCCAGGCTCAGCTGAAACTTCACTTCGTCTTTGCGCGCGTTTTCAGACCAGTTATAAGAGCTGATCGCTTCTTTGTTCAGATCGCTGGTATTGGTGTAGATCAGGTAGTTCGTATCATAAGGATAAAGCGTGAAGGGATTATCATGCACCTGCAACATGTTTGCGATAATACTGCCCTGTACCGCAGGCGCGTCATGAATTTCTTTCACTGTCGCTTCCTGCGCACATACAGCCAATGGCAGCATTGCTGCTGGTAATAACCAACCCAAAATCGCCCGCATCGGTCGTGTTCTCCTGAACGCAATAAGTGTTGAATGGTATAATTATCTGCCAGCCATTCTACATACTTACTTAATCCCTGTTTAGTTATCCTCTCTTAAAGTAGAAAACAACAAATAAGAAGCATAATATCAACATTTCATTAACTAATGGAGTATCTGGATCGTATGTCTTCCGTACTTACCGCTGAGCAGGCCCTGAAACTGGTGGGCGAGATGTTTGTCTACCATATGCCTTTTAACCGGGCATTAGGACTGGAGCTGGAACGCTATGAAAAGGAGTTTGCCCAACTGGCCTTTAACAATCAGCCGATGATGATAGGCAACTGGGCGCAAAGTATTTTACACGGCGGGGTGATCGCCTCCGCGCTGGACGTCGCCGCCGGACTGGTGTGCGTGGGCAGCACGCTGACCCGCCATGAGACCATCAGCGAAGACGAGCTACGCCAGCGCATGTCGCGTATGGGAACTATCGATCTGCGCGTTGACTACCTGCGCCCGGGCAGAGGCAACCGCTTTACCGCCACCAGCAGCCTGTTGCGCGCGGGCAATAAAGTTGCTGTGGCGCGTGTGGAACTGCACAACGAAGAACAGCTTTACATTGCCAGTGCGACCGCAACTTATATGGTGGGATAAAAACAGGTAAACTGTTGTTACATTTCTGATATGAGTTTTCCCGATGGATGCTAAGCAAACGCGGCAGGGCGTGTTACTCGCTCTTGCCGCCTATTTTATTTGGGGCATCGCACCCGCGTACTTCAAACTGATTTACTACGTGCCCGCAGACGAGATCCTGACGCACCGCGTGATCTGGTCATTTTTCTTTATGATCGCGCTGATGAGCATCAGCCGCCAGTGGTCTGGCGTTAAAACGCTGCTGCAAACGCCGAAGAAAATTTTCATGCTGGCGCTGTCAGCCGTGCTGATCGGTGGAAACTGGCTGCTCTTTATATGGGCGGTCAATAACCACCATATGCTGGAAGCCAGCCTCGGGTATTTTATTAACCCGCTGGTTAACATTCTGCTGGGAATGCTGTTCCTCGGCGAGCGCTTCCGTCGTATGCAGTGGCTGGCGGTGATTCTGGCGGCCTGCGGCGTACTGGTGCAGCTCTGGACCTTCGGCTCTCTGCCGATCATCGCACTGGGGCTGGCGTTTAGCTTTGCGTTTTACGGCCTGGTACGTAAGAAGATTGCGGTTGAAGCACAAACGGGGATGCTGATCGAAACGCTGTGGCTATTGCCGGTCGCCGCGATTTATCTGTTTGGCATCGCGGATAGCCCAACCAGCCATATGGGGCAGAATCCGCTGTCGCTGAATCTGTTGCTGATTGCGGCAGGTATCGTCACCACGGTACCGCTGCTGTGCTTTACCGGGGCGGCGACGCGCCTGCGCCTCTCCACGCTGGGTTTTTTCCAGTACATTGGCCCAACCCTGATGTTCCTGCTGGCCGTGACGTTCTATGGAGAAATACCGGGCGCCGATAAGATGGTGACGTTTGCCTTTATTTGGGTGGCGCTGGCGATTTTTGTGGTGGATGCGATTTATACACAAAGACGCAAAGTTCGAGGATAAAAGCGTGCCGGTGGCGCGTCGCTTAT
>NZ_JAOWFN010000010.1:0-52835 GCF_030333595.1 Citrobacter sp. CK181 | reverse complement strand
GCGACGCGCCACCGGGCGCAATATTACAGCCAGTTCTTACGCTTGAAGTACAAATACGGCGCCAGACCCGCAAGGATCATAAAGATAATCGCGCCAGGGTAACCAAAGCTCCACTTCAGCTCCGGCATAAACTCAAAGTTCATCCCATAGCTGGACGCCACCAGCGTCGGCGGCAGGAATACCACGGATACCACCGAGAAGATCTTGATAATGCGGTTCTGCTCGATGTTGATGAAGCCCATCGCCGCCTGCATCAGGAAGTTCACCTTCTGGAACAGGGATTCGTTGTGCGGCAGCAGGGACTCGATATCGCGCAGGATCTCACGCGCCTGCTCCAGTTGCCCCCCCGGAAGACGCGCCTTGCGTACCAGGAAGTTAAGCGCGCGCTGGGTATCCATCAGACATAAGCGAACTTTCCAGCCGATATCTTCCAGCTCTGCCAGCGTGGAGAGCGCTTCGTCATATTCATCGCCCTGATGCCCTTCCATGATCACGCGGCTCAGTTCTTCCAGATCGCTGTAGATGTTTTCAATTTCATCCGCCAGCTGTTCGATTTTGGTTTCAAACAGGTCGAGCAGTAATTCATAGGCATTGCCGTCCACCATCGCCTGGTTACGGGCGCGCATACGGTACAAGCGGAAAGCGGGCAGTTCGCGTTCACGCAGCGTAAACAGGCGGCCATCGCGAATGGTGAATGCCACCGTGGAGTTACCGGCGTGGTCTTCCGCATCTTCGAAAAAGAAAAAGGAGTGGATGTGCAGCCCGTCTTCGTCTTCAAAGAAACGCGCGGATGCTTCGATGTCTTCCAGTTCAGGACGTGTCGCCAGGCTTTGGCCCAGTTCAGATTGTACGCGCAGTCGCTCGTCGTCGTCCGGTTCGACCAAATCGACCCATACGGCATCAATCAGGGTTTGTGACTCTTCGACTTCCAGCCGGGTCAGTCGATTATTTTCCAGTTGAAATGCGCTCAGCATGACCGGGACTCCCAATGCTTAAAAATATCGGACAGTTCGGGTGGGCACACAGAAACAAATTGGGTTTCAGACCATTAAACAGCCTGACTCAGCGCGACGGGAAAAAGAGAAGGTCGCTGACAACCGCTAAGGCTATCAGCAAAAAGGGATAGCCTTAGGAGTTGATCCTGAATGACAGGATAATGAGCCAGCATCTACTGGGTGTGTCCAAGGCGAATGTCCTCTTAGCGTAATCGTGCGCGCATGTTACGCCAGCAAAAATTTGACGTCAACACGCAACGAAACGCGAAAAAGTAATAATTTCCCCTTATGCAAAAATGTTAGCAGAGGGGAGTTATTTATCTATGATATTCAGAATATTAACCGACAGATAGCCGGATGGCGGCTTCGCCTTATCCGGCCTACAAATCAAAATGTTACCCGGTCTGTAGGCCGGATAAGACGCGCCAGCGTCGCCATCCGGCAAAGCCAAACCGATTAAACCGTTTCCAGTCTGGCGTAGGCCGCTACCAGCCATTTGATCCCCTGCCCCTGGAATGCGACCTGTAACCGGCTGTGCTCGCCGCTGCCTTCCAGGTTGACGATCGTGCCTTCGCCGAATTTCGGGTGACGCACTCGCTGCCCCAGCTTGTACCCGGTGTCGTTTTCCGCCATCGGGGTTCCCATCCGCTGGTGATTCACCGGACGGCTGACCGTGGCGCGCAGCCGCACTTCTTCCACACAGTCTTCCGGCAATTCGCCGATAAAACGCGACGGGCGGTGGTAGACCTCTTTGCCATACAGACGGCGGGTTTCCGCATAGGTCAACGTCAGCTTCTGCATCGCGCGGGTTACGCCGACGTAGGCCAGGCGACGCTCTTCTTCAAGGCGCCCACCTTCATCCAGCGACATCTGGCTGGGGAACATCCCCTCTTCCATGCCGACGATGAACACCTGCGGAAACTCCAGCCCTTTCGCCGAGTGCAAGGTCATCAGTTGAACCGCATCCTGCCACGTATCCGCCTGCCCTTCTCCCGCTTCCAGCGCGGCGTGAGAGAGAAACGCCTGCAACGGCATCAGGTCTTCATCTTCTTCGTTGTAGCTGAACTGGCGCGTCGCCGTCACCAGTTCTTCTAAGTTCTCAATACGCGTCTGGCCTTTCTCGCCTTTTTCCTGCTCGTACATCATGCGCAGACCCGAGTCTTTAATCACCCGATCGGTCTGAACATGCAGCGGCATATCTGTCGTCTCCTGCGCCAGCGCGTCAATTAGCTCGATAAAGCGTTGCAGGGCGCTTGCGGCGCGGCCAGCCAGCGCTTTCTCCTGCAACAGCTCGCGGCACGCCTGCCACAAGGTTAACTGACGGTCGCGCGAGGTCTGGCGCACAACGTCCAGCGTGCGATCGCCAATACCGCGCGTCGGGGTGTTCACCACGCGCTCAAACGCCGCATCATCATTACGATTGGCGATCAGGCGCAGATAGGAGAGCGCATCTTTAATTTCCTGACGTTCGAAGAAGCGCATACCGCCATAAATACGGTACGGCATACTGGCCTGCAACAGCGCCTCTTCCAGCACGCGCGACTGGGCGTTGCTGCGATAGAGAATGGCGCACTGTTCCAGCGCCCCGCCGTTGTCCTGCCAGGTTTTGATGCGGTTAACGACAAAACGCGCTTCATCCAGCTCATTAAACGCGCAATAGAGTGAAATCGGTTCGCCATCAATGCCATCGGTCCACAGCTTTTTCCCCAGACGGCCATTGTTGTTTTCAATCAGGGTGTTCGCCGCGCTGAGGATGTTGCTGGTCGAGCGGTAATTCTGCTCCAGACGAATGGTTTCCGCGCCCGGGAAATCCTTGAGGAAACGCTGGATGTTCTCCACCTGCGCCCCGCGCCAGCCGTAAATAGACTGGTCATCATCGCCGACGATCATCACTTTGCCGGTATCGCCTGCCAGCAGACGGACCCACGCGTACTGGATGTTGTTGGTATCCTGGAATTCGTCCACCAGGATATTGGTAAAACGTTCGCGGTAGTGCTGAAGGATATGCGGCTTGTTGAGCCACAGTTCATGCGCGCGCAGCAGCAGTTCGGCAAAGTCCACCAGCCCTGCGCGATCGCACGCTTCCTGATAGGCCTGGTAAACCTTCTGCCAGGTCTGCTCTACCGGGTTGCCGTAGCTCTGAATATGGTGCGGACGCAGCCCTTCGTCTTTCTGGCTGTTGATGTACCACATTGCCTGACGCGGCGGCCACTGCTTCTCGTCAAGGTTCATCGCTTTAATAAGGCGCTTGAGCAGGCGCAGCTGATCTTCGCTGTCGAGGATCTGGAAATCCTGCGGCAGGTTGGCGTCCATATGGTGCGCGCGCAGCAGACGGTGCGCCAGACCGTGGAAGGTGCCGACCCACATCCCGCCCTGCGTGGTTCCCATTAACTGACCGATACGGTGGCGCATTTCCGCCGCCGCCTTATTGGTGAAGGTAACGGCCATAATGGAATAGGGCGAATTATTCTCTACGCTCAACAGCCAGGCGATACGGTGCACCAGCACGCGAGTTTTGCCGCTCCCCGCTCCCGCCAGCACCAGCATGTTGCTACGTGGCGCAGCCACCGCTTCGCGCTGTTTATCATTAAGGCTTTCGAGCAGGTAAGAAACGTCCATTGGCACCGCCGCGTAAAAGTGTGTTGGGCGGATAAGCGCAGCGCCATCCGCCAAAAAGCTGGGTATATATACAATACTGCTGGTGATTATATCAGCGAGGTCAAAGATGCCAACCGTGAAATTTCGATATGCGGCAGTAAACGGCTGTCAGTGGTCTGCATCAGGTCGGCATTTTCCGGTTTGATCCAGCAGGCCTGCATTCCACAGCGGATCGCCCCGGCGACATCGGTCGTCAGATCGTCGCCGACGTGGAGGATCTCGCCGATCGGCATGTTGAGCTTCTCCGCCGCCAGAGAGTACATGTCGCTGAACGGTTTAGAGCGCCCGTCCGGGCCTGCGCGCAGCACAAATTCGAAGTAATCGCCCAGCCCAAACAGTTCCGGCTGCGCATTGCCGTTAGTAATGGCCACCAGCGGCCATTTTTTTGCAAGCCGCTTCAGCGTGTCATGCGTCACTTGTGGAACATCGATACGGCTGCGCCACTTTGCGAAATTGATCATCGCGGCGTTCGCCCCCGCCATTGCCTCTTCCGCCGACAGGCCCGCTTCCAGCATGGCGCGCTCCACGGCGCGATGACGCCATCGCGTCACATCATGATAAATTTCCGGCTCTGCTTCGCGTACCGCCTGACGCAGGCGATACAGATCGGCATTCTGCAATGTACGCAGCGCAGGATGGTAGTTTTGCACAAAGGTGAGCGCTTCCTGCTCGGTGCGCAGGATAACCGGACGGTTATCATAAAGGGTGTCATCCAGATCGAACGTGAGTGCTGAGATGTGTCCCAAAGGCCGGTAAAAACGCATTATTTCCCCCGTTTGGCGCGTGGATGCGCCGCATCGTACACCGAGGCCAGGTGTTGAAAATCAAGATGAGTATAGATTTGCGTGGTAGACAGATTGGCATGGCCTAACAGCTCCTGCACGCCGCGCAGGTCGCCGCTCGACTCCAGCATATGGGTCGCGAACGAGTGACGCAGTTTATGCGGATGGACATGGCTGTTCAGCCCTTGCTTAATGCCCCACTCCGCAAACCGTTTTTGTACATTGCGCGCGGAGATCCGTTTCCCGAGCTTCGAGAGAAACAGCGCATCGTCATCGCTGCCGAACAGGCCGCGCAGATCCAGCCAATGCTCAATCCACGCCACCGCATTGCGGCCAATGGGCAGACGCCGTTCTTTGCTGCCCTTCCCCATCACCCACACTTCGCCCGTATCGAGATCGAGGTGTTTGATGTCTAACCCTACCAGTTCAGACAAACGCAACCCCGCGCCGTACATCACCTCCAGCATCGCCCGATCGCGCACGGCAAGCGGATCGTTAAGGTCGATATCCAGCAGTCGGTTAATATCATCCACGTCGATATTTTTCGGCAGGTGGCGAGGCGCTTTCGGCGCAGAGACGCCTTTCGCCGGGTTGGCGTTGAGTTCGCCCTGGCTCACCAGCCAGTCAAAGAAACTGCGTAAAGCAGAGAGGCGCAACGCCAGGCTGGCGGGCCCTAACCCTTTACGGCGGCTGCGTACCGCGAAAGCGCGCACCATTGCAGCGTCACATTGTTGCCAGCTTTGCAGACCGGTTTCTCCGGCTAAAACGATAATGGCATCAAGCTGACGCTGATAGTTCAGTAGCGTGATGGGGCTAAGTTGCCGTTCTACGCCCAGGTAACGCAAGAAGCGCGCAACGTCCTGAGAAAGCGATAATTCGGTCATACACGTTCAATCCAGCGCTCCAGCAGTTCCGGCAACATCAAGGCGATTTCTTGCAGTAACTGTGTCCCCTGCCCCTGCTGGTAATGATGCACATCGCGGCTACTGAAGAGTATGACCCCCAGATCGCCATCGCGCCCCAGCATCGACATCGCCACCGAGCCAATCGCTTTGGCTTCAGGCAGCACCACCAGCAGTTCCGGGCCATTCAATGGGCCAAGATAGTGTTGCGCCTGCCCCAGACGCTGGATACGCAGCGGTTCAAAGGCCTGACGGCTTAACGCCAGATGGGTATGATTCGACGGCGCGCCGAGTCGCCAGCGATCGGGAAACAGCCGGATGGTCGCGCCCGCCAGCCCCAGCTCCCGCGCCCAGCGATGAAAACGCATCAGCATTTCATCCAGGCTACTGGCGGAAACCAGCCGTCCCTGCAAATGCAGCAGACGGTAGAACAGGCTTTCGTTGGCATTCGCCTGTTCCATTAGCAGCGTCATGTTCTCTTCAAGAACATGGATATGATTCCGGGCGCGGGCCATGTGCCACTCAACAAGCGACACCGTACCCCGCACGGGATGCGGAACGCGCATCGCCTCAACGGCGCGCGCATTACGGATAAAAAACTCAGGGTTACGCAGTAGATAATCGACGACCGCCCGGTCGTCCAGTTCCATCTGTGTTTCCTGTAGTTCTTCCCCTGGTTGCTTCATAGATGAATAAATCCGTCGTAGACATGTGCCGCCGGGCCAGTCATATACAACGGATGACCCGGGCCTTTCCAGGCGATATCAAGGCGACCGCCAGGTAATTCCACGCGTACTTCTTCTGCCAGCAAACCCTGCTGAATACCCACCGCAACGGCGGCGCATGCGCCGCTGCCGCAGGCCTGAGTTTCTCCTGCCCCACGTTCATAAACGCGTAATCGGATATGCTCGCGCTTCACAACCTGCATAAACCCAATATTCGCTCGTTCTGGAAAACGTTCATGGCTTTCCAGAACCGGTCCCAGCGTTTCGACTGCCGCCGTGTCGATATTATCGACCTGAATCACGCAGTGCGGGTTCCCCATTGAAACCACGCCGCACAATATTGTCTGCTCGGCCGCTCGCATAATATAGGTCTTTTCCGCTTTGTTGGCGCGAAAAGGAACCTGCGCGGGTTCAAAGTTTGGCTCACCCATGTTCACCCGCACCAGCTCATCATCTGTGACGCTCAGCACCATCCGGCCATTGGCCGTGCTGACGCGGATATCGCGCTTATTGGTCAGCCCTTTCAGACGCACAAATCGCGCAAAGCAGCGGGCGCCGTTACCGCACTGCGACACTTCGCTGCCATCGGCGTTGAAGATGCGGTAATGAAAATCCAGTTCAGGATCGTAAGGAGGCTCGACAACCAGAAGCTGGTCGAACCCCACGCCCAGATGCCTGTCTGACAGGCGGCGGATCAACTCCGGCGAGAAAAAGACATTCTGCGTTACCGCGTCGACGACCATAAAATCGTTGCCAAGGCCATGCATTTTAGAGAATTGCATCATTCACTCCATTTACGCGGGGACAGAAACGTACCGTCAATAGTTCACCTGAGAAGGGCCGTCTCCCGTAGCGCGATCGTTTTGATCGGGCGTCGTCGATTGGATTTGTGAATCAACCTCATGCGTCGGCGGCGGCGCGTTTTTGTCAGCAGGTGGAAAATAGAGCGGGCCTTTCAGACCGCAGCCGGTCAGGCTGAACAGAGTGAGAAGTACAGCGAGTGCCTGAAACACATTTTTCATTATGGATTGCCTGTAAGTTCATGCTTTCTGTTTTCTATCATCGCAGGAGAAGACGTAAAAGCAAGAGTTGGCTGAAAACTGCATCATGAATTCTTCCAGGTTATACTGCCGCCATCACGTAAAAAACGGGAAACAACAATGAACGACAGTGAATTTCATCGCCTCGCAGACACCCTGTGGATGACCATTGAAGAACGTCTGGACGACTGGGACGGCGACAGCGATATCGACTGCGAAATCAACGGCGGCGTGCTAACCATTACCTTTGAAAACGGCAGCAAAATCATCATCAACCGTCAGGAGCCGCTGCACCAGGTATGGCTGGCGACCAAACAGGGCGGCTACCATTTTGACCTGAAAGGCGACGAATGGATTTGCGATCGCAGCGGCGAAACCTTCTGGGATCTGCTGGAGCAGGCCGCGACACAACAGGCTGGAGAAGCGGTGAGCTTCCGCTAAGTTTTATTGCCGGATGGCGCTGCGCTTATCCGGCCTACGTATCTCGCGTCATTTGTAACACCGCCACCCGGCATCATGTTCACGAGAAATACTGCTGCAACAGCGGCGCGTCGTTGTCCTGGTTTGCCGGTGGCACGGCGCTGATGGGCTGGGTACGGAACGGAATGACCTGCTCGCGACCATCGGTATTCACAATCTGGTAGAACTGCGGCAGGTTGAAGTTGATGAAGCTGGAGCCGTAGGTGAAGCGATCGTGCGACGACGAATAGAAGCGGCTCACGTCGCGTACCAGCTCTTCTTTGCTGCCTTCGCAGTGGTGATACACTTCCGCCCGGTTACTCTCGTCCAGAATATAAATATTAAAGCCTTTCTCATCGCCGGTTTCTTCAAAGAAGAACTGGATGATCCCTTCGCTGGCGAACCCATCCACCACCGACGGTAATTTCACATGGTTGGTCTCAACCTGAACGGAAAGTCCGTGAAGTTTGTTGTGCGAAATCGCGCCGTAAAACTCAATGGCGTTTTCCAGTTTCTGCACCGAAACATTCAGGCGCTCGAAGAACAGCCCCCAGGTTTGGCCCGAAACGCGCAGCGCTTTAAAACGTCCGGTTTCCTGGCGGGTGCTGGAGAGACGCAGTTCAATGCACTCGGAGACCAGTTGCTGTACGCGGGTGCGGATCAGGCCGCGCAGATGCTGGCTATAGCAGAACACTTCCACACTGTCCGGCGGCGCGGCATCCTGGTGCATTTTACCGAGAATCGTTTTCAGCGCTTCAATCATCGCCTGTTCGCCGTTGAAGTGCAGGGTACGCACTTCGTTCCACGAGTTGCGATACAACAGGTCGACACTGCCGACCAGGCAGTTTTGCTCTTCGCCAAAGCTGAAGACATCCAGCTTACGGAAATCGAAATGCACCACCTGATTGCGGAACGCCGCCGTCGGGTCATATTCAAGGTTAACGATGATCGCCAGATGGCGAATTTCACACGGACTGTAGAGCGCTTTAGGCGTTGGCGCAGGCAAACGCAGCGGGAAATGGTGCGACACATCGGCCACCATCTCCTGCAACTTAGGCAGGTCCACAATGCCGTTGCCCTTAATAAAAAGGTGGGTACGCGACGTCAGCAAACCGTTAAACCAGGCCCACGCCACCAGTTTGTTCAGGTAGCGGTTATATTCCAGCGGCTGATGGCTGATGATCGAATCCATGTTCGGCGCACGGTTGTAGAGATACCAGCCAGAACGGTTGGCCCGGCCCGGCGGCACATGGATAAAGGTTAGGTTCGGTTCGGAGAGATCCGGTGAAATCTGCGGGTTCACCAGCGTCACTTTGCCCGGCAGGGCTTCAAATGCGGCATACAGTTTACGCGTCAGCACGCCAATATCCTGCGGGCTGGCGCTAACGCTGAGATTGTTACGGCGGGCAAAACGGATCAGATTACGATAGCTCTGCATCATGGCGTCGAGCAGTTCGTTATGCGCTTCGCGTACCTGATCGATCTTCCAGTTCGCCCGGTTGTCGAGCATTGTCAGACGGGCGTCGTCCCATCCCCACTCGTTCACTAACTGACTTAACACTTCACGACGCCAGCCAACGCAGGCGCGTTCACGGCTCAGTTTCTCACACACTTTTAAGTAGAAACATCGACGGACTAAATCAAGACGCGTCGGATCTTCGATAGCCGTGAGGTATTCGGTCACGCGTTCCAGCATCATGCAATACGGGTCGAGACCAAACGAAACGATCTCGCCGTCATGCAGGCGCTGTTTAATGTCTTTCGCCAACAGGCGCGGATTGGGATATTCCCAGGAGTAGGCTTCCAGCAGCAGCGTTTTCAGCACCGCTTTGTACGGGGAATCGATACTCTTGTACAACTGCCAGAGGCTGGCGCCAAAGTACTCTTCGGCGGAGAGCGAGCTTAATCCGCCCAGATCCAGCCATTCGTTTGGCGTGAGGACACCCTGCGCGTAAAGCGTCATGACGTAGTCGTCGTAATGCTCTTCTTCGTCGCACGGCACCATATTCCACAGAATACGCTTACCGGCCAGACGCACAGCGGTGCGATAAAATTCGTCGAGCAGCAGGATGTGCTGCGTCGAGCCGCAGTCTTCACCACCCAGACTGCCGCTTTCATTATGGCGGAAACGGTTTTCGTCGATCAGGAAGAAGCTGACTTCCACGCCCAGCGAAGCGGCCCAGCTTTCCAGCAGGCTGCATTTACGTTGCAGCAACTGGCGCTCTTCGCTATCAAGCCAGGACTGGTGGCAGACCCAGATATCCAGGTCAGAAGAACAGCTTTGCCCTACTGAAGATGTACTGCCCATTGAGTACACGCCGGTGATCGGCAGCTCGCCTTTCGGCGGGTCCTGCGTGGACATTCCCCGGTACAGTTCAAGTTCATTCAGGTAGTGGCGTTGGGTTTCATCAGGCGTGTAAAAGCATATGCCCTTGGGAACGTTACCGTCGAGGTAACCCGGCATCAGCGGATTATGGTAGTGCAATAATGTCGGCAGCAGACTGTATACCTGCTGGAAGGCAGGGCCCATGGCAGCAAGCGCGCGATCCACACGCAATTGATTGATGGCATCCAGTCTCTGTTTCAAAGTCTCAATATAGAGGTACAAGACGTATCGCCTGATGTTGCTACCCGTCATGCGTCTGATTGCCATCGCGAGTGCGGACAACCAAACCATTCGGGATAAACCGTATGTCAAAAATAACCGTTACCTTTTTCATCCTTCTCCCCATTAAGGGGTAAAGACGAAAAAATGGTCTAAAACGTGATCAATTTAACACCTTGCTCATTGACCGTAAAGAAAGATGCACTACATACAAGTGTAGCACCGTTAGCTGCGTGTAAATTCCTTAATACGGTCAGGCGGTTTCTCGTCATTATTCACTGCCAGTCGCGACGCCGCGCCTGATCCTCTTACTCACCTTTGACCGTAACACTGACATCCCACTTGTAAGGATGTTAGGATGGTCCACGGACGATAATGACGGTAACAAGCATGTTAGACAATGTTTTAAGAATTGCCACACGCCAAAGCCCCCTTGCGCTCTGGCAGGCACATTATGTCAAAGACGCGTTGATAGCACAGCATCCGGGACTGGTCGTGGAACTGGTGCCGATGGTGACGCGCGGCGACGTGATTCTGGACACCCCTCTGGCAAAAGTGGGCGGTAAGGGCTTGTTTGTAAAAGAGCTGGAAGTCGCGCTGCTGGAAAAGCGCGCCGATATCGCCGTGCATTCGATGAAAGATGTGCCGGTAGAATTCCCGCAAGGGCTTGGCCTGGTCACGATTTGCGAACGCGAAGATCCACGCGATGCTTTCGTCTCGAACCAATACAACAATCTGGATGAACTGCCCGCAGGCAGCATCGTCGGCACATCAAGTTTGCGTCGCCAGTGCCAGTTGGCCGAGCGTCGCCCGGATCTCGTCATCCGCTCGCTGCGCGGCAACGTCGGCACACGCCTGAGTAAGCTCGATAACGGTGATTATGACGCAATTATCCTGGCGGTTGCCGGGTTAAAACGGTTAGGTCTGACGTCGCGTATTCGCACCGCGCTGCCTCCCGAAATCTCTCTCCCTGCCGTAGGGCAAGGCGCAGTGGGCATTGAATGCCGACTGGATGACGCACGTACTCAGGCGCTGTTAGCACCGCTGAATCATGAAGAAACCGCGCTACGTGTAAAAGCCGAACGCGCCATGAACACCCGCCTGGAAGGGGGCTGTCAGGTGCCGATTGGCAGCTATGCTGAAATCATTGATGGTGAAGTCTGGCTGCGTGCGCTGGTTGGCGCGCCTGACGGTTCGCAGATGATTCGCGGAGAACGTCGCGGATTGCCGCAGGACGCCGCGCAAATGGGCATTTCCCTGGCGGAAGAGCTGCTGGAAAACGGCGCCCGCGCGATTCTGACCGAGGTTTATAACGGAGAAGCGCCCGCATGAGTATTCTGGTCACCCGCCCGTCTCCCTCCGGGGAAGAGTTAGTGAGCCGTCTGCGCACACTGGGGCAGGTGGCCTGGAGTTTTCCGCTTATTGAGTTTACGCCGGGCCGGGAACTGGCAACGCTTGCCGATCGCCTGGCGGCGCTCACGGACAACGATCTGGTGTTCGCCCTCTCGCAACACGCCGTCGCCTTTGCCCACGCCCAACTGCAACAGCAGGGACTGGGCTGGCCTGTGCAGCCACGCTACTTCGCCATCGGGCGCACAACGGCGCTGGCGCTGCATACCGTTAGCGGATGCGATATTCGCTATCCTCTGGATCGGGAAATCAGCGAAGTCTTGCTACAATTACCTGAATTACAAAATATTGCGGGAAAACGAGCGCTTATTTTACGGGGCAACGGCGGGCGTGAACTGTTAGGCAAAACCCTCACAGAACGCGGCGCTGAAGTCACCTTTTGTGAATGTTATCAACGCAGTGCAAAACATTACGATGGCGCGGAAGAGGCGATGCGCTGGCACTCTCGCGGCGTGACGACGATTGTTGTCACCAGCGGCGAAATGCTGCAACAGCTCTGGTCGCTGATCCCGCAGTGGTATCGTGAGCACTGGTT
Organism: Citrobacter sp. CK181; assembly: GCF_030333595.1. NCBI lineage: Bacteria > Pseudomonadati > Pseudomonadota > Gammaproteobacteria > Enterobacterales > Enterobacteriaceae > Citrobacter > Citrobacter sp. CK181. The sequence goes on along the minus strand of NZ_JAOWFN010000010.1, from coordinate 40,724 downwards.
ACTACGCTGTCGGCTGCTGGTCGTCAGTGAGCGTCTGGCGCACCTCGCCCGGGAACTGGGCTGGCAAGATATTAAGGTCGCTGATAACGCCGACAACGATGCGCTACTGCGCGCATTACAATAACTCTCATAATGGGATGCCATAATGACGGAACAAGAAAAATCCTCCGCCGTGGTTGAAGAGACCAGGGAGGCCGTGGAAACCACGCCGCAGCCAGTCAATGCAGAAAAGAAGAGTAAGAACGGCGCCGCGCTGGTATTGAGTGCGGTGGCAATCGCCATTGCCCTGGCCGCGGGCGTCGGTCTGTATGGCTGGGGAAAGCAGCAGGCCGTTAAACAAACGGCCACCAGCGATGCGCTGGTTAACCAACTTACGGCGCTGCAAAAAGCCCAGGAAAGCCAAAAAGCGGAGCTGGAAGGCATTATCAAACAGCAGGCGACGCAACTGGATGATGCAAATCGCCAACAGGCCGCGCTGGCGAAACAGCTGGATGAAGTGCAACAGAAAGTCGCGACGATCTCCGGCAGCGATGCCAAAACCTGGCTGCTGGCGCAATCTGATTTTCTGGTCAAACTCGCCGGACGTAAATTGTGGAGCGATCAGGATGTCACCACCGCTGCGGCGCTGCTCAAAAGCGCGGATGCCAGCCTGGCGGACATGAACGACCCCAGTCTGATCGCCGCGCGCCGCGCCATTACCGATGATATTGCCAGCCTGTCGGCGGTGGCGCAGGTGGACTACGACGGCATTATCCTCAAAGTGAACCAGCTCTCTAACCAGATTGATAACCTGCGTCTGGCCGATAATGACACCGACGATTCGCCAATGGACTCCGACAGCAGCGAGCTGTCCAGCTCGATCAGCGAATGGCGCGTTAACCTGCAAAAAAGCTGGCAGAACTTTATGGACAGCTTTATTACTATTCGCCGTCGTGATGACACCGCCGTCCCGCTGCTGGCACCGAACCAGGACGTTTACTTACGTGAAAACATCCGCTCCCGCCTGTTAGTGGCGGCGCAAGCCGTGCCGCGTCATCAGGAAGAGACTTACCGTCAGGCGCTGGATAATGTCTCCACCTGGGTACGCGCGTACTACGACACCGACGACGCAACGACCAAAGCGTTTCTTGATGACGTGGATAAACTGAGTCAACAGAGCATCACGATGGACGTGCCGGAGACGTTACAGAGCCAGCCGATTCTTGAGAAACTGATGCAGACTCGCGTGCGTAACCTGCTGGCGCAGCCGGCGGCGGCCACGACCGAAGCGGCTCAGGCCCCTGCTCCGCAGGCAGAAGCACCGGCAGCCGCGCCGCAAGGAGAATAATGATGCTGAAAGTATTATTGCTCTTTGTGTTGTTGATCGCCGGTATCGTCATAGGCCCAATGATCGCCGGTCATCAGGGCTATGTTCTGATCCAGACCGATAATTACAACATTGAGACCAGCGTAACGGGGCTGGTGATCATCCTGATCGTTATGATGGTCATTCTGTTCGCCATTGAGTGGCTGCTGCGACGCGTTTTCCGCACCGGCGCGCACACTCGCGGCTGGTTTGTCGGGCGTAAACGCCGCCGCGCACGTAAGCAGACCGAACAGGCGCTGCTTAAGCTGGCGGAAGGCGATTACCAGCAGGTTGAGAAGCTGATGGCGAAGAATGCCGATCACGCTGAACAGCCGGTGGTGAACTATCTGCTGGCCGCCGAAGCCGCGCAACAGCGTGGTGACGAAGCGCGCGCTAATCAGCATCTGGAACGTGCCGCTGAACTGGCGGGCAATGACACGATTCCGGTGGAGATCGCCCGCGTACGTCTGCAACTGGCGCGCAACGAGAATCATGCGGCGCGTCACGGCGTGGACAAACTGCTGGAAGTTACCCCGCGTCATCCAGAAGTGCTGCGCCTGGCGGAACAGGCTTACATCCGCACCGGAGCATGGAGTTCGCTGCTGGACATCATCCCGTCAATGGCGAAGGCCAACGTCGGTGATGAAGAACATCGCGCCATGCTGGAACAGCAGGCCTGGATTGGGCTGATGGATCAGGCGCGAGCCGATCAGGGCAGCGAAGGATTACGCGAATGGTGGAAGAACCAGAGCCGTAAAACTCGCCACCAGGTTCCGCTGCAAGTGGCAATGGCAGAGCATCTGATTGAATGTGACGATCACGATATGGCGCAGCAGATCATCATCGACGGCCTGAAGCGCCAGTATGACGACCGCCTGGTTCTGCCGATCCCGCGCCTGAAAACCAACAACCCGGAGCAGCTGGAAAAAGTGCTGCGCCAGCAGATTAAAACCGTTGGCGATCGTCCGCTACTGTGGAGCACGCTGGGTCAGTCATTGATGAAGCATGGCGAATGGCAGGAGGCTACGTTCGCCTTCCGCGCCGCGCTCAAGCAACGCCCTGACGCCTACGACTACGCCTGGCTCGCCGATGCGCTGGACCGGTTGCATCAGCCGGAAGAAGCGGCCACCATGCGCCGCGACGGTCTTATGCTGACCTTGCAGAACAATCCTCCGCAGTAATATCCATTGCCCGGTGGCGCTACGCTTACCGGGCCTGCCAGGTCACCGTAGGCCGGATAAGGCGAAGCCGCCATCCGGCAGTTCTCTTCCGCTTCCCCATAAAAAAACGCCTGCTCAAATAAGCAGGCGTCAAAACAGGTCTGTATGACAACATAAATGGGTGCTTCACTCAACGTTATGTCCATGGTGTTTGATGAGGCGTAAGCGACATCTGTCTGTGGACGATAAGCACCGTAAACGGCTCTGCATCATTCCTGAGTTTATGAGGCACTAAGGCGAACATAAGAGATGGAATGAGCATCTACAGGGATATTATTGCACATTGCATGCCAGGATTGCACCGCCAAAAATAAGGATTCAGACTTTTTAACGTATCAGGCCATTCGCGGCTCTGCGGCGGTTTCTGCCAGCCTTCTTCGCCATAAAAATCCCCTCTTTGTCTCTGAACGGAGACAAATAACACGCAATACCGATAATTAGTGATAAATCATGACGTTAGACGTCACCAGATAGCGACAACAGAAGCCTGGAATGTCTCAACATTGCGACAGCGATACAGGGGATCGGGAAAGAAGAGGAAGAAGAGGTGAAAACAAAAAACCCCGCCGAAGCGGGGTTCAAAATTGGTCGGCGAGAGAGGATTCGAACCTCCGACCCACTGGTCCCAAACCAGTTGCGCTACCAAGCTGCGCTACTCGCCGATGTACTGCTTTTTTTGAATTTTTAGTTCAACTCTTTAAGTCGTGGTGCGAGGGGGGGGACTTGAACCCCCACGTCCGTAAGGACACTAACACCTGAAGCTAGCGCGTCTACCAATTCCGCCACCTTCGCATTTCACAACTTTTAATAATGGGGTGGCTAATGGGATTCGAACCCACGACAACTGGAATCACAATCCAGGGCTCTACCAACTGAGCTATAGCCACCACTGAAATCTTTTACGCGGTATTAAAACCACCGCAGCTCCAGCACCGGGTAAATGGTGCGCCCGACAGGATTCGAACCTGAGACCTCTGCCTCCGGAGGGCAGCGCTCTATCCAGCTGAGCTACGGGCGCTTAGCGCCGTTTCGGGGGTGGATAATACGGACTTCCCACCCCTCTGTCTAGTGCCTTTTTAAATAAAATGCGCGTTTGGTTACGCTTTGCGCGTTTTGCTGCTTATTCCCCCACCTTGTGGGCAGTTCCGGCGCGATTCAGGCCGAAAACCTTGTAGACGAGCGTGACGGCAAGCAGGAAGATGATGCCGACAAACAGCGACATACGGGTATCTTCATTCAAGTACATGCCAATTAAAACGCAAACCAGGAACGCCATCGTCAGATAATTCGCCCACGGGAACATAATAGAACGGAAAGGATGGCTGATCATCGCGTCTTTATGAGCACGACGGAAACGCAACTGGCTAATCAGGATCACGAACCACGGCACCATACCCGGCAATACGCTGGCGCTGTAGACATACACAAACACCCGCTGCGGGTTCGGAATAATGTAGTTCAGGCATGAACCAATCAGCAGAATCGCGATCGACAGCGCCACCCCGGCGACCGGTACGCCATGACGGGAGACTTTCGCCATCGCCGCCGGAAGCTGGCGGTTTTTCGCCAGGGCATACAGCATACGTCCGCAGCTATACATGCCGCTGTTACAGCCGGAAAGCGCGGCGGTCAGCACCACGAAGTTAATAATGCCCGCCGCAGCGGTAATCCCGATTTTGGCAAAAGTGAGTACAAACGGGCTGCCGTTACTGCCGATTTCGTTCCACGGGAAGATCGTCACGATAACGAAAATCGCCCCTACATAGAAAATCAGGATACGCCACAGTACCTTGCCTACCGCGCTGCGCAGCGTAACCTGCGGATTCTTCGCTTCACCCGCGGTAATGCCGATCAGCTCCACGCCCTGATAGGAGGCGACCACAATACACAACGCCGTCAGGAACCCTTTCCAGCCACCGGCAAAGAAGCCGCCGTGTTCCGTCAGGTTGCCAAAACCGATCGCCTGGCCGCTATTGCCAAAGCCAAAGAAAATCACCCCCAGTCCGACCACAATCATCACAATGATGGTGGTGACTTTGATCATCGCAAACCAGAACTCGATTTCGCCGTACAGACGGACAGCGGCCAGATTAGCCAGCGCCACCAGCCCAACGGCGATCAGGGCGGGTATCCATTGCGCCATGTCCGGGAACCAGAACTGCACGTATACCCCGATAGCGGTTATTTCCGATATCCCCACCGCCATCCACATAAACCAGTATGACCACGCGGTGAGATAGCCAAAGAAGGGGCTCATGTAACGGTGCGCATAAACGGCGAATGAGCCAGTAACCGGCTCCAGGAACAGCATTTCGCCCATTGAGCGCATGATGAAAAAGACGAACAGCCCGGCGACGATATACGCCAGCAGCACGGAGGGCCCCGCCCATTTCAGCGTACTGGCGGCGCCCATAAACAACCCAACGCCAATCGTGCCCCCAAGGGCGATCAATTCGATATGACGAGCTTCCAGCCCACGCTGTAGCTCCGGTTTTTTCTCTGCCATAAATCCTCTTGTCGTGTTTGCACTCGTTCCGGCGTTGTTGCCGGTTATTGTTATGGGTACATCAAGCGATGCGAATGGTTTCTTAAATTTGGCAAAATGGCAAATGAAGCATTAAAAAAATGCATGTTTTGTGTAAAAAAGGAACAAAAATGTGGGAGGCGGGCAACGTATTAAGCAGAATGCGCTGCCCGTAAGAAAAGCAGCGTTCAGAGATTGCCGGTGTAATGCCAGCGGAGATAGCGCAACAGACGCAGCTGGCGGGTGATACGGCTCGGCTGAGACAGCAGGCGATACAGCCACTCCAGCCCCAGCGTCTGCCACATTTTGGGCGCGCGTTTCACATGACCGGTAAAGACATCGTAGGTGCCGCCCACCCCCATATATAAGGCCTGAGGATGAATCACCCGACAGTCGCGCATCAGGATTTCTTGTTTCGGCGATCCCATTGCCACGGTCACAATCTTCGCCCCGCTGGCATGGATGCGCTCAAACAGCGCCTGGCGCTGCTCAGGTTTAAAATAACCGTCCTGGCTACCGACAATATTGACGTTCCACTGCGCACGCAGTTTCGCTTCCGTCTGCGCCAGCACCTCCGGCTTACCGCCGACCAGAAAAACAGGCGTCCCTTCTTTACCGGCGCGCGCCATCAGCTCTTCCCAGAGATCGGCCCCGGCCACCCGTGAAACCTGCGCCTGGGGGAATTTCTTACGCACTGAGCGCACGACGCTAATGCCATCCGCATATTTAAACTCAGCGGCATCAATCAACGCCCTGACTTCCGGGTCATCTTCTGCGGTCAGCATTTTCTCAGCATTGATCGCCACCAGCGTACCCTGCTTCATTTGCCCATCGGCAAACAGGTAATTCAGCGCATGTTGCATATCGCGCCAGCCAATCAGCTGCAATCCACGAAGTGAATAGAGCGGCGCTGTCGTGTTATCCGTCATTATTATCCTTCAACCTGAGTCTGCGGCTGCGGTTTCGTCCGTTGATGGACCAACCCGGCACAATCGAAAAGCCAGAACAAAAGTTTTGCCACCAGCAGGCAGGCACCAAAAATCACGAGGAAAAAGACCACTCGCGAGACAAAAGAATCCAGCCCTTCTCGCGCCAGAACAATCATATTGAAGATGGCGCCAAAGCAGAAACTGTGCAAAATCGCCGCCTTATAGCGATTCGTCTCGCGGTTGCCAAGCTCATACAGCCAGTCAAACCATTTGATAATCAGCCCAACCGCGACCGCCCCCAGAGGGATAAACAGCGCGCCGCCCATCACCACCAGCGAACCAATCAGCGTGGGGGAAATGGCGAGGCCAGAGTGGTTGTTCAGCACTTCCCAGGTAAAGTAGTTGGCTGAATTCAGCACAATGCCCGGACGCCCAGGCCACAGCCACGAAGGAATAAAGACATAAAAATCACGGACGATCGGCGCCAGTCCCTGGAAATCGATGTTGTCGTAGTTTTGCAACAGCAGCGCCAGGTTCTCCCACGGCGAGAAGGTATCGCGGGTCAGATACAGGAAAGTGTAAAACGCCTCATCGCCGCTCACGTTCAGCCCATAGCGCTTCAGCGCCAGCCAGAACATCCCGACAATTCCCAGCACACCCGCCGCCACCAGCATCCACAGCGAGATCCAGCCACGAATAATGCCGATAAACAGGAAGATGGCAAACGCGATAATGATGTTAGCGCGCGTGCCGCCAACAATCATGTAGGTCAGCAGGCCAAACGCAACGGTACTCACCAGGAAAAACAGCCACGCTTTACTGTCCTGGCGCAGGAAGTAGATCACCAGCATCGCCGGAATAAAGAAGTAGAAGAAGCGTTTCAATGCCACGCCGGAGACTTCGCTGGAGAAGATCTGGCTGTAAGAGTGCAGCCGGAACAGCAGGAACCCATTGTGCATAAAGAAGATGCCAACGCTCACCAGTGCAATCCCCATCAGCATGACCCAGGTAAGGTGAGTCTCCACCCGGTTCATGGTAAATAGCGGCTTGCGCGGCACATCCGTCACGCGTTTACGTAAGCGGGTTTTATAGGTCACGTAATAAACGGCATAAAAACACGCAGCGGACAATAACGTCTGCAACAGGATTTCCGGCGGCGCCACGCCGACGTCAAAGCGGAACACCAGCACGCTGGTCAACGGGAAGCCGAAGAAAAAGGTCAGCAAAAACAGCAATGAAAAGAATACGTTGAAGTTAAAGCGCACGCGGCGAAACTCAAACCAGGTCAACGTGGCGATAAACAGCGTAGAGAGCAGCCAGACGACCAGTAACCCGCTAAATTGCATCAGGCTCATGCGGCGTCTCCTGCGGCAATGCGTAACGCGTTATGCCACGCTTCAAGGTAATTTGGGCTAAAGAAGGTGATCCCGCTTTTATCCACGGACGCCAGCTGCCGCTGCGCCTCACGAACCACGCCCTCATTAAGCGCGTCCGTCGTGAACAACACGGGCAGATGCTGTTCCGCCATATCCTGCCAGAACGGGTTCTCACGGTTAAGCACGCACGGGACACCGGCCTGGATAAGCAGACACAACGTGCCGATTCCCTGCTGACGGGCAAAGATGAAATACCCGAGGTCGCACTGGCGAAGCAGCGCCAGATAGGCATCGAATTCCAGTTTTTCGCTGAGGATGTGTAAATTTTCCGCACTGAACAGCGCCAGTCCCGCCTGACGGACTTCATCAATGTACGCGTCGTTATTGGCCGGATAGCCCATCGGCACGATCACATTTACCGTGTCGCCGAACTGCTGATACACCGCGCGTAACGCCGCAATATGTTCGTTACTGCGATCGCCGGAGTTACCCACCAGAACCGTCATTTTCCCTTCACGCGGACGATCGTTTGCCATGTTATTAAGCGAAGAGTCCATTCGCGTCGGGAAATAGAGCAGTTCACCACGCACGCGCGGGTGCTGACGGGCGAAATAGCTCAAATCGCCACGAGTAGCGAACACACAGCCCACTCGATTTTGCGCCATGCGGCGAACGGGGTAAAACAGACGGAATTTCAGCCCACGGGAAACTTCATACAGATCCGCGCCCCAGATGTGCCAGTAAAACTGCTCAGGTTTGATTCCGCCACTTAGCAGCGCCAGCCACAGGCTGGTATTGAACTGACCGTGGAAGAAGAAACGTTGCCGGCGATTGGCTTTCGCTTTGGCGATGACCGCCTCAGCCAGCGTTTTTTTCCCGGCGTAGAAACTCAGCGACAGAGCCGGGCAGCTTTCCCTGAGCCCCGCATCCTGACCTGCAACCATAAACACGCGCGCATGCTCGCTTGTCGCGGCCAGCGCATCATTGAAAAACCGCAGCACGGTTTGATTATGGTGAGGGATATCCGATCCCAGTACGTGAATCAGTACAGTCATGCCCGCCTACGCCAGAGTAAAAACACGCCACAACAGAGAGAGAAATAGACCACATAGGTGGCCATATACGCCTGTGCCGCCCCCAGCGCGCCATGCGCGGGGATCAGCCAGTGGGCGAATGCCGTCAACAAAATGAACTGGCTAATCTCAGCCAGAATATAAAACCGCAGCGACGCTTTTGCGATCACCAGATAGCCAAAAACGTACGCGCCCACTTTCAGCACATCGCCCACCAGTTGCCAGGCGAACAGATCGCGCATGGCGGTGAATTTGGCGGAAAAGAGCAGCCAGATGGCGAAATCACGCAGCAGCCAGACCGTAAAACTCGCCGCCGCCACCGCAGGCAGAACAAATTTCAGCGATTTCACCACTTCGCGCGTAATCGCCTGCTTTTCGGTCAGACGCGACAGCGTTGGCAATAAGTACACGCTAAACGAGGCGGTAATAAATTGTAGATAGGCATCGGAAATACTGCTTACGCCCTGCCAGATACCAACATCATCCCAGCTGTAATGCGCCGCCAGCAGGTTTCGCATCATCACATAAGCCACCGGTAGCGTGACGGACGTAATCAGCGCCATCAGCGTAAATTTGCTGAGCTGTCCGGCAAGCCCTTTATCCCACGACGGTTTCAGGTAGCTAAGCGGGATCGCGCCGCGTTTAATCAGCATAATCGCCGCCGGGATCACCACCAGCGCAGGCACCAGCGCCAGACCCAGCAGCGCACCTTCATAGCCGCCCAGACGGTAGCAGCCATAGTAGGCCACAACCCCCACCAGGCTCCCCACAATCAGCGACAGCGCATTCCCGGCAGCGTCACGAAACCCTTTCATCAGCGCCAGCAGCAGGTTCGCCCAGGCGATCCCCATCTGCACCAGCGCCACTAAACGCACCAGACCCTGGTAGTGGCTGTGCCCAAACAGCCCCTGGCTAATGGGGGCCGCCGCCAGCACGAAGACCAGCGCCAGTAGCGTGGAGAACCCCAGCACCATTGCGGATGAAGTGCCCACCACGTTACGCAACCGGGCAGGGTTATCATGATGCTGAGCGACATACTTCGTCACCCCGTTAAATATCCCGGCCCCGGCCAGCACGCCGAGCACGGTCACCATCTGGCGGAAGTTACCCGCCTGGCCGACGCCCGCAGGGCCAAACGACACCGCCAGCAGTTTTACGACCAGTAAGCCTGCGCCAATTTTCACCAGCGTACTGGCGGCCGTCCACAGGGACGCTTTCGCAAGCGACATATCAGGAGAAATAGTTCAGCAAGGTCGAGATCACCGTTCGCTGATTAACGGGAGACAGATTATAAAACAGCGGCAAGCGCAGCAGGCGCTCGCTCTCTTTGGTGGTGTACCGATCTTCGCCACGGAACTCGCCAAACTTGTCGCCTGCCGGACAATCATGTAGCGGGATGTAATGGAACACCGCCATGATTTCCGCTTCTTTCAGGAAGTTGATCAGCGCGCTGCGATCGGTAATATCCCGCAGTTTGATATAAAACATATGCGCGTTGTGCCTACAGTCGTCCGGGATAGAGGGCAGGTCAATACGTCCCGCGCGCGCCAGCGGCGCCAGCGCGTCATAGTAGGTCTGCCACAGCGCCAGACGCTGTTGATTGATGCGATCGGCCGCTTCCAGCTGCGCCCACAGATACGCCGCCTGGAGATCGGACATCAGATAGCTGGAGCCGATATCCCGCCAGGTGTATTTATCCACCTGTCCCCGGAAGAACTGGCTGCGATTGGTGCCTTTTTCACGGATGATTTCCGCCCGTTCAATCAGGGAACGGTCGTTAATCAGCGTCGCGCCGCCTTCACCACCTGCCGTGTAGTTTTTGGTTTCGTGAAAACTGAAGCAACCGATATGACCAATCGTCCCCAGCGCACGGCCTTTCCAGGTCGACATCACACCCTGCGCGGCATCTTCCACCACAAACAGATTATGACGCTTCGCAATCGCCATAATGGTGTCCATTTCGCAAGCGACGCCCGCGTAATGCACCGGAACAATGACGCGCGTCTTGTCGGTAATCGCCGCTTCAATCAGCGTTTCATCAATGTTCATGGTATCCGGGCGGATATCGACAAAAATGATTTTCGCCCCGCGCAGCACAAAGGCGTTGGCGGTAGAAACGAAGGTGTAGCTTGGCATAATGACTTCATCGCCCGGCTGGATGTCCAGCAGCAATGCCGCCATTTCAAGTGACGCCGTACAGGATGGCGTCAGCAACACTTTAGCGCTGCCAAAACGTTGCTCCAGCCACTGCTGGCAACGGCGCGTAAAGCCGCCATCTCCGCAAAGCTTGCCGCTTCCCAGCGCTGACTGCATGTAATCGAGTTCGGTTCCCACCACCGGCGGCGCGTTAAATGGAATCATTTTGTCACCTGTATAACCAGTACGCGGTGCTTTCTACGTTGCCACCGCTCTGTATATAACGTTTAAGCGCGGCGGTGTTGCCCATCTGGGTCGCCACCCGCAATGTTGTCTTTCCGCGAGACTGCGCCCACTCGAGCGCCGCCTGCATTAATTCTGCCCCTGCGCCACGCCCGGCCAACAGGCCGATGCGCGCATCGGTGTCGTTCAGTTCGCGCAGCGAGACAAACCCGCGAATATCGTTATTCGCCGCCCGGATAACCAGACACAGGTGATCGAAGGTGCCGCGCACGGCATTTTCAATCCACTGAGCATAAAAACGGGCGCTGGCGTCCGGCGCATACCACGGTGCGCGGAAACGGCTTTGCGCAAACGCGGCGGACGCCTGTTGACGTAACGCGGGAATATCGGCAATTTGTGCAATTTCCACGCCAGAAATACGTTCAACGCCAGCGACCGGCAGGCTGAAGTCGACTTCGCCTTCTACCAGCGAAAACCCCAACTGTTGCAGCGCATCTAATTCATCCGTACGCGCAGCAGAAATTTTCGCCTGCACGCGCGACCAGGGTTGCAATGCCTCTGGCGTTAACACCGGCGCGGCAGGGTTCACGCGAACAATAGCGCTATTGACGCCAAAGAACGTATTTTCCCACGTTAATGGTTCAATACTGGCGCGGACGGGCACGGAGTAGCTCCAGTAAATATTGGCCATAGCCGGTTTTCGCTAAAGAACTGGCGGCGCGTTTTACGCCCTCGTCATCCAGCCAGCCGTTACGCCAGGCGATCTCTTCCAGACAGGCAATTTTGAAGCCCTGGCGTTTTTCAACCGTCTGCACAAACGTGCTCGCTTCAATCAGGCTGTCATGGGTGCCGGTATCCAGCCACGCAAAGCCACGACCGAGCAACTCAACCGTCAGCTTGCCGTCATTAAGGTACATCTGATTAATGGACGTAATCTCCAGCTCACCGCGCTCGGAAGGCTTCACGCGCTTCGCGTACTCTACTACCTTGCTGTCGTAAAAATAGAGACCGGTCACCGCCCAGTTTGATTTCGGCTGTTTCGGCTTTTCTTCCAGCGAGACCGCGCGAAAATTGTCGTCGAACTCCACGACGCCAAAACGTTCCGGGTCCATAACCTGATAACCAAAAACGGTCGCCCCTTCGGTTTGCGCCGCCACATGACGCAACTTCGGGCTGAACCCCTGACCGAAGAAGATATTGTCGCCCAGTACAAGACAGGACGGCTCGCCGTTAAGGAATGTTTCACCAATGATAAAGGCCTGCGCCAGCCCATCCGGGCTGGGTTGTTCGGCATACTGCAACTCAATGCCAAACTCCGAACCATCGCCCAGCAGACGCTGAAAATAGTGCTTATCTTCCGGTGTGGTGATAATCAGGATTTCCCGGATACCCGCCAGCATCAGTACCGACAGCGGATAGTAGATCATCGGCTTGTCATAAATCGGCAGAAGCTGCTTTGACACGCCGCGCGTAATCGGATGCAGGCGGGTGCCAGAGCCGCCCGCCAGAATGATACCTTTCATGCGTTCCTCCTCCGGGTTTAGCCCTTCAGACCTAAACGTTCACCCTGATAGCTGCCATCCTGCACGGGCTTCCACCAGGCCTCATTCGCCAGATACCACTGCACGGTTTTCCGCATTCCGCTTTCAAAGGTTTCCTGCGGCGTCCAGCCGAGTTCACGCGCAATTTTCGCTGCGTCGATGGCATAGCGTAAATCATGGCCTGGACGGTCATCCACAAAAGCGATCAGGGAGCGATAATGCGCCACGCCCTGCGGTTTTTGTGGCGCAAGCTCTTCCAGCAGATCGCAAATCGTTTCCACAACCTCCAGATTCTTGCGCTCATTATGGCCGCCAATGTTATATGTCTCCCCCACTTCGCCCGCCGTCAGCACGCGATACAGCGCCCTGGCGTGATCTTCAACGTACAGCCAGTCGCGGATCTGTTGTCCATTGCCATACACCGGCAGCGGTTTACCCGCCAGCGCGTTCAGGATCATCAATGGGATCAGCTTTTCCGGGAAGTGGTAAGGGCCGTAATTATTGGAACAGTTAGTGACCAGCGTCGGCAGACCATAGGTACGCAACCACGCGCGCACCAGGTGATCGCTGCTGGCTTTCGAGGCGGAATAAGGACTGCTCGGCGCATACGGCGTGGTCTCAGTAAAGAAATCATCCGTGGAATGCAGATCGCCATACACCTCGTCAGTGGAGATATGGTGGAAACGAAACGCCGATTTTTTCTCATCATTGAGCGTCGCCCAGTAAGTCCGGGCCGCTTCCAGCAGCGTGTAGGTTCCCACGATATTGGTTTCAATAAACGCAGCCGGGCCGTCGATAGACCGGTCAACATGGCTTTCCGCCGCCAGATGCATCACGTAATCCGGCTGGTACTGCTGAAAAACGCGATCCAGCGATGCCCGATCGCAGATATCCACTCTCTCAAAGGCAAAGCGCTCATGCTGTGCAACTGGCGCCAGCGACATCAGGTTTCCGGCGTAGGTGAGCTTATCCACCACCACTACGGCGTCGGGGGTTTCATCAATGATGTGGCGCACAACGGCAGAGCCGATAAATCCCGCGCCGCCAGTGACCAGAATCCGTTTCATCAGCGCCAGACTCCTTTCGTATCCACAATGTAGCGTTGCCGCACGGCGTCGCCGTTAATCGCTTTAAACGGATGATGGTCAACCAGCATGACCAGCACATCCGCTTCCGCCAGCGCATTTTCCAGCGTGGCTAACGTGCAGCGACCTTCCAGTTTTTTCGGCAACTGATGAATATTAGGCTCTACCACCAGCGTTTCACCGGCATGCCATTGCGCAATCTCCTGCGCAATGCCCATCGCCGGGCTTTCACGCAGATCGTCAATATTCGGTTTAAACGCCAGACCAAAGCAGGCGATTTTGATGTCGCTGGCGCGCTTATTCGTTGCCGTCAGGCAATCCGCCACTGCGGCTTTCACCTGCGCCACTACCCAGTGTGGTTTACCGTCGTTCACTTCACGCGCGGTACGGATCAGTCGCGCCTGCTGCGGGTTTTGCGCCACGATAAACCACGGATCGACGGCGATGCAGTGGCCGCCCACGCCCGGCCCAGGCTGGAGAATATTCACGCGTGGATGACGATTCGCCAGACGAATCAGTTCCCAGACGTTAATCCCCTGATCGGCGCAAATCAGCGACAGCTCGTTCGCAAAGGCGATATTGACGTCACGGAAGCTGTTTTCCGTGAGCTTACACATTTCGGCGGTGCGGGAATTAGTCACCACACACTCGCCTTCAAGGAAAATCTTGTACAACTCGCTGGCACGCGCGGAACATACCGGCGTCATGCCGCCAATCACGCGATCATTCTTGATGAGCTCCACCATGACCTGACCTGGCAATACGCGCTCCGGGCAGTAGGCAATGTTCACATCAGCCTGTTCCCCCGCCTGCTGCGGGAAAGTCAGATCCGGGCGCATTTCCGCCAGCCATGCGGCCATTTGTTCTGTCGCGCCCACCGGCGAGGTGGATTCGAGGATGACCAGCGCGCCTTTTTTCAATACGGGAGCAATAGATTTCGCGGCCGCTTCGACATAAACCATATCGGGGTCGTGATCGCCCTTGAACGGCGTCGGCACGGCGATCAAGTACGCGTCGGCTGCTACCGGCGTTGTCGTTGCCCGGAGGAATCCTCCTTCAACCGCAGTTTTCACGACGCTATCCAGATCCGGCTCAACAATATGGATGGCTCCACGGTTGATGGTGTCCACCGCCTGCTGATTGATATCCACGCCAATAACGTGCTTTTGGCGAGAAGCAAAGGCCGCAGCCGTCGGCAACCCGATGTATCCCAGCCCAATAACAGAAATGGTCGTAAAACTCATAGCGATACCCGATTATTTTTTAACGCGTGTAAAATGCGGCCGCACGCCTGTCCGTCGCCATAAGGATTATGGGCGCGGCTCATGGTTTGATATTCATTTTCGTCGTGCAGCAAACGTGTGACTTCTTCCACAATACGGTGTGAATCGGTTCCCACCAGACGCACCGTGCCAGCGGTAACGGCTTCTGGCCGTTCCGTTATTTCGCGCATAACCAACACCGGTTTGCCTAATGACGGCGCCTCTTCCTGAATCCCGCCGGAATCGGTAAGGATCAGCCAGGCGTGGTTCATCAGCCAGACAAACGGCAGGTAATCCTGCGGCTCAATCAGTATCACATTTTCAACATGACCCAGGATGCGGTTAACCGGTTCGCTGACGTTGGGATTCAGGTGAACCGGATACACAATTTGTACATCCTGATTAGTAGCGGCTATCTCCGCCAGCGCATGACAGATTTGCTCAAACCCCCGGCCAAAGCTCTCACGGCGATGTCCGGTCACCAGGATCATTTTTTTATCGTCACACAGGAAAGGATACCGCTTTGCCAGTTCGGCGCGTAGCGTATCGCTGGCCAGTACGCGATCGCGCACCCAGATCAGCGCATCAATCACGGTATTGCCGGTGACAAAGATGTGGTTATCAGGGATCTGTTCCCGCAGTAAATTCTGCCGTGAATTTTCCGTCGGCGCAAAATGGTACATCGCCAGGCGACCGGTCAAGGTGCGGTTCGCCTCTTCAGGCCAGGGGGAGTAGAGATCGCCGGTTCGCAGCCCGGCCTCTACATGACCGACAGGAATACGCTGGTAGAAAGCCGCCAGACTGGTGGCGAGAGTGGTTGTCGTATCGCCATGCACCAATACGACATCAGGTTTAAAATCGGCAAGAATCGGTTTTAATCCTTCCAGGATTCGACAGGTAATCTCTGTCAGCCCCTGACCCGGCTGCATAATATTGAGATCGTAGTCAGGCACAATAGAAAAGAGATTCAAAACCTGATCGAGCATCTCCCGATGCTGCGCAGTAACGCAGACTTTTGCCTCAAAATGAGGGTCCTTTGCCAGCGCATGAACCAGAGGCGCCATCTTAATGGCCTCCGGTCGCGTGCCAAATACAGTCAGTACTTTCACATCGATTCTCTTCGAATAGGCAGTGAGGGCCTAACCCCTCACTGCTGAGATGTTGCTAAATCGCTCGACGGCGGGTTAATGCGACGCCAGCCCCGATCAGCGCCCCAACAATGCCCCACATAACCATCAGGAAAGCACGGCGCGGGCTATCGCGTTTTACCGGTTCTTCCGGCGTGCGCAAATAACGATAGGTCTGGAAACGCGGGTCCAGCGTCGGCCCCACGTTCAGCGTGTTCAACATGGCCCGGTTTTGATCATAGTCCAGATCGAATGCCGGACCGACAGCCTGAAGGTTTTCAAGACGCGCTTGTAGCATAGGGCGGCCAAGCAAAAACAGCTCAGAGTCGGGTAATTCATCGGCAGGAACATCGGTAGCCGTACGAGAAATATTATGCTGCTCGGCAATTTTGAGCGCCTGTTCAATGCTATGAACACGACGAGAGAAAATGCTTTTTGCCACCTCTTCCTGGCGTTTAACCTGCGCTTTCATCTGGATAGTCCGCGCGGCCCATGCGCCTTTTAACTCATCATTCAGATGGCTCGCCGCACGCTGGCTGGCAAACGCCACATACTGGCGAAGCAGGTTGTTGGCATCGGGCGCCGTTTCCGCAATCAGCTTCACGCTATCATTGGTGTTGCGAGTGAAATCGCCTGGCGTGAACTGAATGTTATTGATCATTTCATCCAGCATCGCGGCATCGGCTTTGCTGTTGCCGACCATGCGCTGCTTGTAATAATCGGTCTGTAGCCAGAAATCGCGACGCGTATCCCAGGACGCCAGTTGCATGACGAACTCTTTATACGCTTCATCCATTACCGAAGGCTGATCGGCCGGCGCGAGGCTGGCTTTGATATCAAGGTTGCGCAAAAACTGCTGTTGGGAGTAATAGCCGCCCAGCATATTGACGGTGGGGCGGTCGGAAATCGCCGTTGCGCTCCACTCCTGACGGGCAAAAAACGTATACGCTAACGCAATCAGCGCAAAAGCCAGCCCTGTTCCCACAATCCATAGCTTCCCAGCCCACAAGGTACGAAACAACCCACGAATATCCAGTTCATTTTCAGCGCTCACGGCGTGTGCCCCCGGTAATGGTTGTGTCATCGCATCCTCAATTTACTTGGTTATCGTTGGATTGTTATCACGGTTTCTGCGTAGTCTGCGCTTCACGCGCTTAATAAATCGCGCCACCTTCCAGGCACGCTTAATGCAGTAACCGTAAAGGAAGAATGCTAGCAAAAAGAGCACCAACATGACCCATTCTGGAACAAAATGGGAATATTCTGCGGCAACGCCAATGGAAGCCAGAATCGCAGCGGCGAGCGTAATGAGAACAAATGCCTGTCGGGAAGTAAACCCTGCACGCATGATCAAATGATGAATATGCTGGCGATCGGGAGAAAAGGGGCTCATGCCCTTACGCAGGCGACGATACATAATCGCCACCATGTCCATTAATGGAATCGCAATAATCCACAGCGCAGTAACCGGGCTGATAGGATGCGTTTTACCCTGCGTGGTTTCCAGCAGGATCCAGATAACCGTGAAGCCAATCAGCGTACTGCCCGCATCGCCCATAAAGACTTTATAACGACGCCCCAGAACACCAAGGTTTAACATGATATAGGGCAGAATCGCGGCGATCATGGCGAAACACCATACCGCCAGACTCGTCTGCCCATCAAACCACAGAATCAGCCCCATTGCGGCAAATGAGACGCTGGACAGCCCGCCAAGTAAGCCATCAATACCATCAACCATATTGAAAGCATTGATCGCCGCCCAGACGGCAAAGAGCGTGAGGAAATAGCCAAAGGGGCCGAGCACCAATTCCCAGGGACCGAAAATATACCCCAGGCTACTGAGATGGAGTTTCCCTATCACCATCATGACAACAGCAATAGCGGCCTGTACCACAGCGCGAATTTTCACGCTAATGTCAAAACGATCATCCAATGCGCCGACCAAAACCAGCACACCAGCAGAAAAAAGGTATAACGATGCGTGCGGAATATAGTAATCCGAGAGAGCAAACATAAAGCTGATTCCTGCGAACACAGAAATCCCGCCAACCAAAGGAACCACCCCCTGGTGCCGTTTACGAAAATTGGGTTTATCCACTAAACCTATCTTGATGGCTACTTTTCGCGCAAGAAAAATAAAAATGGTTGTGAATAAAAAAATACTGATTAGCTCAGATAAAGCAGCGAGTAAATTCACAGTGTATGTGCTCTCAGCATATATCATTTCCTTAAAGTATAATGCGTTACGTCTGTCTCTAGAAGAGAGCATTCAGAACATTACACTTTCGACCACTCGTAGTTTATACAGCCCACAGCAATTCCACATAATGAATGTGATGATGACTTGTTTATTTGACTAACAGATCAGATAAATCGCAAAAGAAAAACGCCACGTAAAAACGTGGCGTTTTCGGTATCAGCCGGACTTACGAGCGCTTCATCATGTCAAAGAAGTCGTCGTTGGTCTTGGTCATTGCCAGCTTGTTAATGAGGAATTCCATCGCGTCGATTTCACCCATCGGATGGATGATTTTGCGCAGGATCCACATTTTCTGTAGCTCTTCCTGAGTGGTGAGCAGCTCTTCTTTACGCGTACCGGAACGGTTGTAGTCGATAGCCGGGAAGACGCGTTTTTCAGCGATCTTACGGGAGAGGTGCAGCTCCATGTTACCGGTGCCTTTAAACTCTTCGTAGATCACTTCATCCATCTTAGAACCGGTGTCGATCAGCGCCGTTGCGATAATGGTCAGGCTGCCGCCCTCTTCCACGTTACGCGCCGCGCCGAAGAAACGCTTCGGACGGTGCAGGGCGTTGGCGTCCACACCACCGGTCAGGACTTTACCGGAAGCCGGAACCACGGTGTTGTAGGCGCGAGCCAGACGAGTGATGGAATCGAGCAGAATGATGACGTCTTTTTTGTGTTCAACCAGACGCTTCGCCTTCTCGATTACCATTTCAGCAACCTGAACGTGACGGGATGCCGGTTCGTCGAAGGTGGAAGCAACCACTTCACCTTTTACCAGACGCTGCATTTCGGTCACTTCTTCTGGACGTTCGTCGATCAGCAGCACCATCAGTACGCAGTCAGGATGGTTGTAAGCAATGCTCTGCGCGATGTTCTGCAACAGCATAGTTTTACCCGCTTTCGGCGGTGCGACGATCAGACCACGCTGACCACGGCCAATCGGGGAAGCCAGATCCAGTACGCGAGCCGTTAAATCTTCAGTAGAACCGTTACCACGTTCCATACGCAGACGTGAGTTCGCGTGCAGCGGCGTTAAGTTCTCAAAGAGGATTTTATTACGGGCGTTTTCAGGTTTGTCGTAGTTAACTTCGTTAACTTTCAACAGCGCAAAGTAACGTTCGCCTTCTTTTGGCGGGCGAATCTTACCAGAAATGGTGTCACCAGTGCGGAGGTTGAAACGGCGGATTTGGCTGGGAGAAACGTAGATGTCATCAGGACCGGCGAGGTAGGAGCTGTCTGCAGAGCGGAGGAAACCAAATCCATCCTGCAATATCTCCAGCACACCGTCACCAAAGATATCTTCGCCACTCTTTGCGTGCTGCTTCAGGATGGCAAAAATAATGTCCTGCTTGCGCATACGAGCCAGGTTTTCCAGCCCCATATTTTCGCCGAGAGTGATCAGCTCAGAAACCGGCGTATTCTTTAATTCGGTAAGATTCATAATGGTGTGAGTTCTTAAACTTGGGGTAAATCTCGAACTTAATGTTGTGAATGGTATGGCAGGATCATCCATGCCTGTTTACGGCCACCAACTCATGTCTGTTCGCTGTCTGGTCACAGGAAAGTACACAGAACTGAAACGACAAGACGGATTGAGTGACAAGCCAGGAATCTGTTCACTTCTCGCGCGAGAAAAAACGGGAAGCGTTGGAAAAAACAAGACTCAAACTTAATAAGGTATGTTTAATACGAAGTCAACACTAAGTTAGCACGACTCAAGCCGGGCGTCCAGTCATCCGAATAATTTAGGATGCTGGTCACCCGAACATGAAACTTCCGTCTTACGCCAGGTTGGCGTCGAGGAACTCTTTCAGCTGACCTTTGGACAGTGCGCCCACTTTGGTTGCTGCGACTTCACCGTTTTTGAACAACAGCAGGGTCGGGATGCCACGGATACCATACTTCGGCGCGGTGCCTGGGTTTTGGTCGATGTTCAGTTTAGCAACCGTCAATTTGCCCTGATATTCGTCAGCGATTTCATCCAGAATCGGGGCGATCATTTTGCACGGTCCGCACCACTCTGCCCAGAAATCAACGAGGATAGCCCCGTCCGCTTTGAGTACATCCGTGTCAAAACTGTCGTCAGTCAGGTGAATAATTTTATCGCTCATAATAACTCCACAGGAATAAGCCTGGTGTGTTGGTTTCGCCTTCATCAACGACGTGTTGATGTCGCATTAACCAACTAAAGGTTGACTTTATTTCACCGGATACGCTTTCGTAAAGCAATAGTAAGCTGATATTCTACCACACTATGAGCAAAACACATTTAACAGAACAGAAGTTTTCCGACTTCGCCCTGCACCCAAAGGTGATAGAAGCCCTTGAAAATAAAGGGTTTCATAATTGTACGCCCATTCAGGCATTGGCCCTCCCGCTAACGCTGGCGGGTCGTGATGTCGCAGGGCAGGCGCAAACCGGAACCGGGAAAACGATGGCGTTCCTGACGTCTTCGTTTCATTATCTTCTCTCTCATCCCGCGATTGACGATCGCAAGGTGAACCAGCCGCGCGCCTTAATTATGGCGCCGACGCGTGAGTTGGCCGTGCAGATCCACGCCGATGCGGAACCGCTGGCGCAGACCACCGGCCTGAAATTAGGCCTGGCCTACGGCGGTGACGGCTACGACAAACAGCTGAAAGTGCTGGAAAGCGGCGTCGACATTCTGATCGGCACCACGGGTCGTCTGATCGACTACGCGAAACAAAACCACATTAACCTCGGCGCCATTCAGGTCGTCGTATTGGATGAAGCCGATCGCATGTACGATCTGGGCTTTATTAAAGACATCCGCTGGCTGTTCCGCCGCATGCCGCCGGCCAATCAGCGTCTGAACATGCTGTTCTCCGCAACCCTCTCTTACCGTGTTCGCGAACTGGCGTTCGAGCAGATGAACAACGCCGAATATGTTGAAGTGGAGCCGGAACAAAAGACAGGCCACCGTATTAAAGAAGAGCTCTTCTACCCTTCTAACGAAGAGAAGATGCGTTTGCTGCAAACGCTGATCGAAGAAGAGTGGCCGGATCGCGCCATTGTTTTCGCCAATACCAAGCACCGCTGCGAAGACATCTGGGGGCATCTGGCAGCTGACGGTCATCGTGTCGGCCTGTTGACCGGCGACGTTGCGCAGAAAAAACGTCTGCGTATTCTCGACGAGTTTACCCGTGGCGATCTCGATATCCTCGTCGCAACCGACGTTGCCGCGCGCGGTCTGCACATTCCGGCCGTAACGCACGTCTTTAACTATGACCTGCCGGATGACTGCGAAGACTACGTTCACCGTATCGGACGTACGGGTCGCGCAGGAGCGAGCGGTCACTCTATCAGCCTGGCCTGTGAAGAGTACGCGCTGAACCTGCCTGCCATTGAGGCTTATATTGGTCACTCTATCCCGGTCAGCAAATATAACCCGGAAGCGCTGATGACCAATTTGCCGAAGCCGTTGCGCCTGACGCGCTCGCGCCCAGGCAATGGACCGCGTCGCACCGGCGCGCCGCGTAATCGTCGTCGTTCAGGTTAACGTAATATATGCTCACTTCCACTTCGCTATATGCCGCAATTGATCTCGGTTCCAATAGTTTTCATATGCTGGTTGTACGCGAGGTGGCTGGAAGCATCCAGACGCTCACGCGAATTAAGCGCAAGGTGCGTCTGGCTGCGGGCCTGAACAGTGATAATTCGCTTTCCGCTGAAGCGATGGAGCGCGGCTGGCAATGCCTGCGCCTTTTCGCTGAACGCCTACAGGATATTCCTCAACCGCAAATCTGCGTCGTCGCCACGGCAACGCTGCGTCTCGCCGTCAATGCGGGCGAGTTTATCGCCAAAGCGCAGGAGATCCTCGGTTGTCCTGTCCAGGTCATTAGCGGCGAAGAAGAAGCGCGGCTGATTTATCAGGGTGTTGCCCATACCACCGGCGGCGCCGATCAGCGTCTGGTGGTCGATATTGGCGGCGCCAGCACCGAACTGGTCACCGGAACCGGCGCACAAACCACCTCTCTGTTTAGCCTGTCAATGGGCTGCGTCACCTGGCTTGAACGCTACTTTACCGATCGCAATCTGGCGCAAGAAAACTTCGATGAAGCGGAAAAAGCCGCGCGTGAAGTGCTACGTCCGGTCGCCGATGAGCTACGCAAGCATGGCTGGAAAGTCTGCGTAGGCGCGTCTGGCACCGTCCAGGCGTTGCAGGAAATCATGATGGCGCAGGGCATGGATGAGCGCATCACATTGGCGAAACTTCAACAGCTGAAGCAACGCGCAATTCATTGCGGCCGTCTGGAAGAGTTGGAAATTGAAGGGTTAACGCTGGAACGCGCGCTGGTATTCCCCAGCGGTCTGGCCATTCTGATCGCGATTTTCACCGAACTGGACATCCAGTGTATGACGCTTGCGGGCGGAGCGCTGCGCGAAGGGTTGGTGTATGGCATGCTGCATCTGGCGGTGGATCAGGATATTCGCAGCCGCACGCTGCGTAACATTCAGCGTCGATTTATGGTCGATACCGAACAGGCGCATCGCGTAGCGGATCTGGCGGTAAACTTTCTCGATCAGGTGGAAGATAAGTGGCATCTTGAGCCGATCAGTCGCGAACTCCTGACCAGTGCCTGTCAGCTGCATGAAATCGGCCTGAGCGTTGATTTTAAACAGGCGCCGCAGCACGCGGCTTATCTGGTGCGTAATCTGGATTTACCGGGATTCACCCCCGCGCAAAAGAAGCTGTTAGCCACCCTGCTGTTAAATCAGACCAACCCGATCGACCTCTCTTCCCTCCACCAGCAGAATGCGGTGCCGCCGCGCGTCGCTGAACATCTTTGTCGCCTGTTGCGTCTGGCGATCATTTTTGCCAGCCGTCGCCGTGACGATCTGGTGCCACAGATTACGTTGCAGGCGCAGGATGAGAATCTGACGTTAACCTTGCCGCAAGGGTGGCTGGAGCATCACCCGCTGGGTAAAGAGTTGATCGAGCAGGAAAGCCAGTGGCAAAGCTATGTCCACTGGCCTTTGGACGTTCATTAGATGCTGGCAGCCGGATGGCGCTTACGCTTATCCGGCCTGGAAAATACCTACTTCGCTTTTGCTTTCGCCATCATGGCGCGGATATTGGCTATGCTGGCCTGCCCTTTCTGCATCCGCTCCTCGGCCGTTACCACTTTACGCTCCTGCTCCCAGATAAGATCGTCCTGCGGCAGTTCCAGCAAAAAGCGGCTTGGTTCCGGGCGCACCAGTTCGCCGTACTGACGACGCTCTTTGCACAGCGTGAAGATCAGCTCTTTCTGCGCGCGGGTGATCCCCACATAGGCCAGACGGCGCTCCTCATCGATATTGTCTTCGTCAATGCTGCTCTGGTGCGGCAGGAATCCTTCTTCCATTCCCACCATAAACACGTACGGAAACTCCAGCCCTTTCGAGGCATGCAGCGTCATGAGCTGTACCTGATCCAACTCTTCTTCACTTTCGCCACGCTCCATCATGTCGCGTAGCGTAAAGCGCGTCACCACCTGGGTGAGCGTCATGGGTTCGTCAAGTTCGTTACCTTCAAGCATTTCGGTCATCCAGCTAAACAGCTGGTTGACGTTCTTCATGCGCATTTCCGCCGCTTTTGGGCTCGGCGAGGTCTCATACAACCAGGATTCGTAATCAATACCGTGGATGAGATCGCGCACGGCGGCAATCGGCTCACGCTCCGCCAGACGCTGAATTTCCCCCAGCCAATGGGTGAAGCGGGTCAGTGAATCATAGCCGCGCCCGGTCAGCGTCTGGTTCAGCCCCACATCAAAACTGGCGGTAAACAGACTCTTGTTGCGCGTCATCGCCCATTCGCCCAGCTTTTGCAGCGTAGCCGGGCCGATTTCTCGTTTTGGCGTATTCACAATCCGCAGGAAAGCGCTGTCATCATCCGGGTTGGTCAGTACGCGCAGATAGGCCAGCAGGTCTTTAATCTCCGGGCGGGAGAAGAACGACGTGCCGCCAGAAATTTTGTAGGGAATACGGTTCTGCATAAGGAATTTTTCAAACACCCGCGACTGGTGGTTCCCGCGATACAGAATGGCGTAATCCTTGTATTCAGTCTTATTCACAAAGTGATGAGCAATCAGCTCGCCGGTGACGCGTTCGGCCTCGTGCTCTTCATTGTTCGCGCTCAGAACCTTGAGTTCCGCGCCATAGCCCAGTTCAGAAAAGAGGCGTTTTTCAAAGACGTGAGGGTTATTGGCAATCAGGATATTCGCCGCTTTCAGAATGCGCCCGGAGGAACGATAGTTCTGCTCCAGCTTGATCACCTGTAGCGCCGGGAAATCCTTACTCAACAACACCAGGTTTTGCGGACGCGCGCCGCGCCAGGAGTAGATCGACTGGTCATCATCACCCACCACCGTAAAGCGCGCGCGGCTTCCTACCAGCAGCTTCACCAGTTCATACTGACTGGTGTTGGTATCCTGGTATTCATCCACCAGCAGATAGCGAATCCTGTTCTGCCAGCGCTCACGCACCTCTTCATTACGCTGTAGCAGCAGCGTCGGCAATAGAATCAGGTCGTCAAAATCGAGCACATTGCAGGCCTTCAGATGTGCATCGTACAGACCATAACAGTGAGCGAAGATACGGTCGCGCTCCCCTTTTGCGCTTGCCGCCGCCTGAGCGGGCGTCATCAGATCGTTTTTCCAGTTAGAGATCGTCGAGATCAGCTGTTGCAAGATAACTTTGTCATCTTCAATCAGACCGTCAGTCAGCTCTTTCAGCAATGCGACCTGATCGGTATCGTCAAACAGCGAAAAGTTCGATTTCATCCCCAACGCCGCATATTCACGTTTGATGATATCCAGCCCCAACGTATGGAAAGTGGAGATCATCAGCCCGCGCGCCTCTTTACGCCCCAGCGTTTGCCCGACACGCTCTTTCATTTCACGTGCCGCTTTATTGGTAAAGGTCACTGCCGCAATATGGCGCGCCTGATAGCCGCAACCACGAATCAGATGGGCGATTTTATTGGTAATAACGCGTGTCTTACCAGAACCCGCGCCCGCCAGTACCAGGCAGGGGCCGGTGACGAATTCGACAGCGTGTTGTTGGCCGGGGTTTAAACGCATGGGAATATTGCTCAATCTTCGAACGGGGGAAGGATTGTAGCAGAAAGCAGGGCCGAGGGAGTAACAGGCTGCCCTTTCAGACAGCCTGGAAAGCGTTAATCAGGAGGCGCTGGCGGCAAGCGGCGTATAGCCGTTGCGTTTTGCGCTCAGGACCCAGCTGTACGATCCCATAATCGCAATCGCCGTTAGCAGGATATACTCCAGCGACATCGCATAGACACCCTGTACCGCGTAAATCACCACGCTAATGACGTCGATAAGCACCCACAGCAGCCAGTTTTCCACATATTTGCGGGTCATCAGCACCATCGCCGCGATCGACAACACCAGCATGGTGGAATCCCAGAACGGGAACGCGTCTGGCTGTAGCTCTGGCATCGCCACCTGAACTCCTACCGTTTGCAGCATCCCGAGCATAATATGGGTCAGCATGGCGAACACCGGGTCGATAAACCGCGTCATCAGCAGGATGGCGACAATACACACACCACTCAGCACCAGCGTTTGCTGGCGGGAGAGCCAGCGCACCTTCAGCGCTGCCTCTTGCGCCTCATTCTGACGGCTCCACGCATACCAGCCATAGATATTGGCGGCAAAGAAGAACACCTGAAGCAGCAGGCTGGCATATAGCTGAATCTGGAAAAAGATCGCGGCAAACAGGGTGACGTTAATCAGACCAAACAGGTAATTGATGATTTTTTCCCGGCTGGCGCACCAGATGCACAATAAACCAAAGACCGTGCCGATAGCCTCAATCCACGACAGCGCATACCCGCCTTCGCCGAGAGGAATGTTGACCATCACGTTGTTAATACTGAAAAAGTCCATCACTGCTCTCCTTGCTGGCTATCGAAATAAATGGCCTGTAGCGCCAGGGAAATCTGACGTTCTTCACCCCGCAGGCACAGCGTTTCCTGTTGAACATAATCATTAATACTGCTGTCCAGACAGCCGTTGTGGGCAACGACCACGTTCAGCAACGACGCCGTACGCAGCCCACGTAATGCGCCGACCACCATCAGCGCCGCCGTTTCCATATCCGCCCCGAGAATGCCGCGCGCTGACCATTCCGCATCCAGTTCAGCTTCACGATCGGTATAAAAGCTGTCGTGGCTGCGCACCAGCCCGCAAATCGCAGGAATGTTCATCTGCTTCGCCTGCTGGATCAACGTGGCGATAAGCTGCGGGTCTGCGCAGGCCGGATAGCAGGCTGGCGCGTAGGTTTTGCTGGTGCCGTCATCGGCGACCGCACCGTTGGCGATAATCAGATCACCCAGCGCCAGCGTATCCTGCAATGCCCCACAGCTACCGATGCGAATCAGCGTGTCCACGCCAATCTGCCGTAACTCTTCAATGGCAATGGCCGTTGATGGCCCGCCGATTCCCGTCGACAGCACCAGAATCTCAATCCCTTTATATGTGCCGCGCGCCGCCCGAAATTCCCGGTTTTGCCCCAGTATCTCAGGGTTATCAAGAAAGTGGGCGATCCTGTCCACCCGCTCGGGATCGCCGGGCAATAGCGCATACCGCGCACCGGTCATGCTATTGCTTAATCGAATATGGGGTTGCATCTTCTGTCTCCTTACTGTGCTGAGGGACTCAGATCTCCGCCTCCTGTTTCAGTTTTTCAGGGGCTAATAAGACGATCCGCTCACCGTCGGTATCAATAATTTTCAGCGATTTCAGATCGTGCAAAATACGGTTGATACTGCGCGTCGTCGCCGCAAATTCCTGACTGAGATTTTGTTTATCCAGCAAAATCGTGGTCGATTCATCATGTTGATATCGCTGCCATAATGCCTGGCAAACCCGTTGATACAGCGAGTACAAATTGTCGCTGCTGGCCTTTTTCGACAACTGATAATATTGCTGGCTGAAAAAGCGCAGCATCCGCTGGTTAAAATGGTTATCCAGCGCCAGCCAGCGATGAAAATCCGCCTGCGGCAGGCTTAACAACTGAACGCTACCAACCGCCATCACCGAACAGATGTAATGCCGCGACTCAAAAATCTCCAGCTCGCCCAGCATGTCGCCTTTGCGGTAATGTGCCTGCCGATAACGGCGCCCGTCTTCAGCTTCGTAAAAGACATCCACCTCACCGGAAACAATCAGCGAGAATTGCCGACAAATGTCGCCCTGACGGCAAATCAGCGCTCCGCGAGGTATTTCCTCAACGCGCCAGCGCTGCATGATGTCCAGAGGGCAATATTTGAGCAGCTCATACAGCTGCGGATCGCGTACGATTTGGGTTAGCCCTGTCAGCCAGTCGCCTGAAAATTCTGCGTTTTTCATTGAGCTCATGTTATCTCTCTCCTGAGATGGAAAGACAGGACGGCTGTCCTGTTGCAGAGGGAATATGTCTGATAAAAGTGTCGTTCATCTCCCGGTTCATTAAACCCGGCGGGACATCTGTCCTGCGATGGCGAAGAGTATATGTCCGACACCCCAAGGAATGATAAAGTGGCGGGCAACCTTTGAGACATGAGAGCGAAATAATGGCGAAAACCGCAGCAGCACTGCATATCCTGGTAAAAGAAGAGAAGCTGGCGCTGGATCTTCTGGAACAAATCAAGAATGGCGCCGACTTCGGCCAACTGGCGAAAAAGCACTCTATCTGCCCGTCAGGCAAAAGAGGCGGTGACTTAGGTGAGTTTCGTCAGGGCCAGATGGTTCCGGCGTTCGACAAAGTGGTCTTCTCCTGCCCGGTGCTGGAACCAACCGGCCCACTGCACACTCAGTTCGGATACCACATCATTAAGGTGCTGTATCGCAACTAATAAAAAGCCCGGTGAGTATAAACACCGGGCTTTTTTGCCGGATGGCGCTAACGCTTACCCGGCCTACGAAATAATGGCTTTTTGTAGATCGGGTAAGCGTTAGCGCCACCCGACAACCTGTTTAACCAGCTACCGCAATGCGTTTCATATCCGTCATATAGCCACGCAGTTTCTGGCCCACTTTCTCAATAGCGTGGCCACGAATCGCTTCGTTCACATCACGCAGCTGTGCGTTGTCAACCGCACCTTCAGCAATCGCTTTACCCAGATCGCCCGGTTGAATTTCAGTCATGAACGCTTTCAGCAACGGTACACAAGCGTAAGAGAACAGGTAGTTGCCGTACTCGGCGGTATCAGAGATAACCACGTTCATTTCATACAGACGCTTACGGGCGATGGTGTTGGCGATCAGCGGCAGTTCGTGCAGTGACTCATAGTACGCAGACTCTTCGATGATGCCGGAATCCACCATGGTTTCGAATGCCAGCTCAACGCCCGCTTTCACCATCGCGATCATCAGTACGCCTTTATCGAAGTACTCCTGCTCACCGATTTTACCTTCATACTGCGGCGCGGTTTCGAATGCGGTTTTACCGGTCTCTTCACGCCAGGTCAGCAGTTTCTTATCGTCGTTCGCCCAGTCCGCCATCATACCGGAGGAGAATTCACCGGAGATGATGTCGTCCATGTGTTTCTGGAACAGCGGCGCCATGATGGTTTTCAGCTGTTCAGACAGCGCATAAGCACGCAGTTTTGCCGGATTGGACAGACGATCCATCATCAGCGTAATGCCGCCCTGCTTCAGCGCTTCGGTGATAGTTTCCCAGCCGTACTGAATCAGTTTTTCCGCATATGCCGGATCGGTACCTTCTTCCACCAGCTTATCGAAGCACAGCAGAGAACCCGCTTGCAGCATACCGCACAGGATGGTCTGCTCGCCCATCAGGTCAGATTTCACTTCCGCCACGAAGGAGGACTCCAGCACGCCCGCACGATGACCGCCAGTTGCCGCCGCCCATGCTTTAGCAATCGCCATCCCTTCGCCTTTCGGATCGTTTTCCGGGTGAACGGCGATCAGCGTCGGTACACCGAAACCACGTTTGTACTCTTCACGGACTTCAGTACCCGGGCACTTCGGCGCCACCATCACCACGGTGATATCTTTGCGGATCTGCTCGCCCACTTCCACGATGTTGAAACCGTGGGAGTAACCCAGCGCCGCGCCGTCTTTCATCAGAGGTTGTACGGAACGCACCACGTCGGAGTGCTGTTTGTCCGGCGTCAGGTTAACCACCAGATCAGCCTGCGGGATCAGCTCTTCGTAAGTCCCCACTTTGAAGCCGTTTTCGGTCGCTTTACGCCAGGAAGCACGTTTCTCGGCAATCGCCTCTTTACGCAGGGCGTAGGCGATATCCAGACCGGAGTCACGCATGTTCAGGCCCTGGTTCAGCCCCTGAGCGCCACAGCCGACGATGACCACTTTTTTACCCTGAAGGTAGCTCGCGCCATCGGCAAATTCATCGCGGCCCATAAAGCGACATTTACCCAGTTGCGCCAACTGCTGGCGCAGATTCAGTGTATTAAAGTAGTTAGCCATATCTGTAACTCCGTGATGTTGTGTCGTGCTTATTGTTCGGTTCGCTTGCCGTGTCTGTGCAAGAGAGAATGAACTCACTATATGACAGGAAATTTATTGCGGAAATTGATATATTCACAACATCACATTGCAATTTCTGCAACGTAGACATCGGGAGTAAAGCCAGTGGATTTACGCGATCTGAAAACCTTCCTGCATCTGGCGGAAAGTCGCCATTTTGGCCGCAGCGCGCGGGCAATGCACGTTAGCCCTTCCACGCTCTCCCGGCAGATTCAACGCCTCGAAGAGGATCTCGGCCAGCCGCTGTTCATTCGCGATAACCGTACCGTCACGCTCACCGAAGCGGGAGAAGAGCTGCGAACGTTTGCCCAGCAAACGCTGTTGCAGTATCAGCAGTTACGCCACACCATCGACCAACAAGGCCCGTCGCTGTCGGGCGAGCTGCATATCTTCTGCTCGGTCACCGCCGCTTATAGCCATCTGCCGCCCATTCTTGACCGTTTCCGGGCGGAGCATCCCTCTGTGGAAATCAAACTCACCACCGGCGATGCCGCCGATGCGATGGAAAAAGTGGTGACGGGCGAGGCGGATCTGGCGATTGCCGGTAAACCGGAAACCCTGCCCGGGGCGGTCGCGTTTTCAATGCTGGAGAATCTGGCGGTGGTGCTGATAGCTCCCGCATTGCCTTGCCCGGTGCGAAATCAGGTCTCAGTGGATAAACCCGACTGGTCAACGGTGCCGTTTATCATGGCCGATCAAGGCCCGGTGCGTCGCCGTATTGAGCTGTGGTTCCGCCGTCAGAAAATCAGCAATCCGTCGATATACGCGACGGTCGGTGGACATGAAGCGATGGTGTCGATGGTCGCGCTCGGCTGCGGCGTGGCGCTGCTGCCGGAAGTAGTATTGGAAAATAGCCCTGAACCCGTGCGTAACCGCGTGATGATCCTGGAGCGCAGCGACGAGAAAACGCCGTTTGAGCTGGGCGTTTGCGCACAAAAAAAGCGGCTGCATGAGCCGCTTATTGATGCGTTCTGGAACATTCTGCCCAACCACTAGCCGGATGGCGGCGCAAGCGCCTTATCCGACCTACGGCTCAAAAGAACGTAGGCCTGATAAGCGCAGCGCCATCAGGCATTTTCCCGAACACCCTAACCCGCCAGGAAAAAGCGGAATGCCGGGTTATCGCTTTCGTTGTGGCACTCATAGCCCAGCTCGTTCAGCCGGGTTTCGAAATCAGGCTCGTTTTCGCCCAGTTCGAACGCCGCCAGCACACGACCATAGTCGGTGCCGTGGCTGCGATAGTGGAACAGCGAAATATTCCAGTGCGTTCCCAGCGTGTGCAGAAACTTCAGCAGCGCGCCGGGCGACTCTGGAAATTCGAAACTGTACAGACGTTCCTGCAACGGTTTCGATGGGCGTCCGCCAACCATATAGCGCACATGCAGTTTCGCCATTTCGTCGTCGGAGAGATCCACCACGCTGTAGCCGCCTTCATGCAGCAGCGCGAGAATCTCTTTGCGCTCTTCCAGTCCACGGCTCAGACGGACGCCGACAAAAATGCAGGCATCTTGAGCGTCGGCAAAACGGTAGTTAAATTCAGTAACGGAACGGCCGCCCAGCAGCTGACAAAACTTCAGGAAGCTGCCTTTCTCTTCCGGGATAGTCACCGCCAGCAGCGCTTCGCGCTGTTCACCCAGCTCGCAGCGTTCAGACACATAGCGCAGACCATGAAAGTTCACATTCGCGCCAGAAAGCACATGCGCCAGGCGTTCGCCGCGAATATTGTGTTGGGCGATGTATTTTTTCATCCCCGCCAGCGCCAGCGCACCGGAAGGTTCCGCCACCGCACGCACATCCTCGAACAGATCTTTCATCGCTGCGCAAATCGCATCGCTGTCGACGGTGATAATGTCGTCGAGATATTCCTGGCACAGACGGAAGGTTTCATCGCCGATACGTTTAACCGCCACGCCTTCGGCAAACAGTCCCACACGCGGGAGATCCACCGGATGACCGGCATCCAGCGCCGCTTTCAGGCAGGCCGAATCTTCCGCTTCAACGGCGATCACTTTGATTTGCGGCATCAGTTGTTTGATGAGCACCGCTACGCCTGCCGCCAGTCCACCGCCGCCAACCGGCACGAATACGCGGTCGAGATGCGCATCCTGCTGGAGCAGTTCCAGCGCCAGCGTGCCCTGCCCGGCAATCACCATCGGATGATCGAACGGCGGAACCCAGGTGAAGCCCTGCTGTTGCGCCAGCTCGATAGCTTTCGCTTTCGCTTCATCAAAGTTCGCGCCGTGCAGCAGCACTTCCCCGCCAAACCCACGCACCGCGTCCACTTTGATATCGGCGGTCGCCAGCGGCATCACAATCAATGCTTTCACACCCAAACGCGCGGAGGAGAACGCCACGCCCTGAGCATGGTTACCCGCCGATGCGGTGATAACGCCGTGGGCTTTTTGTTCTTCGGTGAGCCCCGCCATCATCGCGTAGGCTCCGCGCAGCTTGAAGCTGTGTACAGGCTGCCTGTCTTCACGCTTCACGAGAATAACGTTGTCGAGGCGCGAAGAGAGTTTTTCCATTTTTTGCAGCGGCGTCACCTGCGCTGCTTCATATACCGGCGCGCGGAGTACCGCACGCAGATACTCCGCCCCTTCCGGGGCGGCTGACAGGGGTTGCGACTCGGCCATCATCAACCTCCCAGCTTCGATTTATCGCGTACCGCGCCTTTATCGGCGCTGGTCGCCAGGCTGGCATAAGCACGCAGCGCAAAGGAGACCGGACGCTGACGATCTTTCGGCGTCCAGGCTTTATCACCACGGGCTTCCTGCGCTTCGCGGCGCGCGGCGATTTCCGCATCGCTCAGTTGCAGTTGAATACCACGGTTTGGAATATCAATAGCAATCATGTCGCCATCTTCGATGATGGCAATATTACCGCCGCTGGCCGCTTCCGGTGAGACGTGACCGATAGAGAGGCCAGACGTGCCGCCGGAGAAACGGCCATCGGTGATCAGCGCACAGGCTTTACCCAGCCCCATCGATTTCAGGAAGGTGGTCGGATAGAGCATTTCCTGCATACCAGGCCCACCCTTAGGCCCTTCGTAGCGAATAACCACCACATCACCGGCAACCACCTTACCGCCGAGGATCGCCTCAACCGCATCGTCCTGGCTTTCATAGACTTTCGCCGGGCCGGTAAATTTCAGGATGCTGTCATCCACGCCTGCGGTTTTTACGATACAGCCGTTTTCAGCAAAGTTACCGTAGAGCACAGCCAGACCGCCATCTTTGCTGTAGGCATGTTCCAGCGAGCGAATGCAGCCTTCGGCGCGGTCGGTATCCAGCGAATCCCAGCGGCAATCCTGCGAGAACGCCTGCGTCGTGCGGATACCCGCCGGGCCTGCACGGAACATCTGTTTTACCGCTTCATTCTGGCTGACCATAACGTCGTACTGCTCCAGCGTTTGCGGCAGCGTCAGACCCAGCACGTTTTTTACATCGCGATTCATCAGCCCGGCGCGATCCAGCTCGCCCAGAATACCCAGCACGCCGCCTGCGCGGTGGACGTCTTCCATGTGGTATTTCTGCGTACTTGGCGCGACTTTACACAACTGTGGAACCTTGCGGGAAAGCTTGTCGATATCACTCATGGTGAAGTCGATTTCCGCTTCCTGTGCCGCCGCCAGCAGGTGTAAAACGGTGTTGGTCGAACCGCCCATAGCGATATCCAGCGTCATGGCGTTTTCAAACGCCGCTTTACTGGCGATATTACGCGGCAGTGCGGAAGCGTCGTCCTGCTCGTAGTAACGTTTAGTCAGCTCAACAATGCGCTTACCGGCATTGAGGAACAGCTGCTTGCGATCGGCGTGGGTTGCCAGCAACGAGCCGTTGCCCGGCTGCGACAGGCCCAGCGCTTCCGTCAGGCAGTTCATTGAGTTAGCGGTGAACATCCCGGAACACGACCCACAGGTCGGGCAGGCGGAGCGTTCGACCTGATTGCTCTGATCGTCGGAAACTTTCGGGTCCGCGCCCTGAATCATCGCATCAACCAGATCGAGCTTGATGATCTGATCGGAAAGTTTGGTTTTCCCGGCTTCCATCGGGCCGCCGGAGACAAAAATTACCGGAATGTTCAGGCGCAGCGAGGCCATCAGCATCCCTGGGGTGATTTTGTCGCAGTTGGAGATACAGACCATCGCATCCGCACAGTGGGCGTTCACCATGTACTCCACCGAGTCGGCGATCAGTTCGCGAGACGGCAGTGAATACAGCATGCCCCCGTGACCCATAGCGATTCCATCATCCACGGCAATGGTGTTGAACTCTTTGGCGACGCCGCCAGCGGCTTCAATCTGTTCGGCGACCAGCTTACCGAGATCGCGCAGATGAACGTGACCCGGTACAAATTGGGTGAATGAGTTCACGACGGCGATGATCGGTTTGCCAAAATCGGCATCGGTCATCCCGGTGGCGCGCCACAGCGCGCGGGCACCCGCCATATTGCGACCATGTGTGGTTGTGGCGGAACGATACTTAGGCATGCGTAATTTACTCCCAGTGTCTGTCTGTTAAATGGGACGGTGCGTGCCGTCCCATTTATTTTTAATTTATGGATTTACCTGATCCAACCAGCCCCATTTATCTTCGGTTTCACCGGTGAAGAGGCCAAAGAATGCTTGCTGAATACGTTTGGTGACCGGACCGCAGCGGCCCTCGCCTACCTGGATACCGTCCACGCTGCGAACCGGTGTGATCTCTGCCGCAGTACCGGACATAAACACTTCGTCCGCCAGATACAGAGATTCGCGAGACAGCACCTGCTCACGCACTTCGATATCCAGCTCTTTCGCCAGCTTAATGATCGCATCACGGGTAATACCTGGCAGCGCGGAGGAGGTAAACGGCGGGGTAAACAACACGCCATCTTTCACTTCAAA
Source organism: Citrobacter sp. CK181 (assembly GCF_030333595.1). Lineage (NCBI taxonomy): Bacteria > Pseudomonadati > Pseudomonadota > Gammaproteobacteria > Enterobacterales > Enterobacteriaceae > Citrobacter > Citrobacter sp. CK181. The sequence goes on along the minus strand of NZ_JAOWFN010000010.1, from coordinate 6,217 downwards.
CAGGTTTTCGCCTGCGCCTTCGGAAATATAACCATTCACATCCAACGCGATACCTTCCTGGTAGCCATGACGACGCGCTTCACTCCCTACCAGCAGTGAAGAAAGGTAGTTACCGCCCGCTTTTGCCGCTGTCGGAATGGTGTTTGGCGCTGCGCGGTTCCAGGAAGAAACCATCGCATCGATCCCCTGATCCAGCGCTTCTGCGCCCAGGTATGCGCCCCATGGGAACGCCGCGATGATGACGTCAGTGCTGTATCCCGGAGGCGGGTTAACGCCCATCCCCACATCGCCCACAAACACCAGCGGACGAATATACGCGCTGGTCAGGTTGTTTTTACGGATAACGTCGCGGCAGGCTTCCATCAGCTCATCAACGCTCTGGGAGACGGGAAAACGATAGATTTTGGCTGAATCATGCAAACGCTGCATGTGTTCACGATGGCGGAACACCACTGGACCTTTGTGAGAGTCGTAGCAACGGATCCCTTCAAACACGGAAGTACCGTAGTGCAGTGCGTGGGACATCACATGAACCTTCGCATCTTCCCAACGAATCATCTCACCATTGAACCAGATGTAATCAGCTTTTTTCGTCGTCATTTTTCTTCCTTTTGCGCTCAGGCGCGGATTTGTTGTGATGTGGTTGTGCTCTGGCAGATAGCAACATGTGCAACATCTACCAGTTTACTTAACTGACTAAACAGTAAGTCGACCGACCGGGGGCTGGCAACGGTCAATTCGATATTTATATTTTGCGCATCGGTGGCGGCTTCCATATTCATGGAGCACACCTGAAAACCACGGTGGCGAACCACGCGTAAAACACGTTCTAACGTTTCCGGGTTGAAGCGAGCCGCCACATTGACCTGATGTTGCATCATGATAATTTCTCCAGCATTTCTGAGTTACTGGCGCCAGGCGGCACCAGGGGCCAGACATTCTCAAGTTCGTCGATTGAGACATGAAGCAGGTATGGCCCATCACTGTTCAGCATGGTGTCGAGCGCCGCTTCAACCTGGTCTTTACGGGTGATGTGTTGGCCAGGAATGCCGAAGGCGCTGGCTAACATGAGGAAATCGGGGTTATCGGTAAGGGTGGTTTCGCTATATCGTTCCTGGAAAAACAGTTGTTGCCATTGTCGAACCATGCCTAACCGCTGGTTATCGAGTAAGACAATCTTCAACGGCAACTGCTTGCGTTTTACGGTGCCCAACTCTTGTACATTCATCATGAAAGAGCCGTCACCGGAGATACAGATAACGGTATCATTCGGCCTCGCAACCTGCGCGCCAACCGCCGCAGGCAGGCCAAAACCCATCGTACCTAAGCCGCTGGAGGTGATGAAATTCTCCGGGCGCGAGTACGTCATATGCTGCGCAGACCACATCTGATGCTGGCCCACATCCGTTGTCACCACGCTGTCTGCGGGTTTACGTTCCGACAACTGTTTTAACAGCAGCGGCGCATAGATGGCTTCACCGGGATGATCGTAACGCCAGGCGTGCTCAGTACGCAGTTCAGCATTGTGCTGACGCCAGGCGTCAATATTTAACGGTTGCTGTAACGCGGGCAATAATGCGTTCAGATCGCCCTGCAACGCGACATGCGCCTGACGCAGTTTGTTCATTTCCGCCGGATCGATATCCATGTGGATCACGCTGGCGTTCGGCGCAAAGGTATTCAGCTTGCCCGTCACCCGGTCATCAAAACGTGCCCCTACGGCAATCAGCAGATCGCACTCCTGCACCGCAAAGTTTGCCGCTTTAGTGCCATGCATCCCCAACATACCGAGATAATACGGATAGTCGGCATCCACCGCGCCCAGGCCTTTTAACGTGCAGGTCACCGGCATTTGCGTCGCAGCGATAAATTCGCGCAGCGCGGGTACGGCCTGCGCCATGCCTACGCCGCCGCCCACGTACAGCATCGGTTTTTGCGCCTGCGCCATCATCCGACGCGCCTGTTCAACGTCCGCGTGCGGGAAAGCCGTTTCGTTTTCAACGGTGGTGAAATACGGCTCCAGTGAACCATTGGCTAACTGGATATCTTTGGGGATATCAACCAGAACAGGGCCAGGACGACCCGAGTTAGCAACCCGGAAAGCCTCAGCCATGATGCGCGGCAGCTCTTCCAGCGATTGCACGAGGAAGCTGTGCTTCGTACATGCCAACGACAGCCCCAGCACATCAACCTCCTGAAAAGCGTCCGTTCCGATGAACGGAGCGGAAACCTGACCCGTGATGGCCACAACCGGCACGGAATCTAACAGTGCGTCAGCCAGACCGGTGATCAAATTGGTAGCGCCAGGGCCGGACGTGGCGATACAGACGCCCGTTTTGCCCGTTGAACGCGCATAGCCGATTGCCGCCATCGCCGCACCCTGCTCGTGACGACACAACAGATGTTCCACGCCGCCGTCATACAACGCATCGTAAACCGGCATAATTGCACCACCGGGATAACCAAAAACGGTTTCAACGCCCTGTGCTCGCAAAGCATGTACCACCCACTGTGCCCCATTCATAGCTACATCCCCGCCGTAAATCTGGAGAAACAGAATTTTATGCTATTAGTCATTGTCTGCTCCTCGTTTATGTTTTTAAGGTCAAAAAAAACCCCCGGACCTTTCGGTGCGGGGGTCTTAGTTCGTTAAGGCTTGATTTCTAAGCCTTTCCTCGTCCAAGTGCAGCCCCGCACGGTGGGATAATAATCACCACCACGCTAATCACGACCAGGCTAATCACTCGTAGAAGGGCTGTCATTTTTGTCTATTCTTGCATCTTGTTCGAAGGAATGCCTAAAGAGTTACCATAGCTTTCGCCAATAGCACAAGATATTTTTATTTTCATTTTTCTGACGCAGCTAACGGTTTAGCAAAAAATCATTGTTTTTTATACAAAAAACAGGAAATGAAAAATTTTCACTTTTTGCCTCATAAACAGCAGCAACCCCCATCTTTTTTTCGCATCTGTGATTTTTTGCGAGCACGCTTCCGAACAGCAAAGCATATTTTGAAAAGGCGATAAAATTACCGGAATACGCGCCGAAAGTTAACGATCGTGCAGGATATTCCTGGTTTTTAATGCAGCATAATTCTCTCAACGGGAGGAATTATGTCACTGTCGATTGTTCACACACGCGCCGCACTTGGCGTTAATGCGCCCCCAATAACCATCGAGGTGCATATCAGTAATGGCCTGCCGGGTTTAACAATGGTTGGGCTACCTGAAACGACGGTAAAGGAGGCCCGGGATCGGGTTCGCAGCGCAATCATCAATAGCGGGTATGAATTTCCGGCGAAGAAAATCACCATTAATCTGGCCCCGGCAGATTTACCCAAAGAGGGCGGAAGATATGATTTACCTATCGCAATTGCGCTTCTGGCGGCGTCAGAGCAACTTACAACAAATAAGCTTAATGAATATGAACTGGTGGGCGAACTGGCCCTTACAGGTGCGTTACGTGGCGTTCCAGGCGCGATATCCAGTGCAACCGAGGCAATTCGGGCAGGCAGACATATCATTGTTGCAAAAGAGAATGCAACAGAAGTTGGGCTAATCAGCGGAGAGGGATGCCTGATTGCAGATCATCTGCAAACGGTATGCGCATTTCTGGAAGGGAAACGGGATCTTGAGAAACCAGTCTCTACCGATTCTGACGCCTGTTTACTGCATGACGATCTCAGTGATGTTATCGGTCAGGAACAGGGGAAACGAGGCCTGGAAATCACGGCCGCAGGAGGGCACAACCTGCTGCTGATAGGCCCGCCAGGTACGGGAAAAACCATGCTGGCCAGCCGCATTAATGGGCTACTGCCATCATTAAGCGACAAAGAAGCGCTGGAAAGCGCGGCGATTCTCAGCCTGGTGAACGCCGATACGGTACAAAGGCAGTGGAAACGACGTCCTTTCCGCTCGCCTCATCACAGCGCGTCATTAACGGCAATGGTGGGGGGAGGTTCAATACCCGCGCCAGGAGAAATATCGCTGGCGCACAACGGTATTTTGTTTCTGGATGAACTGCCTGAGTTTGAGCGACGCACGCTGGATGCGCTGCGTGAACCTATTGAGTCTGGTCAGATACACCTTTCGCGCACCCGGGCAAAGATCACCTATCCTGCGCGCTTCCAACTGATTGCAGCGATGAATCCCAGCCCGACCGGTCACTATCAGGGGAACCATAATCGCTGTAGCCCGGAACAGACGTTGCGCTACCTCAGCCGTTTATCCGGCCCCTTTCTCGATCGATTCGATCTCTCGCTCGAAATTCCCCTGCCACCGCCCGGTATACTCAGCCAGGCAGCGGTGAAAGGCGAGGACAGCGCTACAGTGAAAGTACGGGTGATATCCGCACGGAAACGCCAGTACGAACGACAGGGGAAGCTAAACGCCCATCTGGACAGCCAGGGTATACGAAAGTACTGCTCTCTACACAGTGATGATGCGCACTGGCTGGAGGAGACGCTGATACATCTGGGATTGTCTATACGAGCCTGGCAGCGCTTACTGAAGGTTGCCCGTACCATTGCCGATCTGGAACAAACGGAGAATATTACGCGCCTGCATTTGCAGGAGGCTGTGGGCTATCGGGCAATAGACAGACTACTGATTCATTTACAAAAACTACTGACGTAAAAAAAGGGCATTTCGCCCTTTTTTTATTAATCGTCAGATTCGGTGTAGTCTTCCGCACCTTCCATCTGCGGTTTACCGCCAGACAGAGTGTGGAAACGTTTTGGACGCTTAATACGCGTCATATATTTAGACCAGACGCGTTCTGCTTCTGTCACCGGCTCACGTTCGCCACGGCATACCGCGACAAACAGTCTCTCTTCTTCGGTTACTGGCTCACGTTTCCCCAGATCCAGCTCATTGAAGGCATAACCATGACGTTCAAGCAGTTGTGCCTCTTTGATGGTGAAATCACCATGACGAGAGAATCCGCGTGGATAATATTTGTTGTCGAAATATCGATTAGTCGTCGTAAAGCTTTCCGCCATCCTGCACGCTCCTAATTCTTTGGCCGAGCTATTTATGGCGCGGAGTATTAGTTACGCTTGACAGAGTGTAAAACAAAAGATTTAAATCATTACGACAAATAATTTTGTGGAGAGCGTTGTGGATACGGAATTGTTAAAAACTTTCCTGGAAGTTAGCCGGACACGCCACTTTGGACGAGCGGCAGAAGCGCTCTACCTGACCCAATCGGCGGTCAGTTTTCGGATAAGACAACTGGAAAATCAGCTTGGTGTGAACCTGTTCACCCGGCACAGAAACAATATCCGCTTAACCGCAGCAGGTGAAAAGCTACTACCCTATGCAGAAACGCTGATGAATACGTGGCAGGCGGCACGTAAGGAAGTGGCGCATACATCGCGGCATAATGAGTTTTCTATCGGTGCCAGCGCTTCTCTGTGGGAGTGCATGCTCAATGGCTGGCTGGCACGCTTATATCAGTCTCTGGAGCCGCAAGCCAGTCTGCAATTTGAAGCCAGGATCGCTCAACGCCAGTCGTTAGTAAAGCAACTCCATGAACGTCAGCTTGATCTGCTCATTACCACCGAAGCGCCAAAAATGGATGAGTTTAGCAGTCAATTGCTGGGACATTTCACACTCGCATTGTATTGCAGCAGCCCATCACAGATGAAAGATGAATTAAATTATCTGCGTCTTGAATGGGGGCCTGATTTTCAACAGCATGAAGTGGGTTTGATTGCGAGCGATGAGGTTCCCGTTCTTACCACCAGTTCAGCTGAACTGGCGAGACAGCAACTGTCTGCTCTTAATGGATGCAGCTGGCTTCCTGTTGGCTGGGCCAAAGAAAAAGGCGGGCTTCATACCGTTGCCGACAGCGCTACGCTTTCACGCCCGTTATATGCAATATGGCTACAAAATAGCGATAAACATACGTTGATCCGCGATCTGTTAAAAACAAACGTCCTGGAAGATTAAAGGGACAGCCATGGCAAGGATGCCGGGAAAGGAGTTGAATGGATATGCCGGGGGCCGTTTTTCAGGCAAAAAAAATCCTTAGCAAATGCTAAGGATAATTTTCTGGCAGGGGCGGAGAGACTCGAACTCCCAACACCCGGTTTTGGAGACCGGTGCTCTACCAATTGAACTACGCCCCTAATTAGGGTGGCGGAACGGACGGGACTCGAACCCGCGACCCCCTGCGTGACAGGCAGGTATTCTAACCAACTGAACTACCGCTCCAC
>NZ_JAOWFN010000009.1:0-29478 GCF_030333595.1 Citrobacter sp. CK181 | reverse complement strand
CAGGATTTTTCTCTTTAATCAACCGGCTGTTTGTGTGAAGTGATTCACATCCGCCGTGTCGATGGAGGCGCATTATAGGGAGTTCTCCGCAGGCCGCAATAGAAAAATGACAGAAAAATGACTGACTGCTGCATTCCCCAGCAAAACCCAGCCTTATACCCTTTTACACACAGAGTTATCCACAATCCTGGCGATCATTTCCTGAATCTCTCCTTAATAAAGACGCGCTCAATACCGGAATAAAAGGGTATCGAATGGAAAAAGAAAAATTCGCGAGCGTTGCGCAAACGTTTTCGTTACAATGCCACCGCAAAACAAGGATGCCCCGTAAGGGGCGTTAGCTGAGTTTTTCACGAAAAATTCAGCTAACGCTCTCTGTAATAGTCAAATCCAGGGGATTTACCATGCAACAACGTCGTCCAGTCCGCCGCGCTCTGCTCAGTGTTTCTGACAAGGCCGGTATCGTCGAATTCGCCCAGGCACTTTCCGCACGCGGTGTGGAGCTGCTGTCTACAGGGGGCACTGCCCGTCTGTTAGCAGATAAAGGTCTGCCGGTGACCGAAGTTTCCGATTACACCGGTTTCCCGGAAATGATGGATGGACGCGTGAAGACCCTGCATCCGAAAGTACACGGCGGCATTCTCGGTCGCCGTGGTCAGGATGACGGAATTATGGAACAACACGGTATCGCGCCAATCGATATGGTTGTTGTTAACCTGTACCCGTTCGCCCAGACCGTCGCTCGTGAAGGTTGCTCGCTGGAAGATGCCGTAGAGAACATTGATATCGGCGGCCCGACCATGGTGCGCTCCGCTGCCAAGAACCATAAAGATGTCGCTATCGTTGTAAAGAGCAGCGACTACGACGCCATTATTAAAGAGATGGATAGCAACGACGGTTCACTGACCCTTGATACCCGCTTCGATCTCGCCATTAAAGCCTTCGAACACACCGCCGCCTACGACAGCATGATTGCCAACTACTTCGGCAGCATGGTTCCGGCATATCACGGTGAAAGCAAAGAGGCCGCTGGCCGCTTCCCGCGTACCCTGAATCTGAACTTCATTAAGAAGCAGGATATGCGCTACGGCGAAAACAGCCACCAGCAGGCAGCCTTCTATATAGAAGAGAATGTGCAAGAAGCATCTGTTGCGACCGCACAGCAGGTACAGGGCAAAGCGCTCTCCTACAACAACATCGCCGATACCGACGCGGCGCTGGAGTGTGTGAAAGAGTTCAGCGAGCCCGCCTGCGTCATCGTGAAGCACGCTAACCCGTGTGGCGTGGCGGTAAGCACTTCTATTCTCGACGCTTACGATCGCGCATACAAGACTGACCCGACCTCCGCATTCGGCGGCATCATCGCGTTTAACCGCGAACTGGATGCCGAAACGGCACAGGCCATCATCTCCCGTCAGTTTGTTGAAGTGATCATTGCGCCTTCCGCATCTGAAGACGCCCTGAAGATTACCGCCGCCAAACAGAACGTGCGCGTCCTGACCTGCGGCCAGTGGGCACAGCGTGTGCCGGGCCTGGACTTCAAACGCGTTAACGGCGGCCTGCTGGTTCAGGATCGTGACCTGGGTATGGTGACCGAAGGCGAACTGCGCGTGGTAACCAAACGTCAGCCGAGCGAGCAGGAACTGCGTGACGCGCTGTTCTGCTGGAAAGTAGCGAAGTTTGTGAAATCCAACGCGATTGTGTACGCGAAAGAGAATATGACTATCGGTATTGGCGCGGGCCAGATGAGCCGCGTTTATTCCGCGAAGATCGCCGGTATTAAAGCGGGCGATGAAGGACTGGAAGTAAAAGGTTCCGCAATGGCCTCTGACGCGTTCTTCCCGTTCCGCGACGGTATTGATGCTGCGGCTGCTGTTGGCGTGAGCTGCGTTATCCAGCCCGGTGGCTCCATCCGTGATGATGAAGTCATTGCCGCCGCTGACGAACACGGCATCGCGATGATCTTCACCGACATGCGTCACTTCCGCCATTAATTCACGGAGCAGACAATGAAAGTATTAGTAATCGGCAACGGCGGGCGCGAACACGCCCTGGCGTGGAAAGCGGCGCAATCACCGCAGGTTGAAACCGTGTATGTCGCGCCAGGTAACGCCGGAACAGCGCTGGAACCGGCGCTGCAAAACGTCGCTATTGGCGTCACGGATATTCCGGCACTGCTGAGCTTTGCCCAGAACGAGAAGATCGATCTGACCATCGTCGGCCCGGAAGCGCCGTTGGTGAAAGGCGTGGTGGATACTTTCCGCGCCGCAGGCCTGAAAATCTTTGGCCCAACCGAAGGCGCCGCACAGCTGGAAGGCTCCAAAGCCTTCACCAAGGATTTCCTCGCCCGTCACCAGATTCCGACGGCGGAGTACCAGAACTTCACGGAGATCGAACCCGCGCTGGCTTACCTGCGTGAGAAAGGCGCGCCGATCGTCATTAAAGCCGACGGACTGGCTGCCGGGAAAGGCGTGATTGTGGCGATGACGCTGATCGAGGCCGAAGCCGCAGTTCATGACATGCTGGCGGGTAACGCGTTTGGCGACGCGGGACACCGTATCGTGATCGAAGAGTTCCTCGACGGTGAAGAAGCGAGCTTCATCGTGATGGTCGATGGCGAACATGTGTTGCCAATGGCCACCAGCCAGGATCACAAACGCGTCGGCGATGGCGATACCGGGTTGAATACCGGCGGTATGGGCGCTTACTCCCCGGCGCCGGTGGTGACCGACGAGGTTCATCAGCGCACGATGGAGCGCATCATTTGGCCAACCGTAAAAGGCATGGCGGCGGAAGGCAATACTTATACCGGCTTCCTGTACGCTGGGTTGATGATCGATAAGCAGGGCAACCCGAAAGTTATCGAATTCAACTGCCGCTTTGGTGACCCGGAAACCCAGCCAATCATGCTGCGTATGAAATCCGATCTGGTTGAACTTTGTCTGGCTGCCTGCGACGGTAAGCTGGACGAGAAAACGTCTGAGTGGGATGAGCGCGCATCGCTCGGCGTGGTGATGGCGGCTGGCGGTTATCCGGGCGACTACCGCACAGGCGATGTGATCCACGGTCTGCCGCTGGAAGAGGTGGCGGACGGTAAGGTATTCCATGCCGGAACCAAACTGGCGGAAGATGACCGGGTCGTTACAAGCGGCGGTCGCGTACTGTGCGCCACTGCGCTAGGCCATACCGTTGCCGAAGCACAGCAGCGTGCCTACGCGCTGATGGCAGATATCCACTGGGATAACTGCTTTAGCCGCAAAGATATCGGCTGGCGCGCGATCGAACGCGAGCAAAACTAACGCTGACACCTCTTATCTGGCCTATGGAGAACAACTGTAGGCCGGATAAGACGCAAGCCGCCATCCGGCAATCATCAGAACGTCTTCTCTATAGGTTGCCAGTGGCAGAAGTCTTCATTGGCCACCAGCAGCAGCTGAGAGCCATCAGGCGCCTCCAGCCATGCCACACTCACCTCTATCGATGAACGCTGCTGACGTCGCTCTATGTGGCTGATAGCCCACGCATCCAGGTCTGGTTTCAACGTTTCGCCTTCGCAGGTAGTTACCGTGCGGTCTGCATGCCAGCGTCCCTGACGCAGCACGACGCGCCCCTGACGCAATGCGTCACTGGTCTGGCGGATCTGATTGGCGCGATAGCGGTATAAGGCGATCTGGTCGCTGGAAAGCTGCTGCTTCTGCCCGTCGACTTCATGCTGCATAAAACTGAGCTCGCCATGATCGTCGAAGCGTGCGCGAATATGTTCAGAAGGTTTGCTGTAAATATTGAGTTCAATCAGGGAGAGCATGTCGCCCTGCCAGCGGTATTCGCTGGTTGTGGTGCTGCCGTTACGCCACGGGCTAAAGACCGAGAGCAGATGGACGCCATCGCTGGAATCTTTACGCCAGATGCGTACCGCACCCTGGTCGTCAACATAACCGCTGGCCGTAAACGGTGGAAGCGTCGTGTTATGGCTACAAGCGGACAGCAACAGCGCGCCTGCCAACGTCAGCATACGACGCCAGACAGACAAAAGGGGCGAGAGCGCCCCTTCATTAAAACTGTTCACTGCCACGCGAATTACTTAACTGCGTCTTTCAGTGCTTTACCAGAAACAAACGCCGGTACATTCGCTGCAGCGATTTTGATTTCTTTACCGGTCTGCGGGTTGCGGCCAGTACGCTCAGCGCGGTGGTTCACTTTGAAGGTACCGAAACCAACCAGTTGTACAGCATCGCCTTCTTTCAGAGACTCAGTAATAGCAGCCAGAGTGGATTCCAGAGCAGCTTTAGCCTGGGTTTTGGACAGTTCTGCTTTGTCTGCAATTACATCAATCAGTTGAGTCTTGTTCATAAGTTATCCTTACAATGTGTTTATCGCTTGCTAAGCATCGAGTGCGACGGAAATGCCAGAAAAGCACTCTCCTGCATACACGCACCGATAGCCACTTTTTTTCGCCCCCCAAATGTAGACCAGACGGGGGGCGGAAGGGAAGCCTCCAGGCACGACAAATCAGGCGTTAAATCACGTTTTCTGGTGTCATTGCTCAAAATTTATACCGATATTGCTCTCACCGGCCTCGCGCAGGTCTGCCCGAAGCCCTTTTATCAGCTCAATATCGCGTTCTTCGCAGTCGGCCAAAAGTCGGAATATTTCCCACTGAATGTCCCATTCCTGTTCAACAGCCGGGTTTTCTTTGAGCTCTTCATCGGTCATTTCTCGACCAGCCTGAGTCATTTCCAGCATCGCAACCGTGGTAATGGATGTCTTACTGACCTCAATGGCATGTTCCAGCGTTTCGCCACTGAGACGAGAATGCATTAACTCGCTTAATGCAACGCAGGCATCAATCGCCGGGTAAACGCCGTACAGATCAAAATCGTCAGCAGCCGGAATCGCTTCCTCAAACTTTTCCAGCTGGCTGTCAAAATTGACCTTCGCATCTTTCACCGTCAGCGTTTCCCAGATGAGATCCAGGATTCGGCGGTACACCTGCCCATCGCCAAAACCCGTCTGCTGACAGAACATGGCATAGTTCGGATACATACGCTCGCACAAACAAGCCATAAAGGTGACGTGCTGCCAGCTTTCCAGGCGTTCCAGACGCAGATGAATCGGGTTTTGTAACATGTTGAATTCTCGAAATCAGAAATGAGCCGCAGTGTACCTGAATCAGCGGTGATTTGCTTGCCAGCGCACAAACGCCGGACGCTCTGATGCCACCGCATCCGCCCAGCGCGTCGGTTCCGGCAGACGGTAGCCTTGCATACAGCGCTGCACCCACGCCAACGCGCTGTCGGTACTCACGCGATGTCCGGTCGCGATAAACAGCGGGTTACAGCGCGCTTTGCTGCGCCAGACCCAGGCTAACTGCTCGCCTTTGTCCATCAGCGGAGCCAGCGCGCCAGGTTCGGCGGAAAGCGGCTCAAACTTGCCGCACAGCCGTTTTTTCGCTACGCCAATGGTGGGTACATCCATCATCAATCCAAAGTGGCTTGCCACCCCCAGACGACGCGGGTGGGAGATACCGTGCCCATCGACAAAGACTAAATCCGGTTTTTGCGACAGCTGTTCCCACGCCGCCAACAGCGCAGGATACTCGCGAAAGGAGAGGAAGCCGGGGATATACGGCATGGTAGTGGCGATACGCGCCACTTTGTATTCCACCAGCTCAAGCGCTGGATACGTCAACAGCACCATCGCCGCTCGCGTCACTTCCCCGCCCTGCTCGAACCCAACATCCGCCCCGGCGATCAGATCCGGCGGATCGTTATCAAGGCGATCCTCGCGGATCACCGACGAGGCGAGTTCAATTTGTTGAGCGCGTAGCGACGCGAGATCCATAATGACTCCTTAGCGGTGGTACTGTTCAGACAAGCGGTGTACCGCATCAACAAATGCGCCCGCGTGCTCCGGCGGCACATCCTGGTGGATGCCGTGTCCAAGATTAAAGACGTGGCCTTCACCCTGGCCGAATCCGGCGAGAATCGTCGCCACTTCCTCTTCAATGCGCGCCGGTGGCGCATAGAGCATGGACGGGTCCATATTGCCCTGTAGCGCCACTTTATGGCCCACGCGACGGCGCGCGTCGGCAATATCGGTTGTCCAGTCGAGGCCTAACGCATCACACCCGGTTTCCGCCATCGCCTCCAGCCACTGGCCGCCACCTTTGGTGAATAACGTGACCGGTACACGGCGACCGTCGTTTTCCCGCAGCAGACCATCAACGATTTTATGCATGTAATACAGCGAGAACTGCTGGTAATCGCGCCCCGTCAGCACGCCGCCCCAGGTGTCGAAAATCATGACCGACTGCGCGCCCGCTTTAATCTGCGCGTTGAGATACAGAGTGACGCTTTTCGCCAGCTTATCGAGCAGCGCATGCAGCGCCTGCGGATCGGCATACATCATTTTTTTGATGACGGTAAAGGCTTTGCTGCTGCCGCCTTCCACCATGTAAGTCGCCAGCGTCCACGGGCTGCCGGAAAAACCGATCAGCGGAACGTCACCTTTCAACTCGCGGCGAATCGTACGCACCGCGTTCATCACGTAGCCCAGTTCGTCTTCCGGGTCAGGAATCGGTAGCTTATCGACATCCGCTTTACAGGCGACTGGTGAAGTAAAGCGCGGGCCTTCCCCGGCCTCAAAATAGAGTCCCAGCCCCATCGCATCCGGGATGGTCAGAATGTCCGAGAAGAGGATCGCCGCATCAAGCGGGTAGCGCCGCAGCGGTTGTAGCGTGACTTCGCACGCCAGCTCAGCATTTTTGCACAGCGACATAAAATCGCCTGCTTGTGCGCGGGTGGCTTTGTACTCCGGCAGATAGCGGCCTGCCTGGCGCATCATCCATACCGGGGTAACATCAACGGGCTGGCGCAGCAGCGCACGCAGATAACGATCGTTCTTCAGTTCGGTCATTTTGCAGTTCCTTCATTGCGTCAGGGTGCCAGTGTACCATCACTCATACTCAGCCCGACACATTGCCACAGTATCTTCGATCAAACGACGCGCCACCGTGCCCGGCGGCGGCAATAACGGAAGATCGTCATAGCGATACCAGCCCGCCTCCAGCAGCTCTTTCGGGTCGATGACAATCTCGCCGCTGTCATACTCCGCCATAAACGCCGTCATCAGCGATTGCGGGAACGGCCAGGGCTGTGAGGTCACGTAACGCAGATTTTTCACTTTGATGCCGCTCTCTTCCATCACTTCGCGCGCGACCGCCTGCTCTAAAGTCTCCCCCACTTCCACAAACCCGGCCAGCACCGTATGAACACCGTTACGATGGCGCGTATGCTGGGCCAGTAAAATGGAATCGGCGCGCCGGATGGCGACAATAATGCAGGGAGCAATCTGCGGATAGTAACGCTCGCGGCAGTGGCTGCACAGCATCGCCCATTCGGTCTTGCTCGGGTACATGGGGTGGCCGCAGTAACCGCAGAATTTGTGCGAGCGATAAAATTCCGCCAGCTGCACGCCCCGCCCCGCCAGTTGAAACAGGCCAACGTCCTGATCGATGACCTGCCGTACCGACCCCATATCATGCCGACGATGCTGTAACACCAGCCAGACAGGCTCCCCTTCCCACTCGCCAATCAGGAGTGCGCGCTGCCCCACAAGATCGAAATTTGTCGCTTCGCCATATGGCAATTCTCCACGAGGCAACCATAATTTTTGCTCGTGACTGACGATCCACCAACCGTGATCTAATTTTTCAATAATACGATCCATAGCTCTTGCACTACCTTTGCTTCACTGGCATGTTGTTAACATTATATTTACATTTTTCAGGTGAGCAGTTTTAAATCTAAACTTGCGGAGTCAATCATGCTAAACCAGCTGGAAAGCCTGACGGAACACGTCGAAGGAAGTAATAAACTGGTTGATCGCTGGCTACATGTACGTAAGCACCTGCTCGTGGCTTACTACAATCTGGTTGGCATTAAGCCTGGCAAAGAATCGTACATGCGGCTGAATGAAAAAGCGCTGGATGATTTTTGTCAGAGCCTGGTCGACTACCTTTCCGCCGGACACTTCAGTATTTATGAACACATTATCCGTGAAATGGAAGAGGGAAACCCGCGTTCGACCGCAACGCGCCTCCATTCATTGCTGGAAGCCAATACTCAACAGATCATGGAATATTACGACTCCAGCCTGGAGAACGCGATCGATCACGATAATTATGCGGAATTTCAGCAAGTGCTCTCCGACATCGGCGAAGCGCTGGAAGCGCGGTTTACGCTGGAAGATAAACTCATCCTGCTGGCCTTCGACAATAATCTAACGCTTAATGCCCAGGATGAAAGCGGAATTGCACGGCCTGCTTGAGTTATGAATCAGTAACGAGTAATTTACATCCATTGCCCCGTCGCCGGGGTTACATCTTGTCGGAGTGCCGTGTGTGAAAACACAGGCTGAGACCGTTAATTCGGGATCCGCGGAACCTGATCAGGCTAATACCTGCGAAGGGAACAAGAGTAAACTGCTTTATGCGTCAGCCTGTACGGGCAACGCGCATCCATTACTCCATCCGTCGTCTGACAAGCCACGTCCTTCACTTTTTGGAATGAGCTATGTCTGCAACAAAATTGACTCGCCGCGAACAACGCGCCCAGGCCCAACACTTTATCGACACCCTGGAAGGCACCGCCTTTCCGAACTCAAAACGTATTTATATTACCGGCTCACAACCGGACATCCGCATTCCGATGCGTGAAATCCAGCTAAGCCCCACGCTCATCGGCGGCAGCAAAGATAATCCGCAATACGAAGAGAACGAAGCCATCCCGGTCTATGACACCTCTGGCCCCTATGGCGATCCTGATGTCGTCATTAACGTTCAGCAGGGGCTGGCAAAACTGCGTCAGCCCTGGATTGAGGCTCGTGCAGACAGCGAAGAATTGACCGACCGTAGCTCGGCGTACACCAAAGAACGTCTGGCCGATGATGGACTGGACGAGCTGCGTTTTACGGGGCTGCTCACGCCGAAGCGCGCCAAAGCGGGCAAGTGCGTAACGCAACTGCATTATGCGCGTCAGGGGATTGTAACCCCGGAAATGGAGTTCATCGCTATTCGTGAAAACATGGGTCGTGAGCGCATTCGCGGCGATGTGTTACGCCAGCAGCATCCAGGCGTTGGGTTTGGCGCGCGCCAGCCGGAAAACATCACGCCGGAATTTGTTCGTGACGAAGTGGCCGCCGGTCGCGCGATTATCCCGGCCAACATCAACCACCCGGAATCCGAACCGATGATCATCGGACGCAACTTCCTGGTGAAGGTCAACGCCAATATCGGCAACTCAGCGGTCACTTCCTCCATTGAAGAAGAGGTGGAAAAACTGGTGTGGTCAACGCGCTGGGGCGCAGATACGGTGATGGACCTCTCAACCGGTCGCTATATTCACGAAACCCGCGAGTGGATCCTGCGTAACAGCCCGGTACCGATCGGCACCGTGCCGATCTATCAGGCGCTGGAGAAAGTGAACGGGATCGCCGAAGATCTCACCTGGGAAGCCTTCCGCGACACGCTGCTGGAGCAGGCGGAGCAAGGGGTAGACTACTTCACCATCCATGCGGGTGTGCTGCTGCGCTATGTGCCAATGACCGCAAAACGTCTGACCGGTATCGTCTCGCGCGGCGGTTCGATCATGGCGAAATGGTGCCTCTCTCACCATCAAGAAAACTTCCTCTACGAGCACTTCCGCGAAATCTGCGAAATCTGCGCCGCTTACGATGTCTCGCTGTCGCTGGGCGACGGCCTGCGTCCGGGATCAATTCAGGATGCGAACGACGAAGCGCAGTTTGCCGAGCTGCACACGCTGGGCGAGCTGACCAAAATTGCCTGGGAGTACGACGTGCAGGTGATGATTGAAGGCCCTGGCCACGTACCGATGCAGATGATCCGCCGTAACATGACCGAAGAGCTGGAACACTGCCACGAAGCGCCGTTCTACACCTTAGGGCCACTGACCACCGATATTGCGCCGGGCTACGACCACTTCACCTCAGGCATTGGCGCGGCAATGATTGGCTGGTTTGGCTGCGCCATGCTCTGCTACGTAACGCCAAAAGAGCACCTCGGCCTGCCGAACAAAGAGGATGTGAAACAGGGGCTGATCACCTACAAAATCGCGGCGCATGCCGCCGACCTGGCAAAAGGCCATCCTGGCGCGCAAATCCGCGATAACGCCATGTCGAAAGCCCGCTTTGAATTCCGTTGGGAAGACCAGTTTAACCTGGCGCTTGACCCGTTCACCGCCCGCGCCTACCACGACGAAACCCTGCCGCAGGAATCCGGTAAAGTGGCGCACTTCTGTTCCATGTGCGGCCCCAAATTCTGCTCAATGAAGATCAGCCAGGAAGTCCGCGACTACGCGGCGGCGCAGACCATCGAGGTAGGAATGGCGGATATGTCAGAAAACTTCCGCGCCAAAGGCGGTGAAATCTATCTCAGGAAGGAGGAGGCATAATGTATCAGCCCGATTTCCCGGCGGTGCCTTTCCGCCTGGGGCTTTATCCGGTCGTTGATAGCGTGCAATGGATCGAACGCTTGCTGGAAGCGGGTGTCCGCACCCTCCAGCTACGTATCAAAGACAAGCGCGACGAAGAGGTGGAGGACGACGTATCAGCCGCTATCTCGCTGGGCCGCCGCTACAATGCCCGCCTGTTCATCAATGACTACTGGCGACTGGCGATCAAGCACAACGCTTACGGGGTGCATCTCGGTCAGGAAGATCTGGAAACCACCGACCTGAAGGCGATTCAGGCTGCCGGGCTGCGCTTAGGCGTTTCCACCCACGATGACATGGAAATCGACATAGCGCTGGCGGCCAGACCGTCTTATATCGCACTCGGCCACGTATTCCCGACGCAAACCAAACAGATGCCGTCCGCGCCGCAAGGACTGGAGCAGCTGGCGCGCCATATTGAACGTCTTGGCGATTACCCCACCGTTGCCATCGGCGGGATCAGCCTCAAACGCGCCTCGCCGGTGCTGAAAACCGGCGTGGGCAGTATTGCCGTCGTCAGCGCCATTACCCGGGCAGAAGACTGGCGCGAAGCAACGGCGCAGTTACTGGCAATCGCGGGGGCTGGCGATGAATGATCGCGACTTTATGCGCTACAGCCGACAAATTTTGCTCGGCGATATCGCCATTGAAGGACAGCAAAAATTGCTTGCCAGCCGGGTTCTGATTGTCGGGCTGGGCGGTTTGGGTTCCCCTGCGGCGCTCTATCTGGCGGGCGCTGGCATCGGTACGCTGGTTTTAGCCGACGATGACGAAGTGCATCTGAGCAATCTGCAACGGCAAATCCTGTTCACCACAGATGATATTGCCCGCCCTAAATCCCTGGTGACAAAGCAGCGGCTGGCGCGGCTGAACCCGGATATTGAACTGCTGGCGTTACAGCAGCGCCTCACTGGCGATGCGCTCCGCCATGCGGTTGAGCGCGCCGATGTGGTGCTCGACTGTACCGACAACATGGCGACCCGTCAGGAGATCAACGCCGCCTGCGTCGCGCTGGATACTCCACTCATTACCGCCAGCGCCGTCGGCTTTGGCGGCCAGTTGATGGTGCTGACGCCGCCCTGGGAACAGGGCTGCTACCGCTGCCTGTGGCCGGATGATGAAGAACCGGAACGCAACTGCCGCACGGCAGGGATCGTCGGCCCCGTTGTCGGCGTGATGGGAACATTACAGGCGCTGGAAGCCATCAAGTTACTGAGCGGGATGGACATCCCCGGCGGCGAGTTGCGGTTATTCGATGCCAAAACCAGCCAGTGGCGCAGTCTGGCATTGCATCGCGCCAGCGGTTGTCCGGTATGCGGAGGGCGTCATGCAGATTCAGTTCAATGATGAACCTATGCAGTGCGCTGACGGCCTGTCCGTTATCGATCTGCTCACTCAGCTTAACCAACTGAAACCAGGGGCGGCGCTGGCGCTGAATCAACAGATCCTGCCGCGTGAACAGTGGGAACAGCAAATCGTGCAGGAAGGCGACCAGATCCTGCTTTTTCAGGTTATTGCAGGGGGTTGATATGTTACGTATTGCAGATAAAACGTTTGATTCACATCTGTTCACCGGCACGGGGAAATTTGCCTCTTCACAGCTGATGGTCGAGGCGATTCGCGCTTCCGGCAGCCAGCTGGTCACGCTGGCGATGAAACGCGTGGATTTACGCCAGCACAATGACGCGATTCTGGCGCCGCTTATTGATGCCGGGGTAACGCTGCTTCCCAATACTTCCGGTGCGAAAACAGCGGAAGAAGCCATCTTCGCCGCGCAACTGGCGCGGGAAGCCCTGGGCACACACTGGCTGAAACTGGAGATTCACCCCGACGCGCGCTGGCTGCTGCCGGACCCTGTCGAAACGCTGAAAGCCGCAGAAGCGCTGGTAAAACAGGGGTTCGTCGTGCTGCCCTACTGCGGCGCCGACCCGGTGTTGTGCAAACGTCTTGAGGAGGTTGGCTGCGCCGCCGTCATGCCGCTCGGTGCGCCCATTGGTTCAAATCAGGGGCTGGAGACGCGCGCGATGCTGGAGATCATCATCCAACAGGCCACCGTTCCGGTGGTGGTCGATGCCGGTATTGGCGTTCCCAGCCACGCCACACAGGCGCTGGAAATGGGCGCCGACGCGGTACTGGTGAATACGGCGATTGCGGTAGCGGATGATCCGGTGATGATGGCGCAGGCCTTTCGCCTGGCGGTTGAAGCCGGAGTTATGGCGCGTCGGGCCGTACCCGGAACACGCAGCAGCTACGCTCAGGCTACCAGCCCGCTCACCGGATTTCTGGAGGCTTCGGCATGAAAACGTTCACCGACCGCTGGCAACAGCTGGACTGGGACGATATTCGCCTGCGCATCAACAGCAAAACCGCCGCCGATGTGGAACGGGCGCTTAACGCCACGCAACTTAGCCGCGACGACATGATGGCGCTGCTTTCACCCGCCGCCAGCGACTATCTGGAGCCGTTGGCCCAACGTGCGCAGCGCCTTACCCGTCAGCGCTTTGGCAATACCGTCAGCTTTTATGTGCCGCTGTATCTCTCTAATCTGTGCGCCAACGACTGCACTTACTGCGGCTTTTCAATGAGTAACCGCATTAAGCGCAAGACGCTGGATGAAACAGAAATAGGCCGTGAATGCGAGGCGATTCGCGAGCTGGGTTTTGAGCATCTCCTGCTGGTCACTGGCGAGCACCAGGCCAAAGTCGGCATGGACTATTTTCGTCGTCATTTGCCCGCTATCCGCCGCCAGTTTTCTTCACTCCAGATGGAAGTGCAGCCGCTGGCGGAAGAAGAGTATAGCGAGTTAAAAACGCTGGGGCTTGACGGCGTGATGGTCTACCAGGAGACCTACCATGAGGCGATTTACGCACAACACCATCTGAAAGGGAAAAAGCAGGATTTCTTCTGGCGGCTGGAAACCCCGGACAGGCTGGGTCGGGCAGGTATCGACAAAATTGGTCTCGGCGCGTTGATTGGGCTGTCTGATAGCTGGCGTGTGGACTGCTACATGGTAGCCGAGCATCTGCTCTGGATGCAGAAGCATTACTGGCAGAGCCGCTACTCTATCTCCTTCCCGCGTCTGCGCCCGTGTACTGGCGGCGTCGAACCCGCCTCCATCATGGATGAGCGCCAGTTGGTGCAAACCATTTGCGCATTTCGTCTGCTGGCACCGGAGATTGAGCTGTCGCTCTCAACGCGCGAATCGCCGTGGTTTCGCGATCACGTTATTCCTTTGGCGATTAATAACGTCAGCGCATTTTCAAAAACACAGCCAGGCGGCTATGCCGATAATCATCCCGAGCTGGAGCAATTTTCTCCTCATGACGATCGCCGACCGGAAGCCGTTGCCAATGCACTGACCGCACAGGGGTTACAGCCCGTCTGGAAAGACTGGGATAGTTATCTGGGGCGTGCTTCGCAAACATAATGCACGAATGTGACACAGCGTAATTTTTTTGCGCACCGGTGCGTAATACAAAAAACGGGAGATTGTCGTCAGGCTCCCGTTTTTTTATGTTGTCGTGGTCGGCAGCGGACGCTGACCAGGGCGAAAAATTCCTTCCTCATTTCGCCCTGCCTTCACATCTGGTCAGACGGTCTTTGCAGACCCCATCGGATTACTGCAACCGGTTTCAGTTTTTGTGTGATGCTTTACACACATTCACTTTAAGACGGTTGTTCTCCCCCCGGCCACAGGCTAAAGATGAAGAACCAAGGGAACCGTGAGAGCCGATTATGAAGAATATCGTTTTATGCTGTGCCGCCGGGATGTCCACCAGCATGCTGGTGCAACGGATGAAAGACGCCGCGCAGAAGAAAGGGGTTGAAGTCAGTATCAAAGCTGTTCCGGTGGCTGAATTTAAAGAAAACATCGCCACTGCGGATATTGTTTTGCTTGGCCCTCAGGTCAAGTATGAACAGGCGAAATTGCAGGCGCTTGCCGACCCCTTAGGTAAAAAGGTCGCGGTTATCGACATGATGGATTACGGCATGATGAAAGGCGATGCCGTGCTGGAAAAAGCCCTCAAGCTCATGGAGTAATAGCATGGAAGAGTTAGAGACGATCATCATGGAGCTGCTGGTCAACGCAGGCGCAGCCCGTAGTTCGGCGCTGACCGCACTGCAACTGGCGCGAAAAGGCGATTTTGCTGGCGCCGAGAAAGCGATGGAAGAGTCGCGTGAATATGTGAAACATGCGCATACGATCCAGACGCAGCTCATCGGTCTTGACGAAGGGACCGGAAAACTCCCGGTTAACCTGATCACCGTTCACTCTCAGGACCACCTGATGAACGCGATGGTTATTCAGGATCTGGCCGGGGATATGATTGAGTTGTACAGACGATTGTCGCTGGTAAAATAAACTAATATTTATTGCCCGGTAGCGCAGGCTACCGGGCCTGGTATTAGCTCAGCACGAAAGAATAATCATATTATTCTTTTATCAGTAACCATCCAGAACATTCATATTATAAATATGATATTTTTCCTGATAAAAAATATCCGAAAGAGAACTGTAATAATTAACTGACGTCCTTTATCATAGCGTAGATAAATAAACGCTTGACTGCAAGGACAGAACATGAGTCATTTCAAAGGTACAGATATATATTTTATAAAAGAGCTGATCTATAGCAAAGGCGGCTTACCCACCATTGCAAATACTATTGGCCCTACAGGAATACAGGTATTAAAACAGGTTTATCATTTAATGTGTGAACAGCAGGCTTTTTATAATGGAAAACCATTGGATTATAATCAGTTAAATTTATGGGATAAATTTAGAATCACACTTGGACTTAATATTACAGAAAAAACTGAAGCTAATGGCAAAACAACTTTTAACTTCGAATATTGTGGATTTACTACTTTTATCACTCCGGTTGATGGTTTTGGCAGGATGTTGCCAAAGTGGTTCTCGAAAAAACATAATACAAGCGTCCCAACCCCCTATACATTCGGCCGGGATCCTATTCCTAGTATAAATCTTTATCGTAATACAAAAGCAAAATTCTTTATGGCTAACGGTGGTGATAGTGTTCCTTGTGCAATGGCAAAATATAACGCAAAATCAGGACAATTAGTTTATATCGCCAGTGAAAATGAATTTTTACATATGATGCGAGAAACAAGAGACATGAAAAAATAACTCAGTTATTTATCAGATTTATAATTACAGATATGATTAAAAGCCAACATGGTATTGAAAAATAAAATACTTCTTTTTTATCTATACTGGCTTTTACTCTGTAAATAACGATAGTAACAATGATAATAAGAAAAGAATAGATAAATATCAACAATGGCTTATGTTCAAATATACTCAATGACAAAAACAATAAAAAACCAGAGAGAAGTGTTGAAATTCTAACTTTTCTGGTAAATACGAAAAACCCAAACACTAAATAGAGTAATGAAATAATCGCAGGCATTTCTCTTTCCCTGTAGACAAACAACCTGATGTGCGGACTCCGGCACAATGCTGGTGGAGAAGTGTTTTTAAACACACCTCCCCACCAGTTTAACGATTACTCGTTATCAGAACCGCCCAGGCCTGCGTTCAGCAGTTCTGCCAGGCTGGCAGACGCATCTTCAGCAGTCACCTGCGGTGCAGCCGGGAGTTCACCCGCAGCACGGCGGCGCATACGATCCTGGTGGTACGCATAACCGGTACCTGCCGGGATCAGACGACCCACGATAACGTTCTCTTTCAGGCCACGCAGTTCGTCGCGTTTACCCGCAACGGCTGCTTCGGTCAGGACACGCGTGGTCTCCTGGAACGATGCCGCAGAGATGAAGGACTCGGTTGCCAGAGACGCTTTGGTGATACCCAGCAGATCGCGGGAGAACGTTGCACCCACTTTGCCGTTCGCTTCCAGGTCGCGGTTAGCGATCTTGACGCGGGAGTATTCAACCTGCTCGCCTTCCAGGAAGTCGGAGCTACCTGCGTTTTCGATGGTGGCTTTACGCAGCATCTGACGAACGATAACTTCGATGTGTTTATCGTTAATCTTAACGCCCTGCAGACGGTATACGTCCTGTACTTCGTTAACGATGTAACGAGTAACAGCATGAACACCACGCAGACGCAGAATGTCGTGCGGCGCTTCCGGGCCATCGGAAACCACGTCACCACGTTCTACACGTTCACCTTCGAACACGTTGAGCTGACGCCATTTCGGAATCATCTCTTCGTACGGCTCGCTACCGTCTACCGGGGTGATAACCAGACGACGTTTACCTTTGGTTTCTTTACCGAAGGAAATGATGCCGCTGATTTCAGCCAGGATTGCCGGCTCTTTCGGACGACGCGCTTCGAACAGGTCAGCAACGCGCGGCAGACCACCGGTAATATCCTTGGTACCGCCGGATTCCTGCGGAACACGCGCCAGGGTGTCACCAGAGCTGATCTGTACGCCATCTTCCAGCTGAACAATCGCTTTACCCGGCAGGAAGTACTGCGCAGGCATATCGGTGCCAGGAATCAGAACGTCGTTACCCTGAGCATCAACGATTTTCAGCGCCGGACGCAGGTCTTTACCACCCGTAGTACGCTCTGCGGAATCCAGGACCACCAGAGAAGACAGACCGGTCAGCTCGTCAGTCTGACGAGTAATGGTCTGGCCGTCGATCATGTCAGTAAAGCGGACGAAACCACTTACTTCGGTGATAACCGGCATGGTGTGCGGGTCCCAGTTTGCAACGGTTTCGCCGCCGGCAACCTGCTCGCCATCACCTTTCGCCATAACAGAGCCGTAAGGCACTTTATAGCTCTCTTTGGTACGACCGAATTCGTCGATCAGTTTCAGCTCGGTGTTACGGGAGGTGATAACCAGTTTACCGCTGGAGTTCACAACCGACTTCGCATTGCTCAGACGGATGCTACCTTTGTTTTTCACCTGGATGCTGGATTCAGCAGCCGCACGAGATGCCGCACCACCGATGTGGAACGTACGCATCGTCAGCTGTGTACCCGGCTCACCGATGGACTGTGCCGCGATAACGCCGATAGCTTCACCTTTGTTGATGATGTGGCCACGCGCCAGGTCACGACCGTAGCAGTGCGCACATACACCAAAGTCGGTGTCACAGGATACAACGGAACGCACTTTAACGGCGTCAACAGAGTTCTCTTCCAGCAGGTCACACCACTGTTCGTGCAGCAGCGTGTTGCGCGGAACCAGAATATCTGCGGTGCCCGGCTTCAGTACGTCTTCAGCAGTCACACGACCCAGTACGCGATCGCGCAGCGGCTCTTTAACGTCGCCACCCTCGATAACCGGAGTCATCAGGATACCTTCGTGAGTACCGCAGTCGTCTTCAGTTACCACCAGATCCTGCGCAACGTCAACCAGACGACGAGTCAGGTAACCGGAGTTCGCTGTTTTCAGTGCGGTATCCGCCAGACCTTTACGCGCACCGTGAGTGGAGATGAAGTACTGGAGTACGTTCAGACCTTCACGGAAGTTCGCGGTGATTGGCGTTTCAATGATGGAGCCATCTGGCTTCGCCATCAGACCACGCATACCAGCAAGCTGACGAATCTGTGCCGCAGAACCACGCGCACCGGAGTCGGCCATCATGTAGATGCTGTTGAAGGAAACCTGCTGCTCTTCCTGACCGTCACGGTTAATCACGGTTTCGGTCTGTAGGTTGTCCATCATCGCCTTGGATACACGATCGTTCGCCGCAGCCCAGATATCGATAACTTTGTTATAGCGTTCGCCCGCTGTTACCAGACCAGACTGGAACTGTTCCTGGATCTCAGCAACTTCGGCTTCCGCTTCGGAGATGATCTCGTGTTTCTTCTCCGGGATAACCATATCGTCGATACCAACGGATGCACCTGAACGCGCTGCATAAGCAAAGCCGGTGTACATCGTCTGGTCCGCAAAAATAACGGTCGGTTTCAGGCCCAGAATACGGTAGCAGGTGTTCAGCATTTTAGAGATGGCTTTCTTACCCAGCGCCTGGTTGACGATGGAGAAAGGCAGACCCTTCGGTACGATCATCCACAGAATGGCACGGCCGATGGTCGTGTCTTTCAGGCTGGTTTTCGCTACGAATTCGCCGTTAGCATCTTTTTCGTATTCGGTGATACGCACTTTAACGCGCGCATGCAGAGAGGCCAGACCAGCGCGATAAATACGCTCAGCTTCTTTCGGGCCAGTCAGCACCATGCCTTCGCCTTTGGCGTTAACACAGTCACGGGTCATGTAGTACAGACCCAATACAACGTCCTGAGACGGAACGATGATAGGTTCGCCGTTCGCCGGGGACAGGATGTTGTTGGTAGACATCATCAGCGCACGCGCTTCCAGCTGGGCTTCCAGCGTCAGCGGTACGTGAACAGCCATCTGGTCACCATCGAAGTCGGCGTTATATGCCGCACAAACCAGCGGGTGCAGCTGGATAGCTTTACCTTCGATCAGTACCGGTTCAAATGCCTGGATACCCAAACGGTGCAGTGTTGGCGCACGGTTCAGCAGTACCGGGTGTTCGCGGATAACTTCGTCCAGGATATCCCAAACGACAGCTTCTTCACGCTCAACCATTTTCTTCGCGGCTTTGATGGTGGTGGCGAGGCCACGCAGTTCCAGCTTGCCGTAGATGAACGGTTTGAACAGCTCCAGAGCCATTTTCTTCGGCAGACCGCACTGATGCAGACGCAGGTATGGACCTACGGTAATGACAGAACGACCGGAGTAGTCAACACGCTTACCGAGCAGGTTCTGACGGAAACGACCCTGTTTACCTTTGATCATGTCGGCCAAAGATTTCAGAGGACGTTTGTTAGAACCGGTGATCGCACGACCGCGACGACCGTTATCCAGCAGGGCGTCAACCGCTTCCTGCAACATACGTTTTTCGTTACGTACGATGATGTCCGGCGCAGCCAGATCCAGCAGACGTTTCAGACGGTTGTTACGGTTGATCACGCGACGATACAGATCGTTCAGATCCGACGTTGCGAAACGACCACCATCCAGCGGAACCAGCGGACGCAGATCTGGCGGCAGAACCGGCAGAACGGTCAGGATCATCCACTCTGGTTTGTTACCAGACTGAACGAACGCTTCCAGCAGTTTGATACGCTTGGTCAGCTTTTTACGCTTGGTTTCGGAGTTGGTTTCGTTCAGCTCTTCGCGCAGAGTTTCACACTCTTGCTCCAGATCCATGCTCTTCAGCAGGGCCTGAATAGCTTCCGCACCCATCTTCGCGTCGAATTCGTCACCGAACTCTTCCAGCGCGTCCAGATACTGTTCTTCAGTCAGGATCTGCTGGCGTTCCAGGTTAGTCATACCGCCTTCGATAACCACATAGGATTCGAAGTACAGCACGCGTTCGATATCGCGCAGCGGCATATCGAGCAGCAGGCCGATACGAGACGGCAGAGATTTCAGGAACCAGATGTGAGCAGTCGGGGACGCCAGCTCGATGTGGCCCATACGCTCACGGCGTACTTTAGTTTGGGTCACTTCAACGCCGCACTTCTCACAGATCACACCACGGTGTTTCAGGCGCTTGTACTTACCGCACAGGCACTCGTAATCTTTTACCGGCCCGAAGATACGGGCGCAGAAAAGGCCGTCACGCTCAGGCTTGAACGTACGGTAGTTGATGGTTTCCGGCTTTTTAACTTCACCGAAAGACCATGAACGGATCATGTCTGGCGAAGCCAGAGCAATTTTGATCGCATCAAACTCTTCGGTTTTAGTTTGCGCTTTCAGAAACTTTAATAAGTCTTTCACGGATTTGCTCCCGTCGGAGTTAGCACATTCCGCTGCCGGGTATTACCCCGGCAGCAGTGACCTGTTTGAGCGAGAATTACTCGTCTTCCAGTTCGATGTTGATACCCAGCGAACGAATCTCTTTCAACAATACGTTGAAGGATTCCGGCATGCCCGGTTCCATCTGATGGTTGCCGTCCACGATGTTCTTATACATCTTAGTACGGCCATTCACGTCATCAGACTTAACGGTGAGCATTTCCTGCAAGGTGTATGCTGCGCCGTATGCTTCCAGCGCCCACACTTCCATCTCCCCGAAGCGCTGACCACCGAACTGCGCCTTACCACCCAGCGGCTGCTGAGTAACCAGGCTGTAGGAACCGGTGGAACGAGCGTGCATTTTGTCGTCGACCAGGTGGTTCAGTTTCAGCATGTACATGTAACCTACGGTTACCGAACGCTCGAACTGTTCACCGGTACGGCCGTCAAACAGCGTGATCTGACCGGAAGTCGGCAGGTCACCCAGTTTCAGCAGCTCTTTAATTTCCGCTTCTTTCGCACCGTCGAACACCGGCGTTGCGATCGGCATACCTTTGCGCAGGTTTTCAGCCAGACGCAGAACTTCTTCATCGCTGAAGGTATTCAGGTCAACTTTCTGACGAACGTCAGCGCCCAGATCGTACGCACGCTGGATGAATTCGCGCAGTTTCGCGACTTCTTGCTGCTGTTTCAGCATGGCGTTGATCTTATCGCCGATACCTTTCGCAGCCATACCCAGGTGGGTTTCCAGAATCTGACCGATGTTCATACGAGACGGTACGCCCAGCGGGTTCAGTACGATGTCTACCGGCGTGCCGTTTTCATCGTAAGGCATATCTTCGATCGGGTTGATCTTAGAAATTACACCCTTGTTACCGTGACGACCTGCCATCTTGTCACCAGGCTGGATACGGCGTTTAACCGCCAGATATACCTTAACAATCTTCAGCACGCCCGGTGCCAGATCGTCGCCCTGAGTGATTTTGCGGCGTTTCGCTTCGAGTTTTTTCTCGAACTCGTGTTTCAGTTCGTCGTACTGCTCAGCCAGTTGCTCCAGCTGATTTTGTTTCTCTTCGTCGGTCAGGCCCAGTTCCAGCCAGCGATCGCGCGGCAGTTTGTCGAGCTTCTCAGCTTCAACGCCACCGGAAACCAGCACAGCGTGGATACGGCTAAACAGGCCAGCTTCGAGGATCTGCAATTCTTCAGACAGGTCTTTCTTCGCCTGCTTCAGCTGCATCTCTTCGATTTCCAGCGCACGTTTGTCTTTTTCTACGCCATCGCGAGTAAAGACCTGAACGTCGATAACCGTACCGGAAACACCGTTTGGTACGCGCAGAGAAGAGTCTTTAACGTCAGACGCTTTCTCACCGAAGATCGCACGCAGCAGTTTCTCTTCTGGCGTCAGCTGGGTTTCACCTTTCGGCGTTACCTTACCAACCAGAATGTCGCCGCCGGTCACTTCCGCACCGATGTAAACGATACCGGATTCATCCAGTTTAGAGAGCGCAGCTTCACCCACGTTCGGGATATCAGCGGTAATCTCTTCCGGCCCCAGCTTGGTGTCACGGGACACACAGGCCAGTTCCTGAATGTGGATGGTGGTGAAACGGTCTTCCTGGACAACACGCTCGGAAACGAGGATGGAGTCTTCGAAGTTGTAGCCGTTCCACGGCATGAACGCTACGCGCATGTTCTGACCCAGCGCCAGTTCACCGAGGTCGGTGGACGGACCGTCAGCCAGCACGTCGCCGCGCTCAACCGGCTCACCCAGAGAAACACACGGCATCTGGTTGATACAGGTGTTCTGGTTAGAGCGGGTGTATTTGGTCAGGTTGTAGATGTCGATGCCTGCTTCGCCCGGGTACATCTCGTCTTCGTTAACTTTGATAACGATACGGGACGCATCCACGTACTGAACAGTACCGCCACGTTTAGCAACCGCAGTTACACCGGAGTCAACGGCAACAGCACGTTCCATACCGGTACCAACCAGCGGCTTATCAGCGCGCAGAGTCGGAACCGCCTGACGTTGCATGTTCGCACCCATCAATGCACGGTTGGCGTCATCGTGTTCCAGGAACGGGATCAGGGACGCACCGACGGAAACCACCTGCTGGGTGGAAACGTCCATGTAGTCAACCTGGTCGCGGCTGAACAAGCTGGATTCGCCTTTGCTACGGCAAGTAACCAGATCTTCTACAAAGTGGCCTTCGTCATCCAGGTTGGAGTTCGCCTGAGCGATAACGTAGTTACCTTCTTCGATAGCAGACAGGTAATGAATTTCGTCAGTCACCACGCCGTCGGTGACTTTACGATACGGAGTCTCAAGGAAACCGTATTCGTTAGTCTGTGCATACACGGACAGGGAGTTGATCAGACCGATGTTCGGACCTTCAGGCGTTTCGATAGGACATACGCGACCGTAGTGGGTCGGGTGTACGTCTCGAACTTCGAAGCCTGCGCGTTCACGGGTCAGACCGCCTGGGCCGAGTGCGGAGATACGACGTTTGTGCGTAATCTCAGACAGCGGGTTGTTCTGGTCCATAAACTGAGACAGCTGGCTGGAGCCGAAGAACTCTTTCACTGCCGCAGAAATCGGTTTGGCGTTGATCATGTCCTGAGGCATCAGGGTATCCAGATCGCCCAGAGACAGACGCTCTTTCACCGCACGCTCAACACGCACCAGGCCAACGCGGAATTGGTTTTCCGCCATTTCGCCTACGGAACGGATACGACGGTTGCCGAGGTGGTCGATATCATCGACTTCGCCTTTACCGTTACGGATATCAATGAGCTTCTTCATCACGTCAATGATGTCGTCTTTGCTCAGGATACCGGAACCTTCAATTTCGTCGCGCAGCAGAGAACGGTTGAACTTCATACGACCAACCGCAGACAGGTCATAGCGGTCTTCGGAGAAGAACAGGTTCTCAAACAGGCTTTCAGCCGCTTCACGAGTCGGCGGCTCACCCGGGCGCATCATGCGGTAGATTTCTACCAGCGCGCTCAGACGATCGTTGGTCGGGTCGATGCGTACCGTTTCAGAAATGTACGGGCCGTGATCCAGATCGTTGGTGAACAGCGTTTCGATACGCTTGTGGCCAGACTGGCTCAACTTCGCCAGCAGATCCAGGCTCAGCTCCATGTTCGCTGCGCAGATCAGCTCGCCAGTTGATTCGTCAACGTAGTCTTTAGACGCCACTTTACCCGCGATGTACTCAACCGGAACTTCGATATGTTTGATATCGTCTTTTTCCAGCTGGCGAATGTGGCGCGCAGTAATGCGACGACCTTTTTCGACGTACACTTTGCCGTTGGCTTCGATGTCAAAGGAGGCGGTTTCACCACGCAGGCGTTCCGGCACCAGTTCCATCTGCAACTTGTTGTCGCGGATCTCGAAGATCACTTTCTCAAAGAACAGGTCCAGGATCTGTTCAGTGGTGTATTGCAGTGCACGCAGAATGATGGTCGCAGGCAGTTTACGACGACGGTCGATACGGACAAACAGGTTGTCTTTCGGATCGAACTCGAAGTCCAGCCATGAACCACGGTAAGGAATGATGCGTGCGTTATACAGTACTTTACCGGAAGAGTGAGTTTTACCTTTATCGCTGTCGAAGAAGACACCCGGGCTACGATGCAGCTGGGAAACGATAACACGCTCAGTACCGTTGATAACGAAAGTACCGTTGTCGGTCATGAGCGGAATTTCGCCCATGTAGACTTCTTGTTCTTTAATGTCTTTTACGGTGCCTTCCGGCGCTTCGCGCTCGTAGATCACCAGACGCAGTTTTACGCGCAGCGGTGCGGAATAGGTCACGCCACGGATCTGACATTCCTGAACGTCAAACACCGGTTCGCCAAGGCGGTAGCTGACGTATTGCAGCTCGGAATTACCGCTGTAGCTCTGAATCGGGAACACGGAACGGAATGCAGCTTCCAGACCGTACTGCCCTTCAGGATCTTGCTCGATAAACTTCTGAAACGAGTCAAGCTGGATAGAAAGGAGATAAGGTACATCCAGAACTTGTGGACGTTTACCAAAATCCTTACGAATACGTTTTTTCTCGGTATAGGAGTAAACCATAGGGTTCCTCAGCTCGCTGACAAGTCGACCCATCTGTCCTGCGGAGGGACAGTTTGTGCAACACTATTTTGTTGACCGGAAAATGGAATACTTTCCGCAATGCCTGTTGCTATCACGCTTAAACCATTTCATTGCGATTTACACAGAACGGGCGTTCTGTCGCAGTATATTAAGTCGTCGATAGAAACAAGCATTGTCAGGACAACCAGTAGTCAAACAGTGTGAAACGCTACTGGCGCCTTACAGCGCAAAAAGGCTGGTGACTAAAAAGTCACCAGCCATCAGCCTAATTTCTTAGGCTGCAACCGGAAGGGTTGGCTTATTTAACTTCAACTTCAGCGCCAGCTTCTTCCAGAGATTTTTTCAGAGCTTCAGCGTCATCTTTGCTCACGCCTTCTTTCAGAGCGGCCGGAGCAGATTCTACCAGGTCTTTAGCTTCTTTCAGACCCAGGCCAGTCGCGCCACGTACTGCTTTGATAACAGCAACTTTGTTAGCGCCAGCAGCTTTCAGAATTACGTCGAATTCAGTTTTTTCTTCAGCAGCTTCAACCGGGCCAGCAGCTACAGCTACAGCAGCAGCAGCGGAAACACCGAATTTTTCTTCCATTGCAGAGATCAGTTCTACAACGTCCATTACGGACATAGCGGATACTGCTTCAATGATTTGATCTTTAGTGATAGACATTTAAATTGTTCCTGAATATCAGAATAAGTTTATACGTAAGCGGATGCGTTACAAAGATAACTGCGATTAAGCAGCTTCTTTCGCATCGCGTACAGCAGCCAGAGTACGAACCAGTTTGCCAGCCGAAGCTTCTTTCATGGTTGCCATCAGGCGTGCAATTGCTTCTTCGTAGGTCGGCAGAGTTGCCAGGCGGTCGATCTGAGACGCCGGGATCAGCTCACCTTCAAAGGCAGCGGCTTTGACCTCAAATTTTGCATTCGCTTTCGCGAACTCTTTGAACAGACGAGCAGCAGCGCCCGGGTGTTCCATAGAGTATGCAATCAGGGTCGGACCAACAAACGTGTCTTTCAGGCACTCGAACGGAGTACCTTCAACGACGCGGCGCAGCAGGGTGTTACGAACAACACGCATGTAAACGCCAGCTTCACGACCTGCTTTACGCAGTTCAGTCATTTTATCTACAGTTACGCCACGGGAATCCGCAACTACTGCAGACAGCGCGCCTTTGGCTACTTCGCTGACTTCAGCAACAATCGCTTGTTTGTCTTGAAGATTTAAAGCCATTAGCTTTGCTCCTGGATGTTTGCCAGAGCTCATGCTCTGGAACTCACTTCACTCTCCTCAACGAGGAGAGCGTCTTAATACGGTGAGCAGAAACAAGCCAGAGTATAAAAAATAATCTTAGCGTTCTGTCACCGTCTACGCAGGGCATTAAGTTTCTTACGAAACACCTGCGGTCTTCGACGGAGGCCTGGATAGGCCAGGCTCCAACGAACAAATCTTGTCTATGACTTCGCCCTTTGAACCGTAGCCGCGTTAGCTGCTACAATTCAAATGACTCGCATAGAGTTCTGTTTATTTCAACAGAAACGTGGGGGTAAGATTGTAGACAAAATCACCGCCCACGTAAAGGCGAATATTAGTTCGCCACAGTCGCAGTCAGACCGGACTGATCAACGGCAACACCAGCACCCATGGTGGTGGAGATGCTAACTTTCTTGATGTACACGCCTTTCGCCTGAGTCGGTTTTGCTTTTTTCAGCGCAACCAGCAGAGCTTCCAGGTTTTCTTTCAGTTTGTCAGCGTCAAAATCCACTTTACCGATGGTGGTGTGGATGATGCCGTTTTTGTCGTTACGGTAACGAACCTGACCAGCTTTAGCGTTCTTAACCGCTTCAGCAACGTTAGGAGTTACAGTACCCACTTTCGGGTTCGGCATCAGGCCACGCGGACCCAGAACCTGGCCCAGCTGGCCAACAACGCGCATTGCATCCGGGGAAGCAATAACAACGTCAAAGTTCATTTCGCCTTTCTTGATCTGTTCAGCCAGATCTTCCATACCTACCAGTTCAGCGCCAGCAGCTTTAGCAGCTTCAGCGTTTGCACCCTGGGTAAATACGGCTACGCGAACGGAACGGCCAGTACCGTGCGGCAGTACAGTTGCGCCACGTACGTTCTGGTCAGATTTACGCGCGTCGATGCCGAGGTTAACGGCAACGTCTACGCTTTCTACGAACTTAGCAGTGGCCAGTTCTTTCAGCAGAGAGATAGCTTCGTTGATGTCGTACTGTTTGGTCGCATCAACTTTCTCACGGATCACACGCATGCGCTTGGTCAGTTTAGCCATTTCTTAGTCCTCCACTACCAGGCCCATGGAACGTGCAGTACCTTCGATGGAGCGAGTCATCGCTTCAATGTCGGCACCAGTCATGTCGGCAGCTTTGGTCTGCGCGATTTCCTGCAGCTGAGCGCGGGAAATTTTACCTACTTTGTCTTTGTTCGGCTTGCCGGAACCAGACTTAATACCAGCCGCTTTCTTCAGCAGAACTGCTGCCGGAGGCGTTTTGGTAATGAAGGTGAAAGAACGGTCAGCGTAAACGGTGATAACAACCGGAATCGGCAGACCTTTTTCGATGGAATCAGTTTTTGCGTTGAACGCTTTGCAGAATTCCATGATGTTTACGCCCTGCTGACCCAGAGCCGGACCTACTGGCGGACTCGGGTTAGCCATACCAGCTGCAACTTGCAGCTTGACGTAGGCTTGTACTTTCTTAGCCATTGCAATTTCCTCGTTTGGGTATAACGCCTGAAAACAGGCTCCCCGTGATATAAAAAAATCGTTTTACGGGCCAGGCCCATAAAAACAAAAGGCGCGAAATTGTATTCCAATCTCGCGCCTTGTGCAACGATTAAATCGCCGCTTTTTTGATCGCTGCTTAGGCTTTCTCAACCTGGGCAAAGTCCAGTTCTACCGGGGTCGCACGACCAAAGATAGAAACAGACACCTTCAGGCGGGACTTCTCGTAGTCCACTTCTTCAACAACGCCGTTAAAGTCAGCAAACGGACCGTCGTTAACACGAACCATTTCACCCGGTTCAAACAGCGTTTTCGGACGCGGTTTATCACCGACCTGTTGCAGGCGGTTCATGATCGCATCAACTTCTTTGTCGCTGATTGGCGCCGGACGGTCAGACGTACCGCCGATGAAGCCCATCACACGCGGAACACTGCGCACCAGATGCCAGCTTGCGTCGTTCATCACCATCTGAACCAGGACGTAGCCCGGGAAGAATTTGCGCTCGCTTTTGCGACGCTGGCCGCCACGGATTTCGACCACTTCTTCGGTCGGCACCATGACTTCACCAAACAACTCTTCCATATTGTGTAATTTGATATGCTCACGCAGCGATGTTGCTACGCGGCCTTCAAAACCGGAAAACGCCTGAACGACGTACCAGCGCTTTTTAGGAGCTTCAGACATCTCAGAACCTCAGGCCAGTGATAAAGGATACCAGGCGAACCAGAATACCATCCAGTCCCCACAGGATCAGTGACATTACTGCGGTAACCGCAGCCACAATCAGCGTGGTGTGCAATGTTTCCTGGCGAGTCGGCCAAATGACCTTACGGACTTCGGTACGCGCTTCACGGGCAAAAGCAACGGTTGCTTTACCTTTTGTCGTCAACAGCGCGACACCACCCGCTGCAGCAATCAGAATTACTACGGCCAGCGCACGCAGCGGCAGCATCATGTCGCGATAGAGGTAGTTGCCCACAATAGCCACAAGCAGCAATGCGACAACAACGACCCACTTCATCGCTTCCAGGCCGCGCCCGCTTCCTTGAGCTTCGGTATTCGCACTCATAAACCAACCTGTCAGAAGTATTCTACAAACATTTTCACCCCGCGTATGCGAGGCAATCCAAACCGAAATGCTCTGTGTTGCGTTTCGGACTAAACGCCCTCAGCAGAGCCTGTCTCAGCAATGATTATGACAAAAAAAATCACTGATGAGCCAGGTTCTGATGTGAAAGCGTGCAAAAAGGGCATCAAATGATGCCCTTTTATTGCGCATTGCGTCAAATGTTATCAGCGATTAGCCGAGAACTTTAGCAACCACGCCCGCGCCAACAGTACGGCCACCTTCACGGATTGCGAAACGCAGACCGTCGTCCATCGCGATCGGGTGGATCAGGGTAACAACCATTTTGATGTTGTCGCCCGGCATTACCATCTCTACGCCTTCCGGCAGTTCGATGGTGCCAGTCACGTCAGTTGTACGGAAGTAGAACTGCGGACGGTAGCCTTTGAAGAACGGAGTATGACGGCCGCCTTCGTCTTTGGACAGAATGTACACTTCAGATTCGAACTTGGTGTGCGGCTTGATGGTGCCCGGCTTAGCCAGTACCTGACCACGTTCGATTTCTTCACGTTTGATACCACGCAGCAGAACACCTACGTTCTCACCAGCACGGCCTTCGTCCAGCAGTTTGCGGAACATTTCAACGCCAGTACAGGTAGACTTCGCAGTCTCTTTGATACCAACGATTTCAACTTCTTCGCCCACTTTGATGATACCGCGCTCTACACGACCGGTAACAACGGTACCACGACCGGAGATGGAGAATACGTCTTCGATCGGCAGCAGGAACGGCTTGTCAATCGCACGCTCTGGTTCCGGGATGTAGGAATCCAGGTAGCCAGCCAGTTCGATGATTTTCGCTTCCCACTCTGCGTCGCCTTCCAGCGCTTTCAGAGCAGAACCACGAACGATCGGCGTGTCGTCGCCCGGGAAATCGTACTGAGACAGCAGTTCACGCACTTCCATCTCAACCAGTTCCAGCAGCTCTTCGTCATCAACCATGTCGCATTTGTTCAGGAACACGATGATGTACGGAACGCCTACCTGACGACCCAGCAGGATGTGCTCACGGGTCTGCGGCATCGGGCCGTCAGTCGCAGCAACAACCAGGATCGCGCCGTCCATCTGCGCAGCACCGGTGATCATGTTTTTAACATAGTCGGCGTGGCCCGGGCAGTCTACGTGCGCGTAGTGGCGAGTCGGGGTGTCGTATTCAACGTGAGAAGTGTTGATGGTGATACCACGAGCTTTTTCTTCCGGCGCGTTATCGATCTGGTCGAATGC
>NZ_JAOWFN010000008.1:0-73562 GCF_030333595.1 Citrobacter sp. CK181 | reverse complement strand
TTTCTCCGAGCGTAGAGGGAAAAGGAGAAAGCCAACAATGAGCAGAGGTAAATTCAGGAAAACGGCTCGCAAAATTGTTGCGCCGCCAGGCAATATCGCCCCCTGTAGGCCCGGCCAGCAAAGCGCCACCGGGCAATTTCCACCCCCTGTAGGCCCGGTAAGCGAAGCGCCACCGGGCGATACGGGTGCTTACTGATTTTCGATCAACAATGCTTCCAGCAAATCCAGGTCATGCAGCAGTTTTTGCAGGGTTTCGTTACTGATCTCACGCGTCGCGCGCAGGTGGTACAACTCTGCACGTTCCGAGCGTAGCGCCGCCAGGCGGAAGCGCCGTTCGAGGTTCTCTTCCTGCATTGAGCTTTCCACATCGTTACGCCCATCGGCGCGGCGACGCAGGTTACCAATCACGCGGGAGCTGACCTCGGTGAGCAACTGGTTATCGATGTTCTCTTCGGTATCCGCCGCCAGACGCTCTTCCATCTTCTGAATCGCGACAATCGCCACTTCCGCCGTGGCGGCGCGGGCGATTCGCTCCTCTTTCTGCTGCTGTGAGTGATCGCCCACTTCCAGATGTTGCAGCAGAATCGGCAGCATCACGACCCCCACAAACAGCGAGAACAAAATCACGCCCGCCGCAAGGAATACCAGCTCATAGCGCGCCGGGAAGCCGTTACCATCCGGCAACAATAGCGGGATAGAGAGCACACCGGCCAGCGTAATCGCCCCGCGAACCCCCGCAAAGGAGGCGATGAGGATTTCACGCATCGTCCAGGCGCCAAACTCCATCGGCTTTTTCTTCAGGAAGCGATTACTGAAGTTCTTCATCGTCCACAGCCAGCCAAAGCGCACCAGCATCAGCGCGGCATAAATCAGCACGATATCGGTGAACAGCATCCAGGTTTCAACGTTGGGATCGGCTTCCGCCGCCACCAGCGACGACTCCAGAATCCCTGGCAGTTGCAGACCCAACAGCAGAAAGACCATGCCGTTAAAGACAAACTCCAGCATCGCCCAGGTGCTGTTGGCGCGCAGACGCATCGCCAGCGGCGCGCGGCGCATAACGCCGGAACGGGTGATGGTCATCCCAGCCGCCACAGCGGCAAGAATGCCGGATACGCCGATATGTTCCGCAATCAGGTAGGAGGCGAACGGCAGCAGGAACAGCAGGACGATTTGCGTCGCTGGCTCATCCCCGCCCCAACGGCTCAGGAAACGCAGGGAGCGACCGTATAACCAACTGACGACAAAACCCGCCAGAATACCGCCCACTGCGACTTTAAAGAACTCCACCGTCGCCCCGCCGACGGTAAACACCATCGTCCCCATCGCCACAGCGACGGCAAATTTCAACGACACCAGGCCGGACGCGTCGTTCATCAACGCCTCGCCTTGCAGGATGCCCATAATTTTCTTCGGAATGCGCCCCTCGCCGACAATGCCGGAAAGCGCAACCGCATCGGTCGGCGACAGCACGGCAGCCAGCGCGAAGGCCGGTATCAGCGGAATGCCCGGCACCAGCCAGTAAATCATAAAGCCAATTCCGACCACCGTGACCAGCACCAGCGCCAGCGCCAGGCCGAAAATCTCTCGCCCATGTTCGAGAAACTCCCGGGTCGGCGTTTTCCAGCCGTCTGCAAACAACAGCGGCGGAATAAACAGCACCAGGAACAGTTCAGGGTCAAATTCCACATGCAAACCAAACGTCGGCCATGCCAGCAGCGCGCCAATGGCGATTTGCATGAGGGGTAAAGGAAGCTGGAAGGGCAATACACGAGTAAATACCCCCGACAGCGAGACCACAAGGGTCATGATGAGTATTGTGAAGAAGATTTCCATGCGTTCCCTGTTTGCGATATTTCTTATGTTTTAAAACGTGAGGCGTCGTGCCTCAATTCTATCTTCCTCAGAGTAACGCAAAAGACAACGGGATGTGTCCTGAAAATAAAAACGGGCGGCAAAAGCCACCCGTTTTTAGAGGACGCCAGGAATCAGATAGCCCAGCCGCCCGCATAGAAGGCGACCAGCGCTACGGCAATCACCACGGTGCCGACGTTCAGCTTACGCCATTCGCCCGACACAATGCGGCCGATCACCAGCGTAGCAAAACCAATCATAATGCCGGTTACGATGTTGCAGGTCAGGACGATAAACACCGCCGTGATCAGACCCGCCATCGCATCCACAAAGTCAGCGAAGTCGATTTTCGCCACGTTGCTCAGCATCAGCAGGCCGACGTACATCAGCGCGGGCGCGGTCGCGTAGACCGGAACCAGATAAGAGAGCGGAGAGAGGAACAGGATCAGCAGGAACAGGACGCCGACGGTGATCGCCGTCAGACCCGTTTTACCGCCTGCCGCCGTACCCGCCGCCGATTCAATGTATACCGCCGCAGGCGCTGCGCCAACCAGACCAGAGAACACGCTGCTCAGGGAGTCGGTGGTCAGCGCTTTGCCGCCATCGATAATCTGCCCGTCTTTATCCAGCAGGTTCGCCTGGCCAGCGACCGCGCGAATCGTGCCGGTGGCGTCGAAAACAGCGGTCATCACCAGCGCCAGCACGCTCGGCAGGACGATCGGGTTCAGCGCGCCCATAATATCCAGGCTGCCAATCAGCGAGTTGCCGTGTTCATCACTTAAAGACGGCATAGCAAAAAAGCCGGAGAAATGGACGGATGGATCGAAGATCAAACCCACAACCGAAATACCAATAATGGTCAGCAGAATGCCGCCCGGCACCTTCAGTTTTTCCAGGCCGATAATGACCGCCAGACCAATCAGCGACATGATAACCGGGAAAGAATCAAAGTTACCCAGCGCGACCGGCAGACCGTCCAGCGGGTTCTTAATCACCAGACCCACGCCATTCGCGGCGATCAGCAACAGGAACAGGCCGATACCGATGCCGGTGCCGTGCGCCACGCCATGCGGCAGATTGCGCAGGATCCAGCTACGGATACCGGTCGCCGAGATGATGGTAAACAGCACGCCCATCAGGAATACCGCACCCAGCGCAACCGGAACGCTAATGTGCTGACCCAGCACCAGGCTAAACGCGGTGAAGGCGGTCAACGAGATAGCGCAACCGATAGCCAACGGCAGGTTCGCCCACAGCCCCATAACAATAGAACCGACGCCAGCCACTAGGCAGGTCGCCACAAATACGGCGGCAGGCGGGAATCCGGCTTTACCCAGCATCCCCGGAACCACGATAACGGAGTAGACCATCGCCAAGAAAGTCGTTAATCCGGCAACCACTTCCTGACGGACGGTGCTTCCACGGTGTGAAATTTTAAACCAGGCGTCGAGTGAACCGCCGGTACGCGCTGAAGGCGTAGACATAGAAAACATCCCCTGAGAGTTTATTTTTCGTCGAGTATGCGTGGTGGACAATCCACTGCCAGCGAAACGTCATCTCCTTGTGCTACGTTTGCAACAATAAGGGGTGTCGCAAAAAAGCAAACGTTTAACTCCGCGCATACAAAACGGGTAGTAAAAAAAGCAAACGATTATCCAGCGATAATACGGGGCTTTTCAACTAAACTTTGCGGCTTTTTGCTTATTTCTTTTCATCACGCTCAATAAATCGCCAGTCGATGCGCAAACGTTATCGTCAATGCGCAATCTGATAACATTTTTTCTCGGGCGGACGACTGACACATCCGTCTATCCGCCAGGGATCTCAAAAGGGCCGCCTTGCTGGATAGCCCTTTGCCACGCCGGGCGCATCTCTACGCGCTTCTTCCAGGCGCTAATGTGCGTCAGGTCGTTAATTCCGCCTCGGCTCAGTAACGCAAACAGAGGAAAACTCATCTGGATATCCGCCATGCTGATATGTTCCCCGGCAAACCAGGGCTGCGCGGCAAGATGCGCATCAATGTAGCGCGCATGCGTCTCCAGTTGCGGGTTGAGATACGCTTTTTGCACGCCCTGCCCCAGAATGCCGCCCAGCGTGCGTAACCCAAATGGCACCGGCGGTTTACCCAGGCTGACAAACACCAGTTTCATTAACAGCATTGGCATTAACGAGCCTTCCGCATAATGCAGCCAGAACCGATACTGCCGTTTTTGCCGGGCATCGGCAGGTTTAAACTGCCCTGCGTGGTCATAGGTTTCCTGCAAATACTCCAGGATGGCGCCGGATTCGGCGAGGATCTCACCGTTATCTTCAATAACGGGCGATTTTCCAAGCGGGTGGATTTTTTTCAGCGCCGGTGGCGCAAGCATGGTTTTTTCACGCTGGTAGCGAACAATCTGGTAGGGCAGCGATAGCTCCTCCAGCGCCCAGAGCACGCGCTGGGAACGAGATTGATTCAAATGATGCACCGTCAGCATGGCTGTCTCCTGTTTTTCATTCAAATTAACTATAGAAAAGAGCGAGAGATGGCGTAAAAATTTCGGCTAAAAAACAGACAATACACTGGCAAACGGGCGGGCATGGCATACAATTACAGTATCAACACAAACCGGAACCTCCACCACGTGCTCGACTGAGGGGTGTTGATGTCGGGGGAAACCCTCCCGTGAACCAACGGGATAGAGCGAAAGACAAAGACCGGAAACAAACTAAAGCGCCCTTGTGGCGCTTTAGTTTTATGCGCGGCGATATGGTGCTCGCTTATCCGGCCTACGCGCGTCCCGGCGAAACGACATTTAATCATCTTCCAGCAATCGCGCCCCTGTTCCCTGCGTGCCGAGCTGATCGCCGGGGTTGCGCAGCGGGCAATCGCTACGCGACAAACAGCCGCAGCCGATGCAGCCGTCCAGTTCATCACGCAACGCCACCAGAGTATGAATACGTCTGTCCAGCTCCTCGCGCCATTGCGAAGAAAGCTGCTTCCACTCCTTTGCGCTCAACGTATGCCCCTCAGGCAATACGCCAAACGCTTCGCCAATGGTCGCCAGAGGAATGCCAATACGTTGAGCAATCTTGATGATCGCCACATAGCGCAGCACATCGCGCTTATATCGCCGCTGATTGCCGCCATTACGGACACTGCTGATAAGCCCTTTGCTCTCATAAAAGTGCAGCGCCGATACCGCCACACCGCTACGTTTCGCCACCTCACCCGGCGTAAGCAGGGACTTTATACGCGGTAATTTCTTTTCCATAAATCGCTTTACCTCAAGTTAACTTGAGGAATTATACTCGCCCGCAGACAAAACGACGAATCGAACACTGAGAAAGAGGCAGCAATATGTCCCATCAGCAGATAATTCAGACCCTTATTGAATGGATTGATGAACATATCGACCAACCGCTGAACATTGATGTGGTCGCAAAAAAATCAGGTTACTCGAAGTGGTATTTACAGCGGATGTTCCGCACGGTGATGCATCAGACGCTGGGCGACTATATTCGTCAGCGCCGACTCCTGCTGGCCGCCGTAGAGCTACGAACGACCGAGCGCCCCATTTTTGATATCGCGATGGATCTGGGATATGTGTCGCAACAGACATTTTCGCGCGTCTTCCGCCGCGAGTTTGACCGCACGCCCAGCGACTACCGTCATCGCCTGTAACTTTACTGCCCGCGCTGCATCAGGAGTGCGGGCGACTGTTGCAGCCACTGAATAAACGCCTGCGGCGGCATCGCCTTCGCAAAATACCATCCCTGACAATACTGAACGCCGCGCTTGAACAGCCAGTTCACCTGATCTGCCGTTTCCACGCCTTCGGCAATGGCCTTCAGGTGTAAGCTTTGCGCCATTTCGATGATATGTTCCGCGATCAGATGGCTGGTGCTATTGGTGGTCAGCGTGTCGATAAAGGATTTATCAATCTTCAGAATATCGACATTCAATGAATACAGGTTGTGCAGGTTTGAATACCCTGTTCCAAAATCATCAATCGCCACTTCAAAACCCGCCTGACGAAATGCCTGAATAACCGGCGTGGTTTTCGGCACGTCAATAAAGCCGCGCTCCGTCACTTCCACCTTAATTTGTTGCGCAAGAACGGAATGCTGGCGGGCTTTCTCCGCAATTAACGCGATAAGCCGGGAGGAGTGGAAATCAGAAGCGGAGAGATTAATAGAGATATAAAGATGAGGTTGCGAGGCGAGAAAATGTCCCAGATCGTTGAATACTTCTTCCACCACGTAATCGGTAATCTGCGCAATCATCCCCTCTTTTTCAGCCAGCGGGATAAACTCTGCCGGGCTCATCACCTGCCCTTCAAAACCAGGCCAGCGCAATAGCGCCTCCGCCCCCACGCATTTTTCATTTTGAATATCAATAATAGGCTGATAATAAAGACGCAGTTGACGTTTATCGATCGCTCGCTGCAACAAACGGCGCGGTGAATGATATTCCTCGCGCGTACGCGACCACATCAATAACACAATGATGCTACAGATAATGCCTAACGGCAGCGTTAACGTCGCCTGATGGTACAGGTTCTGATAGAAACGCGCGTTATCAGTGGAAACAATTATCGCGATCGGACGTTTTTCTGAATGGGCAATGGTATAGAAGCGATTATTTTGCTGAAAGGTAGATTCATCACGGTGCAGCAACGGTAATAATTGTTCGACGTTTGCCTGTTCGCTCACGGAGAAAAAGGAGTTCGTCACCGTGTCATATACACCCCAGGCCAGAGTGGGATCGTCTGACATCACCTCGCTGTAAGACAACGGATTTATTACCGCGACATAGTGTCCTCTTTGCATATACGTCATTTTGTAGCCAGCAAAGAACGGCGTATCACGATAGTAATAAATAGAAACGTCTGGTTCTCGTTTATAATCTGCGGCAGGGATAATATAAGGACTGGCAGGCGCCATTACCGTAGAGCATAAAAAATGATCGTCTTGCGCATAAATTAACTCGCTGATATACAAACGACCGCGAATAATATCCTGCATTCGTTTTTGATGCGCAGGAGTACAGGCTTTTCCCTGATACTGCTGTATCGCGTCGCGGGCCAGCTCCACCTGCTGGACAACCAGTTCCGTTTTTTCTAATGCCAGCTCGGCAAAAGAGTGCAGTTGATTACGGGTTTCAGACACCGCCCGCATGTGGGCAAACCATAGCGCCAGCATCACGGGGAGTAATACCACCATGATTGTTCCAAGGAATCTCAGCAACTTTCGTTGCGCGCTATGATTCATTTCGGCCCTGTATCCCTGAATTGTCTGTGCCTGTCATCATCAAGGCGGATGCTATAACAAACAGGTGATTACGTTGCATGAATTAAGCGACATTAGCAACAGACTTTTCCTGGTAAAAGTCTGATATTGACGGATGACGATAATATTTTCCCGTAAGGCAAACTTAAAGTTATGCTTATTTTTATTAGGGAATATTCTAATCCAAAAGGAGTAAGAATTTTCCAGGGTTTTTTCCGATTAATGCAGAAAAATTAAGTTAAATTTCCAGGCTGGTTAATTTTCCGGCGCTAATAAAATGGTAATAAAAATACATCTTCAATAACCAGCCCCATAATCTTCCGGTATAGCCCCCTCCAGATACCCATATTTAATTTGTGGTTATAAAGCGTACAAAAAAGGGTGCCCTGCACTGGCTAACAAACAATTTATTGTGATATAGTTCACAAAAATGATGAAACAGAAACGTTGTTTCATTCAGTGTCGATGTCATGCCCGTCGATAGCCAGAGTGTACCACGCCTTCCGTGAGCAACGCCGCGCTGTCCAGGGCACCTGCTATTCTCAGAGGAAATGTTTCAT
This sequence comes from Citrobacter sp. CK181, assembly GCF_030333595.1. NCBI lineage: Bacteria > Pseudomonadati > Pseudomonadota > Gammaproteobacteria > Enterobacterales > Enterobacteriaceae > Citrobacter > Citrobacter sp. CK181. The sequence continues at coordinate 65,877 of NZ_JAOWFN010000008.1, read as the reverse complement.
GGCTACCATAACCACTGGCGTGGTTCTTCTCCGCTGGCAACTGCTGAGCGCTGTGCTCATGTTTTTAGCCAGCACGCTCAATATTCGCTTTCGTAAATCCGACTATATCGGACTCGCGGTGATCAGTAGCGGCCTTGGCGTCGTGTCGGCCTGCTGGTTTGCAACCGGGTTACTCGGCATCACTCTGATGGATGTCTCCGCAATCTGGAACAATATCGAAGCCGTGATGGTGGAAGCCATGAGCCATACCCCGCCAGAGTGGCCGATGGTGTTGACCTGATGCTGATATAAGCCTCCGCCCGGAGGCTTTTTTATTCTCTCAAAAACAGCCAGTTAACCTTTCTCCCGCTAAAATCGCCGTATCATTTATTGTAATGAGAGCTATTCTCATATTAACATCCCCGCCGTGATGATTAACTTTTGATACTTTTCCGCTATGCCGACTCCAGTTCAGTGCGCTCCTTTAACGTTTGAATCGCTGTATCGCGCGCATCACGGCTGGCTGACGCACTGGCTGGCGCGAAAGTTACAGTCGGCGTTCGACGCCGACGACGTCGCCCAGGACACCTTCCTGCGTATTATTAACGGTGAATCTCTGACGGCGATTCGCGACCCAAAGTCGTTTCTCTGCACCGTCGCCAAACGGGTGATGATCGACCTTTTCCGCCGCAATGCGCTGGAAAAAGCGTATCTGGAGATGCTTGCGCAGTTACCCGAAACGCTGTCGCCTTCCGCTGAAGAAAAGCAGTCGCATCTCGAAACGCTGCAACTTGTCGACAGGATGCTGGACGGGTTGAGCGCCAAAGCGAGAACGGCCTTCCTGCTTTCTCAGCTTGACGGGCTGACCTACAGCGCCATCGCGCAACGTCTGAATGTTTCCGTCAGCTCGGTGAAAAAGTACGTCGCGAAAGCCACGGAACACTGCCTGCTGTTCCGCCTGGAGCATGGCCTGTGAAAACCTCCCTCACCGATGCCCGCCGCCAGGCGCTACGTTCAGCCTCACACTGGTATGCCGTTTTAAGCGGGGAGCGCGTAAGCCCCCAGCAGGAAGCGCGCTGGCAGCAGTGGTATGAACAAGATCAGGATAATCAATGGGCCTGGCAGCAGGTCGAAAACCTGCGCTGCCAGATGAGCAGCGTCCCCGGCAAACTCGCCAGCCACACGCTGAAAGACAGCCGCCTGACGCGCCGCCACGTACTGAAAGGGTTGCTGTTGCTGGTCTGCGCGGGCGGCAGCTGGCAGCTCTGGCGATCGGAGTTGGGCGAAGGCCTGCGTGCTGATTATCGTACCGCCCGGGGGCAGACTCGCCAGCAGACGCTGGAGGATGGCACGTTGCTTTCGCTGAATACCGACAGCGCGGTTAACGTGCGATTTGACGGTAGCCAGCGCCAGATCCAGCTCTGGTACGGCGAGATCGCCATTACCACCGGAAAAGACGCGCTGCAACGCCCGTTTCGTGTACAGACGCGCCAGGGCCAGCTCACCGCATTGGGTACGGAATTTACCGTGCGCCAGGACGGCGATGAAACCGTCCTTAGCGTCCGCCAACATGCCGTCGAAGCGATTCTCGCCGGAGATCCACAACAAAAACGGGTTATTCAGCAAGGTGAAACGGTGCGCTTCAGCGCCTCGCAGTTTGGCGACGTCGCATCATTGAATGACGAGTCTGCAAGCTGGACGCAGGGCGTATTAAGTTTCAGCGACAAACCTCTGGGCGACGTCATCGCCACGCTCTCGCGTTACCGGCACGGCATACTGCGTTGTGACCCGGCCGTTGCCGGATTACACCTGACAGGGACGTTCCCGCTCGGCAACACCGATGCCGTACTGAATGCGATCGCGAAAACGCTTCCTGTGAAAATTCAGTTTGTTACGCGCTACTGGGTCACGCTGTCTCCCGCCATTTAAACGATAACGAAAAAAATTATCATTTTTATTGTCCCTTTTGCCCCGCTCGTTCGACTTCATAACTGAATACAAATAAAGAAATGATGATGGAGACGTGATGGCCTTTCATAACACAGCACCTCTGGTGATGGCGATTCGTTTAAGCCTGCTTCCGCTTGCCGGACTGGCTTCGCTGCCTGCATTTGCCACGCAGTTCGATATTGCCGCCGGAGACTTAGACAAAGCACTTAATCAATACGCTGCCCGCAGCGGCATTATTATGTCAGTGGATGCTTCGCTCACGCGGGGCAAACACAGCGACGGACTGCACGGCGACTACGCGCTTGAAGATGGCCTGCGCACGCTGCTAAAGGGGAGCGGCCTACAGGAAAAATCGTTAGGCGATAACACCTGGACGCTGGAAGCCGCCCCGGTTGCCAGCGAGGACTCGTTGACCGTAGTCGGCGACTGGCTGGGTGAAGCCCGGGAAAACGACGTGTTCGAACATGCCGGCGCGCGTGACGTTATCCGTCGGGATGATTTCACCAAAACCGGCGCGACAACCATGCGCGAAGCGCTGAACCGTATCCCCGGCGTCAACGCCCCGGAAAACAACGGCACCGGCAGCCATGACCTGGCAATGAACTTCGGTATTCGCGGTCTTAACCCACGCCTGGCCAGCCGCTCGACGGTATTGATGGACGGCATCCCCGTGCCTTTTGCGCCATACGGTCAGCCGCAGCTGTCGCTCGCGCCGGTCTCTCTGGGCAATATGGATGCCGTTGACGTGGTGCGCGGCGGCGGCGCGGTGCGCTATGGGCCGCAAAGCGTGGGCGGCGTGGTGAACTTCGTGACCCGCGCGATTCCGCAAGATTTCGGTATTGAAGCCGGCGTTGAAGGGCAACTCAGCCCCACCTCGTCGCAAAACAATCCAAAAGAGACGCACAACCTGATGGTAGGCGGAACGGCGGATAACGGTTTCGGCACGGCCCTGCTCTACTCCGGCACGCGCGGCAGCGACTGGCGCGAACACAGCAACACCCGTATCGACGACGTGATGCTGAAAAGCAAATATGCGCCTGACGAGGTACACACCTTCAATAGCCTGCTGCAATACTATGACGGTCACGCCGATATGCCCGGCGGCCTGTCCCGCGCCGACTACGACGCAGATCGCTGGCAGTCCACGCGCCCGTATGACAGCTTCTGGGGCCGCCGCCAGCTTGCCAGTCTGGGATATCAATACCAACCCGACAGCCAGCACAAATTCAATATTCAGGGTTTCTACACCCGCACCCTGCGCAGCGGTTATTTAGAGCAAGGAAAACGCATTACGCTCTCACCGCGCTACTACTGGGTTCGCGGCATTGAACCGCGCTACAGCCAGAGCTTTATGATTGGCCCGTCTGCGCATGAAGTCGGCGTAGGCTATCGCTATGTCAATGAATCCACGCATGAAATGCGCTACTACACCGCAACCACCAGCGGTCAGTTGCCGTCAACATCCAGCCCTTATGACCGTGATACGCGTTCAGGGACCGAAGCTCACGCCTGGTATCTCGATGACAAAATTGATATCGGCAACTGGACCATTACGCCAGGTATGCGTTTTGAGCACATTGAATCCTACCAGGACAACAACGTTAAAGGTACGCACGAAGAGGTGAGCTACAACGCCCCGCTTCCGGCGCTTAACGTCCTCTACCACCTCACTGACAGCTGGAATCTTTATGCCAACACTGAAGGCTCGTTCGGCACCGTACAGTACAGTCAAATTGGCAAGGCTGTGCAAAGCGGCAATGTGGAACCGGAAAAAGCGCGAACCTGGGAAGTCGGAACCCGATTCGACAACGGCGCGCTGACGGCGGAAATGGGGCTGTTCCTGATTAACTTTAATAATCAGTACGACTCCAACCAGACTAACGATACGGTCACCGCCCGTGGCAAAACCCGTCATACCGGGCTGGAAACGCAGGTACGTTACGATCTCGGCGATATGACGCCCACGCTGGAAAATGTCGCCGTTTACGCTAACTACGCGTACGTTAACGCCGAAATTCGCGAAAAAGGCGACACTTACGGCAATCAGGTGCCGTTCTCACCGAAGCATAAAGGGACGCTGGGCGTGGATTACAAACCCGGCAACTGGACGTTCAACCTGAACAGCGATTTCCAGTCCAGCCAGTTTGCCGACAACGCCAATACCAGGAAAGAGAGCGCGGACGGCAGCACCGGGCGTATTCCGGGTTACATGCTGTGGGGCGCGCGCGTGGCGTATGACTTCGGCCCCGAGATGGCCAACCTGAACCTCGCGTTTGGCGTGAAGAATATCTTCGACCACGAGTATTACACCCGCTCGTATAACGACAACAACAAAGGCATCTATGCCGGACAGCCACGAACGCTGTACCTGCAAGGGTCACTGAAGTTCTGATTGTTCATTTGTTGCCGGGTGGCGGCGTAAATGCCTTACCCGGCCTACAGAGTGACGTAGGCCAGGTAAGCGCAGCGCCATCCGGCAACCGGAGTTGACTATGTTTGCTTTTATTCGCGTTTATTTTTTCAGCCTGATCGTCCTGGCAGCGCCGGTTTTTGCCGTGACGGTGCAGGATGAACACGGCGCCTTTACCCTGAATAAAACGCCGCAACGGATTGTCGTACTGGAACTGTCGTTTGCCGATGCCCTGGCGGCGGTGAACGTCAGTCCGGTGGGGATCGCCGATGACAACGATCCCACGCGTCTGCTGCCGGAAGTGCGCCAGATTATCGGGCAATGGCAGTCCGTCGGCACGCGCGCTCAGCCGAGCCTTGAGGCGATCGGCGCGCTAAAGCCGGACCTGATTATCGCTGACAGCAGCCGCCACGCAGGGATTTACGCCGCGCTGCAAGAGATCGCCCCCGTGTTGTTGCTCAAATCCCGCAATGAAACGTACGCTGAAAATCTGCAATCCGCCGCGATCATCGGGAAAGTATCAGGTAAAGATGCTGAAATGCAAAAACGGCTGACGTTGCATCGGGAACGTATGCGCGCGTTTGCCGCCCACTTGCCGAAAGGGGCCAGCGTGGTATTCGGCACCTCACGCGAACAGCAGTTTAATCTGCACAGCCGCGAATCGTATACGGGCGGCGTGCTCGCTGCGCTGGGTCTGCGCGTGCCGGAGGCAATCAACTCTGCGCCAATGACCACGATTAATCTGGAGCGGCTACTGGCGCTCGATCCGCAGTGGCTGATTGTCGCGCACTACCGCCAGGAGAGCATCGTTAAACGCTGGCAGCAGGATACGCTGTGGTCCATGCTCCAGGCGTCGCAACACCACCAGGTTGCCGCTGTCGATAGCAATAGCTGGGCGCGGATGCGCGGGATTTTCGCTGCGGAACGCATTGCCGGCGATACGGTGAAAATCTTTCATCACCAGACGCCTGATACCACGCAATGAGGACATTGATCATTTGGGGAGCGCCCGTACTGGCGCTCCTGGCGGCGTTCTGGCTGAGCCTGTTCTGCTACTCGGCGATCCCGATTTCACCCGTCAGTGCTCTGCATGCCCTGTTTCCTTCTTCAACGCCTCCGCTTTCGGAGGCGTTGGTGCGTAATTTACGTCTGCCGCGCAGCCTGGTGGCATTGCTGATTGGCGCCAGCCTTGCCCTGGCGGGAACATTGCTGCAAACCCTGACCCATAACCCACTGGCCTCCCCTTCTCTGACCGGCATTAACAGCGGTGCGGCACTGGCGATAGCGTTAACCAGCGCATTCAGCCCCATGTTGCTCAGCGGGTATTCCATCGCGTTTATCGCCGCCGCAGGCGGAGGCCTCGCCTGGCTTCTGGTGATGCTGGCTGGCGGCGGCTGGCGACAGGAGCCCGACCGCAACAAACTGATTCTCGCCGGAATCGCGCTCTCCGCGCTGTGTATGGCGCTGACCCGCATCACGCTGTTATTGGCGGAAGACCACGCTTACGGCATTTTTTCATGGCTGGCGGGCGGTATTGCCCATGTGCGCTGGGCCGAGTTCTGGCAGCTCTTTCCTTTTGTTCTGGTGATTATTCCCGCCATGCTGCTGCTGGCGAACACCCTTAATCTGCTCAACGTCAGCGATGTCGCCGCACACACGCTCGGCGTAAACCTGTTTCAGCTGCGGCTTACCGTCAATATCGCCGTACTGGTGCTGGTCGGCGCCTGCGTCAGCGTGGCGGGGCCGGTGGCGTTTATCGGCCTGTTAATGCCGCATCTGGCCAGGGCGTGGTCAGGTCACGACCAGCGTAAGTTGCTGCCGATGAGCCTGCTGATGGGCGCAACGTTTATGCTGCTGGCGGATATTCTGGCGCGAGCGCTGGCCTGGCCGGGCGAGCTTCCGGCAGGCGCAGTGCTGGCGCTGATTGGCGCGCCGTGTTTTGTCTGGCTGGCAAGGAGGCGTGGATGAAAGCCTTTATTCTGCTCATCACGTTGCTCCTGCTGAGTATCACTGCGCTGCTGTCATTGCGTCTGGGCGTGGTTCCCCTGCCCTGGTCCGCGCTGATCGATGGCTGGCATACCGGTCACGAGCACCACTATGTTCTGACCCAGTATCGCCTGCCGCGACTGCTGCTGGCGATATTCATCGGCGCCGCCCTGGCGATTTCCGGCGTACTGGTGCAGGGCATCGTGCGTAATCCGCTGGCCTCGCCGGATATTTTAGGGGTGAACCATGCCGCCAGTCTGGCGACGGTAAGCGCACTCATGCTGCTGCCATCGCTGTCGGTCGTCTGGCTGCCGCTGCTGGCATTTGTGGGCGGGCTTTGTGCGCTGATCTTACTGCGTGCGATTGCGGGTCGCTCCTCCCCCCTGCGCCTGGCGTTAATCGGCATGGCGTTGTCGGCAACCTGGGCCAGCCTGACGGATTACCTGATGCTCTCCCGCCCGCAGGACGTTAACAACGCGCTGCTGTGGCTGACCGGCAGTTTATGGGGACGCGGCTGGTCGTTTGTGTATGTGGCGCTGCCGGTAATGCTGGCGCTTATTCCACTCAGCGCCTGGTTTTGCCGCGATCTGGATCTGCTGGCGCTGGGCGATGATCGCGCCAGCACGCTCGGCGTCCCGGTCAGTCGGGCGCAGCGCCAGGGATTGCTCCTCGCCGTCGCGCTGGCAGCCACCAGCGTGGCAGTTTGCGGGCCGATAGCTTTCGTCAGCCTGGTCGTGCCCCACCTGACCCGACGCCTGCTGGGAGGGCGCCATCACTGGCTGCTGCCCGGCGCTGCACTAATCGGCGCATTTGTCTTAACGCTGGCCGATTTGCTGGCAAGGATCATTAACCCTCCCACGGAGCTTCCGGCAGGCATGCTCACCGCCATTATCGGCGCGCCGTGGTTTATCTGGTTGCTTGTGAGGATGCGCTAAATGGATATCAGATGTGAAAACCTGACTGCCGGATACGGTGATAAACGCATTCTTGACGGCCTGTCGGTTACGCTACCCGCCGGGCAGATCACCGCATTACTGGGGCCTAATGGCTGCGGCAAATCGACGCTGCTGAAATGCCTTGCCCGCCTGCTCATACCGCAATCCGGCACCTTGCACATTGCGGGTAAGCCGCTGTCGGCATTCTCACCCCGCGCGCTTTCGCGTCACCTGGCGCTACTGCCGCAACAGCACATGACGCCGGAAGGGATCACCGTGCGGGAACTGGTCAGCTATGGCCGCAGCCCGTGGCTGCCGCTGTGGGGGCGGCTTTCTCGCGACGACCATCAGCATGTCAACCGGGCAATGGCGCAGACGCACACTGACGCGCTGGCAGAAAGGCGGCTGACGGAGCTGTCCGGCGGTCAGCGGCAGCGCGTGTTTCTGGCGATGGTGTTAGCGCAGGATACGCCCATTGTATTACTGGATGAACCCACCACCTGGCTCGACATTAATCATCAGGTGGAGTTGATGGCGCTCATGCAGATGCTAAAACAGGCGGGGAAAACGGTCGTGACGGTACTGCACGATCTGAATCAGGCAAGTCGCTATTGCGATCATCTTGTCGTGCTGGCGCAGGGGAATGTGATTGCGCAAGGGCAACCTGTTGATGTGATGCAACCAGAATTATTACGCAAGGTATTTCAGGTTGATGCGGAAATTCACCCTGAACCGCTAACAGGAAAACCAATGTGTATTATTCGTTAGTCTGCTAGCCATATTTTTACCTGTCCAGAGCAGTCTGTTCATCCTGTCAGACTGCTCATCAAAAATATATTCTTATGCCCTTTATTTTTATTCTCTGTCATTAACCTTAAATATTTAAAAGTTATGTAAGGAACACTATATTTAGTGTTTTTCAACCCAGATACTTAACGAAAGCGTAGGTTGAAATCCCGCTAATTACCGCGATGATGATTGCAAAAATAACCAGTAACATCAATCGCCTACCGCTATATATTCCTAACATAATTACCTCCTTTACTAAATTTACACTTCCATCAAAACACTGAAAATATACGCTACAAGCGTTATCTAACCATCAAGATAAAATAATCTTTAACGAAACGCCATTGATTAATGTCAATAATTCAGACTCTTTATTTTAATAGTATAAGCGCGATTCAAAACATTATGCATTTTATACTTCGAGGAATTTTAAATTGACCAGAATGCCGAATAAAAATCGTCTCCATTCTGCGCCATGCGTTGAAAAAAAACCGTACCAGCAATCTGTTAACGAGGTACTTGAAAAAAAGCAGAGTCAGCCTTCCGGGCTGACGCAAAATGAAGCCAGCGCGCGCCTCGCGCAGCATGGGCCTAACGCGCTGCCAGAAAAAACAGGCAAACCTGCATGGTTACGTTTCCTGGCGCATTTCCACGATGTTCTGATTTATGTCCTGATCGCTGCGGCGGTGCTGACTGCGGTCATGGGTCATTGGGTGGATACGGCCGTCATTTTGGGTGTTGCCATTATCAACGCGCTGATTGGCCACATTCAGGAAAATAACGCGGAAAAGTCGCTGAAAAGCATCCGCAATATGCTGTCGAACTCAGCGGTCGCTATCCGCAACGGTCAACATGAAACCGTCCCCACAACCGAACTGGTGGTGGGCGATATCGTCGTGCTGCGCGCAGGCGATCGCATCCCGGCAGATCTTCGCGTTATGGAAGCCCATAACCTGCGGGTTGAAGAGGCCATCCTGACGGGCGAGTCCACCGTTGTCGATAAAACAGCCGACACCCTTACCGGCGAACTGCCGCTAGGCGATCGTAAAAATCTGCTGTTCTCCGGCACCACCATCAGCGCAGGCGCCGGACTGGGCGTGGTTATCGCTACCGGGGAAGAGACTGAACTCGGCCACATCAACCAGATGATGACGGGCATTGAGAAGCACCGTACCCCGCTGCTGGTTCAGATGGATAAACTCGGCAAAGCCATTTTCGCCATTATCGTCGCCATGATGGCAGGACTATTTGTGTTCAGCCTGCTGCTGCGCGATATGCCGATGGGCGAACTGCTGCTTTCTCTGATTAGCCTTGCCGTCGCGGCCGTACCGGAAGGGCTACCCGCGATCATCTCGATTATTCTGTCGCTCGGCGTACAGACGATGGCCCGCAAACGCGCCATTATCCGCAAGCTGCCGACGGTCGAGACGCTGGGTGCGATGTCCGTGATCTGTTCCGATAAAACGGGCACCCTGACCATGAATGAGATGACGGTAAAAGCCATTATTACGGCGGACAAAAATTACCGCGTTCAGGGCAACAGCTATGAGCCAATGGGCGAGATCCATACTGAGGAGAGCGACGCTGCGGTAGAGATCCTGCCCGGCAGCCTGCTGGAGAACTACCTTCGCACTATCGACCTGTGTAATGACAGCCAATTGATTCAGGACGAAAACGGCCACTGGGGCATCACCGGCGGGCCAACGGAAGGAGCCTTAAAAGTGCTGGCGGCAAAAGCGCGCCTTCCCGCCATTGAAACTGAACTGCGCAGCAAAATCCCGTTCGATTCGCAGTACAAATACATGGCGACGCACCATCGCATTGGAAATGAAGAGCGCGTACTGGTGACCGGCGCGCCAGATGTGTTGTTTAAACTGTGCCAGCTACAGCAAACTGCTACCGGTACTGAAGCCTTTACGCAAAATCACTGGGAAGCGGAGATCGCGCGCTATGCGAAAGAAGGTCTGCGCATGGTTGCGGCAGCCTGGAAGCCAGGGCGTGCAGAAGCCGCCTCTCTCACCCATGAGTGCCTGAATGACGGCCTGATCTTCCTGGGCATCGCAGGCATGATGGACCCGCCGCGTCCAGAAGCCATTGACGCAATCCAGGCCTGCCAGCAGGCGGGGATTCGCGTGAAGATGATCACCGGCGATCACCCGCAAACGGCCATGAGTATCGGCGGCATGCTGGGGATTCATAACAGCACCCACGCGGTAACGGGTTACGAACTGGAGCAGATGGACGATGCGGCATTAGCTGAAGCCGCTGTCACCTACGACATCTTTGCCCGCACCAGCCCCGAACATAAACTGCGTCTGGTGAAGGCGCTGCAAAACAAAGGCGAGATTGTCGGTATGACCGGCGACGGAGTCAACGACGCCCCCGCGTTGAAGCAGGCGGACGTCGGCATCGCGATGGGCATCAAAGGCACGGAAGTGACAAAAGAAGCCGCGGACATGGTACTGACGGACGATAACTTCGCCACCATCGCCAGCGCCGTGCAGGAGGGGCGTCGCGTTTACGACAACCTGAAGAAAACGATTCTGTTCATCATGCCCACCAACCTGGCACAGGGTCTGCTGATCATCATTGCTCTGTTGGCTGGGAACCTGATTCCGCTCACGCCGGTACTGATTCTGTGGATGAACATGGCGACCTCCGCCACGCTGTCGTTCGGGCTGGCATTTGAAGCCGGTGAGCGCAACATCATGCGACGCCCGCCACGCCAGAGTAATGAGAACGTCATGGATGCCTTTGCTATCTGGCGCGTCGGTTTTGTCGGAACGTTAATTGCGGCCTGCGCCTTTGCGCTGGAAGCCTGGTTGCAGCCTCGCGGCCACAGCCCGGAGTTTATCCGTACCGTGCTGTTGCAGACGCTGGTCACCGCACAGTGGGTATATATGCTCAACTGTCGGGTTTCGGATGGTTTCTCGCTGGGACGCGGGCTGCTGATGAATAAAGGCATCTGGATGGTCAGTGGCATTCTGTTGCTGTTACAGTTGGCGATTATCTATATGCCTTTCATGCAGATGCTGTTTGGCACAGAAGCGCTGCCGCTGCGTTACTGGGGCATAACCTTCGCTATCGGCGCAGTGCTGTTCTGCATTGTGGAGATAGAGAAACCGCTCACCCGTAAATTCCGCCGGAAATAGCCAGCGGTTCACCGCGAAGCAAAAAGCCTCCCGTAGCGGAGGCTTTTTTTTGCCGATAGGAGAGAAGTTTTGTAGGCCCGGTAAGCAAAGCGCCACCGGCATAACGCCGGATGGCGGCGCAAGCGCCTTATCCGGCCTACGGGAGAGAGGTTTTGTCGGCCCGGTAAGCGAAGCGCCACCGGGCATGGCACCGGATGGCGGCGCAAGCGCCTTATCCGGCCTACGGGAGAGAGGTTTTGTCGGCCCGGTAAGCGAAGCGCCACCGGGCATGGCACCGGATGGCGGCACAAGCACCTTATCCGGCCTACGGGAGAGAGGTTTTGTAGGCCCGGTAAGTGAAGCGCCACCGGGCATGGCACCGGATGGCGGCGCAAACGCCTTATCCGGCCTACGGGAGTGAATTTTGTAGGCCCGGTAAGCGAAGCGCCACCGGCATGGCGCCGGATGGCGGCGCAAGCGCCTTATCCGGCCTACGGGAGAGAGGTTTTGTAGGCCCGGTAAGCAAAGCGCCACCGGGCATAGCGCCGGATGGCGGCACAAACGCCTTATCCGGCCTACGGGAGAGAGGTTTTGTAGGCCCGGAAAGCGAAGTGCCACCGGGCATAGCGCCGGATGGCGGCGCAAACGCCTTATCCGGCCTACGGGAGAGGGATTTTGTCGGCCCGGTAAGCAAAGCGCCACCGGGCAGGCAGATTAACGAATGACCATCACCGGAATTTTCGCGTATCGCAAAATATTCGCCGCAGCCGAACCGAGCAAATGCGTTGCAATACCCGGCTTGCGCGAACCGATGATAATCATCTCGGCGTTATGCGCTTCTACCGCGTTATTTACTTCATCACGAATATTGCCATGACGGACTTCAAAACGAATATTCTCCAACGGCGTTTTGAATTTTCTCGCAAGGTTAAGCATTTTTTCTTGCGCGTCATTCGTCATGTATTCCTCGTATTTTCTGATATCCGAGGCAAAACCACGCATTGGGGAGGTACCCAGCTTAGGGAACACATGCAGCAGATGGATCACGCCGTTTTCTTTGTCCACCATATGATCAGCGTAGGCAATGGCTTTGTCAGAAAGATCCATCGCCAGAATATCAACGGGCATTAAAATGACTTTATTCATGATGATTTCCTTAAGTTAGCTGACAGGCCAATCACATATCCCTGAAAAGACCTGGCAAGATTCAGCATTCATTTGACCAAAATAACGGGGGAATAATAATCAATAATACCCTGTCTTTTTTGATCATAAGCAAGAAAGGAAATAACCCATAAAGTCTGTAGATATATTTACATCCGGTGACAAAACTGACAAGCCTGCTATTTAATTGCACGCTATTTCAGCCAAAAAAAAAGCTCCCGTGAAGGGAGCTTTTTAAATTCATCAGAACGGGATGTCGTCGTCGAAATCCATTGGCGGTTCGTTAGACGGTGCCGGAGCGGATTGTTGCTGCGGACGGGACTGCGCGCCGCCGCTGAACTGGTTGCCACCCTGCGGTTGCTGAGGCTGACCCCAACCACCCTGCTGCTGACCGCCGCCCATATTGCCGCCAGCCGGAGCGCCACCGCCCTGACGGCCACCCAGCATCTGCATGGTGCCGCCAACGTTGACCACCACTTCAGTGGTGTATTTGTCCTGACCGGACTGATCGGTCCATTTACGGGTACGCAGCTGACCTTCAATGTAAACCTGAGAACCTTTACGCAGATATTCGCTGGCCACTTCCGCCAGTTTGCCGAACAGCACAACGCGGTGCCATTCCGTCTGCTCTTTCATCTCACCGGTCTGCTTATCACGCCAGGATTCGGAAGTAGCCAGCGTAATGTTGGCAACTGCGCCACCATTTGGCATGTAGCGTACTTCCGGGTCCTGGCCCAGATTACCGACGAGAATCACCTTGTTTACGCCTCTGCTGGCCATGATCGAGTCTCCTGAAAAACGTTTCTGAATAAGTGTAAACGCGCGATTGTAGCATTACCAATAGCGTTTTTACTACGATGCGAGGCTGATTCCAGTAAACAACCTTGGGCGGACATTGTTACACAGTAGCCTGTGTTTTGCATTCCAATACTGTATATCCATTCAGGTTGAGTTGTGTCATAATTAACCGTTTGTGATCGCCGGTAGCGCCATGCGGCCGGGAAAAAGCGTTTTAATCCGGGAAAGGTGAATGGATAAGATCGAAGTTCGGGGCGCCCGCACCCATAATCTCAAAAACATCAACCTCGTCATCCCGCGCGACAAACTGATTGTCGTCACCGGGCTTTCGGGTTCTGGCAAATCCTCGCTCGCTTTTGACACCTTGTATGCCGAAGGGCAGCGTCGCTACGTTGAATCCCTTTCCGCGTATGCGCGTCAGTTTCTGTCTTTGATGGAAAAACCAGATGTCGACCATATTGAGGGGCTGTCGCCCGCTATCTCAATTGAGCAGAAATCGACATCCCATAACCCGCGCTCTACGGTAGGTACAATTACCGAAATACATGACTATCTGCGTCTGCTGTTCGCCCGCGTGGGTGAACCGCGCTGCCCGGATCATGACGTCCCGCTGGCGGCGCAAACCGTCAGCCAGATGGTGGATAACGTGCTGTCTCAGCCAGAAGGTAAACGCCTGATGCTGCTGGCGCCCATTATTAAAGAGCGCAAAGGCGAGCACGCCAAAACGCTGGAAAACCTGGCCAGCCAGGGCTACATCCGCGCCCGTATTGATGGCGAGGTCTGCGATCTCTCCGATCCGCCGAAGCTGGAGCTGCAAAAGAAACACACCATTGAGGTCGTGATCGATCGTTTCAAAGTCCGTAGTGATCTGTCCCAGCGCCTGGCGGAATCTTTTGAAACCGCGCTGGAACTCTCCGGTGGCACCGCGATCGTCGCGGATATGGACGATACGAAAGCGGAAGAGCTGCTCTTTTCCGCCAACTTCGCCTGCCCAATTTGCGGCTACAGTATGCGCGAGCTGGAACCGCGTCTGTTCTCGTTCAACAACCCGGCGGGAGCCTGCCCGACCTGCGACGGCCTCGGCGTACAGCAATATTTCGATCCCGATCGCGTGATCCAGAACCCGGAACTTTCTCTGGCTGGCGGCGCGATTCGCGGCTGGGATCGCCGTAACTTCTATTACTTCCAGATGCTGAAATCGCTGGCGGAACACTATAAGTTCGACGTGGAAGCGCCGTGGGGAAGTCTGAGTCAGAATGTGCATAAAGTCGTTCTGTACGGTTCCGGCAAAGAGAGCATCGAGTTCAAATACATCAACGATCGTGGCGACACCTCCGTGCGTCGCCATCCGTTCGAAGGCGTGCTGCACAACATGGAGCGCCGTTACAAAGAGACGGAGTCCAGCGCGGTACGTGAAGAGTTAGCTAAATTCATCAGCAACCGTCCGTGCGCCAGTTGTGAAGGCACGCGTCTGCGCCGTGAAGCACGTCATGTCTTCGTCGAGAATACTCCGCTGCCTGCGATCTCCGACATGAGCATCGGCCATGCGATGGACTTCTTCAACAATCTCAAGCTCGCAGGCCAGCGAGCAAAGATTGCGGAGAAGATCCTCAAGGAGATTGGCGACCGCCTCAAGTTCCTGGTAAACGTCGGCCTCAACTACCTGACGCTGTCCCGCTCGGCAGAGACCTTGTCCGGCGGCGAAGCCCAGCGTATCCGTCTGGCCAGCCAGATTGGCGCGGGGCTGGTAGGCGTGATGTATGTGCTGGATGAACCGTCTATCGGTCTCCATCAGCGCGATAACGAACGTTTGCTGGGAACGCTGATTCACCTGCGTAATCTCGGCAATACCGTGATTGTGGTGGAGCATGACGAAGACGCCATCCGCGCCGCCGACCATGTGATCGATATCGGCCCCGGCGCTGGCGTACACGGCGGTCAGGTCGTGGCCGAAGGGCCGCTGGAGGCGATTATGGCGGTGCCGGAATCCCTCACCGGCCAGTACATGAGCGGCAAACGCAAGATTGAAGTGCCGAAACAGCGCGTTCCCGCGAACCCGGAGAAAGTGCTGAAGCTGACCGGCGCGCGCGGCAACAACCTGAAAGACGTCACCCTGACGCTGCCGGTTGGCCTGTTTACCTGTATTACCGGCGTATCCGGGTCGGGTAAGTCCACGCTTATCAACGACACGCTGTTCCCGATTGCCCAGCGCCAGTTAAACGGGGCGACCATTGCGGAACCTGCGCCGTATCGTGATATTCAGGGGCTGGAGCATTTCGACAAAGTCATCGACATCGACCAGAGTCCGATTGGCCGTACGCCGCGCTCTAACCCGGCAACGTATACCGGCGTGTTTACGCCCGTACGTGAGCTGTTCGCTGGCGTGCCGGAATCACGCTCACGCGGCTATACGCCGGGACGTTTCAGCTTTAACGTGCGCGGCGGGCGCTGCGAAGCCTGTCAGGGCGACGGCGTCATCAAGGTTGAAATGCACTTCCTGCCGGATATTTACGTACCGTGCGACCAGTGCAAGGGCAAGCGCTATAACCGCGAAACGCTGGAGATTAAGTACAAGGGCAAGACTATCCACGAAGTGCTGGATATGACCATCGAAGAAGCGCGCGAATTTTTTGACGCCGTTCCGGCGCTGGCGCGTAAGCTGCAAACGTTGATGGACGTGGGTCTGACCTACATCCGTCTCGGTCAGTCCGCCACCACGCTCTCCGGCGGTGAAGCACAGCGCGTGAAGCTGGCGCGTGAATTGTCGAAACGCGGCACCGGGCAGACGCTGTACATTCTGGATGAACCGACCACCGGTCTGCATTTTGCCGATATTCAGCAACTGCTGGACGTGCTGCACCAGTTGCGCGATCAGGGCAACACCATTGTGGTGATTGAGCACAACCTGGACGTCATTAAGACGGCGGACTGGATTGTCGATCTCGGCCCGGAAGGCGGCAGCGGCGGCGGCGAAATTCTTGTTTCCGGGACGCCGGAGACGGTCGCAGAGTGTGAAGCGTCACATACTGCCCGTTTCCTCAAGCCAATGCTGTAATAATGCCCGATGGCGCTGCGCTTATCGGGCCTACAGAATATGCGTAATAGTTTGTAGGCTCGATAAGGCGCTTGCGCCACATCCGGCAAAACGGCTCACGGCTGCACCAACAGCTTACGCTTGTCCTCCGGCAGGGTACTTACCGCCAGTTGATAAGAGGCATCCACCAGATAATAGATTTGCGAATCCGGTAGCGAACCGTCCAGGTAGACGGTGCTCCAGTGCGCTTTATTAAGATGTCGGCTTGGTCGCACATCGCTGTGTTGCTGGCGCAGCAACTCCGCCAGTTCAGGGCTGGTTTTCAAAGATACCGCCGGGCGATTTTCCACCTCTTTCACCATGGCAAAAAGCACATCTTCAACCTTGATTTGTGTGGCTTTCCAGTCACTGTGAACGCTCTGTTCCGCGCCTGTTTTTGCCATGCAATATTGCAGTAACTCCGAATTGGTCATCTTCTTATTCCCCTTTTAAGCATATTGCCCCACTGAGAACGTCTCTTACTCAGTTTGCAGCAAGTCCGCCAAAGGTAAAAGCCAGCAGCTCAATTTTGTTCAAAAAAACAGCGATTGAGAATCTTGCCGGATGATGCCACTGTAGGCCGGATGGCGACGCTAATGCGTTTTATCAGTCCTGGGGCAAAAGGTTCCGCCGGTTTTAATATTCCGAGTTCACAATCACCTCTTCCCCAAACGCGCCGGCCTGCGGCAACGGTTTATAGGTAGAGTTGGAGGCGCGCAGGATGCGGATGCCACGAATGCCCGCGTCACGGGCTGCCGTAATGTCATTGTCGGAGTCGCCGTAGAAGATGCGGATATTTTTCTCCTGTAGCCACTGCGTTTTGGTGTTCTGGCCCGGCTTGTCGCCTGCAAAAATCACAGGATTCATATTGGCTGCGGGAATGTGGAAATCATCAGCCAGCGTTTTCGAGACGGTTTCGGTTTTCGTCTGGCTCCGCCCCGTGACAAAAAAGATGCTGTCGCCACGCCGGACGTGCATATCAATAAGCAGACGCGCCACCTCTTTCGGAATGCTGAACTCATCCCAGCCGTTGTTCATCTTCTCCCAGAATGCCGGATTTTTCAGATAATCCTCGCTTTCTGGCGAATAGACTTTTTTGCCGCGCCAGAAGCCAGGGCTGGAAAACAGCACGGTGTCATCAATATCAAACCCGACAGCAATGGGAGGACGACCCGCCAGGCTATTTTCGATCTGCGCGACAGAAACCCAGTGGATGGGAGACTGCTCGGCGAGTTTCGCAACGTTGGTGCCAGGATTTAGCGGCGACGGCGAGGACGCCAGGGCGATTGCTGAATTATTTAACGTGAAAAGTAAACAAAAGGCGCTCAAGGCCAGGGTTATCTTGCGCATATTTTTCCCTAAATAGTCAGTTAGTTATGATTTTTAATTATATTGACTGGTCAAAAAACTCTCTGACCATAACCCCAGCGGCAGGTGAAAGGAAGAATTTTCTGCGGTTTTGTTACAGAAAAAGAGGATGATCACATATGAATGGAGGGGGCAGCGCTACCGCTTACCGGGCCTACGAGTTGCTTTGTAGGCCGGATAAGGCAACGCCGCCATCCGGCAGGTCGCCCGGTGGCGCTACCGCTTACCGGGCCTACGGGCTGCTTTGTAGGCGGATAAGGCAACGCCGCCATCCGGCAACACAATCACTTACATCACCGCAGCAAACGCCTTCGCCACGCGCTGGACATTGCCGGAATTCAGACCCGCCACGCACATGCGTCCGCTGGCGATCAGGTAGACGCCGAACTCATCACGCAGACGGTCCACCTGTGCAGCGCTCAGGCCGGTATAGCTGAACATGCCGCGCTGTTGCAGCAGATAATCAAAGTTACGGCCCGGTATCTCGGCGTTCAGGACATTCACCAGTTCCTGACGCATCGCCAGGATACGCGTACGCATTGCTTCCACTTCCGCCAGCCAGCTGGCTTTTAGCGCCTCATCGTTCAGTACGGCGGCAACCACCTGCGCGCCAAAATTCGGCGGGCTGGAGTAGTTACGGCGCACGGTGGCTTTGAGCTGACCCAACACGCGGCCTGCGGCCTCAGCGTCTTCACAGACCACCGAAAGCCCGCCCACACGTTCGCCATACAGCGAGAAGATCTTCGAGAAAGAGTTACTGACCAGCGCGGGCAATCCGGCGCTGGCAATGGCGCGAATCGCGTAGGCATCATCTTCCATACCGGCGCCAAATCCCTGATAGGCAATGTCGAGGAACGGAATCAACTCGCGCGCTTTCAGGATCTCAATAACCGCATCCCACTGCGAATGGGTTAAATCAGCACCGGTCGGGTTATGGCAGCACGGATGCAGCAGCACAATGCTGCGGGCAGGCAAGGTGTTGAGGGTCGCCAGCAAGTCGTTGAAACGTACGCCGTTAGTGGCGTTGTCATACCAGGGGTAAGTACTTACTTCGAAACCAGCGCCTTCAAAAATTGCGATGTGGTTTTCCCAGGTCGGGTCACTGACCCACACGGCGGATTCAGGAAAATAACGCTTCAGGAAATCCGCCCCTACCTTCAGCGCGCCGGAACCGCCCAGCGTCTGAATTGTCGCCACGCGTTGCTGCTGAAGAACCGGATGATCGGCGCCAAACAGCAACGGCGCAATGGTATGGCGATAGGTATTGAGACCTTCCATTGGCAGGTACAGCGACGCGCCGTGCGGCTGTGCATTAATCCGGGCTTCCGCTTCGGCAACGGCTTTAAGCTGAGGAATGATGCCCTCTTCGTTGTAATACAGACCGATGCTGAGATTCACTTTGTCGCTACGCGAATCCTCTTTGAAACGCTCCATAAGCGAAAGAATCGGGTCGCCAGCGTAGGCGTCAACTTTTTGAAACACGCTGTGGTTCTCCAGGTTTACAGGCAGGGGGTTAAAACACAATAAACCGGAAGCGAGAGAAGATCGAGAGGATGTTGATGTGAATATCGCCGGATGGCGGGGTATCCGCCTTATCCGGCCTGGGATCAATACGCCACCCGGCACGTATTTAATCGATATACTTCATCGCAACCCTTGATGTCAGGCGCGTGATAAGTTCGTAAGCACTCACTTTTGTCATTTCCGCAATGCGCTCAACGGGCAGACCTTCACCCCACAAAATGACCGGATCGCCTGCTTTGTCCTGCGCCTGAGGGCCTAAATCGACGCAGATCATGTCCATCGCCACGCGACCGACAATCGTCACTTCCCGACCGTTAACCAGCACCGGCGTACCGGATGGCGCCGCACGCGGATAACCATCGCCATAGCCCATAGCAACCACGCCCAGACACGTATCGCGCTCGCTGATCCATGTGCCGCCGTAGCCCACCGGTTCGCCCGCTTTATGCTCGCGAACGGCAATGAGGCTGGAGATTAGCGACATGACCGGCTGACAGCCAAAATCTTCGCCAGTGGACTGATTTTCCAGCGGCGAGACGCCGTAGAGGATGATGCCCGGTCGCGCCCAGTCAAAATGAGACTGTGGCCACAGCAGGATGCCGCCGGAAGCGGCGATGGAACGTTGCCCCGGTTTACCTTCGCAGAAGGTATTAAAAATATCGAGTTGCTGCTCGGTCGCACCGCATTCTGGCTCATCGGCGCGGGCGAAATGGCTGACGATATTTACCGGCTGGCGCACGTTTTTACACTGCGTAAGCCGTTGATAAAACGCTTCGGCTTTTTCAGGACGCACGCCCAGACGATGCATTCCCGTATCCAGTTTCATCCACACCGTTACCGGTTCATCCAGCCCGGCGGCTTCCAGCGCGGCAAGCTGTTCTTCGTTATGCACGGCGGTATGCAGATGCTGTGCAGAGATGACTGGCAGATCGGTGGCTTCAAAAAAACCTTCCAGCAACAGAATGGGCTGCGTGATCCCGCCCGTCCGCAGGCGCAGGGCTTCTTCAAGGCGGGCGACGCCGAAAGCGTCGGCATCAGGGAGCGTTCGCGCGGTCTCCAGAAGACCGTGTCCGTAAGCGTTCGCTTTCACGACCGCAACCAGCTTGCTGGCAGGCGCCAGTTCACGCAGACGTTGCAGATTGTGTCGCAGAGCGCGGCGGTTAATGACTACAGTTGCCGCTTGCATTTGAATTCCTTATAAAAAGAATCGCCAAAATCATTCGCGTTGCAGGACAAAACGCGCTGTCCCCGAAGGGGTAAGCGGGCGCAGTCAACGCATCTGCGGCGTGAATGATGAAGGAGATTTACTCGTCGTCGTATTGCGGTCCCGCATAGTTATCGAAACGCGACCATTGCCCGTTAAACGTCAGACGTACCGTACCGATTGGGCCGTTACGTTGTTTACCAATAATAATTTCTGCGATGCCTTTTAAGTCGCTGTTTTCGTGATAAACCTCGTCACGATAGATAAACATGATCAAGTCGGCATCCTGCTCGATGGAGCCGGATTCACGCAGATCCGAGTTGACCGGGCGTTTATCAGCGCGTTGTTCCAGAGAGCGGTTAAGCTGCGACAGCGCCACCACCGGCACCTGTAGCTCTTTTGCCAGCGCTTTCAGCGAGCGGGAGATTTCCGCGATTTCCAGCGTACGGTTATCGGAGAGCGACGGTACGCGCATCAGTTGCAGGTAGTCGATCATGATCAGGCTTAACCCGCCATGTTCACGGTAGATACGACGGGCGCGCGAACGAACTTCCGTCGGCGTCAGGCCGGATGAATCGTCAATATACATATTGCGCTTCTCCAGCAGGATGCCCATCGTACCGGAAATACGCGCCCAGTCTTCGTCATCCAGTTGACCCGTACGAATGCGCGTCTGGTCCACGCGCGACAGCGACGCCAGCATACGCATCATAATCTGTTCGCCGGGCATCTCCAGACTGAAGATCAGTACCGGTTTCTCCTGCAACATCGCGGCGTTTTCGCAGAGGTTCATCGCAAATGTCGTTTTACCCATCGACGGACGCGCCGCTACGATGATCAGATCCGAGCGCTGCAAACCGGCGGTTTTTTTGTTTAAGTCCTGATAACCGGTATCGACCCCTGTCACACCGTCATGCGGCTGCTGGAAAAGGGTTTCAATGCGCGCCACGGTCGCATCGAGGATTTGATCGATGCTTTTCGGGCCTTCGTCTTTATTGGCGCGGTTTTCCGCAATCTGGAAAACGCGAGATTCCGCGAGATCCAGCAGCTCGTCGCTGTTGCGCCCCTGCGGATCGTAACCCGCATCGGCAATTTCATGGGCGACGGAAATCATATCGCGAACAACGGCACGTTCGCGGACAATATCCGCATAAGCGCTGATGTTCGCCGCACTTGGCGTATTTTTGGATAACTCCGCCAGGTAAGCAAAACCGCCAACGCTGTCCAGTTGCCCCTGAATTTCCAGCGACTCCGCCAGCGTGATCAGGTCAATGGGTTTCCCCATCTCCTGCAAACGGTGCATTTCGGTAAAAATATGCCGGTGCGGCCGGGTATAAAAGTCATCCGCCACTACGCGTTCGGCAACATCGTCCCAGCGTTCGTTATCCAGCATTAAACCGCCCAACACCGACTGTTCCGCTTCAATCGAGTGCGGCGGTACTTTCAGCCCGTCAACCTGCAAATCACGGTCACGCGCATCAGTCTGTTGTTTGTTGAAGGGTTTATTTCCTGCCATAGTGAATGGAGTTACCGAGATAAAGAATGGGTCGAAACTTTACCATATAAGTGGACCCTTACGATACGTTCTGGAGGAAGCATGGCAACACGAATTGAATTTCACAAGCACGGTGGCCCTGACGTCCTGAAAGCAGTGGACTTTACCCCTGTAGACCCGGCGGAAAACGAAATCCAGGTCGAAAATAAAGCGATTGGCATCAACTACATTGATACCTATATTCGCAGTGGGCTCTATCCACCGCCATCCCTGCCCAGCGGGTTGGGCACCGAAGCGGCGGGCGTGGTGAGTAAAGTCGGCAGCAACGTTAAACATATTAAAGCGGGCGACCGCGTCGTTTATGCCCAGTCTGCGCTCGGGGCTTACAGTTCGGTACACAATGTTCCCGCCGATAAGGCCGCCATTCTCCCTAAAGCGATCTCTTTCGAGCAGGCTGCCGCCTCTTTTCTGAAAGGATTAACGGTCTTTTATCTGCTGCGCAAAACCTATGAGGTTAAACCCGACGAACCGTTTTTGTTCCATGCCGCCGCCGGGGGCGTGGGCCTTATCGCCTGCCAGTGGGCTAAAGCGCTGGGCGCGAAACTTATCGGCACGGTAGGCAGCGCGCAGAAAGCGCAAATTGCCTTACAGGCTGGCGCATGGAAAGTGATTAATTATCGTGAAGAAAATATCGCTGAACGGGTGAAAGAGATTACCGGCGGCAAAAAAGTACGGGTGGTTTACGATTCAGTCGGGAAAGATACCTGGGAAGCGTCGCTGGATTGCCTGCAACGCCGGGGGCTGATGGTGAGTTTTGGTAACGCTTCCGGCCCTGTGACCGGCGTTAACTTAGGCATCCTGAACCAAAAAGGCTCGCTGTACGTCACTCGCCCTTCTCTTCAGGGTTATATCACCAGTCGCGATGAATTGACCGAAGCCAGCAACGAGCTGTTTTCACTGATTGCCAGCGGCGTGATAAAAGTCGAGGTCGCGGAGAATCAGAAATACGCGTTGAAAGATGCGCAGCGCGCGCATGAGGTGCTGGAAAGCCGGGCAACGCAGGGATCGAGTCTGCTCATTCCGTAGTATGACAGGGAAAAGAATTAGGGCTTCCACATGGGAAGCCCTTTCTTTTTTAGTTCGGCTGTATGTAGGGTACAGCTCGATGAATTCATTAGCCGCGCAATAGTGACAGATTTGATAATCAATTCCTATTTGCTTCTAAGAAGAAAGTTACAGGTTGTGATCCTCTGCACAATACCTTAGTAAAACCGACGGTTATTGCGCTGATACTGTGGGATTTTTGGCGTTTTTACCGCTTTGATGACCCACACCACGGCAACAGCCAACAGCAACCACGGCAGCAGTTTGATCACCAACGCAAACATCCCGCCCAGGAACATCACGGCGGTCGCCACCATCAGCGCGGCCAGAATTCCCAACAATGACACGCCGGTGGCCATCAGCATGATAAAAAAGCCCATCACAAAAAGTAGTTCCAGCATGATTCCCCCTGAATATGGAATGCCCGGTGGCGTAGCGCTTTGCGGGCCGACATATTCAGACCATTACAAGAAACATGCCAAAATTAATCTATTGATTTGCAAACAAAACGCCCCGCGACTGTGCGCAGGGCGTGGTGAAATTGACTAACTTTTAGTGAGAACTTAACGCTTATCCGCCACCCGTTTCAGCGCATGTTCCAGCACATCAATGTCGGCGCCTGCTTTATGGGCATTTTCACTCAGATAACGGCGCCACTGCCGCGCGCCAGGAATCCCCTGAAACAGCCCCAGCATATGACGGGTAATATGCCCGAGGTATGTCCCCTGGCTCAGTTCACGCTCAATGTACGGATACATGGCGCGAACGACAGCCACAGGATCGGCATCCGCCGTGGTCGCGCCAAAGATCTCACGGTCAACGGAGGCCAGAATGCCCGGGTTTTGATAGGCTTCGCGCCCGATCATCACACCATCCATATGCTCCAGATGCGCTTTCGCCTCTTCCAGCGACGTAATACCGCCGTTGATGGACATGGTCAGATGCGGGAAGTCACGCTTTAACTGGTAAACGCGCGGATAATCCAGCGGCGGGATCTCGCGGTTTTCCTTCGGACTGAGCCCGGAGAGCCAGGCCTTGCGCGCGTGGATAATAAACATCTCGCATTCGCCTTTACCGGCGACCGTATTGATGAAGTCACAGAGAAATTCGTAGCTATCCTGATCGTCAATACCGATACGGGTTTTGACCGTTACCGGGATCGACACTACATCCCGCATCGCCTTCACGCAATCCGCCACCAGTTGCGCATTTCCCATCAGACAGGCGCCAAACATGCCGTTTTGTACACGGTCAGACGGGCAACCTACGTTAAGGTTAATTTCGTCATATCCTCGCGCCTGCGCCAGTTTCGCGCATTGCGCCAGCGCAGCCGGATCGCTGCCGCCAAGCTGCAACGCCACCGGATGCTCTTCCTCGCTGTATGCCAGATAGTCGCCTTTGCCATGAATGATCGCCCCGGTAGTTACCATCTCGGTATAGAGCAACGTCTGGCGAGACAGCAGACGCAGGAAGTAGCGGCAATGTCTGTCCGTCCAGTCGAGCATCGGCGCGATAGAAAAACGATGAGCAGGAAAAGCGAACTGTGATTCTGTAGACATGGCGAAATTTTAAGCATCTGGTGAATTTGGGGCGCTACTATAGCACAGCCCACTGAAAGATTAGCTGACGATATATCGTTAGGGCTGCTTCTCGGCGTTTTACGCAGAACATGGTAAAGTAGAAGATTAACCTTTCACGCAATCCGAGGTGCCACATGGAAAAGACCACCACGCAAGAGCTTTTAGCGCAAGCTGAAAAACTCTGTGCGCAACGCAATGTGCGGCTGACACCCCAGCGCCTCGAAGTGTTGCGTCTGATGAGCCTGCAGGAAGGCGCGATCAGCGCCTATGACCTGCTGGATCTGCTGCGTGAAACGGAGCCGCAGGCCAAACCGCCGACGGTGTATCGTGCGCTCGATTTTCTGCTTGAGCAGGGTTTTGTTCACAAGGTCGAATCCACCAACAGCTACGTGCTCTGTCACCTGTTCGATCAGCCGACCCATAGCTCGGCCATGTTTATCTGCGACCGTTGTGGTGTGGTAAAAGAGGAGTGTGCTGAAGGCGTGGAAGACATTATGCATACGCTGGCGGCAAAAATGGGGTTCGCTCTGCGCCATAACGTAATTGAAGCACACGGGTTATGCCCGGCATGTGTGGAAGTCGAAGCCTGTCGCCACCCCGGAGAGTGCCAGCACGACCATTCTATTCTGGTGAAGAAGAAACCACGTTAAATAAATCGGGCGGCTAATCCGCAGACGCCGCCCAAAGCAAGTACGTTGAACAGAGGGGAGTACGTCCTTGTACTCACGGGCAGGAGAAGTTGATTACCAGCGGTAGTCGTTACGGTTTTCCCATTCTTTCACTTCTTTTTCCGCCTCATCTTTTGCGTAACCATAGCGTTCCTGGACTTTACCCACCAGTTGATCACGCTTACCTTCGATGACTGTCATATCGTCATCGGTCAGTTTGCCCCATTGCTCTTTCACTTTACCTTTAAACTGTTTCCAGTTGCCGCCGATTTCGTCTTTATTCATCATCAAGTCCTCATCGTTCGGTTGTGAATAGCGGGAGAACGTCGCTCAAACGCATTACGTTTTCTGCTGAACGTGAGATTAATTGTAGTCAGTGATTCGGCCTTCGTTTTTTAATTCAGAGTTTTTAACCACCGGACTCAGGCAAACCAGGTCCCTTTTCGCCAGTGTCGCCGCCAGATAAATGCCAGAGAAAGCCCACGAAGCGCCAGAAAAACGGTTAGCGCAAGCCACAGTCCGTGGTTTCCCAGCAGCGGTATCGTCAGTAGGGTGAGCGCAAACCCGGCTGCGGCGACAGCCATGCTGTTACGCATTTCAGCCGCCCGCGTCGCCCCGATAAACATACCGTCCAGCAAATAGCACCAGACGCCCACCAGCGGCAGAATCACCTGCCAGATAAGATAGCGATCGGCCAGAAGCTGAATCTGCGGCAGCGAAGTCAGCAGTGCGATGATGTACTCACCCGCCAGCACATAAACCAGCGCAAACAGCAGCGCCACAATTCCCGACTGGCGACACGCCGCCCGCCATACGTCCAGTAGCTGGCTGCCGTCCCGCGCGCCATAAGCCTGACCCGAATGGGCTTCTACCGCATAGGCGAAGCCGTCCAGCGCATAGGCAGTAAAGGTCAACAACGTCATAAGAACGGCATTCACCGCAATGATATCGCTTCCCATACGGGCGCCCAGTACCGTGATTGCGCCAAAACAGAGTTGCAGCAGCAGCGAACGCAGCATGATGTCGCGATTAAGCGCCAGCAAACGACGGAAGTTCCCGCGCCAGGCCTGTTTCAACATACCGGAAGAGACACCGCGCAAACGAAGGACTTTGCGTACCATCAGCAGACCAATTAACAGCGTGGCATATTCGGCGATGACCGTCGCCAGCGCAGCCCCCTGCACGTTCATGTGCAGCCCCATAACCAGCCACAGGTCGAGAACGATGTTCAGGATATTCCCGACAATCAACAGGATAACCGGCGCACGGGCGTACTGAACGCCAAGCAGCCAACCAAGCAAAACCAGATTCGCCAGAGATGCCGGGGCGCTCAGCCAGCGGATCGCCAGAAAGCGTCTTGCCTGCTCCAGCACCGCTTCGCTGCCGCCAACGATATGCAATGCCAGATCGATAATCGGCGTGCGCAGCAGCGCAATCAGCGCCCCCGCGCTCAGCGCCAGGATGAGTGGTTGCACCAACGCTCTCGCCAGCGCTTGCGGATTTTTCGCGCCAAAGGCCTGCGCCGTTAACCCGGTAGTGCTCATGCGTAAGAAGAGCAACAGCATGAAAAGGAAGCTGGTTGCGGTTGCGCCAATGGCAACACCACCCAAGTAGACGGGGCTATCGAGA
Source organism: Citrobacter sp. CK181 (assembly GCF_030333595.1). Taxonomy (NCBI): domain Bacteria; kingdom Pseudomonadati; phylum Pseudomonadota; class Gammaproteobacteria; order Enterobacterales; family Enterobacteriaceae; genus Citrobacter; species Citrobacter sp. CK181. The sequence continues at coordinate 39,090 of NZ_JAOWFN010000008.1, read as the reverse complement.
TGACCAATAACAGCCGTATCCACCAGACCCAGTAAGGGGACGGTGATATTGGAAAAAATCATGGGTAAGGCGAGGCGCCAGAGTGCTTTGTCAGAGGATGTGAAGAAAGGCATGCAGATGAGCCTGAGAAAAAGTCAAATAAACCAATCAATTAATCGCCGGATGGCGGCATAAATGCCTTATCCGGCCTACGGTTCTACGAGTACATTTGCCGGATGGCGGCATAAACGCCTTATCCGGCCTACGGTACTATGGGTACATTTGCCGGATGGCGGCGTAAACGCCTTATCCGGCCTACGGTACTATGGGCACATTTGCCGGATGGAGGCGTAAACGCTTTATCCGGCCTACGGGGATATTTGTAGGCCTGATAAGCGCAGCGCCATCAGGCGTTGTGCCAGCGCCTGATTACAGCCATTCACCGTTACGGATAACGCCTACCGCCAGTCCTTCGATGGTGAAGCTCTGCTCACGCAGGTCAACCACAATCGGTTTAAATTCGCTATTTTCTGGCAAGAGTTCAACTTTATTGCCCTGTTTTTTCAGGCGTTTTACCGTGACTTCATCGTCAATACGCGCCACAACCACCTGGCCGTTACGGACATCCTGAGTTTTATGCACTGCCAGCAGATCGCCGTCCATAATTCCAATATCTTTCATCGACATGCCGCTAACACGCAGCAGAAAATCAGCATTGGGTTTAAACAGCGAAGGATCGACCTGATAATGGCCTTCGATATGCTGCTGCGCCAGCAGCGGTTCACCGGCGGCGACACGACCGACCAGCGGCAACCCTTCTTCTTCGTCCAGAAGCAAGCGAATACCGCGCGATGCGCCGGAAACAATTTCAATCACCCCTTTACGCGCCAGCGCTTTCAGGTGTTCTTCAGCGGCGTTTGGGGAACGGAACCCCAAACGCTGCGCGATCTCCGCACGCGTTGGTGGCATACCTGTCTGGCTGATGTGATCCCGAATGAGATCAAACACCTCTTGCTGCCTGGCCGTTAACGCTTTCATTCCGCCCCCTGGGTGTATATACAGTTATGCTGTGAGTATATACAGCTAAAGGTGATTTTGGAACCATAAACTGCGCAGAAAACAGGAGTTTTATACCGTTATGGAATCTTTATCGAAAAAACCTTAGCGGAAATGTGACCATAGCAGGAGACCCCAGGTCATCAGCGCGACGAAAATAGACAGTAGCACCGCCGCAGACCCCATGTCCTTCGCGCGACCGGAGAGTTCATGGTATTCAGAGCCAATACGGTCAACAACAGCTTCAATGGCGCTGTTAAGGATTTCAACAATCATCACCAGCATCACAGAACCAATCAGCAGTACGCGAGTAATGGCATCCACATCCAGCCAGCAGGCAATCAGCACACCTGCCAGCACGGCGATGCTTTCCTGGCGAAACGCCGCTTCGTTGACCCATGCGGCGCGAAAACCTTTCCAGGAATAGCCTGCGGCTTTAATGATTCGGGTGAATCCAGTGGTATTATTGGCCATTAAAAGAACCTTTTTGCATTATTAGCGTCAATGAAATTATATCGTTGGCCCGTATGATTCGGGCGACGGCAACGCAGCGCGAAGTATGACGGGATACACCAGAAATTCACCAGACTTTCTGATATCCTTGCAGCGCATTTGCATTATTAACCAGAGGCTTTACATCGTTTATGTCCGGCTGGCCACGAATTTACTACAAATTACTGAATTTACCATTAAGCGTGCTGGTAAAAAGCAAGTCTATTCCGGCAGATCCTGCCCCGGAGTTGGGGCTTGATACATCGCGCCCTATTATGTACGTATTGCCGTACAACTCCAAAGCAGACCTGCTGACGCTGCGCGCCCAGTGTCTGGCGCACGATCTTCCCGACCCGCTGGAGCCGCTGGAGATCGACGGAACGCTGCTGCCGCGTTATGTCTTTATTCACGGCGGGCCGCGTGTCTTCACCTATTACACGCCAAAAGAAGAGTCCATTAAGCTTTTCCACAACTATCTCGATCTCCACCGCAGCAATCCCGATCTGGATGTGCAAATGGTGCCGGTATCGGTGATGTTTGGCCGCTCTCCGGGGCGCGAAAAAGGAGAAGAGAACCCGCCTTTACGTATGCTGAACGGCGTGCAGAAATTCTTTGCCGTCTCCTGGCTGGGACGCGACAGCTTTGTTCGTTTCTCGCCGTCCGTGTCTTTGCGTCGGATGGCTGACGAACACGGCACTGACAAGACAATAGCGCAGAAACTGGCGCGCGTGGCGCGTATGCACTTCGCCCGTCAACGTCTGGCGGCGGTCGGGCCGCGTCTGCCAGCCCGTCAGGATCTGTTTAACAAGCTGCTGGCTTCAAAAGCCATCGCTCGCGCCGTGGAAGATGAAGCGCGCAGCAAAAAAATCTCCCATGAAAAGGCGCAGCAAAACGCCATTGCGCTGATGGAAGAGATTGCCGCCAACTTCTCCTACGAGATGATCCGTCTGACCGACCGTATTCTGGGCTTTACCTGGAACCGTCTTTATCAGGGGATTAACGTCCATAACGCCGAGCGCGTTCGCCAGTTGGCGCACGACGGGCATGAAATTGTCTATGTGCCCTGCCACCGCAGCCATATGGACTATATGCTGCTTTCCTACGTGCTGTATCACCAGGGGCTGGTGCCGCCGCATATCGCTGCGGGCATCAACCTGAACTTCTGGCCGGCGGGTCCGATTTTCCGCCGTCTGGGCGCGTTCTTTATTCGTCGTACCTTCAAGGGCAACAAGCTCTACTCCACCGTTTTCCGTGAATACCTGGGCGAGCTGTTCAGCCGTGGTTACTCGGTTGAGTATTTCGTGGAAGGCGGTCGCTCGCGTACCGGTCGTCTGCTCGACCCGAAAACCGGCACGCTGTCGATGACCATTCAGGCGATGTTGCGCGGCGGCACGCGTCCTATCACGCTGGTGCCGATCTACATCGGCTATGAGCATGTGATGGAAGTGGGCACTTACGCCAAAGAGCTGCGTGGCGCGACGAAAGAGAAAGAGAGCCTGCCGCAGATGCTGCGCGGTTTAAGCAAACTGCGTAATCTGGGCCAGGGCTACGTCAACTTTGGCGAACCGATGCCATTGATGACTTACCTCAACCAGCATGTGCCGGAGTGGCGTGAATCCATCGATCCTATCGAGTCTATCCGCCCGGCCTGGCTGACACCGACGGTGAATAACATTGCCGCCGATCTGATGGTGCGCATTAACAACGCCGGTGCAGCCAACGCCATGAACCTGTGCTGCACCGCGCTACTGGCTTCCCGCCAGCGCTCTCTGACCCGTGAGCAGCTGACTGAACAGCTCGACTGCTATCTGAGTCTGCTGCGCAACGTGCCGTACGCGGCGGATTCTACGGTTCCTGCACAGAGCGCCAGTGAACTGATCGACCACGCCTTGCAGATGAACAAGTTTGAGGTCGAGAAAGACACCATCGGCGATATCATCATTCTGCCGCGCGAGCAGGCCGTGTTGATGACCTACTATCGCAACAACATCGCGCATATGCTGGTTCTGCCTTCCCTGATGGCGGCCATCATTACCCAGCACCGCCACATCTCGCGTGACGCGCTGATGCAGCATGTTGACGTGCTCTATCCGATGCTGAAAGCGGAACTGTTCCTGCGCTGGGAACACGATGAGCTTGCCAGCGTGATTGACGCGCTGAGCAGTGAGATGCAACGTCAGGGGCTGATCGCCGTGCAGAACGATGAGCTGCATATCAATCCGGCACATTCTCGCACGCTGCAACTGCTGGCGGCTGGCGCGCGCGAAACGCTGCAACGCTATGCCATCACCTTCTGGCTGCTGAGCGCGAATCCGTCGATCAACCGTGGTACGCTGGAAAAAGAGAGCCGCACGGTCGCGCAACGTCTTTCCGTTCTGCACGGCATTAACGCGCCGGAGTTCTTCGATAAAGCAGTGTTCAGTTCTCTGGTGCTGACTCTGCGTGATGAGAAATACATCAGCGATACCGGAGACGCCGAGCCTGAGCAGACGATGAAGGTGTATCAGATGTTGGCCGATTTGATCACGTCGGATGTGCGTCTGACCATTGAGAGCGCAACGCAGGGCGAGTGACAATAAAAAGCCGGGTGGCGGCTTCGCCCTACCCGGCCTACGTTCTGCGCAATATGTTATGTAGGCCCGGTAAGCGCTACCGGGCTTTTTTTTCAGCCAACGTAACTCATCGCCAGCCCTAAAAACAGCACCAGGCCGACGTAGTTATTGTTCATAAACGCTTTAAAACAGGCTTCACGTTCGCGCCCGACAATCAGTTTCTGCTGATACACAAACAGCGCGCCGGCCACCAGCACCGACCAGTAATACCCCCAGCCCAGCCCGTTCAGCCAGCCAATCAGCGCCATTAGCGCCAGCACCGCAATCTGCAAAATCCCGATAATAAGTTTGTCATGTCGCCCGAACAGAATGGCCGTCGATTTAATGCCGATTTTCAGATCGTCGTCCCGGTCAACCATCGCGTACTGCGTGTCGTAGGCCACCGCCCAGAGGATATTGGCCAGGAACATCAGCCAGCAGCTCAGCGGCACGGACTCACTCACCGCCGCAAACGCCATAGGAATAGACCAGCCGAACGCCGCGCCCAGCACAACCTGCGGCAAATGGGTGTAACGCTTCATGAAGGGATAGACCCACGCCAGCGCCAGCGCCGCAATCGACAGCAGAATGGTCATCGTATTCAGCGTTAATACCAGCAGGAAGGAGAGCGCTACCAGTACGACAAACAGCGTGCGCGCCTCTTTCTCCGTGACCGCCCCGCTGGGCAACGGTCGGTTGGCCGTGCGTTTCACATGTCCATCAAACTTACGATCGGCATAATCGTTGACCACGCAACCGGCGGCGCGCATTAACCAGACCCCGGCGACAAACACCGCCAGAATCCACAGTTGCGGCACTCCCGGCGTCGCTACCCACAGCGCCCATAATGTCGGCCAGAGCAGCAGTAAGGCGCCGATTGGCTTATCCGTACGCATCAGGCGGTGAAACGCCAACAGCTTATTCTGCGTCAGACTCCACTCCATTTTGTTTTCCTCTTAATACAACGGTGATGCGGGCAAAAACAGCTCGGTAAGCATCAGCGGCTTACCGCTCAGACGCAGGCGGGAACGACGCCCCCACAGTGCGGCATCACGACCAATCTCAATAAAATCTCGGGTCAACGTTGATGATGTAAACAGGTAGCGCCCTAACGGCGTTTTTCCCAGATTTTGTAAGGCCAGCTCAGGGCCGCACAACGTTGATTCAGGCACGACGGTACGCCCGGCAAGCCAGGGTTCGCCGTCTGCACATAACAAAATTTCACGTAACCAGTAGCGGGATTCGACCGGTAGCAGCGCCACCTCTTCAGCCACTTCATGTGGACCAACAAACGCTTCCCGAAGCAATGTCACGCTTACCCGTTTCCCTTCTTGCTCAAAACGTTTGGTCATGGAATCTTCCAGAAGTAACCAGTCGAGCAACCGGGAATCCAGCGCAGGAATCTCTTTAAAATAGCGCAGCGCACGCAGTTGCGTTAACGCAGGGTGTGACATGCCGTACTCTCCGTTTCATAACGTAAAGGCATTGTATCGCAGAAAAGAGATTACGGGAGGCGTAAACATAATTAAGTGATCGGTTGCGCAACAGAAGTGTAACAACTCGCATGGAATGCTAAAAAAAAGGTGCGCCAGGAGACGCACCAGTTGTTGCAAAATCAGCAATGTGGGGAGACGCTTACCCCTTGCCTTTTACACTGCTGATAAACGTGGAACGGGCAGATGTCGATCCCAGGCGTTCGGCTTCATCAAGCAGTTTCAGAGCTTTATCAACGTCACCTTTCGCTACCGCGTCCTTAATCGCATTGTTGAAGTAGCTTTCCGTGTCGTTCAGCATTGGCTCGCTTTTCTTCGCCGGGGCAGGCGCTGGCGCGGCAACGGCTGGTGCGGTATAGGCGGTCGCCGGTGCCGCAGTGTTGCCGACGGTGACAGGTCCCGGACCGGAAGAACCAAACAGCGGGCCAACCAGTACGCTGGAGCTGCTGTTGGTTTTCACTTTCAGTTTCAGCAGGCCATCAGTCGTGTGGCGCGCGATCGGATCGGGAATATCCGGGACGGCATTACCCACGCCTTTCGCATACGCTTTTGCCGGGTCAAGCAGCGTGGTGGTCTGCTGGAGATCGTTATTGGTGGTAAACACCAGAACGTACAGCTTCTGCTGGCCCAGCGCAGGCGTCAGGCGCATCACCCCTTCCAGACGATCCGCGCTCATCACGCCGGGGGCCTGGTAGGTAAAGTAGCTGCTGGGGAAATACGCTGAAGGCGTCAGGTTCTGGTCGAGAATCAGCACGTTCGGTGCAAATACGCTGATTTGTTTGTTAACTTCGCTGCTCAATGTCAGCGTGAGCTCACCGATATTCGCCGGTACGCTATACGCGGCAACCGGGCCTGTAATACCGGCGACGTCAAGCTGCTGACCACCGGTAGAAAGCTGTGTGGACTGCGTACTGGACTGGTCGACAGGCGTCCAGGTGAGTTGTTGTAGTGCGGCGGTCGGAATCGCAGGCGCTGCGCTGGTGTTTTGCGGAACATAGTTTACATCCGCCAGGCTAATGCCTGGTGCGCTTGCCAGTAACCCCGCCGATAAACAAAGGGCGACGAGACTCTTCTTCATTTTCATTGTTATCACCTCAGATAGCACGGGTTCAGCGGTGGCCAGGCAATAGCGCGCTAAACCGCGAGAAACGGTGCAGATAATGCCGGATAGCGGCTACGCCTTATCCGGCCTGCATCTCGTTACCAGGGGACTTGCGCCCCCCTCGTTATGTCACGTATTACCACCAGATTTCCATCTGGGCGCCGAAGGACCACTCATCGTTGTCGCCACGGCTGGTTGTGTTGAAGCCGGAGTTATTCGATGCGGCATAACGCAATGTGTTATCGCCATCTTTGATATAGCCCCATTTCTCATCCCACTTCGCGTAGGTTGCGAAGAGACGGATGGCCGGGCGGGACCAGATGCTGTCGCCAGCCTGCCATTGTTGCGCCAGGGTGATTTTGTACTGGTTGTTGCGATCGCCAGTCTGCTGAGATTTGACGTTGTCGTAACCGACTTCCAGCAGGGTGCTCATGATCGGCGTCCATTTGAACATCGGACGAACGCCCACGGTCCACCAGTCAGTACCCAGATCGTTATCCAGATCCTGTTTCTGGAACATACCGACGTACATCAGGTCCCAACGGTCGCCCAGAGAGATCGCCCCGTGGTCCAGAATACGCCACAGCTTACCGTTGTTATTGACGTAACGATCGACATAATGGAGCTGATCGTCGCCTTCGCCGATATCAAAAGTCGAGCCGTAAGAACCCTGAGGAATACCTTTACCCTGCGTGGTCATCGCGTCAGTGGCGTACTGAACCACAAACTTGTTGTAGCCCTTCAGCATGCTCTGGGTATGTTCAGCAGTGAACATCCAGCCGTCTTTAGATGCGCCGTCAGCCAGACGATAATCGTCAGTGGTGTTTGCACGACCATAGTCGACACCCAGTTCCAGCACGCCGTCCGGGTTCGTTTCCAGACCGGCTAAACGCACGTCGAAGACGTCGTTGGCGGTGTCTTTAGAAGAGTTGTAAATATCCTGGCTGCTGAAGGTGTAGGAACCACCGGCTTCCTGAGAGCGGGTCGCTGCCAGAGACAGTTTACCGAAGCCCAGGTCGATGTTTTCGATACCCGCACCAGGACCAGAAATATCCCAGTAGTAGAAGTCGATCATGTGAACGTCATGACGCTGATAGAAGCGCTTACCCGCCCAGATGGTGGAGCCTGGCAGCCAGTCAATCAGGTTTTTACCCTGCACGTTGGCTTCACGGAACGCCGGATCGGTTGCTTCCCAGTCATTCTGTTGCGCTACGGAGTAGGCCACGTTAGTGTCGAAATAAAAGCTCTTGTCGCCTTCTTTCCACACTTCCTGACCCAGTTTCAATTCCGCATAGGTTTCACATTCGTTACCAAGACGGTATTTACTTTGAGCGCCAGTTGCCTGGAAACATTGTTGTTCGCCGCCACTACCCGTCCAGCCGATACCGGAACGAGCATAACCATGAAAATCCACTGCCATTGCCTGAGCAGACATAACGCCTGCTGCGACGGCAACCGCCAGAGGAAGTTTGCGCAGAGTAATCATTATTCTATCTCCTGAGATCATTGCTTTTCTTTAAACGCGTCCCCCTTCGGACTGCCTCTTTGTTGGCGGTGTTTTTTCACTTGCCGCCTCGATGCATCCTCGAATGGTTTTGCGTTTTGTTTTTTAATGGGGACCTTAAACGCCCGGCTCCTTATGCAGCCGACGGCATGCGGAACCATCTTCACGGAACAGATGGCAACGCTCTGGCGGCAGACCGATAGCGAATGTGGCACCCTCTTCTACCAACACCACGTCGTTCTGGCGGTAAACCAGGTTTTGACGAATGGCGGGGATCTGGATATGAATTTGTGTTTCGTGACCAAGTTGTTCGACGACCTGAACCTCGCCTTCCAGGGTGACATCGGCGATGTCGCTGGGCAGCAGATGCTCTGGACGAATACCTAACGACATATTTGCCCCGACCTGAACGCCGTTGCTTTCTACCGGCAGCCAGACGTTCTGGCGGTTCGGCAGCTCAACCTGCACCTGCTCGATAGCGGTCGCGGTGACTTTCACCGGCAGGAAGTTCATTTTCGGGGAACCGATAAAGCCCGCGACGAAGCGATCCGCCGGATAGTGGTACAGCTCCAGCGGCTTACCGACCTGCGCCACGCGGCCGGCATCCAGCACCACGATTTTGTCGGCCAGCGTCATCGCTTCGACCTGATCGTGGGTGACGTAAATCATCGTGCGGCCCAGACGCTTATGCAGGCGGGAGATTTCGATACGCATCTGCACGCGCAGAGCGGCATCAAGGTTAGACAGCGGCTCATCAAGCAGGAACACGCGCGGTTCCGCCACCAGCGTGCGGCCTATCGCCACGCGCTGGCGCTGGCCGCCGGAGAGCGCTTTCGGCTTGCGCTCCAGCAGGTGCGCCAGTTGCAGCACTTCCGCCACCTGATTCACACGCTGATTCATCACCTCTTTTTTGGCCCCCGCCAGCTTCAAACCAAAAGACATGTTTTCTGCCACGGACAGGTGGGGGTAGAGCGCATAGGACTGGAAAACCATCCCCACGCCGCGTTCGGCGGGCGGGATGTCGTTCATACGGGCTTCCCCAATGAACAGATCTCCGCTGGTGATGGTTTCAAGTCCGGCGATCATACGCAGCAAGGTCGATTTCCCGCAGCCTGACGGTCCGACAAACACCACGAATTCCCCTTCGTGAATGTCGAGATTGATATCTTTCGATACCACCACGTCACCCCAGGCTTTCGTTACATTTCGCAGCTGTACGCTCGCCATGCCCTTCTCCCTTCGTTACAACCTGTCATCGACAGCAACATTCATGATGGCCTGACTATGCGTGATCCCTTGATTGCGTAAATCCTCCACCCCCCGGCTTTTTTATGGGGGAGGAGGCGGGAGGATGAGGGAGCCGCGTCTGAGACCCGGGCCGCGCCCCGCCGAGGAATTTCGTGATGTCACCTGCAAAAATCGCGGTGTTTTTATGTGCGCCAACACGCATTACTCACATTTATGCAACACAGATCACATAAAGAAGGGGTGGGGCGTAGGGGTAAGGAGGATGGAAAGAGGTTGTCGTATAAAGAAACTAGATACCGTTAAGCCACCTCTGTGTATCCACGAGCACATCACCAAAAAGGATGGGAGATATGAAAATCAAAACTGGCGCACGCATCCTCGCATTGTCCGCACTGACGACGATGATGTTTTCCGCCTCGGCTCTCGCCAAGATTGAAGAAGGTAAGCTGGTTATCTGGATTAACGGCGACAAAGGCTACAACGGCCTCGCTGAAGTGGGCAAAAAATTCGAACAAGACACCGGCATTAAAGTCACCGTTGAGCACCCGGACAAGCTGGAAGAGAAATTCCCTCAGGTTGCGGCCACCGGTGACGGCCCGGACATCATCTTCTGGGCGCATGACCGTTTTGGCGGCTACGCACAGTCTGGCCTGCTGGCTGAGATTACCCCGGACCAGGCGTTCCAGGACAAGCTCTATCCGTTCACCTGGGATGCGGTGCGTTACAACGGCAAGCTGATCGCCTACCCGATCGCGGTTGAAGCGCTGTCCCTGATTTACAACAAAGACCTCGTTCCGAACCCGCCGAAAACCTGGGAAGAGATCCCGGCGCTGGATAAAGAGCTGAAGGCGAAAGGTAAGAGCGCGCTGATGTTCAACCTGCAAGAACCGTACTTCACCTGGCCGCTGATTGCTGCCGATGGCGGTTACGCGTTCAAGTTTGAGAACGGTAAGTATGACGTGAAAGATGTCGGCGTAGACAGCGCAGGGGCGAAAGCCGGTCTGGGCTTCCTGGTCGATATGATCAAAAACAAACACATGAACGCCGATACCGATTACTCCATCGCGGAAGCCGCCTTTAACAAAGGCGAAACGGCGATGACCATCAACGGTCCGTGGGCGTGGTCAAACATCGACAAGAGCAAAATCAATTACGGCGTGACACTGCTGCCGACATTCAAAGGCAAACCGTCTAAACCGTTCGTTGGCGTGCTGAGCGCGGGCATTAACGCCGCCAGCCCGAACAAAGAGCTGGCGAAAGAGTTCCTCGAAAACTACCTGCTGACCGATCAGGGTCTGGACGACGTGAACAAGGACAAACCGCTGGGCGCGGTTGCGCTGAAATCCTTCCAGGATCAGTTAGCGAAAGATCCGCGTATCGCCGCCACGATGGATAACGCCCAGAAAGGCGAAATCATGCCGAACATTCCGCAGATGTCAGCCTTCTGGTATGCGGTTCGTACGGCAGTTATCAACGCTGCCAGCGGTCGTCAGACTGTCGACGCCGCGCTGAAAGACGCGCAGGGCCGTATCACCAAGTAATGTTCAGGTCGTGTGCCGGATGGCGGCATCAATGCCTTCTCCGGCCTACAGAGCAGGTAGGCCGGAGAAGCGCAGCGCCATCAGGCACGCTGACCTACAGGATTTCAAAGTTGTAGAGGAAGATCCCCATGGATGTCATTAAAAAGAAACATTGGTGGCAAAGCGACGCGCTGAAGTGGTCAGCGATTGGTCTGCTGGGCCTGCTGGTGGGTTACCTTGTAGTTTTAATGTACGCACAAGGGGAGTACCTGTTTGCCATCATGACGCTGATTTTAAGCTCTGCTGGCCTGTATATTTTCGCGAATCGTAAAACCTATGCCTGGCGCTATGTTTATCCGGGCATGGCCGGTATGGGACTGTTTGTCCTGTTCCCGCTGGTCTGCACTATCGCCATCGCCTTTACCAACTACAGCAGCACCAACCAGCTCACCTTTGAACGCGCCCAGCAGGTGCTGATGGATCGTTCTTATCAGGCGGGCAAAACCTATAACTTTGGCCTGTATCCGGCGGGTGACGAGTGGCAACTGGCCCTCACCGACGGCGAAACCGGCAAGAATTATCTCTCCGACGCCTTTAAATTCGGCGGCGAACAAAAACTGCAACTGAAAGAGGCTGACGCGCTGCCGACCGGTGAACGCGCCAACCTGCGCATCATCACCCAAAATCGTCAGGCGCTGAACCAGCTTACCGCCGTTTTGCCCGATGAAAGCAAGGTCATCATGAGCTCGCTGCGCCAGTTTTCCGGCACCCAGCCGCTCTATACCCTCGCCAGCGACGGCACGCTGACAAATAACCAGAGCGGCGTGGCGTATCGGCCAAACAACGATATTGGCTACTATCAGGCCATCAACGCGGACGGCAACTGGGGCGACGAAAAACTGAGCCCAGGCTACACCGTGACCATCGGCTGGGACAATTTCTTCCGCGTCTTTACTGACGAGGGCATCCAGAAACCGTTCTTCGCGATCTTCGTCTGGACCGTGGTGTTCTCAGTTCTCACCGTGCTGCTGACCGTGGCGGTTGGGATGGTGCTGGCCTGCCTCGTACAGTGGGAAGCGCTGAAAGGTAAAGCGATTTACCGCGTGCTGCTGATTCTGCCGTATGCGGTGCCGTCGTTCATCTCAATTCTGATCTTCAAAGGTTTGTTCAACCAGAGCTTTGGTGAGATCAACATGATGCTGAGCGCGCTGTTTGGCCTCAAACCGGCCTGGTTCAGCGACCCGAACACCGCCCGCACGATGGTCATTATCGTCAACACCTGGCTGGGCTATCCGTACATGATGATCCTCTGCATGGGCCTGCTGAAAGCGATTCCAGACGATCTGTACGAAGCCTCGGCAATGGACGGCGCGGGGCCGTTCCAGAACTTCTTTAAGATTACATTCCCGCTGCTGATTAAGCCGCTGACGCCGCTGATGATCGCCAGCTTTGCCTTTAACTTTAACAACTTCGTACTGATTCAGCTTCTGACTAACGGCGGCCCGGACCGCCTCGGCACCACTACGCCAGCCGGTTATACCGACCTGCTCGTGAGCTACACCTACCGCATCGCCTTTGAAGGCGGCGGGGGCCAGGACTTCGGTCTGGCGGCCGCGATCGCCACGCTGATCTTCCTGCTGGTCGGCGCGCTGGCCATCGTGAACCTGAAAGCCACGCGTATGAAGTTTGATTAAGGGAGATAACAACAATGGCAATGGTTCAACCCAAATCTCAAAAGCTGCGTCTCTTCATCACGCACTTAGGGCTGCTGATTTTTATCGCGGCAATCATGTTCCCGCTGCTGATGGTCGTCGCCATTTCGCTGCGTGAAGGCAACTTCGCAACCGGGAGCCTGATCCCGGAACGCATCTCCTGGGAGCACTGGCGGCTGGCATTGGGCTTCAGCGTGGAACACGCTGATGGCCGTGTCACGCCGCCCCCCTTCCCGGTTCTGTTATGGCTGTGGAACTCGATCAAAGTCGCGGCGATCACCGCCATTGGCATCGTGGCGCTCTCTACGACCTGCGCTTACGCGTTTGCCCGTATGCGCTTTCCCGGCAAAGCGACGTTGCTCAAAGGGATGCTGATTTTCCAGATGTTCCCGGCGGTGCTGTCACTGGTGGCGTTGTACGCGTTGTTCGACCGTCTCGGCCAGTACATTCCGTTTATCGGTCTGAATACCCACGGCGGGGTGATTTTCGCTTACCTGGGCGGAATTGCGCTGCACGTCTGGACGATTAAAGGCTATTTCGAAACCATCGACGGTTCGCTGGAAGAAGCGGCGGCGCTGGATGGCGCGACGCCGTGGCAGGCTTTCCGCCTGGTGCTGCTGCCGCTCTCGGTGCCGATTCTGGCGGTGGTCTTTATTCTGTCGTTCATTGCCGCCATCACTGAAGTTCCTGTCGCCTCGCTGTTACTGCGTGATGTAAACAGCTATACCCTGGCGGTAGGTATGCAGCAGTACCTCAACCCGCAAAACTATCTGTGGGGCGATTTTGCCGCCGCAGCCGTGTTGTCCGCCATCCCGATCACGCTGGTGTTCTTGCTGGCCCAGCGTTGGCTGGTCAACGGCCTGACGGCAGGCGGTGTGAAAGGCTAAGTTTCATTGATGTACCTGCCCGGAAACGGGCAATGCCACTGCAACCCTCAACTTATATTATCCCAACTTGTGACTGTTCTTCGGCGCTCCTCGGAGCGCCATTTTTTATTCCCGTTTTAGCCGTTTCGAATTACATAACCACAGGGTGATCACCAATAACAGGATCGCCGCAGAGTAGATCAGCACATCCATCGGCGATTTATGATCGACGATGATCAGCCGCACAATCGCGGTGATCCCGATATAGACAAAGTAGCGTAGCGGGAAATGAAAACCTGACTGGAAATACTTCACAATCAACGCAATAAACTCAAAGTAGAGAAAGTAGACCACCAGCCCTTCCACCAGCTCGTATTTGCTGGTTTGCTCCGGCGCGAACAGCACATCCGCCAGATGTAAGGTCTCTTTACCGAGGAAAACGACCAGGATCAGGCCCAGACTTAACAGCCCAAGATTCAGCACGGTCTGTAGGATCGTGGAGATAAACTCCACGCGTGGACGAGATAGTGACGTCATAGCAGCCCCCTCTTTCTCAGTAGCAAGGTTCCTGTATAACGCAAAAATGTGACGGAGATCTATATTTTTTGTTTATGTTTTGTGCAGCAAAGGTCAGCGGAGAATGATCTCTGTCACGGCATGTTTCAAAGAGAAGGGAAAATGCAGTTAAAACACGCTACCGTCCGCAACGTCACCTGCGGTGAAAATGTGGTGATTTATGAGCCCGCAAACCTGTACGACTGCCAGCTTGGCGACAATGTTTTCATCGGACCTTTTGTCGAAATACAGGGCAATACACAGATTGGCGCAAACACAAAAATTCAGTCCCATACGTTTGTTTGCGAATATGTCACGATTGGACGCGATTGCTTTATCGGCCACGGCGTAATGTTCGCTAACGACATGTTTCGTGAAGGAAAGCCTGACCCGAACAGGCAGAACTGGGGGCGAATTGAGATCGGCAGCAATGTTTCCATCGGCAGCGGCGCGACCATCCTGGCCGTCAGCATTTGCGACGGCACAGTGATCGGCGCGGGAAGCGTGGTCACTAAATCGATCACCGAGAAAGGCGTATATGCCGGAAACCCGGCAAAATTATTGCGTCGCCTGTAAATTGCCGGATGGCGGCGTAAACGCCTTATCCGGCCTACAATGAATGCGGTTTGTAGGCCGGATAAGCGTAGCGCCATCCGGCTGGCAAACGGCTCGATCAGCGGAAATTCACGTTGCGGTCGCTGGTCATATCGTACAGACCAAACTTCCGGCCAAGCTGCTGACCGCCATCACGCGTCAGCGGCGTCCAGCCAATCGCTGCGCGGCTGCGGGTTGGGCTGGACGAGAAGAGATCCAACGGCACCGACACGTACACGCCTTTGGTGAAATCCCCTTCCCCGTACTCGTCCGGCGACACATCGGTGATCGTGGCATAGCCGCCAACCACCACGCCGCTGTCAAAGCGTTTCGCGATTTCCAGCGTACCGCCCTTGTCGCCAGCCAGATATTGACCGACGCTCGCTTTCACCAGCACATCCTGCGCGAACGACGGCGTCCAGTAGGCGGTCAAGTGGCCGGTTTTCACGCTGTAATCGGTGAATTTCATCATATCCTGCGCGCTACGCCAGTCACGCTGTTTCACGTAGTTAGCGTCAAGACCAAACGCCCAGTTGCTGTCGACCGGGCGATACAGCACTTCCGCCCCTGCGCCGCCGTACATGGTCTCCAGATAACCGCCGTAAACCTGGCCGTAGAAACCGTTGCCAAGGTACTGGAAGTAGTTGGCTTGCAGGTTATTCACATAGATATCGTTCTGCACATATTCGCGCACATGGGTACGCACACGCGGAAGATGCGAATCGTTCGGTGGGTTGGTGTAGTTAAATTTGTCGTAGTTGTTGGCGATATTGGCAAACAGACTGCCGGTGGTAAGCAGATGATCCGTTACCCACAGATCCGCCGTCCCCATCACGCCAAGCTGGTACATATAGAAATTTTCCGGGCCGCCGACAGACTGGTTCAACACCGGATCGATATGGAAATCAAAGCGCGATTTATCGATATACCAACCCTGCTCGGTTGTTTCCGGCACGATCGGCTCCACACGTTTTTGCGCCAGTGGGGTCTCGTGTCCTAATGGCTCGCCTTCCAGATGGCGTTTCAGGCTGGCGACATCGGTTTCCGTAGTGACCTGCGGCATATTGAGACGGTTTTCCGTCACGCGGATCGTGCGAACCCCTTCTGGCAGATCGTTCATGACGATCCGATTCGCGCGTTCGATCCCTTCCCGCGAATCACGGTATTTCACCTGCTCGCCGGTGACGTACAGCGTATCGCCTTTCACCTGAATTTTAGGGTCCGCCAGTCCGGCGTTGTATTTCAGCAGCGTCAACTGGTTAGCGACGACCGAGTGTTGCAGGATGGCGTCCTGCGGCTCAGGCTGATATTTCGGTCGCGCGTTATCGTTATACGATGGGCGCAAATCGTTGAAGTTTGTCCGCAGCGTCACGCCAAACATAAAGGTGTTGCCGCGTTCATAGCTGAGGTTAACGTCGGCCCAATCGGTGACGCGGTAAATGGCGCCGACGTTAAACTTGCTCTTCTGCTCCAGCTTACCCGCGAAATCCTGCTGATAATTGTTGCCTTCATACTCCAGTTTCAGGCGCAGCGGCTGCCAGGGCGTTTGATACTCCACCCCGCCAAACAGCGACGCTGGCCCATGGAACATATCGCTGCCGTTGACGGAACCGGCCTGTTTATAACTGTTATCGCGGTGACAGAATTTATCGCTGTATGAGCAAAACGGATTGCTCACGTTGCCGCTGGTGCCCAGATAACCCCAGCCAAGACCGAGCGAGAAATCAAACGGCCCCCAGGCTTTGTTCGCCACGATGTATTCCGCATCGAACAGCCCCGTCCCGCCGATATCCCTTGCGCCGACCGCCACCTGCGGCATCCAGTAGCTCTCTTCCCATAACCGCAGTTTCAGGTCGAAGGCTTTGTCTTTGTAGGTCTGGTTGCCGGAAAACGACTCCACGCTGCTGTATTGTCTGGTACGCACGTCGGTATAGCGCAGCGTGGTTTCCAGCCACGGGAACAACTGTATCGACGCGGAGTAGTAGCGATACTGATCGTTATCACGATAGTTCAGGCTCATCTCCCCTTCCCGCGCCATTCGCGCCGTTGGCGTTTGCAGCAGCCCCACGCCGCCGAAGTCAGATTGTGACGGCCCAATGGGGGCCGGATATGTTTCGGCATGGCAGGCTGCGCTGATGCCCAGCGCCAGTAAGCTGAGCAGATGTGTTTTTTTCATTATTCGGGTATCCGCTGCGTCAGAGTACGAAGAATGTCGGCGTTAAGCGCATCCGGCGTGTTGCTCCATAGAGAATCCGTAAGACCGACAAAAATGATGCTGCCTGGCATCGGCTCAACGTGACGCTTGTTCCAGTAAGCGACCGGCGCTTTCTGCGTGCGTCCGTCGGGATAGACAACCCACGCATAGCTGCGATCCGCCCCGCTGAGCAGGCTTTGCTCATCAAGGTAGCTGGCCACGTCCCGCCCCGGGCTGAAGGGCCGTTTACCCGGCTGGCTAACCAATCCAAACAGCGTGATATCCGTCGGCTGCCCGCCGACCCACAGCGTGTAATGGCCCTGCAACGGCGGATTGCCCCGTTCGCTGACGCGTACGGTATCCGGGTCAAGGTTAACGAGCTGTCTGCCGGTCACTTTTAACATCTGCACCTGCTGGCGCAGCGTATTGATTGCGGCGGCGTCATCGCCGCTTTTCTCTGCGCCAAACGCAGCCAGGCGGCCCAATAATTCCTGCTGCTGGCGCTGCGCCGTGGCGGTAGCCCGCTCTTCGCTGATAACCGCGCCAGGCCACCAGCTGTTCGCCAGTCTCGGCTGCCCGACCAGATCGATCAGATGTTCCGCGCCGGTGAGCGTCTTCGGTTCAGTGCTGCCTGCGGCAAACACCTTCACGGTGCCTGCGGCAAAAGATGAGGAAGCGCACAAACTCAGGGCCAGCGCTGCAATGGTCTGTTTCATCATTGTTTTGCCGCCTTAATGAGCGTGGTTTTCACCGGGAAGTAGTCCGCCCCCAGATACTGTTCCGACTGGCGGATTTGCCCTTCGCTGTCGATCCAGTAGCGGTTATGCCAGCGCGCCTGGTCGGTTGTAACCTCTTCATCCAGTACGCGAACGGCGGTTACATCGCTACCGACCTTAATGCTGTCAGTGCCATCCCATTTGAAGACCGAGCGGGCGGTGGCGTAACGCACCTGTTTATGTTCCGTCCAGCCCATCGTGCGCGTCCACGTTGCGCCATCTACGATTTGTGCCGGTCTGGCCAATGGGTCAGCCGCCAGATTGTTCACACCGATCTGATTGTCGCCGCCGAGCAGGGTTTTAATCAGGCGGCCATGCTGGGTCACGATGGTGGCCTGATCCTGCGTCACCCATTTCTGCTGCCCGTTCTCTGCGAAAGCGAGCACCACAAACAGCTGCGGCCCGCCATTGAGCTGCATGTACTGGCTGGCATAAGGCATGTTTTGAATGTCATCGTCCGTCAGTTGTACGCCCGGCGTACCGAACAGACTGTCCCACAGCGAATTACCCAGACCTTTAGTGGTGGCTGAGCAAGCCTGTAACAGCAGGCAAATGATGATAATTCCAGGTCGCTTCACGACTCTTCTCCGCATTATTGCCGGGTGGCCCCGGCCAGGAAGTCACACAGGTTCAGGCAAGCTAAAATAACCACACCGAAGTGTGGTTATGATTAAACGTACCGGTGTTACTGGGTACTGGTGGTTGTGGTGGTAGTGGTTCCGGTATTAGAACCATCGCCACCGCCGGTCGCCGCCAGAGCGACGCCCACCGCCGAGCTTACGGTGCTGACGCTGGTCGCGGAGGAACTTCCCGCGGATACCGACGTCGCCGCCGACCCTGCTGCTTCACCCACCTGAACGGGGGCGGCCCAGACAGAAGTCGCCGCAAGCGCAGATATGGCAAAAATGCCATACAGAGCTTTTTTCATCACAATATCCCTTCATTGAATGAATGGAGATTTACCCGAAAAACGATTCAGGCGGGATCGAGTATACACAACTAAAGCATGTGGATTGCGACAGGTCTAAATAGCGAGGCGGTTTTAGGATAATTAAACTTTTGGCTGGAATGGCACTTATATTATAATTAAATATCCTTTAAAAACATTACATTAAAATAAAACAATGCAATATTTATTATCCGTATACTCTGAAAATAACACCGAGTAACTTACGGGTTATTCATTATTTTAGGATTAAGCTCAATATAAATTTTTGCGGAATAGCACAGACAACCGGAATTATCTTATAAAAAAGCCGATAATAATATCGGCTCTAATTACAGATATATCACTTTTCTGCCGGATGGCGGCGGAACGCCTTATCCGGCCTACAGGACGCGCCGTTTGTAGGCCCGGTAAGCCTGGCGCCACCGGGCGTTACGCCATCAGGCACGCCATGCTTTATAACGGTTAATCAGACCGTTAGTTGAACTGTCATGGCTGGAAATCGCTTTATCATCACCCAGTTCCGGCAGGATACGGTTAGCCAGCTGTTTACCCAGCTCAACGCCCCACTGATCGAAGGTGAAGATGTTCAGGATCGCGCCCTGAGTGAAGATTTTGTGCTCATACAGCGCAATCAACGCCCCCAGGCTAAACGGCGTAATTTCACGCAGTAGGATGGAGTTCGTCGGGCGGTTGCCTTCGAACACTTTGAACGGCACCACATGCTCAAGCTGAGACGGATCTTTCCCCTGATCGCGATATTCCTGCTCAACCACCTCGCGGGATTTGCCGAACGCCAGCGCTTCGGTCTGAGCGAAGAAGTTAGACAGCAGTTTCTGATGGTGATCGGACAACGGGTTATGGGTTATCGCTGGGGCGATAAAGTCGCAAGGCACCATCTTCGTCCCCTGGTGAATCAGCTGGTAGAACGCGTGCTGGCCGTTGGTGCCCGGCTCACCCCAGATGATTGGGCCAGTCTGGTAGTCTACGGCATTGCCGTTACGGTCAACATACTTGCCGTTGGACTCCATATTGCCCTGCTGGAAGTAGGCCGCAAAACGGTGCATATACTGGTCGTACGGCAGAATCGCTTCGGTTTCTGCGCCAAAGAAGTTGTTGTACCAGATACCGATCAGCGCCAGCAGCACCGGCAGGTTTTTCTCAGCCGGTGTTGTGGAGAAGTGTTTATCCATCGCATGCGCGCCGGACAGCAGTTCAACGAAGTTGTCAAAGCCGACAGACAGGATGATAGACAGGCCAATCGCCGACCACAGAGAGTAACGACCGCCGACCCAGTCCCAGAATTCGAACATGTTGGCGATGTCGATACCAAACTCACCCACCGCTTTCGCATTGGTGGAAAGCGCCGCAAAGTGTTTCGCGACGTGTTTTTCATCATTTGCGGTGCTCAGGAACCAGTCGCGCGCGCTGTGGGCGTTGGTCATAGTTTCCTGCGTTGTGAAGGTTTTAGACGCCACCAGGAACAGGGTGGTTTCCGGGTTTACTTTCTTCAGCACTTCGGCGATGTGGGTGCCATCGACGTTAGACACAAAGTGCATATTCAGATGGTTTTTGTACGGGCGCAGCGCTTCAGTCACCATGAACGGCCCCAGGTCGGAACCACCGATACCGATGTTGACCACGTCAGTGATCGCTTTACCGGTGTAACCTTTCCATTGACCTGAAATAATCGCTTCAGAGAAGGCTTTCATCTTCTCCAGCACCGCATTCACTTCCGGCATTACATCTTTGCCGTCAACGATAATCGGGGTATTGCTACGGTTACGCAGCGCAACGTGCAGCACGGCACGGTCTTCGGTACGGTTGATTTTTTCGCCAGAGAACATGGACTTAATCGCACCGGCCAGATCGGTCTCTTTCGCCAGATCCTGCAATTTCGCCAGCGTCTCTTCGGTGATGCGGTTTTTGGAGAAATCCACCAGCATCAAATCGTCAAACGTCGCGGAAAATCGGGTAAAACGGTCGCTATCTTTCGCGAAAAGATCCGCGATAGTAACGTCCTTCATGTCGTCGTAGTGTTTTTGTAGTGCCTGCCAGGCAGAAGTCTGCGTCGGATTGATGTTTTTCATTAGCAATACTCTTCTGATTTGAGAATTGTGACTGAGATCGATTGTAACGCCAGTCACAAAAAAGTGTGATTGTTTTAGTGCCGTTAGCCCGAACGCGAATCAAACGCGGATAAAAAGCAGCAAAAAGTATAGTCGTTATAAGCACTGTTACTGAGGGCTAAGACAGCATAAAAAATCCGCATAATCCCGGCGTTGACAGTCCCAGCCACACATTTTATTTATAAATACGGTATTTGCGCCTGCACCGGTTTCTGTTCTGCCCTTGTGCCATGGTCGCTTTTTTCATTCCCTGACACGAGGTTGATATGACAACTGCTGTTTCCCCGCTCGTCGTCGCCAAATTTGGCGGAACCAGCGTCGCCGATTTTGACGCCATGAACCGTAGTGCCGACGTGGTGCTTTCCGATGCTAACGCACGCTTAGTGGTGCTTTCCGCCTCTGCGGGCGTCACCAATCTGCTGGTAGCGCTGGCAGAAGGGCTGGAACCGCCAGAGCGCTTCGAAAAACTCGACGCCATCCGTAAAATTCAGTTCGATATTCTGGAGCGTCTGCGTTACCCGAACGTTATCCGCGAAGAGATCGAGCGTCTGCTGGAAAACATTACCACGCTTGCCGAAGCAGCTTCACTGGCGACGTCAATGGCCCTGACCGACGAGCTGGTGAGTCACGGCGAGCTGATGTCCACCCTGCTGTTTGTGGAGATCCTGCGCGAGCGCAATATTCAGGCGCAGTGGTTTGACGTGCGTAAGGTGATGCGCACCAGCGATCGTTTTGGCCGCGCGGAACCGGATATCGCAGCGCTGTCGGAACTGGCCACGCTACAGCTTGCCCCACGCCTGGCAGAGGGTCTGGTCATCACCCAGGGCTTTATCGGCAGCGAAAGCAAAGGCCGCACAACGACGCTGGGACGCGGCGGCAGCGACTACACGGCAGCGCTGCTTGCAGAAGCACTGCACGCGGCGCGCGTCGATATCTGGACGGATGTGCCGGGTATCTACACCACCGACCCGCGCGTGGTGCCTGCCGCGCAGCGTATCGATGAAATCGCCTTTGAAGAAGCGGCGGAAATGGCGACCTTTGGCGCGAAGGTGCTGCACCCTGCAACGCTGCTGCCCGCCGTACGCAGTGATATCCCGGTTTTCGTCGGCTCCAGTAAAGATCCAAAAGCGGGCGGGACGCTGGTATGCAATAAAACCCAAAACCCACCGCTCTTCCGCGCGCTGGCGCTGCGTCGCAAACAGACGCTGTTAACGCTGCACAGCCTGAATATGCTGCATTCGCGTGGTTTCCTGGCGGAAGTGTTCGGCATTCTGGCGCGGCACAATATCTCCGTAGATTTAATCACCACCTCGGAAGTGAGCGTGGCGCTGACGCTGGATACCACCGGTTCCACTTCAACGGGCGACACGCTGCTGACGCAGTCTTTGCTGATGGAGCTTTCCGCGCTATGCCGGGTAGAAGTGGAAGAAAATCTCGCGCTGGTCGCGCTGATTGGCAACGATCTGTCTAAAGCCTGCGGCGTCGGTAAAGAGGTGTTCGGCGTACTGGAGCCGTTCAACATCCGCATGATTTGCTATGGCGCATCCAGCCATAACCTCTGTTTCCTGGTGCCTGGCACCGAAGCGGAGCAGGTCGTGCAGAAGCTTCATCATAATTTGTTTGAATAAAATTTCCTCACGCGATAAATAATACCTATAGCCGGGCTCGAACCCGGCTTTTTTATAACTAAACAACACGACAATACTGCAAGGAATTTATTATGTTATCCGTTATCACCCGGCTGTTCCCGTTGTGGGCGCTGCTGCTCTCTGTTATTGCGTATTACACGCCATCGACCTTCACCCCCATTGGCTCGTGGGTGACTACGCTACTGATGCTGATTATGTTCGGCATGGGCGTACACCTTAAGCTCGACGACTTTAAACGCGTGCTTTCCCGCCCGGCGCCTGTCGCTGCCGGTATTTTCCTGCATTATCTGGTGATGCCGCTCGCCGCCTGGCTACTGGCGATACTGTTTAACATGCCGCCGGACCTCTCTGCCGGGATGGTACTGGTGGGCAGCGTCGCCAGCGGAACGGCATCTAACGTCATGATCTATCTGGCGAAAGGGGATGTGGCGCTTTCGGTTACTATCTCATCGGTTTCCACGCTGGTTGGCGTGGTCGCGACACCGCTGCTGACGCGCCTGTATGTGGATGCGCATATTCAGGTGGATGTGATGGGGATGCTGCTCAGCATTTTACAGATCGTCGTGGTTCCAATCGCGCTTGGGCTGGTCATTCACCACCTGTTTCCTCGCGTGGTAAAAACCGTGGAGCCTTATCTGCCTGCGTTCTCAATGGTGTGCATTCTGGCGATCATCAGCGCAGTGGTGGCCGGTTCCGCCTCGCATATCGCATCCGTTGGTTTTGTGGTGATTGTGGCGGTGATCCTGCACAACACCATTGGTCTGCTCGGCGGTTACTGGGGCGGTCGCCTGTTTGGCTTTGATGAGTCCACCTGCCGCACGCTGGCGATTGAAGTTGGAATGCAGAACTCCGGCCTTGCGGCGGCGCTCGGTAAAATTTACTTCTCTCCGCTGGCCGCGCTCCCCGGCGCGCTGTTCTCGGTCTGGCATAACCTCTCCGGCTCACTGCTGGCCGGTTACTGGTCAGGCAAGCCGATTGCCGAGAAGCCGCGTGATAGGGTGAAGGTGTAGACCTGATAAGCGTAGCGCCATCAGGCGCAATCCGTGCACGTCGCCGGATGGTGGCTAACGCCTTATCCGGCCTACACAGCCTCTGCACTTTGCCGTACACTGGGTTATCTGACTGACCGAGGGTACATTTATGGCACTCCCACACATCACCCAAAAAGAGATGACCGAGCGCGAGCAGCGTGAACTGAAAACGCTGCTCGACCGCGCGCGCATTGCACATGGCCGTCCGCTCACGAATGCGGAAACCAACAGCGTGAAAAAGGAGTACATTGATAAGTTAATGGCGCTGCGCGAAGCAGAGGCCAAAAAAGCCCGCCAGTTGAAGAAAAAGCAGGCTTATAAACCAGATACTGAGGCGTCGTTTTCCTGGTCGGCCAATACGCCGACGCGCGGCAGACGTTAACGCCCTTTCTTCTTCCGCCCCGGCGAGGTAAAGCGTTTTCCGTTTGACGCCGGGCGCGCTTTCTCGTTGGTTTTTTCGATTTTCACCACCGGACGCTTAATGCCCGCCGTTTTCGGCTTCGCTTTCGCCTTCGACGTCGGTTTGGCTTCTGATGAAGAGTTTTCGATCAGCTTAAACAGAGCGATGAGTTCGTCATCCGTCAGATCCCGCCACTCGCCGGGCGGCAGACCGGATAAACTCACGTTCATAATGCGCGTGCGTTCGAGTTTCGTCACTTCATAGCCAAAGTGCTCGCACATGCGGCGGATCTGGCGGTTCAGCCCCTGAATCAGGGTAATGCGGAAAACAAACGGCGCTTCCTTCTTCACCTTGCACTTTTTGGTCACCGTGCCGAGGATCGGGACGCCTGCGCCCATACCACGAATAAAGTCATCCGTTACTGGCTTATCAACCGTGACCAGATACTCTTTCTCGTGATCGTTACCGGCACGGAGGATTTTGTTGACCAGATCGCCGTGATTGGTAAGAAAGATAAGCCCCTGGGAGTCTTTATCCAGGCGGCCAATCGGGAAAATACGTTTGCTGTGGTTCACGAAATCCACGATGTTATCGCGTTCGCTGTCTTCCGTGGTACTGACAATCCCTACCGGCTTGTTCAGCGCGATAAAGACCAGATCTTCCGCTTCGCGCGGCTCAATCAACCGACCATTCACCTTCACCACGTCGCCAGGCATCACCTGATCGCCAATGGTGGCGCGTTTGCCATTAATGAAGACATTCCCTTGTTCAATGTAGCGATCCGCCTCGCGACGCGAGCAAATTCCGCTTTCACTGATGTATTTATTTAATCGGACAGATGAGTCGGGCAGCATAAATTCTCCTGTAAAAGCGAAATATACCGCACCTTGCGGTCAGGGAAAAAGCGTCGAATGACAGGAGTGCGGCTCACCGCTGCTCATAAAGTCGATGACATCACGAAATCCCCCTGCGAGACGCGTTCCAGAATATCGATAACCACATCGTGAGCCACATCAGCAAGCGGTAAGATGAGCGGTGGTAGCATCACGGATGTTTTTACTTTTTGATTACTGGAGATGTCATGGAACTGCTGTTATTGAGTAACTCCACTCTGCCGGGAAAAGCCTGGCTGGAACACGCGCTGCCGCTGGTGGCGGAACAACTGCATGGCCGCCGTTCAGCGGTGTTTCTCCCGTTTGCTGGCGTCACGCAAACCTGGGACGATTACACAGCGAAAACCGCCGCAGTCCTTGCGCCGCTCGGCGTTTCAGTGACCGGTATTCATAGCGTTGCCGACCCGGTCGCAGCGATTGCCGATGCGGAAGTGGTGATTGTCGGCGGTGGGAACACTTTCCAGTTGCTAAAAGAGAGCCGTGAACGTGGGCTGCTGGCACCCATCGTGGCTGCCGTTAAGCGTGGCGCGTTGTATATCGGCTGGAGCGCGGGCGCGAACCTTGCCTGTCCGACTATTCGCACCACCAACGATATGCCGATCGTTGACCCACAAGGATTTGATGCGCTGGGTCTGTTCCCGTTGCAGATTAACCCGCACTTCACTAACGCGTTGCCGGAAGGCCACAAAGGCGAAACCCGCGAACAGCGTATTCGCGAGCTGCTGGTGGTCGCGCCGGAGTTAACGGTGATTGGCCTGCCGGAAGGCAACTGGATTCAGGTGAGTAAGGGGCTGGCGACGCTCGGCGGCCCGAACACGACGTATGTGTTCAACGCGGGTGAAGAAGCGGTTCCTCTTAAAGCCGGTCATCGCTTCTGATCGTCGCCATGTAGAATGTAAAATGCCTGATGGCGCTACGCTTATCAGGCCTACAGGATAGTGCTTATAACGTAGGCCGGATAAGACATTTCACGCCGCCATCCGGCAATCAGCAATCAATAGTCATCCCGCTCGTCGTCTTCATCCGGCTGCTCCAGCACGCTGTAAGCCACCGAACAAAACAGCGAATTCAGGCGTTGCATATCGCCCAGCAGTCCCAGATGCAATGAACTGGTTTCGATGCTCTGTACGTTCTGCTGGTGCAGGCGATCCACATGCGCATGTGAATAACGACGATTGAGAATACGGAAACGATGTTTGCTGCGACGCAAACGTCGGGCGCTGGTGACATCGCCGGAGAAAAACACCGACATCGCCAGTTGCAGGTTGCTGAGTAACTGATCATACAGCGCATCCAGCTCTTTCAGCCCTTCAATGGAAAACGCCCGCCGCGCCGCCAGCGACTTGTCGGCAATCTCGCTGCCCATCCGTTCGACGATATCCGAGGCCTGCTCCAGGTTAAGGGACATCTCGATGATTTCCGCCCAGCGCCGCGACTCTTCCTCCGCCAGTTCCTCTTTCGGCATCCGCGCCAGATAGAGTTTGATGGCGGTGTAAAGCACGTTGATATCATCCGCCAGCTTGCGCAGCTCTTTTTCTTCGCGCGGCTCGCCGTGCATCACCTTTTTCAGACCTTCCATCATCTGCTCCATCGCATCACCAATGCGTAGCGCTTCCCGGGCGGCATTGGCCAGCGCGAGCGTTGGCGTGTCCAGCGCGCTGACATCCAGATGTTTAGGCTTCAGATGGGCATCCAGCTCCGGTTCATCGCGGATAATACGTTTACAGAAACGCGCCATCGGTTCGGCGAACGGAATCATCACCAGACACCGCGCCAGGTTGTAAAAAACGTGGAAGTAGATAACCAGTTCGGATTTTGGCAGCGGTAACGCATCCATCGTATCGGCCAGCACATGGACAAACGGCAGGATAATCAGGCTGCCCACCAGCTTAAACAGCAGACTGCCCAGCGCCACGCGGCGAGCGGCGGCATTGGCTGCGCTGTTGTTGAGCATCGCCAGCAGGCCGGAACCGAGGTTGGCGCCGATGACCAGGCACAACGCGACCGGGAACGATATGATGCCCGCCGCCGTCAGCGTGGCCGTCAGCAGGACGGCAGCCAGGCTGGAATAGCTGATGATGGCAAACATGGCGCCAATCAGCGCATCCAGCATGATGTCGCCGGTCAGCGAGGCAAAGATGACCTGTACGCCATTCGCCTGAGTAATCGGCGTCACCGCCTGCACAATCAGCTCCAGCGCCAGCAGTATCAGGCCAAGACCGATCCCCACTCGCCCCAGTTGTCCGGCGCGTGACTGCTTACGCCCCAAAAAGAAGATAACGCCGATGAAAATCAGCAGCGGCGATAACCATGACAAATCAAAGGTAAGGATACGCGCCATCAGCGCGGTCCCCACGTCGGCCCCCAACACAATCACCAGTGCAGGCGTCAGGGCGACCAGATCCTGGGCGACAAATGACGTCACCAGCATAGTCGTGGCGTTACTGCTTTGCACCAGCGCAGTAACGCCGATACCCGCGCAGAAGGCGAGCGGTTTCTTTTCAACACTGCGGCTGAGAACGGTACGCAGACGAGCGCCGAAAACGCGCATCACGCCGGTACGCACAATATGGGTGCCCCACACCAGCAGGGCAACAGCAGAAAGCAGGTGTAGCAGAGTTAACACAGAATCAGGTACTCCTTATCATTATTATGATGTTCAGCCTTTTTACCGGATGGCGCTGCGCTTATCCGGCTTACGGGGATATTTGTAGGCCGGATAGGCGTTTACGCCGCCATCCGGCAAGCAGCCCCGTGAACCTTCTTCCAGTATAAGGGTTTCAAAACAATAAAGAGACAGGGCGCCCGATGAGCACCCTGTTTGTTGTAAGGAAAAATGACAGTTTTATGAACTAGTCGGCATCATAGCCCAGGTTGGAGGCCAACCAGCGCTCCACCTCCGCGACCGTCATCCCTTTACGCTGCGCATAATCCTCCACCTGATCGCGCTGTATTTGCGCGACGGTGTAGTACTTGCTGTCAGGATGGCTGAAGTACCAACCGGAAACGGAAGCGCCCGGCCACATGGCGTAAGATTCGGTCAGCTTCATGCCGGTGTGTTTTTCCACGTCCAGCAGTTGCCAGATGGTGCCCTTCTCAGTGTGCTCCGGGCAGGCCGGATAGCCTGGCGCCGGACGAATCCCCTGATAGTTTTCGCGGATCAGCTCCTCGTTGCTGAGGTTCTCATTCGCCGCATAGCCCCAGTAGACTTTACGTACCCGCTCATGCAGGTATTCCGCAAAGGCTTCCGCCAGACGGTCGGCGATCGCTTTGACCATAATCTTGTTGTAATCATCATGCTGCGCCTCGAATGCCTCTGCCAGCGCATCCTCTTCCAGACCGCCCGTGACGGCGAAGGCGCCGATGTAATCCTCTTTGCCGCTCTGTTTCGGCGCAACAAAGTCAGACAGGCAATAGTTGGCGAAACCCACCTTCTCCGTTTGCTGACGCAGATGATGGCTGACCGCCAGCACATGGGTACGCGTCTCATCGCGATAAATTTCGATATCATCACCCACACGGTTTGCCGGGAACAGCCCCACCACGCCACGCGGGTTGAGCGTCTTCTCGGCACTCAGTTTATCCAGCATGTCGTTGGCGTCTTTAAACAGGCGTTTCGCCTCTTCGCCCACCACCTCGTCTTCGAGAATGCGCGGATATTTCCCGGCCAGCGACCAGGTCATAAAGAACGGCGTCCAGTCGATGTAGTTGCGCAGCGTTTCGATACTGGCCTCAACGTCCTGCACGCCCAGACGATGAGCGACAGGCGGTGTATAGCTTTCCCAGTCAAATGCCAGGTCATTATCACGCGCGGCGGCCAGCGTCACCGGCGGCGTGCGCGGTTTCTTGCGCGCATGCTGGATGCGCACGGTTTCATACTCTTTACGGGTACGGGCGACAAACTCATCGTGCTGGGTTTCAGACAGCAACGCCGCCACGACGCCCACGGTACGCGAGGCGTTCTGGACATAGACCGTCGGGCCGCTGTAGTTCTGCTCAATCTTCACCGCCGTGTGCGCTTTGGACGTGGTCGCGCCGCCAATCAGCAGCGGGATGGTGAAGCCCTGACGTTCCATCTCCTTCGCCACGTTGACCATTTCATCCAGCGACGGGGTAATCAGGCCGGAGAGACCAATCAAATCCGCATTCACTTCTTTCGCGGTTTTGAGGATTTTTTCTGCCGGCACCATAACGCCAAGATCGATGATTTCATAGTTGTTGCACTGTAAAACGACGCCAACAATGTTTTTGCCAATGTCATGCACATCGCCCTTCACGGTGGCGATAACCATTTTACCGTTGCTGGAGCCCTGCTCTTTGCTGGCTTCAATAAACGGTTCCAGATACGCCACCGCCTGCTTCATGACGCGGGCCGATTTCACCACCTGCGGCAGGAACATTTTGCCTTCGCCGAACAGATCGCCCACCACGTTCATACCGTCCATCAGCGGCCCTTCGATAACCTCGATCGGACGCGTCGCCTGCTGGCGGGCTTCTTCGGTATCCTGTTCGATAAACTCGGTAATGCCTTTTACCAGCGAATACTCAAGGCGTTTTTTCACTTCCCAACTGCGCCATTCCGCCTGTTGCGCATTGGCTGAATCATCGGCTTTGCTGCCACGGTATTTTTCCGCCAGCGCCAGCAGACGCTCGGTGCTATCGTCGCGGCGATTGAGGATCACATCTTCCACCGCGTCGCGCAGTTCGGCGGGCAGGTCGTCATAAATCGCCAGTTGCCCGGCATTGACGATCCCCATGTCCATGCCGTTACGGATGGCGTAGTAGAGGAACACCGCATGAATCGCTTCGCGCACCGGGTCGTTGCCGCGAAACGAGAAGGAGACGTTAGAGACGCCGCCGGAGATCAGCGCGTGCGGCAGTTCGCGTTTGATATCTTCACAGGCGCCGATAAAGTCCTGCGCGTAGTTGTTGTGCTCGTCGATACCGGTCGCTACGGCAAAAATGTTCGGGTCAAAGATAATATCTTCCGGCGGGAAGCCCACCTCTTTGGTGAGAATGTTGTACGCCCGGCGGCAAATCTCGATCTTACGCGCGCGGGTATCAGCCTGCCCTTGTTCATCAAAGGCCATCACCACTACCGCCGCACCATAGCGACGCAGCAGCTTCGCATGGTGGATAAAGGTTTCCACGCCCTCTTTCATCGAAATGGAGTTAACGATGCCTTTACCCTGAATGCATTTCAGCCCTTTTTCGATGACCTCCCATTTTGAGGAGTCGATCATGATCGGTACGCGGGCGATATCCGGCTCACCGGCAATCAGGTTGAGGAAGCGCACCATCGCGACTTCGGCGTCGAGCATCCCCTCATCCATGTTGATATCGATAATCTGCGCGCCGCTCTCCACCTGCTGGCGGGCGACATCCAGCGCTTCGCTGTATTTCTCTTCTTTGATCAGCCGCTTAAATTTAGCGGAACCGGTAACGTTAGTACGCTCACCCACGTTTACAAACAGGCTGTCATCGCCAATATTCAACGGCTCAAGGCCAGAGAGACGACAGGCAACCGGAATATCGGGCAGTTTACGCGGCGCTAAACCATCAACCGCGCGGCTCATCGCGGCAATGTGTTCCGGCGTCGTCCCACAGCAGCCGCCGACAATATTGAGAAAGCCCGACTCCGCCCACTCGCGGATCTGCTTCGCCATCGTATTAGCATCAAGATCGTATTCGCCGAAGGCGT
This sequence comes from Citrobacter sp. CK181, assembly GCF_030333595.1. Classification (NCBI taxonomy): domain Bacteria; kingdom Pseudomonadati; phylum Pseudomonadota; class Gammaproteobacteria; order Enterobacterales; family Enterobacteriaceae; genus Citrobacter; species Citrobacter sp. CK181. The sequence goes on along the minus strand of NZ_JAOWFN010000008.1, from coordinate 8,659 downwards.
TAGGCAGACCGGCATTCGGGTGTGCGGTGACATAACATTCGGCAATGCGCGCCAGTTCCTGCACATACTGGCGCAGTTCATCCGGCCCCAGCGCGCAGTTAAGACCAAAGGTGAGCGCTTCGGCGTGGCGCAGCGAGTTATAAAACGCTTCGGTAGTCTGGCCGGAGAGCGTGCGCCCGGACGCATCGGTAATCGTGCCGGAGATCATAATCGGCAGCTCGACGCCCAGTGCTTCAAATTCTTCTTTCACCGCAAAAACGGCGGCTTTCGCATTCAGCGTGTCAAAGACGGTTTCAATCAGAATCAGGTCTGACCCACCTTCCACCAGCGCTTTGGTGGATTCGCGATAGGCCGCGACCAGCTGATCGAAGGAGATATTACGAAACGCCGGGTCGTTCACGTCCGGCGAGATGGATGCGGTGCGGTTGGTTGGGCCAAGCACGCCCGCAACGTAGCGCGGTTTTTCCGGCGTGCGCGCCGTCCATTCATCGGCGCAGGCGCGGGCCAGTTTCGCAGCGGTAAAGTTGATTTCCGCCGACAGGGATTCCATCTGGTAATCCGCCATCGCAATCGTTGTGGAGTTAAACGTGTTGGTTTCGATGATATCCGCACCCGCCTCAAAGTAAGCGTGATGAATCGCGGTAATCACCTCCGGCTTGCTGAGTACCAGCAGGTCGTTGTTGCCTTTCAAATCGCAGGGCCAGTCAGCAAAACGCTCGCCGCGAAAATCCTCTTCACTCAGGCGATAGCTCTGGATCATTGTCCCCATGCCACCATCCAGAACCAGAATACGTTCATCTAACTGCGCACGCAGTTGTTCAACTTTGCTGCTCACGACTTGCTCCCGACAACACTCAACCTGGACCGAAAAAAGGCCAACAAACCATACTGGCATAAACACGACAGGCGGAAAAGAGAACAACGGGCAACATGAGACATGTTCAGCTTCACTCCTCCGATCAGTGCAGGAATTCTTGCATTATATTTTAATAAAACGAAAATGATTTCCACGATACAGAAAAGGAGTCCGCCATGGTTGCCCCTGTCCCCGCGAAACGCGGTAGAAAACCCGCCGCTGCCACTGCGCCCGCAACCGGGCAGGTTCAGTCGCTGACCCGTGGCCTGAAGCTGCTGGAGTGGATTGCCGAATCCAACGGCAGCGTCGCGCTGACCGAACTGGCGCAGCAGGCGGGCCTGCCGAACTCCACGACTCACCGTTTGTTGACCACCATGCAGCAGCAGGGCTTTGTGCGGCAGGTGGGAGATCTGGGCCACTGGGCCGTGGGCGCCCATGCGTTTATCGTCGGCAGCAGTTTTTTGCAGAGCCGTAACCTGCTGGCGATTGTCCACCCTATCCTGCGCAAACTGATGGAAGACTCCGGTGAGACGGTCAATCTGGCGGTACTGGATCAGAGCGATCACCAGGCGATTATTATCGACCAGGTACAGTGCACACAGCTGATGCGCATGTCTGCGCCCATCGGCGGCAAACTGCCAATGCACGCTTCCGGCGCCGGGAAAGCGTTTCTGGCGCAACTCAGCGAAGAGCAGGTGACTGGCCTGCTGCACCGTAAAGGGCTGCATGCCTATACCCACGCCACGCTGGTGTCGCCGGTACATCTGAAAGACGACCTCGCCCAGACGCGCAAACGCGGTTATTCCTTTGATGATGAAGAGCACGCGCTTGGCCTGCGTTGTGTTGCGTCGTGCATTTACGACGAGCACCGCGAACCGTTTGCCGCGATCTCAATTTCCGGGCCGATTTCCCGCATCACTGACGATCGCGTCACCGAGTTTGGCGCGATGGTGATTAAAGCGGCGAAAGAAGTCACGCTGGCATACGGCGGGTTTAGATAAGCAAGGCTTGCCGGATGGCGGCGCAAGCGCCTTATCCAGCCTACAGTCACGTGTAGGCCCGGTAAGCGCAGCGCCACCGGGCGTCAAGCCGCAAATCTGAAGCAAAACCGCTGTTTGCGCCGATAGGCGTAAACATCTTCCACGTGCCCTTCGCGAATACGCGTCTGTAACGCCCGCCAGTAGTCGGCGCGGAACAGGTCGGCGTGCATCTCCTCAAATAACGGCCCAATTCTTGGGTCAGCGCACAGCCAGTGGCGAAACTCTTCCGGGAAAACATCCCCTGGCGAAACGCTGTACCAGGGTTCGCTGGCCAGCTCATCTTCCGGGTAGCGCGCTTGCGGAATATCGCGGAAATTCACTTCCGTCATGTAGCAAATTTCATCGTAATCGTAGAACACCACGCGCCCGTGGCGGGTGACGCCAAAGTTTTTAAACAGCATGTCGCCGGGGAAGATGTTAGCGGCGGCAAGCTGGCGAATCGCATTGCCGTACTCTTCAATCGCGTCACGCAGTTGCTGGCCCTCCACCTGCTCCAGCCAGATATTCAGCGGCACCATACGACGCTCAATGTAGAGATGGCGAATCACTATCTGATCGCCAAGGTCGATGATTTTCTCCGGCGCCTCCTGGCGCAACAGCGTCATCAGCGCTGGCGCGATTCGCCGCTTCTCCAGCACAAAGTTCTCGAACTCCTGCGTATCGGCCATCCGCCCGACGCGATCGTGTTCTTTAACGAGTTGATAGCAAGCGCGCACATGGGCGGCCGACATCTCTTTTTGTGGGGCAAACCTATCCTTGATGATCTTAAACACCCGGTCAAAGCCCGGCAGCGTAAACACCAGCATCACCATGCCGCGAATACCGGGCGCTTCAATAAACTGCTCATCGCTGTTCGCCAGATACAGTAAATACTCGCGATAGCTCTCGGTTTTCGCATGCTTCTGACAGCCAATCGCCATGTACAGCTCGGCGGTGGTTTTACCTGGCAGGATCTCACGCAGCCACTCAACCAGCGCGGCAGGCAACGGCGCGTACACCATGAAGTAGGAACGGGCAAAACCAAACACGATACTGGCCTCAGCCGTGGTGGTCAGGCAGGTATCGACAAACAGTTCGCCTTCATCGGTGTGATGAATCGGCAGCAAAAATGGCAACGTGCCGGCTGGGGTCAGCAACTTCCCCACCAGCCAGGCGGCTTTATTGCGATAAAACAGCTCATTCGCCACCTGCAAATGGCTGCGGTGCAAAGCCTCCGCTCCGAACGTTTCCGTCAGGTGAGCAATGATGTAATGAATATCACGGCTTTTGTTTTGCCAGGGCAAACGCAGCGGTAGATCGCTGAGAATACGCGTCAACAGCGGTTCCCAGCCGTGATCGGGGAAGAAATCTTTCGCCAGCGGGCGCGGGATCGTGCGAAACCGGCGTTCAGGCTGGGAGCTAAAGATAAAAAGCCGCTCGGGAGTGAGCGAGCGGTGGTCAAATAACCGACAGTAGACGGAGTTAAAAAAGCTCTCCGCAATCTCGAAGCGCGGGTAATCCGGCAACAGCCGGGTGTAATGCTCTTTGACACGCAGTAAAAAGGCCGCATCGGTGCTTTTGCCGTCAGTAATGCAGCGCAACTGTTCCACCACCAGACCAACGTGATGATCGTAGAGGTGGATACGGTTTTTCATCGCCTGCTGCACGGCATGCCAGTCGGCCTGTTCAAAGCGCTGCTGCGCGCCGGAAGTCACTTCCAGAAATCGACCATACTGCGCGTCAAAGCCTTGCAGGATGGTCTGAGCAATCAGTAATTCCAGGCCACGCGACATAGTTTGTCCTCATCGGTTGCCGGATGGCGGAGCAAGCGCCTTATCCGGCCTACGGTTCGGGGTAGGCCGGATAAGCGTAAGCGCCATCCGGCATGGATCAGAACTGCGATTCTTCAGTGGAACCCGTTAATGCCGTCACTGAGGAGGTGCCGCCCTGAATGATGGTGGTCACTTTGTCGAAGTAGCCTGTCCCCACTTCCTGCTGATGGGACACGAAGGTGTAACCGTCTTTGGCCGCCGCAAATTCTGGCTGCTGAACCTTCTCAACATAGTGGCGCATGCCTTCACCCTGCGCATAGGAATGTGCCAGGTCGAACATGTTGAACCACATGCTGTGGATGCCCGCCAGGGTGATGAACTGGTACTTGTAGCCCATGTCCGACAGCTGCTGCTGGAAGCTGGCGATGGTTTTATCGTCCAGGTTCTTCTGCCAGTTAAACGACGGCGAGCAGTTGTAGGCCAGCAGTTTACCCGGGTATTTCGCGTGGATGGCATCGGCAAAGCGCTTCGCCAGTTCAAGGTCCGGCGTGGAGGTTTCGCACCACACCAGGTCTGCGTAAGGCGCATACGCCAGCCCACGGCTGATCGCCTGTTCAATACCGGCACGTGTGCGGAAGAAGCCTTCGCTGGTGCGTTCGCCGGTAATAAATTCACTGTCGTACGCGTCGCAGTCGGAGGTTATCAGATCTGCCGCATCCGCATCGGTACGGGCAATCAGCAACGTCGGTACGCCCATCACGTCAGCCGCCAGACGCGCAGCCACCAGTTTCTGAATGGCTTCCTGCGTCGGCACCAGAACTTTGCCGCCCATATGACCGCACTTCTTCACCGACGCAAGCTGATCTTCGAAGTGAACAGCCGCTGCACCGGCTTCGATCATCGATTTCATCAGTTCAAACGCGTTCAGTACGCCGCCAAAACCGGCCTCCGCATCGGCAACGATCGGCAGGAAGTAATCGACAAAGCGCGGATCGCCAGGCTCAATGCCGGATGCCCACTGGATCTGATCCGCACGACGGAAAGTGTTGTTGATCCGATCCACGACCGCCGGAACAGAGTTTGCCGGGTACAGCGATTGATCCGGGTACATGCTGGAGGCCAGGTTAGCGTCCGCCGCCACCTGCCAGCCGGACAGATAGACCGCCTCAATGCCCGCTTTCGCCTGTTGCAGCGCCTGGCCGCCGGTCAGTGCGCCGAGGCTGTTGATGTAGCCTTTTTTCGCGTCGCCATGCAGCAGACGCCACATTTTGGCCGCGCCAAGCTGCGCCAGCGTACATTCCGGGTTGACCGAGCCGCGTAATTTCACCACTTCCTCCGCGCTATACGGGCGACGGATGCCTTCCCAGCGCGGTTGCGTCCATTCTTTCTGTAACTCTTCGATTTGTTGGGTACGGGTTTTCATGTGCAGATGCTCCATATTGTTATGTGGTGAGTTAAGCCAGCAGGCGGTAGCCTGGCAGGGTCAAGAAATCGATCAGTTCATCAGAGGTAGTGATCTGCTCCATCAGGCGCGCGGCTTCATCAAAGCGCCCGCTGCTGAAGCGGTGCTCTCCCAGCTCGTCCTGGATCACCAGCATCTCTTCGGCCAGCATCTGGCGGAATAGCGCTTTCGTGACGGGTTTGCCGTTGCTCAGGGTTTTCTCGTGATGAATCCATTGCCAGATAGAGGTACGGGAGATTTCAGCCGTTGCCGCATCTTCCATCAGGCCATAAATCGGTACGCAGCCATTGCCGGAAATCCATGCTTCAATGTACTGCACCGCCACGCGAATATTGGCACGCATTCCCTCTTCGGTACGATCGCCCTCGCAGGGCGCCAGCAGCTGTTCGGCAGTAATGGGCGCATCTTCATCACGGGTAACAAACAGCTGGTTCTGGTTTTCGCCCAGCGCCTCGTTAAAGACCGTCATCGCGGTGTCCGCCAGCCCCGGGTGCGCGATCCAGGTGCCGTCATGACCGTTATTGGCTTCCAGCGCTTTGTCCGCTTTCACTTTGTTGAGCACTTGATTGTTGCGCTCGGCGTCTTTGCTCGGGATAAACGCCGCCATGCCGCCCATCGCAAATGCGCCGCGCTTGTGGCAGGTTTTGATCAACAGCCGTGAATAGGCGCTGAGGAACGGTTTATCCATCGTCACCACCTGACGGTCCGGCAGGACGCGATCCGGGTGATTTTTCAGTGTTTTGATATAGCTGAAAATGTAATCCCAGCGGCCGCAGTTAAGACCAACAATATGGTCACGCAGCGCGTGCAGGATCTCATCCATCTGGAAGACGGCAGGCAGCGTTTCAATCAGCAAGGTGGCTTTGATGGTGCCGCGCGGCAGATTAAAACGGTCTTCGGCATAGCTGAAGACTTCGCTCCACCAGGCGGCCTCCTGCCAGGCCTGAGTTTTCGGCAGGTAGAAATACGGGCCGCTGCCTTTTGCCAGCAACGCTTTATAGTTGTGGAAAAAGTAGAGAGCGAAATCAAACAGGCTGCCAGGAATGGCTTCACCACGCCAGGTCACATGTTTTTCCGGCAGGTGTAAACCGCGTACGCGACAAATCAGTAACGCCGGGTCCGGCTTGAGTTGATAGATTTTCCCGGCTTCGTTGGTGTAGCTGATGGTGCCGTTCACCGCATCACGTAGGTTGATCTGGCCATCAATCACTTTGCTCCACTCCGGCGCCAGTGAATCCTCAAAGTCAGCCATGAACACTTTCACGTTAGCATTCAGCGCGTTAATCACCATTTTACGTTCTACCGGGCCGGTGATTTCCACGCGACGATCCTGTAAATCGTCAGGAATACCGCGAATTTTCCAGTCACCCTCACGAATGGAAACGGTTTCCGAAATAAAATCAGGCAACTTACCGTCATCAATATCCTGCTGTTGCTGAATACGAGCAGCGAGGAGTTTGTTACGCTTTGGCGTAAAACGCGTCACCAGTTCGGTCAGAAACTCTACCGCTTCAGCGGTCAGAATTTGCTTCTCCTGCTCACCATACGGCCTGGTAAAGGTCAGTTCATCGGTTGTCGTTGCCTGTTGATTCATTATGCAGCTCCTCGTCATTGATCCGAATACATCCCCAATGCGAACGAAGGATCGTTGTGTGGTTTTCGTTCAGCACAACTAAGACTACTCAATTAAATTCCAAAATCAAAAACAATTTCCATTTTTAAGTTAATTATTAATTAACTTATTGATAACAATAAAAATAAAGTTTAATTACAAGATGAGCGGCATTTCAGAAATAAAAAAGGCACCCGAAGGTGCCTGTTTCAACATGCTGAAACGCTTTAGGATCGTGCGCTACAGAAGATTAATCCAGCGTTGGATTCATGTGACGCAGATCATATGGCGTGATCTGGTAGACGTAATAGTTGAGCCAGTTGGTAAACAGCAAATTACCGTGGCTGCGCCAGGTCGCGCGAGGTTTGTTTTGCGGATCGTTTTTCGGGAAATAGTTGTACGGTACATTCGGACTTAAACCTGCTTCAACATCCCGGAAATATTCACTGGCCAGCGTATGGGCATCGTACTCCGGGTGACCGGTTACAAACGCGATTCGTTTATCTTTGCTGGCAAACAGGTAGGCATCTCCATCTTCAGTTTCTGCGAGGATCTCAAGGTCGGTATAGTCCCGAATCAGCGCCGCCGGGAAGTCGGCATAGCGTGAGTGCGGAGCAAGGAATGAATCATCAAAACCACGAGTCAGTAAAGCATGAGGATGAAGGATGTGATGTTCGTAGACGCCGGAAAGTTTATCTGTGCGGGTTTGCTTCGGAATGCCATAGAGAATATTAAGCGCGGCCTGTACCGCCCAACAGACAAACAGCGTTGAGGTGACGTGATCTTTCGCCCACTCCAGCACCTGCTTAATCTGCGGCCAATACGCAACATCATTAAACTCCACCAGGCCCAGAGGCGCGCCGGTGACAATCAGCCCATCGAAATTCTGATCGCAGATATCCTCGAAGTTACAGTAGAAGTTGTTCAGATGCTCTGCTGGTGTATTACGCGATTCACGAGCATCAATCCGCAAGAGCTGAACATCGACCTGAAGCGGTGAGTTTGACAGCAGGCGCAGGAACTGGTTTTCCGTTTCGATCTTCTTCGGCATCAGGTTGAGGATAAGCACCTTCAGCGGACGAATTTCCTGGCCAGAAGCGCGGGATGTCGTCATAACAAAGACGTTTTCCTCACGTAAGAAATTGACGGCGGGTAGCTCGTCCAGCACGCGAATCGGCATAACCTGATAACCTCACTACATACGTTTAAACGTTTAGACATCCAGATAGCTGAAGATACCCAGAAATTCTTCTAATGTCGAGCCTGCATGTTGAAGGTGAGAAAGTTTCACGGCGGTGTTTACGATAGAATATAAGCACAAAGAAAAGGAGATAATATGGTTATTAGCATTCGCCGATCGCGGCAGGATGAAGGGGAAAAACTGATTGCTATCTGGTGTCGTTCTGTTGATGCTACGCACCATTTTCTGTCTGCATCCTATCGGAGCGAGCTGGAAGAGCTGGTGCGTTCTTTTTTACCAGAAGCGCCGTTATGGGTGGCAGTGACAGAGCAGGATGAGCCCATCGCGTTTATGCTGCTGACCGGGCAGCACATGGATGCCCTGTTTGTCGATCCCGACGTTCGTGGCTGCGGCGTAGGGAAATTGCTGGTTGAGCATGCGTTTACGCTGGCCCCCGAGTTAACAACCAACGTTAACGAACAGAATGAACAAGCGGTTGGGTTCTACAAAAAGATGGGATTTAAAGTGACGGGACGTTCAGAGGTAGACGATCTTGGCAGACCGTATCCGTTATTGAATCTGGTTCATACGTTGGCCGGATAAGGCGCAGCGTCATCCGGCTGCACCCGGGCGCATGAACGCAAAAAGGCTCAGTCTTTCGACTGAGCCTTTTGCTTTATTTGATGCCTGGCAGTTCCCTACTCTCGCATGGGGAGACCCCACACTACCATCGGCGCTACGGCGTTTCACTTCTGAGT
>NZ_JAOWFN010000007.1:0-4325 GCF_030333595.1 Citrobacter sp. CK181 | reverse complement strand
GTGTCGTATTCAACGTGAGAAGTGTTGATGGTGATACCACGAGCTTTTTCTTCCGGCGCGTTATCGATCTGGTCGAATGCGCGAGCAGCACCGCCGTAGGTTTTAGCCAGTACGGTAGTGATTGCAGCGGTCAGCGTTGTTTTACCATGGTCAACGTGGCCGATAGTACCGACGTTGACGTGCGGTTTTGTACGTTCAAACTTTTCTTTAGACATCGATTGTCCCTCTAAGACACGGATAAATCGGTGATATCACCACATCAACCAGGCGATATGCCTGAATTGTTGAATATTTAAGTTTATACAGAGAGAAACGGGAAGGAGAAGTGAAGTGGTGCTGATACCCAGAGTCGAACTGGGGACCTCACCCTTACCAAGGGTGCGCTCTACCAACTGAGCCATATCAGCACGTCTGGAGCGGGCAGCGGGAATCGAACCCGCATCATCAGCTTGGAAGGCTGAGGTAATAGCCATTATACGATGCCCGCATCCTGGAACTCGGCTACCCAGTTCTTTCTGTAACAAAAAAAGAGACATGTCTCTTTTCTTATTCGAACCGGTTAATTTTTTCAACCAGTTCAGACAGCAAACACGCTGCCAGAAAGTGGTGGTGGGGGAAGGATTCGAACCTTCGAAGTCTGTGACGGCAGATTTACAGTCTGCTCCCTTTGGCCGCTCGGGAACCCCACCGGACTTGATGGTGCCGACTACCGGAATCGAACTGGTGACCTACTGATTACAAGTCAGTTGCTCTACCTACTGAGCTAAGTCGGCATCAAGTAGCGCGCATTCTATGGAGACCTGCGACCTCATGCAACTAAAAAATTGCATAAAATGTTCTATCGCTCACATTTTGCACGACAAGACTGCTAAATGGCCTATTTTTAGTCAGGTCAGTGCGATTTTTCGACACCAGGATGCTAACGGATTAACGGAGAGCATCATCATATCTGCGTTTGAAAGAGAAAAATTCTTCTTTTACATATGGTATATCCGTCACATTGCGTTTCAGGGATAACTTATCAGGAGAGATTTTTTCTTATTATTCCCTCCCATCTGGTGTTACCCTCCTGCCCATTGTCCAAATTAACTGAAATGTGTCGTGCCATTGCATGCCGGGGATGATTCGCTTTTTTATCGCTGACCTGATGTAGCAATGACAGCCAGAAACATGCTTATGAGTAAAGAGCAAACGTTAATGACGCCTTACCTACAATTTGATCGCAACCAGTGGGCTGCGCTTCGTGATTCCGTGCCGATGACCCTGACCGAGGGCGAAATCGCACGACTCAAAGGCATTAATGAAGATTTATCACTGGAAGAAGTTGCCGAGATTTATTTGCCCCTGTCGCGTTTGCTAAATTTCTATATCAGTTCAAACCTGCGCCGTCAGGCTGTTCTGGAGCAATTTTTAGGCACTAACGGCCAGCGTATTCCTTATATCATCAGCATTGCCGGTAGCGTTGCCGTGGGCAAAAGCACCACCGCGCGCGTACTGCAAGCACTGCTGAGCCGCTGGCCGGAACATCGTCGCGTCGAATTGATCACCACTGACGGTTTTCTACACCCTAACCAGGTGCTGAAAGATCGCGGGCTGATGAAGAAGAAAGGCTTCCCTGAGTCTTACGATATGCACCGTCTGGTGAAATTCGTATCCGATCTCAAATCAGGGGTGCCAAATGTTACCGCACCAGTCTATTCACACCTGATTTATGATGTGATTCCAGACGGAGATAAAACCGTCGCACAGCCCGATATATTAATTCTTGAAGGCTTAAATGTACTACAGAGTGGAATGGATTATCCTCACGATCCACATCATGTATTTGTTTCTGACTTCGTTGATTTTTCTATTTATGTTGATGCGCCTGAAGATTTACTCCAGACGTGGTACATCAATCGCTTCCTGAAATTCCGTGAAGGGGCGTTCACCGACCCAGATTCTTATTTCCATAATTACGCAAAATTATCGAAAGATGAAGCGATCAATACCGCCGCATCATTATGGAAAGAAATCAACTGGTTGAACTTAAAGCAAAATATTTTACCCACTCGTGAGCGGGCCAGTCTGATTATGACCAAAAGTGCCAATCATGCGGTCGAACAAGTCAGGTTGAGAAAATAATGTAAAAAGGGAGCGTTAGCTCCCTTTTTATTATTCTGCGCTGCGTAAAGATATTTCTCCGCCCATCCACGGCTTAATTACGCCATCCTGTTCAAGCAACAACGCGCCTTGCGCATCTATCCCACGGGAAATACCAAATATTTCTTTATCACCAATAATCAGTTTAACCGGTCGGTTAATAAAATTATCCAGTTTTTCCCAGCGAGACAGGTAAGGTGCCAGACCTTCCTGCTCAAAGAGTTCCAGCGCCTCACGCAACTCTTTGATTAACGTCGCCGCCAGCATGTTGCGATCAAGCGTAATGCCCGCTTCCTGGAGATTGATCCATCCCTGATTCACGACGCCTTCTTCCACACGGCGCATGGCCATATTGATACCTGCGCCAATAACGATTTGCGCAGCGTCGCCCGTTTTACCCGTAAGCTCAACCAGAATGCCTGCCAGCTTGCGATCGAGTAAATAGAGATCATTAGGCCACTTAACCCGAACCTTCTCTGCCCCCAGATCGCGCAGAACCTCAGCCATCACAATGCCGATCACCAGACTCAGCCCGATCGCGGCTGCCGGCCCCTGCTCCAGACGCCAGTACATAGAAAGATACAGGTTCGCACCAAATGGGGAGAACCATTTCCGCCCACGACGACCACGCCCAGCCTGCTGGTATTCCGCTACACAGGCATCACCCGACGTCAACTGGCCGATACGATCCAGCAGATACTGGTTCGTCGAATCGATAACCGGAAGTACCGTGACATTCCCGCTATCCAGTTGTGCATGGATGACAGAAGCATCTAATAATTGGATAGGTTCTGGCAGGCTATATCCTTTGCCAGGAACGGTAAACACATCAACTCCCCAGTCACGCAGCGTCTGGACATGCTTGTTGATGGCTGCGCGGCTCATTCCCAGCGTTTCACCCAGCTGTTCACCCGAATGAAACTCACCATCGGCCAGCAAAGAGATCAGCGTCAGGGGAACGGTATTATCCTTCATGCAATGATCTCCACAGCATTCACTTCACCGGTCTGCCCGATAAACCGAACTTCCGGTTCCAGCCAGACATTAAATTTCTCACCCACGTTCTGACGCACATGATGCGCGAGTTTCACCACATCCTCGCTTGTCGCATTATGTGCGTTAATCAGCACCAGAGCCTGCTGACGATGTACCGCAGCGCCCCCGATACTGACGCCTTTTAGCTGGCACTGATCGATCAACCAACCGGCAGCCAGCTTCACTGAACCATCGGCCTGCGGGTAATGTGGCGCACCGGGAAATTGCGCCAGTAATGTGTGCGCAATCTCTGCTGCAACAACAGGATTTTTAAAGAAGCTACCTGCATTACCATTTACTTTTGGATCGGGCAGTTTCGTGGTGCGCATATGGCATACGGCATCAAACACCTGCTGCGGCGTGACCGTTTCAGGTTCAAGGCGAACCAGGTCGCCATAAGTCAGTACGGGCAGCCACTGTTTTGGTAAACGCAGGCCGACAGCCACAATGGCGTAACGATCCTGATATTCATGCTTGAAGATACTATCACGATAACCAAAGCGACACTCTGTGGCACTCACCCGTAGAGACTTTCCGGTTGCCAGCTCGACACAATCCACATAGTCACAGACCCGCTGTAGTTCTACACCATAGGCGCCAATGTTCTGGATAGGAGAAGAACCGACGCACCCCGGAATAAGCGCCAGATTTTCCAGCCCCGGCATACCTTGCTGGAGTGTGTATCGTACCAGGTTATGCCAGTTTTCCCCCGCCCCTACGTGCAAGTGCCATGCTTCGGGTTGCTCTGTCACCTCAATACCTTTGATACGGTTGATAATCACCGTTCCATGAAAGGTATCAAGAAACAGAACGTTACTCCCTTCGCCCAGTATCAGTACCGGATGATTTGATGCTTTAGCCGATTGCCAGGCATCCAATAGTTGTTGTTCATTTTCGGCACAGACAATCTCGTTAGCGCGTTGATCGATACCGAAAGTATTCCAGGGTTTGAGGGAGTGATTCATAGACGCTTTCCTGATGCAAAATCGCGTCTAGTTTACCGCATATGTAACAGTATGGCTTGTGGTTATGTAGGTGGGATAAGGCGCAGCCGCCATCCGGCTGCACCCGGGCGCATGAACGCAAAAAGGCCATCCCTCAGGATGGCCTCTTCACTTAATTAATGCCTGGCAGTTCCCTACTCTCGC
>NZ_JAOWFN010000006.1:0-603927 GCF_030333595.1 Citrobacter sp. CK181 | reverse complement strand
CAACAATTTTGCGAGCCGTTTTCCTGAATTTACCTCTGCTCATTGTTGGCTTTCTCCTTTTCCCTCTACGCTCGGAGAAATGCAGAGTTGTACCACCTGCGCGCGACGCGTGAGATCAGTAACGAAACCCTGCAAAAACTGCTGCATGACCTGGATTTGCTGGAAGCATTGTTGATCGAAAATCAGTAAGCACCCGTATCGCCCGGTGGCGCTTCGCTTACCGGGCCTACAGGGGGTGGAAATTGCCCGGTGGCGCTTTGCTGGCCGGGCCTACAGGGGGCGATATTGCCTGGCGGCGCAACAATTTTGCGAGCCGTTTTCCTGAATTTACCTCTGCTCATTGTTGGCTTTCTCCTTTTCCCTCTACGCTCGGAGAAAAGGAGCCAACATGTCCAACTATCGTCGTTATTACATTAATGGTGGAACGTGGTTTTTCACCGTTAATCTTCAGGATCGTAAAAGCGGTCTTCTTACGTCCCATATCCATGCGCTTCGTCATGCCATCGCCAGCGTTAAACGGCGTAAACCTTTTCATATCAACGCCTGGGTTGTATTACCCGAACATATGCATTGTGTATGGACCCTCCCTGAAAACGAGCACGATTTCTCCTCTCGCTGGCGCGAAATAAAAAAACATTTCTCTAAATCGCTGGGTTTGCGTCAGGTCTGGCAACCTCGATTCTGGGAACACACGATTCGGGATGAATACGATTATCGCCAGCATGTTGATTATAGTTATATCAATCCGGTTAAACATGCCTGGGTTAAACAGGTAAAGGATTGGCCCTTTTCAACATTTCATCGCGATGTTCGCCACGGGATATACCCTGCGGATTGGGCGGGAGAGATTACCGGGCTTAATGTTGGTGAACGCGGTGATTAAATTGCCCGGTGGCGCTTTGCTTACCGGGCCTACAGGGGTGGAAATTGCCCGGTGGCGGGCCTACAAAATGCACTCCCGTAGGCCGGATAAGGCGCTTGCGCCGCCATCCGGCGAGCGAGGTATTATTCCTGCGTTAACCAGAACCCTTCACAACACGTCAACCACGCCCTGGCGCTGTGGGACAAATAAACGCCTTCGCGCCAGATCATGCCCAACTGCCAGCGTAAATCACTCTCCAGCGGGAGCCAGCGCAGGGTTTGTTTATCCAGCCGTTGGCAAATCGGTTCCGGCAAAATCGCAATTCCGACGCCGGCCTGTACCATAGCGGCCAGGAAATCCCACTGACCGCTGCGTACCGCAATACGCGGCTTCACATCATGCTGCTTAAAAAGCCGCATCAACTGGCGATTCAACGCAAAATCTTCGTTGTAGATAAGCAGAGGATGCTCCGCCAGCGCTTCGGGGGAAATCGACTCGCACGCCATCCACTTACCGGAACGCGGCACCAGCACGCATAGCGGGTGGCTGAACAGCGACAAGGTCGTCAGTCCGCTCTCTTCCTCCACCGGCAGCGCGGTCATCGCCACATCCAGCTCGCCGTTCATTACCGCCTGCTGTACCGTCAAACCGCCAAATTCTGCAATCTTCAGTTCCACACCCGGATAACGCTGGCGAAACAGGCTAATCGGCCCGGCCATCAGCATGCCGACCATCGGCGGGATGCCAAGCCGCAGCAGCCCTTTATTGAGATGGTTAATATCGCCCAGCTCCGCTTCCAACTGGCGAAATTCAGCAAGGATCGCCAGGCCGCGCTCGAACACCACGCGCCCGGTATCCGTCAGCAGCAGACGTCGCCCATCGCGGATCAGCAGCGTGCAATTAAGCTCATCTTCCAGATTCTTCAGCATCTTGCTGATGGTGGGCTGAGTGACAAATAACTTCTCCGCTGCGCGGGTGAAACTCTGCTGGCGCACCACCTCGACAAAATAACGCAGCGTTCTGATATCCATGATTATTCCTTAAGACTATGCCTGCAATGAGTTTAATTCATTTCAGTAGCGGACGGGCGCTCTCTATACTGGCGTTCCGTTTTATTTTTCAGGACATTCCCTCATGGCTGTGGCGATAAGCCGCGTTACGCCTGCTGTTATGCAACGACTCCAGATACCGGTTCAGGTACTGCTGTATGCAGGTTTATTTGTTTTTGCTCAATATCTTGTTTCATGGCTACATCTGCCGCTTCCCGCCAATCTGGTTGGGATGGCGCTGATGCTGGCGCTGATTGTCTGTCGGGTGATCCCGCTTAACTGGGTTCGTGCGGGCGCACGCTGGCTGTTGGCGGAGATGCTGTTGTTCTTTGTCCCCGCCGTAGTAGCGGTCGTTAACTATGCGCAACTGCTGTTGATGGACGGCTGGCGCATCTTCGCCGTGATTGCGATCAGCACGCTGATGGTGCTTGGCGCAACCGCATGGGTGGTGGATAACGTGTACCGCTATGAGATGAGCAGGGTAAACCGTGAGTAATTTTCAGCTAAGCGTACTGTGCCTGGTCATCACGCTGGGGATCTATTTCGTCAATAAGCGGCTGTACCGTCGCTTTCGTAAGCTGCCGTTGATGCCGCTGGTGCTCACGCCCGCGCTGTTGGTATTGATACTGGTGTTCGGCCATATCTCCTGGCAGAACTACATTGGCGAATCGCACTGGCTGCTGTGGTTGTTAGGTCCGGCGACCATCGCGTTTGCCGTTCCGGTTTACGATAATCTCGCCATCATTAAACGCCACTGGATGTCGCTGACGGCGGGCGTGGTAACGGCAACCGTGGTGGCGGTTACCAGTTCCGTCTGGCTGGCGCGCCTGTTTACGCTGCCGGATGAGATTCAGCGCAGCCTGGCCGTGCGTTCCGTCACCACGCCATTTGCGCTGGCGGCGGCAGAGCCGCTGGGCGGTCAGCCGGATTTAGTGGCGCTCTTTGTGGTGGTGACCGGCGTGTTCGGGATGGCGGTTGGCGATGCGCTGTTTTTGCGCCTGTCTATTCGTGAAGGAATGGCGAAAGGGGCCGGGTTTGGCGCGGCATCACATGGGGCCGGTACGGCGCGTTCGTATGAACTGGGTCAGCAGGAGGGCGTCGTCGCCAGTCTGGTGATGATGCTGTCCGGTGTGATGATGGTGCTGGCGGCGCCGCTGGTCGCAAAAGTGATGTTCTGATGTTGTCCTCCGACCCGTAGGCCGGAGGAGTGCGCTGAATTAATGCGCGCGGCCTTGCTCAACGCCGTACCCGGTCTGGGAACGGATGAACTGGGCGCGGAACTGCTCACGTTCGCGATTACCTTCCGCAGAATTATCGGTAGCGGAGAAGAACCAGATCCCAATAAAGGCAACGCTGATGGAGAACAGCGCCGGATACTCATACGGGAAGATGGCTTTTTCGTGGCCGAGGATTTGCACCCAAATCGTTGGGCCGAGAACCATCAGCACGACAGCCGTCACCAGACCTAACCAGCCGCCCATCATCGCGCCGCGCGTGGTCAGCTTCGACCAGTACATGGAGAGCAGGATGATTGGGAAGTTGCAGCTCGCCGCGATGGCAAACGCCAGGCCGACCATGAAGGCGATATTCTGGTTTTCAAACAGCACACCCAGAATGATGGCAATCACGCCCAGCACCAGTACGGTAATTTTCGATACCCGCAATTCTTCGCGTTCGGTCGCGCCTTTACGAAACACGTTCGCGTACAGGTCGTGAGATACCGCCGATGCGCCTGCCAGCGTCAGACCGGCCACGACCGCCAGGATCGTTGCGAAGGCTACCGCAGAGATAAAGCCGAGGAACAGGTTGCCGCCTACCGCGTTCGCCAGATGAACCGCCGCCATGTTGTTGCCGCCGATTAACGCGCCTGCGGCATCTTTATACTCCGGGTTCGCGCCGACCAGCATGATCGCGCCAAAGCCGATAATGAAGGTCAGGATGTAGAAATAACCCATAAAGCCAGTGGCGTAGAACACGCTCTTACGCGCTTCGCGGGCATCGCTGACGGTAAAGAAACGCATCAGAATGTGCGGTAAGCCTGCCGTACCGAACATCAGCCCCAGGCCTAATGACAGCGCGGAGATCGGGTCGTTGACCAGACCACCCGGGCTCATAATGGCTGAACCTTTCGGGTGTACCGCCATCGCTTCGGTGAACAGGTTGTTGAAGCTAAAGCCGACGTGCTTCATGACCATGAACGCCATAAAGCTGGCGCCGAACAGCAGCAGTACGGCTTTGATAATCTGTACCCATGTCGTTGCCAGCATGCCGCCGAACAGGACGTACATCATCATCAGAACGCCCACCAGCACCACCGCAATGTGGTAGTTCAGACCGAACAACAGCTCGATCAGTTTACCTGCCCCCACCATCTGGGCGATGAGGTAAAGCGCCACGACCACCAGCGAACCACAGGCAGACAGAATGCGGATCGGCCCCTGTTTCAGTCGGTAAGAGGCGACGTCGGCAAAGGTATAGCGACCCAGGTTACGCAAGCGCTCGGCGATCAGGAACAGAATGATAGGCCAGCCCACCAGGAAGCCAAGGGAGTAGATCAGCCCGTCGTAGCCGGAGGTGAACACCAGAGCGGAAATCCCGAGGAACGACGCGGCGGACATATAGTCGCCGGCGATCGCCAGCCCATTCTGGAAGCCGGTAATATTCCCGCCTGCCGTGTAATAGTCGCTGCGTGAACGAACGCGTTTAGAGGCCCAGTAGGTGATGCCGAGCGTAAACACCACGAAAATCAGGAACATGACGATTGCCTGCCAGTTGGTTGGCTGGCGTTCTACTGCACCGCTAATGGCATCCGCTGCGTTTGCAGCGAAGGGTAGTGTGGCGGCAAGCGCCGTCAGGACTCTCTTCATGATGCTTTAACCTCGTGCAGTACGGCTTTGTTAAGACGGTCGAATTCACCATTCGCCCGCCAGATGTAAATACCGGTCAGGATGAAGGAGATCAGAATGACGCCCACCCCAATTGGAATACCCCGGGTGACATTGGTGCCGGCGTGTAGCGGGGTGCCCAGCCAGCCCGGCGCGAAGGCGATCAGTAAAATAAAGCTGATATAAACCGCCAGCATGATGACCGACAGGATGGTGGCAAACCGTTGCCGTTTTTCGACTAACTCCCTGAAACGCGCACTGTCTTCTATCCGTTGATAAATATTGTCATTCATCACAGAGTCTCCAGAGATAAGGTAGGGGGATTTTTTTATTTTGCCGGATGGCGGCTGAAGCCTTATCGGGCCTACAAGCGATGTTGAACCTGTAGGCCCGATAAGCAGCGCGCCATCGGGCATTTCACGGTTAGGGTTATGAAGGCATTGCGATGGCCTGCTTCTCTTCGAGCAGTTTCTCGACCACGCCAGGATCGGCGAGAGTTGAGGTATCGCCCAGATTGCTGGTATCGCCCGCTGCGATTTTGCGCAAAATACGGCGCATGATTTTGCCGGAACGCGTTTTCGGCAGTGAGTCTGTCCAGTGCAGCACGTCCGGTGTTGCCAGCGGGCCAATTTCTTTACGTACCCAGTTGCGTACTTCGGTATACAGCTCCGGCGACGGATCTTCGCCGTGATTCAGCGTGACATAGGCGTAGATGGCCTGGCCTTTGATGTTGTGCGGAATACCGACCACCGCGGCTTCGGCAATCTTCGGATGCGACACCAGCGCGGATTCAATCTCCGCCGTGCCCAGACGATGGCCGGAAACGTTCAGTACGTCATCGACGCGCCCGGTGATCCAGTAGTAACCATCTTCATCACGACGCGCGCCGTCGCCGCTGAAATACATGTTTTTGAAGGTAGAGAAGTAGGTCTGCTCAAAACGCTCGTGATCGCCGAACAGGGTACGCGCCTGACCCGGCCAGGAGTCGGTAATCACCAGATTGCCTTCGGTCGCCCCTTCCTGCGGGTGGCCTTCGTTATCCACCAGCGCGGGCTGTACGCCAAAGAACGGACGCGTGGCGGAACCGGCTTTCAGTTCAGTCGCGCCGGGCAGCGGCGTGATCATGAATCCACCGGTTTCGGTCTGCCACCAGGTGTCCACTACCGGGCATTTTTCGTTACCGATCTTCTTCCAGTACCATTCCCACGCTTCCGGGTTGATTGGTTCGCCGACGGAACCGAGGATGCGCAGCGAAGAGCGATCGGTGCCTTCAATCGCCTTATCGCCTTCCGCCATCAGAGCGCGAATAGCGGTTGGGGCGGTGTAGAGAATAGTAACCTGGTGCTTATCCACCACCTGCGCCATCCGCGCTGGCGTCGGCCAGTTTGGCACGCCTTCAAACATCAGGGTGGTTGCGCCGCAGGCCAGCGGCCCATACAGCAGGTAGC
Organism: Citrobacter sp. CK181; assembly: GCF_030333595.1. NCBI lineage: Bacteria > Pseudomonadati > Pseudomonadota > Gammaproteobacteria > Enterobacterales > Enterobacteriaceae > Citrobacter > Citrobacter sp. CK181. The sequence goes on along the minus strand of NZ_JAOWFN010000006.1, from coordinate 597,683 downwards.
TGTGCCCGGTCACCCAACCTACGTCTGCGGTGCACCAGTAGATATCGTCCGGGTGATAGTCAAAGACATACTTAAAGGTGGTGGCGGCATAGACCAGATAGCCGCCGGTGGTATGCAGCACGCCTTTTGGCTTGCCGGTTGAACCGGAGGTGTAGAGGATAAACAGTGGGTCTTCCGCATTCATCTCTTCCGGCTGATGGTCAGCGCTGGATTTCTCAATCACGTCGCTCCACCACAGATCGCGGCCTTCATGCCAGTCGACTTTCCCGCCAGTACGTTTTAAAACCACCACATGTTCAACGCTGTTCACATTCGGGTTTTTCAGCGCATCATCGACGTTCTTTTTCAGCGGGATGCCGCGTCCGGCACGCACACCTTCATCGGCGGTGATCACCAGACGTGAGCTGGAGTCGATGATTCGCCCGGCAACCGCTTCCGGCGAGAAGCCGCCGAAGATCACCGAATGCACCGCGCCAATGCGCGCGCAGGCCAGCATCGCCACCGCCGCCTCCGGCACCATCGGCATATAAATAGCCACGACGTCGCCTTTCTTAATGCCCAGCTCCAGCAGCGTATTGGCGAAACGACAAACATCGCGATGCAATTCGCGATATGAAATGTGTTTGCTCTGGGTGGCGTCATCGCCTTCCCAGATGATGGCGGTACGGTCGCCGTTTTCTTGCAGATGGCGGTCAAGGCAGTTTGCCGCCAGGTTCAGCGTGCCATCTTCATACCATTTAATCGACACGTTGCCGGGCGCAAAGGAGGTGTTCTTCACTTTTTTATACGGTGTAATCCAGTCGAGAATCTTTCCCTGTTCACCCCAAAAGGTATCTGGCTCGTTAATAGATTGTTGATATTTCGCCTCATACTGCTCCGGGTTTATCAGACAACGATCCGCAATGTTTGCGGGAATAGCGTGTTTATGTATTTGGCTCATGGCTTTTGTTCTCCTTGTAAGATGTTAATAATATGTCTCACAAAAGTTAAATGTAGGGGCTTTGGCAGTTTTGTTTAGTATTTGCGCGGCAGATCACGCAATAACGGAACTGTGCAAATAAACGGCAAAGTGATTTTTGAAGGAATCTCGCAAAAATGGATTAATACCCGCGATAACATGCAGTTACAGGCGAGTTGTTGAAAAAGTGATCCGCGTCGAATGCTAACGAAAGGAGTAGGTTTAAGGAGGGTGGTATAACTCTAAAGTGGTATTTTACATGCACTTACAATTGATTAAAGACAACATTTTTAATGTGGTTTTTTGTTACACATAGAGGGGAGCAATGTCATGACAGTATTCGTGCGGTTGCTGTTGTGGAAAAACAAAATAAAGAACCGCCATTGAAGGCAATGGCGCAATCTGGATGAGACCTCTATGGCAAGGACAATATTACGCGCACGCCGTTTCTTCAGCCTGATATTACCGTTTTTTTTCATTTCCTCTGTATACGCTGAACAAACGTCCGTTCCCGCAAAGACCGTCACCGTTGAAGCGAAGAATGAAACCTTCGCCCCTCAGCATCCCGATCAATATCTCTCATGGAAAGCGACGTCAGAACAGTCAACGCGTGAAGATGCGCTGGCAGAAGACCCACGTCTGGTGATCCTGTGGGCGGGATACCCCTTCTCGCGTGACTACAATAAGCCGCGCGGGCACGCTTATGCGGTTACCGATGTGCGTGAAACCCTGCGTACCGGCGCACCGAAAAATGCCGAAGATGGCCCATTGCCGATGGCCTGCTGGAGCTGTAAAAGCCCGGATGTGGCGCGTCTGATCCAGAAAGATGGCGAAGACGGCTACTTCCACGGTAAATGGGCGCGCGGCGGCCCGGAAATCGTCAATGCCCTGGGCTGCGCCGACTGCCATAACACCGCCTCAGACGATTTCGCCAAAGGCAAACCGGCGTTAACGCTCTCCCGTCCTTATGCCGAGCGCGCGATGGAAACCATCGGCAAACCGTTTGATAAAGCCAGTCGTTTTGACCAGCAATCTATGGTGTGCGGGCAGTGCCATGTGGAGTACTACTTTGACGGTAAAAACAAAGCCGTCAAATTCCCGTGGGATGAGGGAACAAAAGTCGAGGATATGGAGAAATATTACGACGCCATCGCCTTCTCTGACTGGACAAACCCGCTGTCGAAAACGCCAATGCTGAAAGCGCAGCACCCGGAATATGAAACCTGGAGCGTGGGCATTCACGGCAAGAACAACGTGACCTGTATTGATTGTCACATGCCGAAAGTGCAAAACGCCGAAGGCAAACTCTACACCGACCATAAGATTGGCAACCCGTTTGATAACTTCGCCCAGACCTGCGCCAACTGCCACACCCAGGATAAAGCCTCCCTGCAAAAAGTGGTTGCTGAGCGTAAACAGGCGATTCATGACCTGAAAATCAAGGTTGAAGATCAGTTAGTACACGCGCATTTCGAAGCGAAAGCCGCGTGGGATGCGGGCGCGACAGAAGCGGAAATGAAACCGATTCTGGACGATATCCGTCATGCGCAGTGGCGCTGGGATCTGGCGATTGCCTCGCACGGCATCCATATGCATGCCCCGGATGAAGGTCTGCGTATGCTGGGCGGCGCGATGGATAAAGCGGCGGATGCCCGTACCAAACTGGTGCGTCTGCTGGGCAGTAAAGGCATCACTCATGAAATCCCGCTGCCGGATATCTCCACCAAAGAGAAAGCCCAGAAAGCGATTGGTTTGAACATGCAGCAAATCAACGCCGAGAAGCAGGACTTCATCAAGACGGTGATTCCGCAATGGGAAGATCAGGCGCGTAAAAACGGTCTGTTAAGCCAATAACCCCACATTCCGCCTCGTAAGAGGCGGATAACTCAACGGAGTGAATATGAGCGTATTACGTTCGTTATTAACTGCTGGGGTGCTGGCGTCAGGTCTGTTCTGGAGCCTGTGTGGGATAACCGCTACCCCAACGCCGCAGGGCTCAGAGCAACGCTGGACGGTCACCCAGCAGCGTAATCCAGATGCTGCTTGTCTGGATTGCCACAAGCCGGATACCGAGGGTATGCACGGTAAGCACGCTTCTGTCGTTAACCCGAACAACAAGCTGCCGGTTACGTGCACCAACTGTCACGGTCAGCCATCGCCTAAACACCGCGAAGGGGTGAAAGATGTGATGCGCTTTAACGACCCGATGTATACGGTAGAGCAGCAGAACAGCGTCTGTATGTCCTGCCACCTGCCTGAGCAGCTGCAAAAAGCGTTCTGGCCGCATGATGTCCATGTGACCAAAGTGGCGTGCGCCAGCTGTCACTCGCTGCATCCACAGCAAGATACGATGCAGACGCTCAATGAGAAAGGACGGATTAAGATTTGCGTCGATTGCCACAGCGATCAGCGCACCAATCCGCACTTTAACCCGGCGTCCGTTCCCTTGCTTAAGGAGCATCCATGAGTTGCTCTCGTCGCCAGTTTATCACCCGCGTCGGCGCGCTGGTGGCGGTCAGCGGAACAGCAGGACGCGTGGTGGCGAAAACGTTGAATATCAACGGCGTGCGTTACGGCATGGTGCATGATGAGTCATTATGCATCGGCTGTACCGCCTGTATGGATGCCTGTCGGGAAGTGAACCAGGTGCCGGAGGGTGTGTCGCGTCTGACGATTATCCGCAGCGAGCCGCAGGGGACGTTTCCTGACGTGAAGTATCAATTCTTCCGTCATTCGTGCCAGCACTGCGACCATGCGCCCTGCGTTGACGTTTGCCCGACCGGGGCCTCATTCCGCGATGCCGCCAGCGGTATCGTTGATGTGAACCCGGATCTGTGCGTCGGCTGCCAGTATTGCATTGCGGCGTGTCCTTACCGCGTACGCTTTATCCATCCGGTCAGCAAGACGGCGGATAAGTGCGATTTCTGCCGGAAAACCAACCTGAAAGCGGGTAAGTTGCCCGCCTGCGTCGAGTCCTGCCCGACAAAGGCGCTGACGTTTGGCAACCTGGACGATCCCAACAGCGACATCTCTCGTCTGCTGCGGCAGAAAACCACCTACCGCTACAAGCTGGCGCTGGGTACGAAACCGAAGGTCTACCGCGTTCCCTTTAAATTTGGGGAGGTGAGCCAATGACGCACGCTTCTGCTTTCCATTTTGAATCGCTGGTGTGGGACTGGCCCATCGCCATCTATCTGTTTCTGATTGGTATTTCTGCCGGGTTAGTGACGCTGGCTATTTTGCTGCGCCGCATTCACCCGGAAGCGGGCGGGGCGGACAGCACGCTGCTGCGTACGACGCTGGTGGTGGGGCCGGGGGCAATTATTCTTGGTCTGCTGATCCTGATCTTTCACCTGACGCGTCCGTGGACCTTCTGGAAACTGATGTTCCACTACAGCTTCACGTCGGTGATGTCGATGGGCGTCATGCTGTTCCAGCTCTATATGGTGGTGCTGGTTCTGTGGCTGGCGAAAATCTTTGAAAAAGAGGTGCTTGCCCTGCAACAGCGCTGGTTGCCGCGTCTGGGGATGGTGCAAAAAGCGTTGACGTTGCTGACGCCGTTCCATCGCCTGCTTGAGACGGTAATGCTGGTGCTGGCGGTACTGCTGGGGGCGTATACCGGCTTCCTGCTGTCGGCGCTGAAGTCCTATCCGTTCCTTAATAATCCGATCCTGCCGGTGCTGTTCCTGTTCTCGGGGATCTCTTCCGGGGCGGCGGTGGCGCTGATTGCGATGGCCTTGCGTCATCGCAGCAATCCGCACAGCACTGAAGCGCATTTTGTGCATCGCATGGAAACGCCGGTCGTCTGGCTGGAAATCTTCCTGCTGGCGGCGTTCTTCGTTGGGCTGGCGTTGGGCGATGACGGTAAAATGCGCGCGCTGACTGCGGCGCTGGGCGGCGGATTCTGGACATGGTGGTTCTGGCTTGGCGTCGCGGGGCTGGGGCTGATTGTGCCAATGCTGCTGAAGCCCTGGGCGAATCGTGGTTCGACGTTTCACGGCGTGCTGGCGGTATGCGGCGCCAGCCTGACCGGTGTCCTGCTGCTGCGCTTTTTCATTCTTTATGCGGGACAGCTAACGGTCGCGTGAGCTTAGGCAGGGTGATCTCTGGACGTATTCCTTCCTGAAGCCGGTTTTCTGGCATTACTGCTGAGTCTTGGGGTCAACGTGTTGACCCCACTTGCCACGCTGGTGGGGTTGCGCCAGCGCTGGCAGGGCATCAGACGTCTGGCGATAATCGGCGTCCTGGCGCAATTCGCGCTGTTATTACTGGCGTTCGCTATTCTGGTTTTCTGTTTTCTTACCAGCGATTTTTCGGTTGTCTACGTTGCACAGCATAGCTACAGCCTGCTGCCGTGGGGATTAAAACTGGCGGCGGTGTGGGGCGGTCATGAAGGATCGCTGCTGTTGTGGGTGCTGTTCCTTTCCGGCTGGAGCGCGCTGTTCGCCTGGCGTTGCAAAGGCGAGCGCGATGCGCTCTTTCCGCTAACGCTCTGTATTCTGTCGATGATGACCGCCCTGCTGCTGCTGTTTGTCGTGGTCTGGTCGGACCCGTTTGTGCGTATCTTTCCGCCCGCGATTGAGGGGCGCGATCTCAATCCGATGCTGCAACACCTGGGGCTGATTCTCCATCCACCGCTGCTTTATCTGGGCTATGGCGGCCTGATGGTCGCAGCGGGCGTTGCGCTGGCGTCATTGCTGCGCGGCGGCTTTAGCGCGGCCACCGCCTGGGTCTGCTGGCGCTGGGCGCTCCCCGGCTGGTGCGCGCTGACGCTGGGCATCATTCTCGGGTCGTGGTGGGCGTACTGCGAACTGGGCTGGGGCGGCTGGTGGTTCTGGGACCCGGTGGAAAACGCTTCTTTATTACCCTGGCTTTCCGCCAGCGCGCTACTGCATAGCCTGTTCGTTTCCCGCCGGCGCGGCATCTTTCGCCACTGGTCTTTGCTGCTGGCGATTCTGACGCTGATTTTATCCCTGCTGGGCACGCTGATTGTGCGCTCCGGCATTCTGGTCTCTGTCCATGCCTTTGCGCTGGACAACGTGCGTGCGGTGCCGCTGTTCGCGCTGTTTACGCTCCTGAGCCTGGCCTCGCTCGGGTTGTACGCGTGGCGAGGCCAGCAAGTCCGCCAGAATGCGCGTTTTGGCAGTTGGTCGCGTGAGATGATGATTCTGGCCGCGCTGCTGCTTTTTAGCGCCGTGCTGCTGATTGTGCTTATCGGGACGCTCTATCCGATGATTTACGGCCTGTTCGGCTGGGGGCGACTCTCCGTCGGCGCGCCCTATTTTAATCGCGCCACGCTGCCGTTTGGGCTGCTGATGCTGTTAGTTATCGTACTGGCGACAATCAGAAGCCGGAAAGTGTCTGTGCGTTGTCAGCTTCCGGCGCTACTGGCGCACACCGGCGTATTGGTTGTCGCCGCCGGGATTATTTTCTCCAGCGGCAGTCGGCACGAAATCAGCCTTAATCTGCGCCCCGGAGAGCAGGTGGAACTGGCAGGCTACACGTTTCGTTTTGAACGTCTCGATCTGGAGGCGAAAGGCAATTACACCACTGAGAAAGCGCAGATCGCCATTGAGCAGGATAAACGGCACATCGGGCGCGTCACGCCAGAGCGGCGTTTTTACGCGGCGCGCCGTCAGCAGATGATGGAGCCGGGGATTCGCTGGAATCTGCTGCATGACTGGTATGCGGTGATGGGCGAAAAAACCGGGCAGGATCGCTATGCCATGCGCCTGTATGTCCAGACCGGCGTACGCTGGATCTGGGGCGGAGGGCTGTTGATGATTGCAGGCGCGGCGCTCAGCGGCTGGCGTGGGAGGAAGCGTGATGAGTAAATTAATCAACGCGTTGCCGGATGGCGGCGTACGGGGTGCGCAACACATTGTAGGCCAGATAAGCGCAGCGCCATCCGGCAGAATAGGTTTACTCTTGGCTATCATTTTGTTTTTCATCACCTTTGCAGCGCATGCCCAGGTTGTGGACACCTGGCGCTTTGAAAACGCGCAACAGCAGGAAAAATCACTATTTATTGCCAGCCAGCTGCGCTGCCCGCAGTGCCAGAATCAAAACTTGCTGGAATCCAACGCGCCGGTAGCGGTCAGTATGCGCCATCAGGTCTATACCATGGTGGCGGAAGGTAAAAGCGAAGAGGAAATCACCGCCTGGATGACCGAACGCTACGGTGAGTTCGTCCTCTACAACCCGGCGCTAACCGGGCAAACGTTGCTGCTATGGGCGCTGCCTTTCCTGCTGTTGCTGCTGGTGGGCGTGGCGCTGTGGCGAGTGATAGCGCGTCAGCGTAAAGAGGAGGGGCGTGAATGAGTCTGCATCAGGTGAGCGTACTGCTGCTGCGTCACAGCCAGCGCCAGGCGCAGCAGGCGCTGGCGGGTCAGGACACGGCGCAGCTACAACAGGAATTGCATCATGATTTGGCGGAGCCTGTGGCTTCGGACGCGCCGTCGCGCCCGCTGCCGGTGAAAGCGCTGCTGGCCGTTGCGATCGTCATGGTGATGGCTTGCGTCGGCGGCTATCTGGCGTCGTCAAAATGGCAGGCCGTTCGCCAGGAGCAGCAGCGTCTGGCCGATCCGCTGCGGGCGTTTACCGATGAACCGACGGCGGAAAAGCAGTTACTGACGTTGCAGGCGGCGATTCGCGCAAACCCACAGGACAGCGCGCAGTGGGCGACGCTGGGCGAGTACTACCTCTGGCGTAATGCCTATGACAATGCTCTGCTGGCGTATCAGCAGGCGCTGCGCCTGCGGGGAGAGAACGCGGAGCTCTATTCGGCGCTGGCGACGGTGCGCTATTACCAGTCCGGGCAGCATATGACGCCGGAAACGCGTGAAATGATCGATAAAGCGCTGGCGCTTGATGCTTCGGAAGTCACCGCGTTAATGCTGCTGGCCGCTGATGCGTTTATGCAGGCTGATTATGTGCAGGCCATCGCATTCTGGCAAAAATTACTGGATTTGAACTCGCCAAGGGTTAATCGCGTGCAACTCATTGACGCTATTAATATGGCGAAGTTGTTGCAGAATCGTCAGAAATAATTTTGTTTTTTTGTGATTTGTGTCGTTTTTGCTGTTTAAAAAGTAAGCGAATGAACGGTGGCGTTAAAATAATTCCAGAAAGGTATTATTCGTTTTTGAGGAAATAAAAATCTTTCCATAACAAATAGTTATTCATGATGATCGCGATAAACTCGCGTTATTATGCATAAAATCAGTTAGATGCCCTGTTCTGAAAGGGTTGCGCAGTATGCCATGCAAATGGTACTGATTATGCGCGTTAAAAAACTCCACAAACGAACGCAACACAATTCATACCCTTTCAGTATGTACTGTTCTCATCCTTTTTTGAATGCAGAACGGCGCTTCATTGAGGAAGTCTGTTGTTATGAAAAACTTGAAAATCAGCCTGGCCTGGCAGATTTTGCTGGCCATGGTGCTGGGTATTCTTCTGGGCAGTTATCTGCATTATCACAGCGACAGCCGCGAATGGCTGGTTGCCAACCTGCTGTCACCGGCGGGTGATATCTTTATCCATCTGATCAAAATGATCGTCGTTCCGATTGTTATTTCCACCCTGATTGTCGGTATTGCCGGTGTCGGCGATGCGAAACAGTTAGGACGTATCGGTGCCAAAACCATTATCTATTTCGAAGTGATCACGACCGTCGCCATTATCCTCGGTATTACACTGGCGAACGTGTTTCAACCCGGTTCCGGGATTGATATGTCGCAACTGGCGACCGTGGATATTTCGAAATACCAAAGCACGACGGCAGAAGTACAAAGCCATGCGCACGGTTTGATGGGCACGATTTTGTCACTGGTTCCGACCAATATTGTCGCGTCGATGGCGAAGGGCGACATGCTGCCGATTATCTTCTTCTCGGTGCTGTTTGGCCTGGGTCTGTCTTCCCTGCCTGCGACTCACCGTGAACCGCTGGTCACCGTGTTCCGCTCCATCTCAGAAACCATGTTTAAAGTGACCCACATGGTGATGCGTTACGCGCCGGTCGGGGTGTTTGCGCTGATCGCCGTGACCGTGGCGAACTTTGGTTTTGCGTCGCTGTGGCCGCTGGCGAAACTGGTGCTGCTGGTACACTTCGCGATTCTGTTCTTCGCGCTGGTGGTGTTGGGCATCGTGGCGCGTCTGTGCGGTCTGAGCGTCTGGATTCTGATTCGTATCCTGAAAGATGAACTGATTCTGGCTTACTCCACGGCCAGCTCTGAGAGCGTGCTGCCGCGCATTATCGAGAAGATGGAGGCCTATGGCGCTCCGGCGTCGATCACCAGCTTTGTGGTGCCGACCGGGTACTCCTTCAACCTTGATGGCTCAACGCTGTACCAGAGTATTGCGGCGATCTTTATCGCGCAGCTGTACGGTATCGACCTGTCGCTGTGGCAGGAAATCATACTGGTGCTGACGCTGATGGTCACCTCGAAAGGGATTGCGGGCGTGCCGGGCGTTTCCTTCGTGGTGCTGCTGGCGACGCTGGGTAGCGTGGGCATTCCGCTGGAAGGGCTGGCGTTTATCGCCGGTGTTGACCGTATCCTCGATATGGCGCGTACTGCGCTGAACGTGGTGGGTAATGCGCTGGCGGTGCTGGTTATCGCCAAGTGGGAACACAAGTTTGACCGTAAGAAAGCGCTGGCGTATGAGCGCGAAGTATTGGGCAAATTTGATAAGACCGCGAATCAGTAATTCATGACAGATTGCCGGATGGCGCTACGCTTATCCGGCCTACGGGAAGCTGTGGTCTGTAGGCCGGATAAGGCGCTTGCGCCGCCATCCGGCAATATTACATTCACCCGTTGGTTAACTTATCAAACTCTTCGCAGCCGGTATCAAACCCTTCCGTACAGCTCAGATTCAACCAGTGCAGCGCCTTCTGTTTATTCTTCTCAATAAAGCCCTGTTCGCCGTTTAAGAACAACATTCCGGCCCAGTATTCGGAGTAGCCGGTACGGGAAATGGCGGAACTGCGTTTGAAATACCAGGTCGCCTTATCGTCATCGGCAGGAATGCCCACGCCGTTGGCATAAATCAGCCCGAGCAGCATCTGCGCATCGGCGGCAGAATCGCTCTCCAGGTTTTCTGAGGCGTTTTGCAACAGTGAAATGGCTTTTGGATAGTCAGGCGTCCCCGCCTGGGTGTTGACCAGAATGCGCGCCAGAGTGATTTCTCCGGCTTTGCTGCCCGCTTGTGCCGCCTTTTCGGCCAGCGTTTTAGCCTGCGGATAATCCAGACTGACGGGGTTGGTGATTTTGATTTGCGCCAGCAATGCGCAGGCATCCGCATCACCGTTGTCTGCGGCTTTTTGCGCCCAGTATTCGGCCTTGCTGAGATCGCCGGAACTGAACCAGGTATCGGCAAGGAAATACTGTGCGCGTCGGTCTCCGCCCTCCGCCGCCTTCAGATACTGGCTGCCAGGCTCAGTATCGGTGGCATGGGCAAAGAATGTCATTAAGAACATCAATGCAAGAAGTGGTTTCATTTTGAGTTTTATTTAGGGTACGGAGTAGACAGTATAAAGAGATCGTATGGATAAAAAAACAGCCTCCGGCGGAGGCTGTTGCAAGGAAAATGTCTGATGGCGATGCTCACGCATCTTATCAGGCCGACAGTGGAAACAGGTCGTAGGCCGGATAAGGCATTCTCATGCCGCCATTCGGCAGATTACCCCATTGCGCTTTCGCGCAGACGGGTTTTCAACTTGCTGTATTCATCAATCACATACTGCTCGGCGGCGCGCTGATCGGCGATCGGCTCGACGCGCACGGCGCAGTACTTGTACTCCGGCGTTTTGGTAATCGGGCTTAAGTTCTCCGTCACCAGCTCGTTACAGGCGCCAATCCACCACTGGTAGGTCATGTAAATCGCCCCTTTGTTCGGACGATCGCTGACCTGCGCACGGGTGATAATTTTGCCTTTACGTGAATGAACCCAGACCAGCGCTTCATCTTCAATGCCCAGACGCACGGCGTCGGCCGTGTTGATTTGCGCATAGCCAGGCTCATCCGCCAGCGCCGCCAGCGCGGCACAGTTCCCTGTCATCGAGCGACACGAGTAGTGGCCGACTTCACGCACCGTAGACAGCACCATCGGGTACTCTTCGGTGAGTTTGTCGATCGGCGCGACCCAGTCGCAGGTGAAGAACTGCGCCAGACCGTTCGGGGTGTCGAATTTCTCTTTGAAGAGATAAGACGTCCCCTGATCGGCATCCGACGTGTCGCGGCAAGGCCACTGAATGAAGCCCAGTTCGCCCATCTTCTCGTAAGTCGCCCCGTAAAAATCCGGGCACAGATGACGCAACTCATCCCAGATCTCTTGGGTGTTGTTGTAGTGCATCGGGTAGCCCATACGGGTGGCGATTTCACTGATGATTTGCCAGTCCGTTTTCAGATCCCACTTCGGTTCAACGGCTTTAAAGAAGCGCTGGAAACCACGGTCAGCAGCGGTAAACACCCCTTCATGCTCGCCCCACGACGTAGACGGTAAAATAACATCCGCCGCCGACGCGGTTTTGGTCATAAAGATGTCCTGCACGATGACCAGTTCCAGGTCTTCAAACCCTTTGCGCACCGCAGAGAGTTCCGCATCGGTTTGCAGCGGATCTTCACCCATAATGTACGCCGCGCGAACTTCGCCATGCGCAGCACGGTGTGGCAGTTCGCTGATGCGATAGCCGGTATGCGCTGGCAGGCTTTCCACGCCCCAGGCTTTGGCGAATTTTTCGCGGTTAGCCGGGTCTTTCACGTACTGATAGCCCGGATAGGTATCCGGCAGCGCGCCCATGTCGCATGCGCCCTGAACGTTGTTCTGGCCGCGAACCGGGTTTACGCCCACGCTTGGCTTACCGAGGTTGCCGGTCAGCATGGCGAGACTGGTCAGCGAACGCACGGTTTCCACGCCCTGATAGAACTGGGTCACGCCCATGCCCCACAGGATTGCGGCGCTTTTCGCTTCGGCGTACATACGCGCCGCCTTGCGAATATCGTGCGCGCTCACGCCGGTGATATCCTCAACGGATTCCGGCGTGTAGCCTTCGACAATCTTACGGTACTCTTCAAAGCCTTCAGTACGGGAGGCGACGAACGCCTGGTCGTACAGATTTTCTTCAATAATGACATGACCCATAGCGTTGAGCAGCGCGATATTCGAGCCGTTTCTCAACGCGATGTGGATGTCGGCAATGCGCGCGGTTTCAATTTTACGCGGATCGCAGACGATAATTTTCGCGCCGTTGCGTTTAGCGTTAATCACATGATTCGCCACGATAGGGTGAGAATCCGCCGGGTTATACCCGAAGATGAACACTAAATCGGTGTTATCAATTTCGTTAATCGCATTACTCATTGCGCCGTTACCGACCGACTGGTGCAGACCTGCAACCGATGGGCCGTGTCAGACGCGAGCGCAGCAGTCAACGTTATTGGTACCAATAACGGCGCGCGCGAATTTTTGCATTACATAGTTGGTTTCGTTACCTGTGCCGCGAGACGAACCGGTCGTCTGGATGGCGTCCGGGCCATACTTCGCTTTGATGGCGCTCAGGCGATCGGCGACGTAGTTCAGCGCTTCATCCCAGGAAACGGATTCCAGTTTGCCGCCACGCTGGCGACGAATCATAGGGGTTTTCAGGCGCGGGGTCAGGATCTGGGTATCGTTAATAAAATCCCAGCCATAGTAGCCCTTCAGACACAGAGTACCCTGATTGGTTTTCCCCTGCGCCGCCTCTGCCCGGACGATTTTGCCGTTATCGACTACCAGGTTGATTTTGCAACCTGATGCGCAATACGGGCAAACCGTGACGACTTTTTTCATCGGTCTCGCTCCAGTTAATCAAATCGCGCATACGCGCTGTCGGCCTCATTATGCATCTTTTATGCCATGTTTTTATTGGGGTCTTTCCCTGATATTACGGGTAAAATTTGGTCAAAACCCTGACGAAAAACAGGCTGTCGTCAGTTTTGACGTGACGAACAGGAAAAGCGGTGACGGCCCGGCAGTGTGACCAGGGTTATGTTTCCTGCATCTCCTGCTGCGCAATATCTGTCACTCCGGGCAGAATCAATCACACTCATCTGTAGGGGATGTGAAATGGGGAAGGGTGATGAAACCAGCCATACTGGTCGTGGATGATGACGCGGCGGTCTGCGCATTGTTGCAGGATGTCCTGAACGAGCACGTTTTTGCGGTGACGGTCTGCCATACCGGGCAGGCTGCGCTGGCGTGCGTCGAAACCCAGCCGGAGATTGCGCTGGTGTTGCTGGATATGATGCTGCCCGACACGAACGGTTTGATGGTGTTGCAGCAGGTACAGAAGATCAGGCCTACGCTGCCGGTGGTGATGCTCACGGGGCTGGGGAGCGAGTCGGATGTGGTGGTCGGGCTGGAGATGGGCGCTGATGATTACATCAGCAAACCGTTTAACCCGCGCGTGGTGGTGGCGCGAATGAAAGCTGTACTCCGTCGGGTTGGCGTGCTGATCGCCGAAGGCGGAAGCGTGCAGACGTCCGGCCTCTCTTTCAATGGCTGGCATCTGGATACCGCGCGCTGTCAGTTGCACAATCCGCAGCAGCAGGCGGTGGATCTCACCCAGGGGGAATACAGTTTGCTGCTGGCGCTGGCGCAAAACGCCCGTCGGGTGCTCAGCCGTGAGCAGTTGCTGGAATTAACGCACAGCGACAGCGTTGAGGTGTTTGATCGCACCATTGACGTGTTGATTATGCGTCTGCGCCGCAAAATTGAAATCAATCCGCATCAGCCGACGTTGATCAAAACCCTGCGCGGCCTTGGGTATGTTTTTGCCGCCGATGTGCAGCACCACGATAAAGCCGCGTAATCAGGCGCAGTTGCCGGATGGCGGCGTAAACGCCTTATCCGGCCTACTGTAGGCCTGATAAGCGTAGCGCCATCAGGCAAACTGGCTACAAAAGCGTTCGCAACTCCTCAAGCGTTTTCGCGCCATCAATCGCATTGGCGCACAGCAGGCTGACCCGCGCGCAGGCGTGCGCCAGCTTAATGCTCTCGGCCAGCGGCCATGCTTCGTGGCAGCCATACAAAAAACCGGCGCAGAACGCATCTCCCGCGCCAACGCTACCGACAATCTCCCTCTGCTCCAGCTTTTGCGATGGTATCCAGACGCCAGGTTGATCCGGCGTTTCGCCCCAGGCGCCTTCCGGGCAATGAATCACCACCCGCTGGCGGACGCCTGCATCCAGCAATTCGCGGGCGGCTGCGGCGATGTGCGGAATATGCGGTTCGCCGTTGGGCTGGCGGATCTCCAGACCGCTGAACTCCCCGGCCTCCAGCTCGTTGATCACCAGATAATCCAGATGGCGTAGCGCGGGCAAAACCAGCGGCTGATAGCGCGGATCGCCTTTGCGGGACACCAGATCCAGCGAAGTCTCAAAGCCCTCCTCATGCATCTGCGCCATCAGCCGTGCGCTGCGGGTGCCGTAGTCATCATCCGGCATATCCAGACTGTCGAGCAGCAGCAGATAGCCCAGGTGGAAAATCTTCATCGAGGCATCAAGCTCATCGAACGCGGGCAGATCCAACAGACGGTTAGCGCCGGGGGAGTGGAAAAAGGTGCGCTGCCCGCTGGGATCGGTCATCACCTGCGACATCGACGTGGGGGCAAACGTGGTGCGCTGGACATGCTGGCGATTGACGTGATACTGCTCCAGCATCGCCATAATGTAGTCTCCGTCGGCGTCCTGGCCGATTAATCCCACAGCCTGCAACGGCAGTCCGGTGTGCATCTTTGCCAGCGTCAGCAGGACATTAAGCGGCGCGCCGCCCGTCGAACGTTCGCTATGGGTGATCTCCGCCAGCCAGCCGCGCTCCGGCCACTGTACGATTTGGTGCACATGGTCGACCAGCATATTGCCCGCCGCGATAATGCCTTTACGTTCCATCAGATCTGCCCCGCGCTGCCAAAAATGCGCATCTGTTCCGATACCGTATCGGTAATCGCTTCTTCAATGCCCAGCAGCAGTTCGGCGAACTCATCATACAGCGGCTGGCGGTTAGTCATCCGTGATTCCACCGCCGCCAGCGCAGCCTGCGACATACCGGTGTAGAAATTGATTTTGTGAATGCCCAGCGTAATGGCGCGACGAAAATCCTCATTGCTGATGCCGGAACCGCCGTGCAGCACCAGCGGCAGCGCCGTTTGTTGGCGAATGGCGTCCAGACGCGGGAAATCGAGTTTGGGCTCGCCTTTATATTTGCCGTGAGCGTTGCCGATGGCGACGGCCAGGGCATCAATACCGGTGCGGTCAACAAAATCGCGCGCCAGTTGCGGATCGGTAAACAGCGATTCGTCGGCATGACCATACAGCGCACCGCCCTCATCGCCGCCAACTGCGCCAAGTTCCGCCTCTACCGACACGCCAACGGCGTGGCACATCTTCACCACTTCCCGGGTCTGGCGGATGTTTTCCTCATACTCCAGCGTGGAACCATCAAACATTACCGAGCTGAAGCCCAGACGTAACGCCCGCACCACGGATTCAAAATGCAGCCCGTGGTCGAGGTTAAGCACCACCGGAATATCGTGTCGGGCGGCTTCGAATTTTACCGCTTCGACCAGTGAGTCCAGCGAAACATACTTAAAATGGACTTCGGCAATGTTAATGATAAACGGCGAGCGTTCCTGCCTGGCGGCGGCGAACAGCGCGCGTAAAAAATGGGAATCCAGAACGTTAAACGCCCCCAGCGCATAGCGATGCTTGCGGGCATGGTCGAGTCCATCGGCAAGAGAAATCAACGGCATAATGTGCTCCTTGTTCAGCAGAACAGGCGGTACTCGTTACACAACACCAGTTGCGCCGGTTCATCTTCTTCAATGTCGTTATAGCGGGCGATCGGCTGGAGAAAATGGTTGTCATGGTCATCGTCATTGACGGAAGAAACTTCGCCGACCAGCACGTCGCCAAACCCTTTTTCCGCCCAGAAGCTGTGATACAGGCCCGGCGTCAGGCAAATGCTTTCTCCTGGCGAAAGGCGCAGCTGGCTGCCTGCCGCATGGGTCTGTCGACAGCCGTCTATCACAATAGTGACGTCGGTATTGTCGGTCTGGTCCCGGGAGTCGGCGTTCCACAGCTCAACGATTAAATTACCGCCGCCGCGATTGATAATGTCTTCACGCTTGCGCCAGTGGAAATGCATCGGCGTAACCTGCGCGTCGCGCACATGCATGATTTTTTCCGCGTAGCATTTCTCATAAGGCATGCCTTTGGGCGAGCCGTTGCGCAGGGTAAACAGCGTCAGTCCCTGAGCGGCAAAATCTGTCCCGCCGAACGCGGTAACATCCCAGCCGAGCCTGAGATCGAATATTTCGCTCCAGGCGGCATCAAGCTGACGCCATTGCGATGGGGCAAAGCTGGCGAAAGGCGGCAGGTGGACGTCATGCATGGAAAAGAATTGCCGCGTGTGGCCGAGAATTTCGTTTATTTCGGAGCGTTTCATTGAAAGAATTCTCCTTATTGTGATGTAGCCTTGTAGGCCAGATAAGGCATTTTTGCCGCCATCCGGCATGAGTTTACTGCCTGATGGCGCTGCGCTTATCGGGCCTACGCAGAGGCCGCTTTCCGTTATTTCACCGTCCAGCCCTTGTAGCTGCCGATGTTGTTTTTATCGATCATCGTCACCGGAATCAGTACAGGTTCACCAGGCGCCGGTTTGCCCTGTAGAATGTCATAGCCGATCTCCACCGCTTTTGCCGCCATCACCTGCGGATCTTGTGCGGGGGTCGCCACAAACAGGGAATTTTCACGCTTCAGCGCCTCTTCGCCATCGGGCGAACCATCCACACCGACGATAAAGAACTCATTGCGCTGTGCCTGTTTCGCCGCCAGATCGGCGCCGATCGCCGTCGGATCGTTGATCGCAAATACGCCGTCGATCTTCGGATTCGCAGCCAGCAGGGCGGTCATCACTTCCAGCCCGCCTTCGCGACTGCCTTTGGCGTTCTGGTTCCAGGAGAGCACCTTGATATCCGGGTGGCGTTTGAACTCGGTCTGGCAGCCCTCGACACGGTTCTGCACGGCGGAAACCGGCGGCCCGTTGATGATCACCACATTGCCTTTACCTTTCAGACGATCGGTAATGTATTTACAGGCCATTTCGCCCGCCTGGGTGTTATCAGAGGTGATGGTGGCGTCTGCGCCTTCGGCAGCCACGTCAACCGCGACCACCACGATCCCGGCGTCTTTCGCCCGTTTCACCGCCGGGCCGATCCCTTTTGAATCTGCGGCGTTAAGGATGATCATATCCACCTTCGCGGCAATAAAGTTGTCGATCTGCGAAACCTGCTGACCCAGATCGTAGCCGCTGGAGACCAGCGTCACTTTTACGCCATCACCGGCCAGTTTGCGCGCTTCCAGCTCCGCCCCTTTTGTTATCTGCACGAAGAACGGGTTGGCAAGATCGCCCACCGTCACGCCGATGGATTTCAGTTCTTTGGCCTGTACAAACGGCGATGCGGCCAGTAACGCGCCAGCACAGAGCGCGGTCACTAATGGTTTCAAACGCATACTCTTTTCCTCACGTAGGGTATTGTTGTTATAAGCCTGATGACACTGCGCTTATCCGGCCTGCGAACGGGCAGGCCTGCGCCGCTATCCGGCAAGCTTGTCTATGCACTTTGATGGTGTCGGGTACGGTATTTGTCGATCAGCACCGCTATGATGATCACCGCCCCTTTGATCACCAGTTGCCAGAAGTAAGAGACGCCCATCAGCGTCATGCCGTTATTCAGGGTGGCGATGATCAGCGCGCCCACCAGCGTGCCGGTGATCGTGCCGATCCCGCCGACAAAACTGGTGCCGCCGAGGATCACCGCTGCGATGGCGTCCAGCTCATACCCCATGCCTAAGTTGCCGTTGGCGCTGTAGAGACGCGAGGCGCTCATTACTCCGCCCAGCCCCGACAGCAGGCCGCTCATGCCGTACACAAACAGCAGCACCAGCCACACTTTGATGCCGGTTAAACGCGCCGCCTGCATGTTGCCGCCCACGGCATAAATATGTACGCCCAGCGTGGTGCGGCGCAGAATGAACCAGCACAGCACGATCACCGCGAGGGCGATAACCACCAGCCACGGAATCGGGCCAAGATAGTTATTGCCAATCCACTCGAAGCTGATGTTGGAGTTGATCACCGTGGTGCCGTCTGCCAGCAGGTAGGCCGCGCCGCGCAGCGCCGTATAGGTGCCGAGCGTGACAATAAAGGGCGGCAGCCCGGCGAAGGCCACCAGCGCGCCGTTAACCAGCCCCAGCCCCAGGCCGAGCATCAGCGCCGCCGGAATCGACAGCATGGCGAACTCGGGTATCAGAGAGACCACCATCGCCGCCACGGCGGTGGTGCCGAGAATCGACCCCACGGAGAGGTCGATGCCGCCGGTCAGAATGATGAACGTCATCCCCGCCGCCAGCACGATGTTGATCGACGCCTGGCGGGTGATGTTCAGCAGGTTGCTTTCAGTGAAAAAGTTAGGTGCGATAAAGCCAAATACCGCCACGATCAGCACTAAAATCGGTAAAATACCGACCGTTTGCATCAGATCGCTCATCAACATCTTTTTTGCGGAGGCGGACTTCGCCACCTGCTGGGGAGTGGTTGGGTTATTCATGATTTCACCGCCTCAAGGTGGGAGTCGTTTACGCCGGTCGCCAGCCGCATGATGTTTTCCTGTGTAATGTCCTGGCTGTACAATTCCCCGGCAATGCTGCCTTCATGCATGACGTAGACGCGATCGCTCATGCCGACGATTTCCGGTAATTCACTGGAGATCATCAGGATCGCCACGCCCTTACGCGCCATTTCGTTCATGATGCGATAGATCTCGCTTTTCGCGCCGACATCCACACCGCGCGTCGGTTCGTCCAGAATCAGAATGCGCGGGCCGATGGCGACCCAGCGTGAGATCAGGAGCTTTTGCTGATTGCCGCCGGACAAACCTCCGGCGCGAACCTGAGCATGCGGCACGCGAATGTTGAGTAACTGAATGGCGTCATCGGAGATGCTTTGGGCTTTTTTACGGTTCAGCATCCCCCAGTTGGCGTCGCGCTCCAGCGTCGCCATCGTAATGTTCTCTGCCGCCGCCAGTTCTAAAAACAACCCTTGTTCTTTGCGGTTTTCGGTGAGGTAGCCAATACCGTGCTCAATGGCCTCACGCGGGGAGTGGATCACCACCGGCTCGCCATCCACCTCGATCATCCCGCCGGTGGCTTTACGCACGCCGAAAATCAGGTGCGCCAGTTCGGAACGCCCGGCGCCGACCAGCCCGGCCAGGCCGACGATTTCGCCGGAACGTACCAGCAGGCTGCACGGCTGCACTTTACCGCCGTCGGTAAGGTGATGAACGTTCAGGCGCGGTTTACCGAGCGGGATGTCGCGTTCTTTGTTGAACAGGTCGCTTAACGGACGCCCGACCATCATGCGCACCAGTTCGGACGCGTTGAGTTTGTCGCGGGTGAGGCTGCCCACGTACTGTCCGTCGCGCAGGACGCTGACGCGATCGGACAGCTCATACACCTCCGCCATGCGGTGGCTGATATAGATAACCGCCATCCCTTCATCGCGAAGGCGCATGATCAGCTCAAACAGACGGTGGGTTTCACGAGATGAGAGGGCGGCGGTAGGTTCATCCATCACCAGGATACGGCTGTTGCGATGCAGGGCGCGGGCGATCTCTACCTGCTGCTGTTCGGCGATGGTCAGCCGCATTACCCGATCGCTGGCTTTAAACTGCGCGCCGAGCCGGTCGATGACCTTTTGCGCCTGCAACACCATCTCTTTACGCTGCACGATGCCGCCGCGCGACAGTTCGCTGCCGAGGAAAATATTTTCGGCGACGGTAAGGTTAGGCGCAAGCTGCATCTCCTGATAAATCAGAGTAATGCCTGCGCTCAGGGCATCTTTCGGCCCACGAATATGAAAGGGCTGACCGTCGATCAGAATCTCGCCGCTGGTGGCGGTATATGCACCGGCGAGAATCTTCATCAGGGTGCTTTTACCGGCGCCGTTTTCGCCCATCAGCGCGTGGATTTCACCGGGGTATACCGTCAGATCGACCCCTTTCAGCGCGTAAAATTTGCCAAACGCTTTGGCAATATTGCGCATCTCCAGAACCGGTGTCCTGCTCATGGCGGATCTCCTGCGGGGTTAGCGATATCAGCACTCCATCACAGGAAAGTAAATGCAAAATGTCAGAAGCCGTTCATATTTGTCATATTGCGATTTTTCTTCATGGAGCGTGATATGCCGCAGCACAGACGTCACTTTTTCGCCAGTGCGCGCGGGCGACTGCTGTTTTTTAATCTGCTGGTAGTGGCGGTGACGCTGATGGTGAGCGGCGTGGCGGTGCTGGGTTTTCAGCATGCGAGTCAAATACAGGAGCAGGTGCAGCAGCAAACCGTCGATGACATGACCGGCAGTATGAACCTGGCGCGCGATACGGCGAACGTGGCGACGGCAGCGGTGCGGCTGTCGCAGGTGGTCGGCGCGCTGGAGTACAAGGGCGAAGCGGAGCGGTTGCAGGAGACTCAGCGGGCGCTCAGGCATTCACTCGAACAGCTGGCGACCGCTCCGCTGGCGCAGCAGGAACCGGGGCTGGTGGCCCGCATTATTCAACGCAGCAACGAGTTGCAGACCAGCGTGGCGGGCATGTTGCAGCGCGGGCAGCGGCGGCATCTGGAACGTAATACGCTGCTGAGTTCGCTGTATCAGAATCAGAGTTACCTGCGGCATCTGCAACAGCTTGATGCGGCGCAGGATGCGGCGTTGTTCAGTCAAATGGATCGCCTGATTAGCGCCGCCATCGAAACGCCGACGCCGCGCGCCGTCATTAAACAGCTGGATGGCGTGATGCGCGCCCTGCCTGAGCAACATGCCGATCCGCTGGTGAACGTGATTCTGTCTGACTTTAACCAGGAGTTACGCAAACTTGAACCGCTCTCAGCGGCGCTGGAGCAAAGCGACCTGGCCATCAGCTGGTACATGTTCCACATCAAAGCGCTGGTGGCGATTTTAAACAGCGACATCAATCAGTATGCGGCGCAGGTGGCGATCATCTCAGAACAGCGGGTGGCGCAAAGCCATCAGGAATTGCGCTCCGGCGCGTTGTTTATCATGACCTTCGCCCTGCTGGCGGTGGTGATTACCGGCTTTGCCGGGTGGTATATCTACCGCAACCTCGGTTCTAACCTGACGGCGATTTCGCGCGCCATGACCCGGCTGGCGCACGGCGAATCGGATGTCAGCGTCCCCGCCTTGCAGCGGCGGGACGAGCTGGGGGAACTGGCGCGCGCGTTTAACGTTTTTGCCCGCAATACGGCGTCGCTGGAGCGCACCTCCCGCCTGCTGAAAGAAAAGACCTCCCAGATGGAGATCGACCGAACGGAGCGTCAGGGGCTGGAAGAGGCGCTGCTGCACAGCCAGAAACTGAAAGCGGTAGGGCAACTGACGGGCGGGCTGGCGCATGATTTTAACAACCTGCTGGCGGTGATTATCGGCAGTCTGGAACTGGTCAGCCCCGACTCGCCGGATGCGCCGCGCATTACCCGCGCGCTGAAGGCCGCCGAGCGCGGGGCGCTGCTGACGCAACGCCTGCTGGCGTTCTCCCGTAAACAGTCGCTGCATCCGCACTCGGTGGAACTGAAAACGCTGCTGGAAAACCTGAGCGAACTGATGCGTCACTCGCTACCGGCCACGCTGACGCTGGAGATAGAAGCCCAGTCGCCCGCCTGGGCCGCGTGGATAGACGTCAGTCAACTGGAGAACGCGATCATCAACCTGGTGATGAACGCCCGCGATGCGATGGAAGGGCAGACAGGGACGATCAAAATCCGCACCTGGAACCAGCGGGTTACGCGCAGTGACGGACGTCGTCAGGATATGGTGGCGCTGGAGGTGATCGATCACGGTTGCGGTATGTCGCAGGAGGTGAAGGCGCAGGTGTTCGAGCCGTTCTTCACCACCAAACAGACCGGCAGCGGCAGCGGGCTTGGGTTATCGATGGTTTACGGCTTTGTGCGCCAGTCAGGCGGTCGTGTCGAAATTGAGAGCGCGCCGGGGCAGGGGACGACGGTCAGATTGCAGCTTCCCCGCGCCATCGCGCCTGCGGTGGCAAACCTGGAGCCGGTTGCGGTGCAAAGTACCGCCAGCGACGAGAAACTGGTGCTGGTACTGGAAGATGAGGCGGATGTTCGTCAGACGTTGTGCGAGCAACTGCATCTGCTGGGGTATCTGACGCTGGAGGCCGCCAACGGCGAGCAGGCGATGCAGATGCTGGCGTCATCCGGCGAGATTGATGTTCTTATCAGCGACTTAATGCTGCCAGGCAGCCTGAGCGGCGTGGAGGTGATCAACCATGCCCGCAAGCATTATCCCCGCCTGACGCTGCTGCTTATCAGCGGGCAGGATTTACGCCCGGCGCATAACCCCGCGCTACCGGATGTGGCGCTGCTGCGTAAACCATTTACCCGGGCGCAGCTCGCGCAGGCGCTGCGGGCGGCGCATGTGCAGGCCTGATAAGCGTCGCGATATCACCGCGACGACAGAAAACGGCAGCGCGCCAGCGTTGCCGCGCCCTGCGCACCGTTAAACGCGGAGGACGAGGCGGCAATAAAACGTACGGCCTGATACGGCAATGGTCGGCGCAGGTATTTTTGGATCAGGGTAATTAATTGTTCGCGCGGGAAAGCCTGCATATCCATCACGCCGCCGCCCAAAATCACCGCATCGGGATCGAACAGATTTATGCTGGTGGCAATTGCGCGGGCGGCGCTTTCCAGCAGCGCCTGGACGAATGGCGCTTCTCCGGCGTGGACAAACAGTGCGTCCAGCGCGAAATCCCGTGGCTGTTGTTCGTACCAGCGTTTCAGCGCCAGCCCGGAACAGACCGTTTCGAGGCAACCTGGATTGCCGCAGGCACAGGTCTGCGTCATGTCGCCCTGGGGAATGTGCCCCAGTTCGCCCGCCACGCCATGCGCTCCGGTCCAGGGCGCGCCGTTCATCCACACCGCGAAGCCCATTCCCGTGCCGAGGTAGGCGGCCAGCACCTGCTGCTGTGTGAGATGATTTTCCACGACGTCATACGACAGCTGTAAGTTAACGTCGCGGGAAAACGCGACCGGGCAGCCCAGCGCATCCTCCAGTTTTCCCGCGAGGTCATGCACTTCTTCAGGTTGCAGCGGCAAATTGGGTGTCGAAATGATGGTGCGGTTGTCTTTGCCGACCAGCGCCGGAAATCCCATCACCAGACCACGGCAGCGCGCTTCGTAGCGTGCAATCTGTTCGCTAATCATCTGCGCAATACCGGCCACCACGCCGGGCGCGATCACCTCCGCCGTACGCTGTTTCTCACAGTGCAGAGTCTCACCGCTTGCCGTTTGCAGGCAAAAACGGATATGGGTTGCCCCCATATCCACACCCGCCACAACGCTATGCTGTTTTTGCATGAGGCAGTACCTCGTTTTTCGCCGTCAGGATCTGCGCCGTCATCACTTGCCATGCGTCGTCGATATTCTCTGCGTGGTTAAACAGCCCGGAGGTGCCGACGATAAAGACATCCGCGCCTGCCGCCATCAATTTTTCGTAGGTGGCCTGATTGCAGGAACCATCCACTTCAATTTCGTAATGCAGCCCTTCACGCTCGCGCCAGGCTTTCAGCTCGGCGATTTTATCCAACATTTCCGGGATGAATGGTTGCCCGGCAAAGCCGGGATCGACGGTCATCACCGTCACTTTATCAGCCTTATGGATATAGTATTTCATCGCCTCAACCGGTGTTTCCGGGTTGAGAATCAGGCCCACTTTCATACCGTGGCGGCGGATTTCGTCAATCAGACGGAACGCCTGACCGTTGATGGTTTCCGGGTGCAGCGTGATGAAATCCGCACCGGCACGCGCCAGTTGACCAATATAGTCCTGCGGACGCGTCACCATCAGATGACAATCAAGAGGTTTGCTCGCCAGTTTCTTGACCTGGCTGACGAAGAAGGGGGACAGCGTCAGATTCGGCACAAAGTGGCCATCCATAATATCAATATGAAAATAGTCTGCATGGCTGTCGATAAATTCGATCTGTTCTTTAAACTTCAGCAGATCCATACACATTAAAGAGGGAGAGATTTTCATGATCCATTCCTTACTTACTGATAAGACGGTCAAGGGCGACAGCCGCGATAATTAATCCGCCCATCACCACCAGTTGGTAATAGGTTTGTACCTGCAAAATATTCAGACCGTTGTTGATGGTGCCGATGATTAAGCCGCCAATTACCACCGAGAAGATGCGCCCCTTGCCGCCGAAGAAGCTGGTGCCGCCAATGATGGCGCTGGCGATGGCGTAGGTTTCAAACCCCATTCCGGCTAAGGGTTCTGCGGCGCCGAGTCGCGCAGTAGAAACCACGCCAGCCAGTCCCGCGCAAATGCCGGAGATGATAAACACCACCAGGATGTGAAACTTCACGTCAATCCCGGAATAGAACGCCGAGTTTTTGTTGCCGCCGAGCGCGTAGATGTTGCGCCCAAGCCGCATCCGAGTAGTGAGGAACCAGAGGATCACCGCGACAATCAGCGAGAAGATGACCGGCACGGGAACACCTAACACGCTGGCGGCGAAGAAGTTCACGAAGTCGAATGAGAAGCCGTATACCGAGTTGGCGTCGGAAATCACCAGCGTGATACCACGGAAAATCGCGTTAGTACCAAGGGTGATAATGAACGGATGCAGGCCGGTCCAGTTCACCAGGCAGCCGTTAATCGCTCCCAGCGCACCGCCGACCAGCACGCCGCCAATCAGCGCCGCAAAGAACGGATCGACGCCTGCCAGCATCAGTTTGGCCGTCACCATCCCGGACAGCGCCAGAATCGCCCCGACGGACAGGTCGATACCGGCGACCAGGATGGCAAAAAATTCACCCATGCCGATCAGCACCGTTACCGAACTCTGAACAAAAATCTGGGTGATGTTGTTGGTGGTCAGAAAATATTCTGACGACAGCGAACCGAAGATGGCGACGATAATCGCCAGGATGAAGAAGGTGCCGTATTTATCCCAGAACAGCGCAAAGTTGAACGGTTTCTTCCCGTTCACGTCACCTTTTACTCTTGTGGTAATGCCCATGCCATAATCTCCTCTTCGCTCATGTCATCGCGATTGGTCAGGATTTGCGTCAGTCGTCCTTCGCAGAACACGGCGATGCGGTCGCAGACGGCGATAATTTCAGGAAGTTCAGATGACACCATCAGGATGACTTTTCCGTCGTCCGCCAGCTGGCGCATCACTTTATAAATTTCGGCTTTTGCACCGACGTCGATACCACGGGTCGGCTCGTCGAAAATGATCACCTCCGGGCTACAGCACAACCATTTGGAAATCAGCACCTTCTGCTGGTTTCCGCCGGAGAGTTCGGTGATGTTCTGGTTAACGGAATGACACTTCAGCGCCAGCAGTTCGCGCTGCGCTTCGGCGGTACGCTGCTCGTCGCCTTCGTGGAACAGGCCCATCGCCCCCTTAAAGCCGCCGCTTTTCAGGCTGCGGCCGATCGCCATGTTCTGGGCGATAGAGAAATTGGGGAAGAAGCCGTTATCCCGGCGGCTTTCGGTGATGTAAGCCATCCCTTTTTTCACCGCATCCAGGGGTGAGCGCGGGGAGATGGTTTTCCCGTTCAGACGGATCTCGCCGCTTGCGCGTTTATCGACGCCGAACAGGCAATCCATCAGCTCGGTGCGCCCGGAGCCGACCAGTCCGGCGAAGCCTAAAATTTCGCCCCGGCTGACGCTAAAGGAGATATCGCGAACCTTTTTCTTGTCGCGGCTGGTGACGTTTTTCACCTCGAATACCGTATCGCGCTCGATGTTGCCGGTGCTCTCTTTCATGGCGTTAAAGCGGTTTTGCAGTTCGCGGCCAACCATCAGGCGGACGATATCGTCGTTGCTGACGTCGCTCACCATCCCGCTGCAAACGCTGCTGCCGTCTTTCATCACCGTATAGCGGTCGCAGATGCGGCGAATTTCCGCCAGCTTATGCGAGATGTAGACGATGGCGGTGCCCTCTTTGCGTAGCTGGTTCATGATCAGAAACAGGTAGTCCACCTCTTTATTGGTGAGCGAGGAGGTGGGTTCGTCCATGATGATCACTTTGGCGTTGAGCATCAGCGTCTTGGCGATTTCCAGCATTTGCTTATGGCTGATGGATAAGTTCGCCACCTTTTCGTCTAAATCGACTTTTAAACCGACGCGCAGCAACATCATGGCGGCCCGTACGCGCATCTCTTTCCAGTCAATCATATTGACGCCACAGACTTTTTTCGTCAGATGACGACCAATATATAAATTCTCCAGCACGGTTAATTCATCAATCACGCTGAGTTCCTGATAAATAATGCCGATGCCGAGTTGTGCCGCTAATTTATGATCCAGCTTGTCGTAATTAACGTTATTAATCGTAATGGTGCCTTTGGTCGGTTCATGTATTCCCGACAGAACCTTCATCAACGTTGATTTACCGGCGCCATTTTCTCCTAATAATGCGTGTATTTCATAAGGATAAACCGTTAAATCAACCGATTTTAATGCGTGAACCGGACCAAAGGATTTGCCGATCCCCGCCATCGAGATATATGGCGTGACCATAATTAACCTCTTTTACACTTCATCCTTCAAGCTGTCTCTTTGTTGGCTACCTTCGCTCACCCCAGTCACTTACTTATGTAAGCTCCTGGGGATTTACTCAGTTGCCGCCTCGATGCATCTCGAATAATTTTGTGTAAGAAAAATATTGACTAAATCAGTGCCATTGCCTGATGGCGCTACGCTTATCAGGCCTACGTTCGCGTCGCCATCCGGCTTATTTACGGACTTACTTTGCGACCAGGATGGAATCGACCAGCTTAAATTCCGGCGCTTTATCCAGCGGGATCACGTTGCCTGATTTCGCGGCATCCACCATCAGCCTGAGCCCTGTCGCGCCGATATCCGCAGGGTTCTGAGCGATGGTCGCCGTCATCTGTCCGGCCTCCACCATTTTGCGGGCTTCCGGGATACCGTCTGTACCCACTACCAGCACTTTTCCGCTTTTCCCAGCGTTAGCCACGGCCTGGGCGACGCCCATCGCCATGGTGTCGTTAGCGCAATAAATCGCTTTGATATTCGGGTTGCGTTGCAGCACGTTGGTGGCAACGTCTAACGCTTTGATTCGGTCCCAGTCTGCGGGTTGGCTGGCGACCAACTTGATTTGGCTTGCCTTTTTGAAAGCCTCGGTTGCGCCATTGCGGCGCGCCTCGCCGGAGGCGTTACCGGCTTTACCTTCAATAATGGCGACTTCACCGCCCTCGGCGCCCAGTTTCTCAATAATGAACTCCGCGCCTTTGGCGCCCACGGCGACGTTATCGGTGGTGACAAACCCTTCGACGTTACCGCCCGCTTTTTTCAGGTTATCCATATCGATTTTTTCATCGAGATTGACCAGATAAATCCCTTTCTTCCACGCGCGGGCGACGGGCATCACCAGGTTTACTGAGGATAATGGCGCAAAGGCGATACCTTTGTAATTTTTATTGCTGAGATCTTCGAATAGCTGCAACTGAGACTGAAAGTCGCCTTCCGAAGGCGAGGCAAAAATATCGACGCTGACACCCAGCGTTTTTGCTTCATCTTCAATACCTTTTTTCATATCCACCCAGAATGGATTGGATAATGTTTTTAATACTACGGCATATTCGGCGGCGGCAAATGCGCTGGTGGACAACATTAAGCCCATAGCCGCACCGCTGAAATATTTCAGATATTTATTCATAGCAGTATTCTCAGTGTAGGGTGTTGCTCCCGAAAATGAGAGCAACGAGCATTTTATTTCAGCGCGCCTGGTGAAAAGAAATCAACAATTGCGCCAGTTTTTTGCATATTAATGGTTGCCTGTTCGATATTCAGTTGGGCGACGGAAACAAAAAATGCATCCAGTAGAGTGAGTTGTAATATGCGTGCGGAAGCATTGCGCCCTAATAACGGTGTTTCTGGTGCTGGCGAACAAATAATATAGTCAGCCAATTTGGCGATAGGTGAATGGTAGCTGTGGGTGATACAGATAATTTTGGCACCATTCTTTTTCGCCAGTTCAACTGCGGCTTTTACATCACTGGTGCGCCCGGAATGGGTCACTACCAACACGACATCGCCTTCTTTTAATAGCGATGCGGACATCATCATGATGTGCGCGTCCGGGTAAGTCTGGCAGCGCACGCCGATGCGTAAGAACTTATGCTGTACGTCTGCGCAGATGGCATTCGACCCGCCAGCGCCATACAAATCACGCTGCTTCGCTTGATAAAAGAAGCGTGCGGCGCGATGAATCTCATCCACGTTGACGATTGACTGACCTTCCATAATGGTGCGCAAGGTAATGTTGAATACCTTATTCACCACATCCTGCGGCGCTTCATCAAAGGCCAGTTCGGCAGGCAATACCTGCTCAGACTGAGAAAAATAGTCTTCCAGCGCGCTGCGTAAGTTGCGAAACCCGCTGAATCCCAGCAGTTTCGATACCTTAACAATCATGGCTTCAGATACCGCCAGCGCCTCTGCGACATCTTTAATGGCTGGCGCGCTACTGAGATTACCCGGCTTGAGTAACCACTCGACGATACGGCTCTCGTTCTCCGTCATGCCTTCCTGCTTCATGCGCAGGTAAGGCGCAAGCCCGATGCCGTTTGGAAGCCCTGAATCAAATTCTGACTGACTCATTACGTTCTCTTGTCCTTGAAATGAAGACGCCACTATATCACCACAGCAGGAACAGAAAAGATGCTGACAACTTCACAAAATAGTTAAATTTATAAAGTTTGTCATTTTGTGAATTTAATAACGTTGATAAAAATACGGAATGAAAATAAGTCAATATAAAACAATGAATTATAGTTTTGAGTTGTTCAGGCGCAGCCTGTGTAAGCATCAAGGTCGGGTATTTATCGCTCTTGCTTTGCCGAACGGAGGTGTGTAGAACAGGCCCATACAGCGTCTTTCTGTCGATTTATTGTTCTTTTAAATTCATTTAAATCACAAATATTTTTTATTCGTAAAGTTTGACTAGGGCGAGAATGAGTATGAAAAAGATTGCATTTGGCTGTGATCACGTTGGTTTTATCCTGAAACAGGATATTTTGACGCACTTAACCCAGCGCGGTATTACGGTGATTGATAAGGGAACCTGGTCGTCGGAGCGCACGGATTACCCGCATTATGCCAGCGAGGTGGCACAAGCCGTTGTCTCTGGCGAGGTTGATGGCGGTATTCTGGTGTGTGGCACCGGTGTGGGGATTTCGATAACGGCAAACAAGTTTGCCGGAGTCCGCGCCGTCGTTTGCAGCGAACCCTATTCGGCACAGCTTTCGCGCCAGCATAATGATACCAACGTGCTGGCTTTTGGCTCGCGGGTTGTTGGGCTGGAGCTGGCAAAAATGATCGTGGATGCCTGGCTGGATGCGGGGTTTGAAGGGGGTCGCCATCAAAAGCGCGTGGAGGCGATTATGGCGATAGAACAGCAGGGCAAATGAGATTCCTCCGCTACACGTCGAACAGGCCATTCGCTACCGTGAGGGGAAGATCTCTGCGAGGCTGGTTTTATGAAACGCTATTCTACGCTCATTGCTCTGAGCCTGTTGTCGCTGACGACGCTTCCTGCGCATGCCGATATTGTTGATGACACCATCGGTAATATTCAGCAGGCGATCAATGACGCGTATAAATCTGACAACGGGCGGGATTATGAGGATGACCGCCGTGATGAAGAGTGGCAGCGCCAGATGAGCGACGATCGCCGCAGACAATATGATGACAGACGCCGTCAGTTTGAAGATCGGCGTCGCCAGTTGGACGATCGCCAACGCCAGCTCGATCAAGAACGTCGTCAACTGGAAGATGAAGAGCGCAGAATGGAAGACGAGTACGATCGTTAACCGCGCGACAATCGTAGGCCGGATAAGGCGCAATGCGCCGCCATCCGGCGTAAGGCTACTCCAGCACAATCTCCATCCCGTCATATCCGGCTTCAATACCGCCCGGCAGGGAGTTATCCATCAGCCATACGTCGAACGAGTGGCTGATGTGGGTGAGAATGACCCGTGAGCAGTGAATCACCTCATTGAGCGCGATAACCGTGTTTACATCGCAGTGATTACGCGGCGCTTCCGCGCGTGGCGCGTGACTACAGTCGATGACGATCGTTTGCGGCTGGTTATTCAGCAGAAATTTTACTGTCTTATCCGGCAGCGCTGCGGTGTCCGACAGCCACGCGACGCGGCTGTGCGCAGATTCCAGCAGATAGCCAAACGTCAGTTTTGAATGGTTAAGCGGCAGCGGCGTTACCTGTAATCCCTGGAGATCGAAGACCACAAACGGTTCGACGATATGGCTGAAATCAAGGATGCCGGGATGTTTAAACAGATCGTCGCAGCCCTGTTCATCCGGCGGACCATAAACCGGAATCGCGGCGCCCACGCCCCAGCGCAGGGGGAACAGCCCCTGAACATGATCCATATGATAATGCGTGAGCAGAAACTGCTGAAAAGATCCGGCGGGCCAGCGATCGGTAAGATCGTGCAGGCCCGCATCAAGCAGCGTTACCGCGTCATTGAATTTGACGACGCCGCTACAGGGGCGGCGGCGATACTGCTCCTGTAAGCGTGCCCGACGGCAGGCGAGACAATCGCAGCCGTATGCTGGCACGCCCTGTGCGCCGCCGGTTCCTGTTAGCGTAATCGTCAGGCTCATTAGTCACCTCAAAGCGCTTTGGTAAAACGAAAATGGCTTTGCGCATACCCTTCACGCAGATAAAACCGGTGCGCATCATGGCGTTTCACGCTGGTGGAAAGCTCCGTCATCTCCGCGCCGGCCTGGCGGGCCTCTTCTTCCGCCCATGCCAGCAACCGGCTGCCGACTTTCAGACCTCGCGCCTGCGGCATCACCACCAGTTCCTGGATCTCCCCGATCCAGTTAGCGTGATGCAGGTGGTACTGCATATGCAGGCCGATCATCCCGACTACCTGCCCGTCGCGCAGCGCCAGCTGGTAGCGTATCGTGCGATCCTGCAAATTTGAGGCAAACCCGGCGCGAAAGGCCTGGCGATCGAACTCCGCTTGTTTCAGTTCGCAGATCAGTTGATACACCGCGTCGGTATCGTCCGGCGTGGCCCGGCGTAGTTCACAGACAGGCATGGCTTTTCTCCTGGCGGCCCATTAACGTTAATAAGGTATCGACTGACTGTAGCAAACTTCCGTCATTATTGAGGATATGACAGTTAAAAGGGGCGTAACGGGCCGCGCGCGCCAGGCGAGCGGCAATCTCGGTTTCGCTTTCACGCCCGCGCGCCTGTAGGCGCTGGCGCAAAATATCGGGAGAGACCTGCAAACAGATAGGCAACAGCGCTTTGCCGTAGCGGGTCTGCGCCTGCGGCAGATGGGCGCGTGAGCCGTTAACCACCACGTCAAAACCGGCGTGCAGCCACAGATCGATCTCCACGCCAACGCCATAGTACAGGCCATTAGCGTGCCAGCTCAGCGCCAGTAAATTTTGCCCTGCCCGAGTGAAAAACTCCTGCTCGCTCAGCGCAATATGGTTCTCGTTGCCCGCGTTAGCCGCACGCGTGATATAGCGGTGCGCAACCAGCAACTGCGTATGTTCCCGCTGGCGGAGCGCCGCCAGCAAACTGTCCTTACCGGAGCCGGACGGCCCCATCAGCCAGATCAGTTTTCCCATAGTCAGAACACCCTTTTACCCTGACGCCAGACGTGGTCGATATGAATGTGATCGCCTTTACGGTGCGCCAGCACCAGATCGGCGCGCCTGCCTTCGGCGATGATGCCGCGATCGTCGAGATTCAGCGCGCGCGCCGGGTTGCGTGTCACCAGGCGCATTGCCTGCGGCAGCGTAAATGTGTTGGCCTCGTCGTCCGCCACGCGGAATGCCGCGTCGAGCAGGCTGGCGGGGTAATAGTCGGAGGAGAGGATATCCAGCAACCCCAGTTCTGCCAGCTTATGCGCCGCCACGTTGCCGGAGTGCGAACCGCCGCGCACAATGTTGGGCGCGCCCATCAGTACGTTCATCCCATGCTTGCGTGACGCCTCTGCCGCCTCGAACGTGGTGGGAAATTCGGCGATCACGCTGCCAAGCTGATGCGATTCCAGCACATGATCGGGCGTTGCGTCATCGTGGCTCGCCAGCGCGAGATGACGTTCGCGGCACATCTGCGCGATGGCGGCGCGGTTCGGCTGCGACCAGCGCGCCGCAAGCTGAAGCTGTTCCTCTTCGTAGTGGGCCATCTGCTCATCATTGAGTGAATATTTGCCCTGATAGTATTCACGGTACTTCTCGCGGTTAGCGAACTGGCGCTGACCCGGCGAGTGATCCATCAGCGAGACCAGCGTTACCGGCTCGCGATCCACCAGCTTTTCGAACAGCGGCAGGGTGGTGTGATGGGGCAATTCACAGCGCAGATGCAGACGGTGTTCGGCGCGGTTAACGCCGCGTTTCTGCGTCTCTTCGACGGCATTGATCATCTTTTCCAGATTTTCCAGGCGATCGCCGCCGTCGCGGACATCGCCAATCGCAACGGCATCCAGCACGGTGGTGATACCGCTGGCGACCATCAGCGCGTCGTGGCTGCTCATGGCGGAATGAGCGGGCCAGTCCACCTTCGGGCGCGGGGTGAAGAATTTGTCGAGATTATCGGTATGCAGCTCAATTAAACCCGGCAGCAGCCAGCCGCCTTCGCCATCCAGCGCCTCGGGGTGACGGCTCTGACTTTCCGCAAAGGCGCGGATAATCCCATCCTGCATTTCCAGCGATCCCTGCACCACTTCGTCTTCCAGCACCAGCTTTACGTTGTTGATAATCATGATGTGGTTCCCATCAGATGCAAACGATCCGCTACGCGATCGCGTACGGTTTGATCGTGAAAAATGCCGACAATCGCCGCGCCGCGCGCTTTGGCTTCTTCAATCAGCGCGACCACGGCGGCGCTGTTTTTGGCGTCCAGCGAGGCGGTGGGTTCATCAAGCAGCAGGATCGGGTAATCGACGATAAACCCGCGCGCGATATTCACGCGCTGCTGCTCGCCGCCGGAAAAGGTGGAGGGAGCGAGATGCCATAGCCGTTCCGGGACGTTCAGGCGCGTCAGCAGATTCGCGGCTTTCGCGGCGCACGTTTCGCGGGCGACGCCCAGATCCAGCAGCGGCTGCATCACCACATCCAGCGCGGAGATCCGGGGGATCACGCGCAGAAACTGGCTCACCCAGCCGATCGTCGAGCGACGCACTTCCAGCACCTTGCGCGCCGGGGCCTGCACCAGATCGATCCACTCATCGCTATGACGAATGTGGATGTGCCCTTCGTCCGGCAGATAGTTGGCATATAGCGAGCGCAACAGCGTCGATTTACCGCTCCCGGAGTGGCCGTGCAGCACCACGCATTCACCGTTTTGTACCTCCAGAGAGGCGTTTTGCAGCACCGGCAGGCGCACGCCATTTTGCTGGTGCAACACAAAGGTTTTACTGACGTTTTCTACGCGAATCATTTTGGCCTCTTAATTCTGATTGCCGGATGGCGGCTTCGCCTTATCCGGCCTACAGGTGCGCTTTTTGTAGGCCGGGTAAGCAAAGCGCCACCCGGCAAAACAAAAAATCAGCAAAACAAAAAATCAGTTCTGCAATACCGACGACACCAGCAACTGGGTATAAGGGTGGTGTGGATCGTCGAGCACGCGGTCGGTTAATCCACTTTCCACCACCTGACCCTGCTTCATTACCAGCAGACGATCTGCTAACAGGCGCGCCACGCCCAAATCGTGGGTGACAATCACCACAGCCAGATCCAGTTCCACCACCAGGCCGCGCAGCAGGTCCAGCAGCTTTGCCTGTACGGAAACGTCCAGCCCGCCGGTGGGTTCGTCCATAAACACCAGCTTCGGGTGAGTGACCAGGTTGCGGGCGATCTGCAAACGCTGCTGCATCCCGCCGGAAAAAGTGGTCGGCAGGTCGTCGATGCGCGAGGCCGGAATTTCCACCTCCTCCAGCCAGCGCTTCGCCGTGGCGCGAATTTCACCATAGTGACGCGCGCCGGTGGCCATCAGGCGTTCGCCGATATTGCCGCCCGCCGAGACCTGGCGGCGCAGTCCGTCCATCGGATGCTGATGCACCACGCCCCATTCCGTGCGCAGCAGGCGGCGGCGGTCGGCTTCGCTCATGCCGTACAGCGAACGGTTCTGGTACAAAATGTCGCCGGACTGCGGCGTCAGGCGCGAGGAGATCGATTTCAGCAGGGTGGTTTTGCCGGAACCGGACTCCCCGACAATGCCCAGCACTTCACCAGGCCACAGGTCAAAAGAAACATCGCTGAAGCCTTTGCCCGGCGCGTAGAGATGGGTCAGGTTATTGACTGAAAGCAGCGGTTGCGTCATTTGCTGAGTGCCTCGCTCTGTTGGCGGCAATAATCGGTGTCGGAGCAGACAAACATCCGTTTGCCGGTGTCATCCAGCACCACTTCGTCGAGATAGCTGTGCGTCGAACCGCAGATGGCGCAGGGCTCATCCCAGGTTTGTACGGTGAACGGGTGATCGTCGAAATCGAGGCTTTCCACGTGGGTCCAGGGCGGCACGGCATAGATGCGTTTTTCGCGTCCCGCGCCGAACAGTTGCAGCGCGGGCATCATATTCATCTTCGGGTTGTCGAATTTCGGGATCGGCGACGGGTCCATGACGTAGCGGTCATTGACCTTCACCGGGTAGGCGTAGGTGGTGGCGATATGGCCGAAGCGGGCGATATCTTCGTACAGCTTCACCTGCATGACGCCGTACTCTTCCAGCGCGTGCATGGTGCGGGTTTCGGTTTCGCGCGGTTCGATAAAACGCAGCGGTTCAGGGATCGGCACCTGGAAGATAATGATCTGATCTTCGGTCAACGGCGTTTCCGGGATCCGGTGACGGGTCTGGATCAGCGTCGCGTCTTCGGTGCGTTCGGTGGTGTTCACGCCGGTTACGCGCTTAAAGAAGTTGCGGATCGACACGGCGTTGGTGGTGTCATCCGCCCCCTGGTCGATCACTTTCAGAATGTCCGGCTCGCCAATCACGCTGGCGGTAAGCTGAATGCCGCCCGTTCCCCAGCCGTAGGGCATCGGCATTTCACGCCCGCCGAACGGCACCTGATAACCGGGGATCGCCACCGCTTTTAAAATAGCGCGGCGGATCATGCGCTTGGTTTGCTCGTCGAGATAAGCAAAGTTGTAGCCGGAGAGGTTAGTCGTCACGGGCGGCCTCCTGTTGCAGGCGTTTGAGCAGTTCCAGTTCAGCCTGGAAATCGACGTAGTGGGGGAGTTTGAGGTGCGAAACAAAACCCGCCGCCTCGACGTTATCCGCATGCGCCAGCACGAACTCTTCGTCCTGCGCCGGTCCCGTGACCGTTTCATCGTATTCGGGTGCCTGTAGGGCTCTTTCCACCAGCGCCATCGCCATTGCTTTACGTTCGCTCATGCCAAACACCAGTCCGTAGCCGCGGGTAAAGTGCGGCGCGTCGTTTTCCGGTGCGACAAAACCGTTGACCATTTCGCATTCCGTCATCAGCAGTTCGCCGACGTTCACGGCAAATCCCAGCTCTTCCGGCACCGTTTCCAGCCCGACGTAGCCGCTGCGGATCTCACCGGCAAACGGGTGGTTGCGCCCGTAGCCGCGTTGCGTGGAATACGCCAGCGCCAGCAGATACCCTTCGTCGCCGCGCATCAGCTGTTGCAGGCGTGAGGAGCGCGAACAAGGGTAAACTGGCGGCGTGCGGGTGATGTCATCCGGCATGGCGCCGCTGTCTTCTTCACGCTTCGCCAGCCCCTGGTTCGCCAGCAGAGAAAAAACGTGCGGCGCGGCGTCCTGCATGGCGTCAGCGGTACGCAACGGCGGCGTTTCGCCGTTCGCCAGCAGGGTAAAATCGAGCAGGCGATGGGTGTAATCGTAGGTCGGCCCCAGCAACTGCCCGCCGGGAATATCCTTGTAGACGGCGGAGATACGGCGCTCTAAACGCATCTCTGCGGTGTTCAGCGGCTCACTGACCGCCAGCTTTGCCAGCGTAGTGCGGTACGCGCGCAGCAGGAAGATGGCTTCGATGTTATCGCCGCTGGCCTGTTTTAAGGCGAGCGCGGCCAGTTCACGGTCGGCGATGCCTCCTTCGGTCATCACGCGATCCACGGCCAGGTTCAACTGTTGCTCGATTTGCGCCACGCTCAGCTCGGCGAGGGTGTCGTCGCCCCGGCGTCGGTTTTCCTGCAACGCGTGGGCGTTGGCTATCGCCTTTTCGCCCCCTTTGACGGCTACGTACATCAGCACACCTCCACATGGGTGGTTCGCGGAATCGCCAGCAGTCGCTCGCCGCAGGTGAGGATGAGATCGACCCCCAGCGGGAACGGGTGCGGGCGCTCAGTCAGTTCATGGATGAGGCACTCCGGCAGCTGCGGGGCAATCATGCGTTCTTCGGCGATACCCGCCCCGGTCAGGCGCAGCATACGTCCACCGCTCAGGCTGGCGACCTGGACTATCAGGGTGGCGCTGGTTTCCGGCGCGACGGCGCTTCCGGCGGAAAGGGCGTTTAGCTGCTCGCTGCTGATGCGTTCATCGGCGACGGCAAAGGCGGCCTGCTGCGGCTGTTCAACCAGCGGCGCGCTGGTGTGAAAGCGCAGGTTCTGACTGGCAATGTCGTTGTTGATGGACGGCGCGAGCCATACCGGGGTGTCGCCGTCGACCAGAGTGAGCAATACGCTGGTGGTGGCCAGATTCAGCGGCTGCCAGCCGTGTTTCAGTTGATGCAGGGCGACAATCACCCCCGGCTCGCTCATCGCCTTCAGCAGGCGACGAAAACTCTGTTGCGCGTCCTGAACGGGCAGGGTAAAGGCGGTTTGTAGGGTCATGCGTTATCTCCGCGTACCAGCGTAAAGAAGTCGACCCGGCTGGCGTTTACTTCGGCGCGGCGAGCGGTAATGTGTGCGTCGCGTTCCGCCTCCAGCGGGGCAATTAAGGTTTCCATTAAGGTCTGGAAGTGAGTGTGCTCCTGCAACAGCGCGTCGATGACGGCGCACTGCTCGGCGTGGTGTTTGTTGCGCCCCAGCAGGTAGCTGTAGCCCAGCGTGCCGCTCTTAAGACGCACCACCGCACGGGTCAGCGTGGTATCTCCGGCGAAAAAGCGGTTGCCGGTGCCGCCCATGCGGGCCTGAATCTGCATCAGCCCGGTTTCCGGGGCGCGAATCAGTTCGTATTCCGGCGTGAGTTTCAGCGCCTGCATTTTCACGTTAAGCGCGTCGGCGTTGCTGTAAGCCAGCGCGCGCATCCAGCGCTGGCGAGTGGCGGTATCGAAGTGCATTCCGTCAGTGCTCCATAGTGAATTCGATCATGTCGGCGCGGGTCAGGCTGACGGAGTACTCCGTCGCGTTTTCCTCGCCGTCACGGTGGTTCAGCGTGCGCACGCACAGCAGCGGCGCCATATTGGGAATTTCCAGCACCTTGCTCTCTTTGGCCTGCGCACGGCGGGCGCTGATGCGCGTCTGGGTGCGCTGTAGCGCCAGACCGCACTGCTCGCGCAGGTAGTCATGCAGCGAACCGTGGTTAAAGCCCTGCAACAGCGGCCAGAGGGCGAGGTCGGAAAAGTAATGGTCGATCAGGCACAGGGCGATGCCATTTACCCGGCGCAGGGTGCGCAGGTGGATGACGTTATCGCCCTCTTTGACGCTCAGCGCATCGGCGATGTGGCTGGATGCCGGGCGCAGCACCGCCAGCAGTTTTTCGCTGGTGGGATGACTGCCTTGTTCCAGCAGATTCTGGCTAAAGCGCGCCTGGGCATTGAGCGGGTAATCGAACGGGCGCATCAGCACCAGTACGCCGACGCCCTGGCGACGCTGCACCCAACCGCGCTCCACGAGCTGGTCGATGGCGCGGCGCAGCGTGTGGCGGTTCACCTCATAGCGGGCGGCAAGCTGATGTTCCGCCGGAAGGTAATCGCCGCAGCGGTAATGCTGGCGAAGCTCCTGCTCAAGTCTCGCGGCAATCTCCTGATAGCGCGTTGGGTAACTGGTCGGATGTGTAGACAAGTGCATAGCCATCAATGCCTCGCTAATCAGATAAAGTGCTTACGCAAACGCTGGGAGAGGAAATCCAGCAGGCTGACGGTAATGATGATTAACACCATCAGGGCGCAGGTCTGCGGGAACTGAAAGCCGCGAATCGCTTCCCACAGCGTGACGCCGATGCCGCCTGCGCCCACCATGCCGACCACCGTGGCGGAGCGGACGTTGGACTCAAAACGGTACAGCGAGTAGGAGATGAGCAGCGGCATAACCTGCGGCAGCACGCCGTAGAGGATCTCTTCAATTTTGTTGGCGCCGGTGGCGCGAATGCCTTCAACCGGGCCGGGTTCAATGGCTTCCACCGCTTCAGAAAGCAGCTTAGAGAGCACGCCGGTGGTGTGGATAAACAGCGCCATTACCCCGGCAAACGGCCCGAGACCAACGGCGACCACGAACAGCATGGCGAAAACCATTTCGTTAATCGCGCGGCAGGCGTCCATCAGGCGACGCATCGGCTGGTAAATCCACCACGGCACGAGGTTATCGGCGCACATCAGGCCGCAGGGAATTGACAGAATGACCGCCAGCGCAGTGCCCCAGACGGCGATTTGCAGGGTGACGGCCATTTCGCCCAGATAGTGCTGCCACTGGCTGAAGTCCGGCGGGAAGAAGTCGGCGGCGAAGGTCGCCATGTTGCCGGAATCCTGAATTAGCGTGAGTGGGGCCATTTCGGCGCCCTTCCACGAAACGACCAGGACGGCGAGAAGGATGGCCCAGCTCAGGAGCGAGAACCAGCTACGCTTTGGCGGGGCGACGGTGATGCTTTGCATGTTTAGCTCCGTGCGTCGTTTATTGCCGGATGGCGGCGCAAGCGCCTTATCTGGCCTACAGAACATCGTAGGCCCGGTAAGCGAAGCGCCACCGGGCCTCAGGTTTACTGCACCGCTTTGGTGACGCTGGTCATCGCGCCCAGCGCGGCGGTCAGGCGGTCGAGATCGTCCAGCTGCGCTTTAATCGCGGAGGTTTTGCTGGTTTTTTCGCTCTCGTTCAGCCCTTTGTTGTCCTTCACGCCCTGCATTTCTTTAAACAGCGCCAGCTGGCGAATCGGCACCAGTTGCAGGTCGCTGGAGGGGCGGAATGGCGCCCAGCCCAGGCGTTCCAGCACGGTTTTCTCTTCCGCTGTTTTGCCGTAATTCATAAAGAAGTCGTACACCTTGTCCTTGGTGGTTTCGGAGAGATTTTTACGCCAGACGATCGGATCGCCCGGGATCAGCGGCGACTTCCAGACAACCTTCAGTGCTTTCAGCTTGTCTGGCGCGGAGGTTTTCAGTTTGTCGAGGTTTTCGGTGTTATTGGTTGCGACATCCACCTGCTTGTTGGCGACGGCCAGCGCGTTGGTTTCGTGGCTGGCGTTAACGGTGCGTTTGAAGTCGCTGGCGGAGATGCCGTTTTTGGCGAAGACGTAATAACCGGGGACGAGGAAGCCAGAGGTGGAGTTC
The DNA here is from genome assembly GCF_030333595.1 of Citrobacter sp. CK181. NCBI lineage: Bacteria > Pseudomonadati > Pseudomonadota > Gammaproteobacteria > Enterobacterales > Enterobacteriaceae > Citrobacter > Citrobacter sp. CK181. The sequence continues at coordinate 558,116 of NZ_JAOWFN010000006.1, read as the reverse complement.
GGATCGCCATTGCCGAAGGTGAGATCTTTACGTTTGGCGATCAGATCGTCCAGGTTATTGATCGGGCTGTCTTTGTTGACGATCAGCACGCTCCAGTAGCCCGGCGATCCATCTGCGGCGACGGTCTGGGCAAATACCTGACCGTTAGCGCGATCCACGGCTTCCATCGCCGAGAGGTTGCCGTACCAGGCGATATCCACTTTGTTGAAGCGCATTCCCTGAATGATGCCCGCATAGTCAGGCGCGAAGAAGGCGTTCACTTTGACGCCCAGTTTCTTTTCCATGTCCTTCAGGAACGGGTCCCACTGCGGCTTCAGGTTTTGCTGTGATTCGGTCGAAATAATGCCAAAGTTCAGTGCTTTTTCCTGTTCTTCCGCATGTGCCGGGCTTAACAAGGTGCTGATGCTGAACATGCTGGTGAACGCCAGCGCGGCAACGGCTTTGTAGCTCATTTCCATTCCTCATTGTGGGGATGTTAAGCAGCCTGCGCGTTCTGTTCGACGCGGTTCATGCTGCGGTAGAGATGGTCAAAACGATCGTTATCAAAGTGCTGGCTGCTGCCGTCATAGAACACATGCCCCTGACGCAGCGCCACAATGCGTTCGCAGTAGCGCAGGGCGTAATCCACCTGATGCAGCGTGACGACCACGGTGATGCCGTCGGTCTGGTTAATGTCGCGCAGGGTGTCCATCACAATGCGCGCCGACTCCGGGTCCAGCGAGGCGATCGGCTCATCGGCGAGGATCACTTTCGCCTGCTGCATCAATGCCCTGGCGATAGCAACGCGCTGCTGCTGTCCGCCGGAAAGCGTCGATACGCGCTGATGCGCGAAGTGCGCCATCCCGACGCGGGTCAGCGCCTGTAGTGCGCGCTGCTTCTGCGCCTGGGTGAACCAGCTAAAACAGGTACGCCAGAACGGCGTGCTGCCGAGCGCGCCAATCAGCACGTTCTCCAGTACGGTCAGACGGTTCACGAGGTTGAACTGCTGGAAGATGTAGCCGGTGTGAGCGCGGCTTTTGCGGATGTCCCGCGCCAGTTTGCCTTCACGCTGTACCGTGCGGCCCAGCAGCTCGACATGGCAGCCCGGCGCTTTATCTCCGGTAATCAAACCACTTAAGTGACGTAAAAGGGTGGATTTGCCGGAACCGGAAGGCCCAAGCAGAGCCACCATCTCACCGGAAGAGATGTTCAGATCAACCGCATGCAGCGCCTGATGCTGATTGAACGTTTTGGAGAGTTTCTCGACGCGAATAACCGTTTGCATGATGCGGCCTCCCTAAAAAAGTGGCCCCATCGTGGCGGATTAATGTGACGTTTTAGTTAAGGGATGGTTACTTGACGATGAAGAATTGAAGGGGCTTCGATGACAGCACGGGAGGGCGCGCCTCCCGTCGGTTTACTCTGTCGGCTGCGGCTGTTTTACCACATTGATCATCCACGGTACGCCATATTGATCGGTCACTTTCCCGAAACCGTGCGCCCAGAAGGTTTCCTGCCAGTCCATTTCGATTTGTCCCTGTGCGGCCAGGTTATCAAACCAGCGTTTCCCTTCGGCAACATCCTGCGTGTCGAGCACCAGCGTAAAGCCGGAGTAACTCGCGTTACCCGACGCGACGGCGTCGCTCATCATGATATCGCTGCCTGCAATGCGCACGTTGGCGTGGGCGATGGAGGTATCAGGGAATTGCATGCCTGACGGGCAACCGTCTTCGCTGCCCTGCTCTGGCGGGGGCATTTCACCAAAGGTGATTTTATAGAGGAGTTCCGCGCCTAACGTTTTGTGGTAGTACGCGATAGCGTCGGCACAGTGACCGGCAAAAGAGATGTAGGGACTTAACGGCATAATCGTGACCTCAGGTAAGAGAAGCCAGTTAAGTGTAGTTATCGTAGGCCCGGTAAGCGAAGCGCCACCGGGCAATAAATGCCAGATGGTGGCGTAAACGCCTTACCGGGCCTGGAAAAATCAGTTCTTTTTCACGAACTCAGATTTCAGCTTCATCGGGCCAAAGCCATCGATCTTGCAATCAATGTTGTGGTCGCCTTCAACCAGACGGATGTTCTTCACTTTGGTGCCAATTTTCAGCATGGAAGAACTGCCTTTTACTTTCAGATCCTTAACAACGGTCACGCTGTCGCCGTCTGCCAGCAGGTTGCCGTTGGCATCTTTTACGATCAGCTCGTCGCTGTCCTGTGCCGGTTCTGCGTCGTTCCATTCATGGGCGCATTCCGGGCAGATGAACATGCCGTTATCTTCGTAGGTATATTCGGAGTTGCATTGTGGGCAATGGGGTAATGACATGTCGATTTCCTCAAAAAAGTCAGCAGGGGCAAAAGCGCCCAAAAAATGGCAGATTGCCGAAAAAGGCCGCAATTATACACAAAATCCTTAACGTTGTCGGGACTACTCGCAATTTAAGGATACGACAACCTGTGGCTGAAGGTTGCCGCCAGGGTAAGAAAAATGTCATGACTATTTTTTTAAGGGAAATTGCTACGTTTTACTATTTAAGATAAGGTGAGAGGAACGACCAGACGCGTTATAAATCTTTATCCCTCTTACTTTTACACAGTAAGAGAGACAGGTGTGGTTGATAAAAATATCTCTAATATTAACAATAAGTTATTTTAATAAAATTATTTCCACACGTAATTATAAAAGCCGAAAAGCAAACAAATAAAATCATCCGGCTAAATAAAAGTAATAAAGTTTGCGTTAAGGAAAGATTTTCCATGTACACACAGACAATATATGAATTAAGCCAGGAAGCGGAAAGATTGTTGCTGCTTTCTCTGGAACATCTCCGGTTATTGCAACAACTGCCTGTGGCTTCGCTGGATGGCGTCGCTCAGGAAGATGGGGAAGGGAATGAAAATACCCGGCCTCAGCATGTTAGCGGGCGTGACGTGGAGGCTCAGCACGGCACGCTCAATAATGAGCTACGTAAAATAACGCGCCTGGAGATGGTGCTGGCGATTGTCGGGACGATGAAGGCTGGGAAGTCGACGACAATTAACGCCATTGTCGGAACCGAAGTCCTGCCCAACCGTAATCGGCCGATGACGGCGTTACCGACGCTGATTCGCCATACGCCAGGGCAGAAAGAGCCGGTGCTGCATTTTTCTCACGTCGCGCCGATTGATACGCTCATGCAAACGCTGCAACAGCGTATGCAGGCGTGCGATCGCCAGCATCTGACCCAGGTGCTGGAAATCGATAAAGACATGAATGCGCTGCTCCAGCGAATTGAAAAGGGCGTGGCTTTTGAGCGTCATTACCTGGGCGCGCAGCCCATCTTCCACTGTCTGAAAAGCCTGAACGATCTGGTGCGCTTGTCAAAAGCGCTGGGGGTCGATTTTCCTTTTGCGGCGTATGCCGCGATTGAACATATTCCGGTGATTGAGGTGGAGTTTGTGCATCTGGCGGGGCTGGAGAACTATCCGGGGCAACTGACGCTACTGGATACGCCCGGCCCTAATGAAGCCGGGCAGCCGCACCTGCAAAAGATGCTTAATGAACAGCTGGCGCGCGCTTCTGCCGTACTGGCGGTGATGGATTACACCCAACTGAAATCCATTTCGGATGAAGAGGTGCGCCAGGCCATTGCGGCGGTGGGGAAATCCGTGCCGCTGTACGCACTGGTGAATAAGTTCGATCAGAAAGACCGCAACAGCGACGATGAAGAACAGGTTCGCGCGCTGATTTCCGGCACGCTGATGAATGGCAGCATTACGCCCGGGCAAATTTTTCCGGTCTCTTCCATGTGGGGGTATCTGGCGAACCGTGCGCGTCACGAACTGCGGGTGCACGGGCGGTTGCCGGATCATCAGGAACAGCGCTGGGTGCAGGATTTTGCCGAGGCGGCGCTCGGCAGGCGCTGGCGGAGCGCCGATCTTGATGATATCGAACATATTCGTCATGCCGCCGATCTGCTGTGGGAAGATTCGCTATTTGAACAGCCCGTACAGCGGCTGATTCACGCCGCTTACGCCAACGCCTCACTGTATGCGCTCCGGTCGGCGTCGCATAAGTTATTGAATTACGCACAGCGCGCGCGTGAATATCTGGATTTTCGCTATCACGGGCTGACGGTGGCGCATGACGCGTTGCAGGTCAATATTTCCCGCGTCGAAGAAGATATGCGACAGCTTCAGGTGAGCCAGGATCGCGTGAGCGATGAGGTCGGCCATGAAGTTGAACGGATGATGGAGGCGGCAAACACGTTCCTGAGCCAGCAGCAGGCCGATATTTTGCACCGCATCGCGCCGCTTTTTCGCGAAGAGAGCGTAGTGGCGTGGCTGCCGCGCGATCCCCTTTCCCCTGAGCAGGAGGCGGTGGTCGAGGGCGAAACGCTGGTGCTGCATAACGAAAGGCAGGCGCAGGTCGTTTTAAGCAAAATGCGTGCGTCATGCGAAGCGGTATTACTGGCGGCGCAGGAGAATATTAGCCGCGATCTGGCGCTGCGCTTCGAACAGCTCGAATCGACGCTAAGCCGGGTGTTAAATGACGCGATGCGGCCAATTGAGGCGCGGGTAAAAGACGATCTGAGCCAGGCGGGGTTCCGGGCGCGAATCAGCTTCCCGACGTTTCATGCCAGTATGTTTAACTTCAATACTCAACCGTTGTTTAGCGAGGCGGTCGCTCAGGAGAACCCGCCGGAAGGCGCCGCGCCTCGCGCGGGCGGCGTGCGCGACACCTTTGCGCGCTGGCTGAATCAACCGAACTGGGGATGGAATGATTATGTGGAAGCCAGGACACGCTATGTCATTGATATAACGGCATTGCATAACACTCTGATCCAGCATGTCAGCCATTTCTTCCAACAAATTCATAAAGCTTTAGATGCCCAGGTCGATGTTTCTGTTACGGCAGGTATGGCGACCTTTTTTGCCGATTTTTCGTTGTGTCTGTCGGGATTGCAGGAGAGCTTGCGCGAGAGTCTGGTGACGCGCCAGCAACATGAACCGGTTGTGAACAGACTGAGCCAACAGTTACAGCACAGTATCTCCGCCACCCGGTGGATTCATGAAGATTCCCGCCTGTTACGTGATGATATCCAGACCCTTTTTGCAGCCGAGCACTCATGACGAACGTGTTACTGGAAGGCCCGGGACGGATGCTGGAATGCATCCACCCGAAGTTTATGGTCGATCTGGTTCAGGGAGAAGAGCCGAAGCGACCTGGCGGCAACCTGCAACAGCAGCAGCGTTTTCGCGAACGCCTGACGCAAGAAATTCTGAGCCAGACGCAGCTTCGCGCCTGGGTCATGGCGGGCGTATTCAATGAGCATCTGATGATGCGTCTTAAGCTGGTGGAAAAACTGGCGGGGATGCTCGATCCCGGCCATCTGGCGCTAACGCGCATTTCCCGGCAATTGACCCTTCTGCAACAGACGGAAAGCCCCAGAGGGCAAGCTATTCCTGGCATCACGCAGCAGTTAGCGGCGCTGAGCGACGGGTTTGCCCGGCGCAGCGAACATAAAGAGAAGGCGCTGACCCGGCGTGGATTGACGGTGCAGGCGGGCGAACACAGCGAGCAGATTTTTACCCGCTGGCGCGCCGGAGCCTATGACGGCTGGTCATTGCCGGGGCGCTGTTTTGTCGCGCTGGAGGAGTTGCGCTGGGGGCCGTTTGGCGATGCCTGTCGGTTGGGCAATATGGAAGTGGTCGCGATGCTGAAAGATAATTTGCGCGCGATGGCTACCGATTATCTGGCGCACAGTATTCACGCCGCGCCCACCACGCGTCATTATTACCATCAGTGGCTTCATTCGCCCGCCGTGGTCGGCGCGGGGGAGCACAATGACATGTTGAGCTGGATTGGCGACTGGTGCGATCCCGATAAACATCCGGTGTGCTGGTCAGTGACCCAGCGCTGGCAGACGGTGGCGTTGGGGATGCCAAGGCTGTGTTCGGCACAGCGCCTGGTGGATGCGATGATTGAGGAGATTTTTGCGCCGTCCCCTCTCGTGGGCTGAGAGGGGACGTATGACGTTTAGTGATGGAGGGATTCCGTTGGGTTTGCCTTCGCGTTGCCCGGCGCCGGGACGTTGCCGAAACGTTTTGCATACAGGGCGGTGATAATCGGAACCAGAATCGCCGTCACAATCACGCTGGCGGCAACCAGCGCCGTGGCGGACGCGGCGACGGGTTCAAACGCCGGGTTAATCTGCGCGATGATCACCGGGTTTGCTACCGCAGCGCCTGCCGCAGAGGAGGCCGCGACGCCCGCAGTGCCGTTACCGCCGCCAATGACGCGGTCTGCGATAATCAACGGGATTCCGGTAATAATGATAACCGCGACACCCAGCAGGATGCCCAGCAGGCCGGTATCGACAATCACGCTCAGGTTAATGGTGTTACCCAGCGCAAAGCCGAAGAACGGGATCAGCACTGGTGTGGCTTTGCTGAAGAATGCGCGCAGGTCGTGGTCCAGGTTGCCTAATGTGAAGCCAATCAGGAACGGCAGCACGGCGCCGACAAAGTGATGCGGTTCGAAAGAGGCGAGGCCTGCGGAACCCAGAATCACCATTGTCATCAGCGGGCCAGATTCCAGAGACATCAGGACGAATGCGCCGGACTCTTCTTTGGTGCCGTACTGGTTCATCAGGCTGGCGTACAGGCCGCCGTTGGTCATGTCCATTGCGGAGACGATCGCCAGTACGGACAAACCGGCGAAGAAGCCGGTTTGAATACCGGTATCCGGGATAAACGAGGCGGCAATCATCGCGACCACCCACGCCACGGCTATTTTAGTAATAACCAGCGTACCCGATTTACGTAATACCGTCCCGGTAGCGCGCAAATCAATCGAGGCGCCAATACAGAAGAACCAGACGGCCAGAATCGGCACGGTGCCGCTGATCATGCCTTTTGTAAATGAACCAAAATAGGCGCCGGTATCCGGGGCCAGGGTATTTAAAATTGCGCCGAGCAGCAGAGGGATCAACATCATCCCGCCAGGGATGCGTTCAATCGTGGCTTTAATTTTCATAAAAGTCCTCACATCTTGTCGCGCGGAACTAACGGACAAGTCGATAAATATTATTTGATTTCAATTTGTTATTTCACAAAGAGAACGGCGGGAAACCCTCTTTCTCCCTGCGTGATACATAATCGAATGTGGCATACGTCTGTTTGTCACAATCCTCAGGGATGTTGCGTCGGGTGTTATCTTGCATTCAGTGGAATATTGATTCAATCAAAATAAAACACTGTTTTAGTTATATTCATCACATATTTTGCGTAAAGGCCAGGGAACGCGATGATTATTAAAAATGCTGTAAATTGTTTGTGAAGAGTTATGGCGGATTTTTTGCTAGCAGCATAATAGTGACGGACGTGATATTTCGAAAAGAATAACGAAATCGCCTCTCATTTATTGTCAATAATGCGCTTTGCTGACAATGTAAAAATACAGATAAAAATGCCCTTATTTACGCTCGCTGACGAAACGGCAATATATGTGTGAAGTTGATCACAAATTTAAACACTGGTAGGGTAAAGAGGTCATTAACCGCCCAATCAGGCGTCAACAGGTTCGGTTGTACAGACCTTGACCAGTCAGTGTAAGTAAACCTGCTACGCTTGTTCTACGAGGAATTGTGCCCGCACGATTCCAACGCTCGACGGTGACGTTAGCGCTTTGTGCGCCAATGAATGCAGTATGTAGCGAGACAGGGCTTAGTCTACGAGGACAGCTATGCTGAAAAGGAAAAAAGTAAAACCGATTACGCTTCGCGATGTGACCATTATTGATGATGGTAAACTGCGTAAAGCGATTACCGCAGCCTCGCTGGGTAATGCGATGGAGTGGTTTGATTTTGGTGTTTATGGGTTTGTCGCCTACGCGTTAGGTAAAGTGTTTTTCCCGGGGGCTGACCCCAGCGTGCAGATGATTGCCGCACTTGCCACCTTCTCCGTTCCCTTCCTGATTCGACCGCTTGGCGGCTTATTCTTCGGTATGCTCGGCGATAAATATGGTCGCCAGAAGATTCTTGCCATCACGATTGTGATTATGTCGATCAGTACGTTCTGTATCGGGTTGATTCCCTCTTATGCCTCTATCGGCATCTGGGCGCCGATACTGTTGCTGCTGTGTAAGATGGCGCAGGGCTTCTCGGTCGGCGGCGAATATACCGGCGCGTCGATCTTTGTCGCCGAATACTCGCCAGACCGTAAACGCGGCTTTATGGGAAGCTGGCTGGACTTCGGCTCCATTGCGGGCTTCGTGCTGGGCGCGGGCGTGGTGGTGCTGATCTCCACCGTTGTCGGCGAGGAGAACTTCCTCGACTGGGGCTGGCGTATTCCGTTCTTCATCGCACTGCCGCTAGGGATCATTGGTCTTTATCTGCGCCATGCGCTGGAAGAGACCCCGGCCTTCCAGCAGCATGTGGATAAGCTGGAGCAGGGCGATCGTGAAGGTTTGCAGGAAGGGCCAAAAGTCTCCTTTAAAGAGATTGCAACCAAACACTGGCGCAGCCTGCTGGCGTGTATCGGCCTGGTGATTGCCACCAACGTGACCTACTACATGCTGCTCACCTATATGCCGAGCTACCTGTCGCATAACCTGCACTACTCGGAAGACCACGGCGTGCTGATTATTATCGCCATCATGATCGGGATGCTGTTTGTGCAGCCGGTGATGGGGCTGCTCAGTGACCGTTTCGGTCGCCGTCCGTTTGTGATTATGGGCAGTATCGCGCTGTTTGCGCTGGCTATTCCGGCCTTTATTCTGATCAACAGTAATATTATCGGCCTGATTTTTGCCGGTCTGCTGATGCTGGCGGTGATCCTGAACTGCTTTACCGGGGTGATGGCCTCTTCTCTGCCAGCGATGTTCCCGACGCACATCCGTTACAGCGCGCTGGCGGCGGCGTTTAATATCTCGGTGCTGATTGCGGGTCTGACGCCGACCCTGGCCGCCTGGCTGGTGGAAAGCTCGCAGAACCTGATGATGCCAGCCTATTACCTGATGGTGATTGCGGTCGTCGGTTTTATTACCGGTATTACCATGAAAGAGACCGCCAACCGTCCGCTGAAAGGGGCGACGCCAGCGGCCTCGGATATCCAGGAAGCGAAAGAAATCCTTGGCGAGCACTACGATAATATCGAGCAGAAAATCGAAGATATCGATCAGGAGATTGAGGAGTTGCAGGCTAAACGTTCGCGGTTAGTGCAGCAGCATCCGCGTATTGACGAGTAAGCTTTAGCGCACCGCCTGATGGCGCTGCGCTTATCAGGCCTACAGACGGCGCAACACCTTTGCCTGATGGCGCTACGCTTATCAGGCCTACAGACGGCGTTTATCAGGTCGACAAATCTTAATGTTCGCTTAATCTTCGTCAGGCATACTCTCCTCCAGACCATCGGAGGAGAGTGTGATGAAAACGCGAATGTATGAAAGTCTGACAACCCTGTTCAGTATGCTGATTGTCAGCAGTTTCCTGTATGTCTGGGTTACGACTTACTGATCTCTTTTCAACAGCACCCACGCGCGGGTTCCCGTCGTTCCCACACGGTTTTGCAAAAAGAATTGCCCGTGGTGCAACTGCGTGATGCGGGAGACAATGCTTAACCCCAGCCCGATACCGCCATAGCGGCTGTCCATGCGGACAAACGCTTCACTTAACTCCCCGCATTTACTTTCATCAATTCCCGGCCCTTCGTCTTCGACGGCCATCATCGCGTCGCTTTCCGCATTATTGAGGATAATGGTGATGGTTGACCCTTTCGGACTGTAGCGGTGCGCATTTTCCACAAGATTACGCAACAGCATACGCAGTAGCGTGGCATCGCCGCGCACGGTGGCGTCTGCTGTGCTTTCCGGCAGTTGCAGCGTCTGCTGGCGTGTTTCCAGCATGGTGTTCAGTTCATCGTAAGAGGGCAGGATCACGTCATCCAGCAGCTTCACCGACTGGTAATTACCGGATGAGAACGACTGCCCCACGCGTGCTAATTGCAGCAGCTGCGAGACGCTGTCCATCATTTGATCAAGACGCGCAATCAACGGCGTGACGTTAACATTGTGCGCTTTCGCCAGCAGTTCCAGATGCAGACGCACGCCCGCCAGCGGCGTGCGTAGCTCGTGGGCGACGTCGGCGGTGAACAGGCGTTCATTCTCCAGCGTCGTAGTCAGGCGAGTGACCAGTTGGTTAAGCGCCGAGACGACGGCTTCAATTTCAATCGTCGAGCTGTGAATGTCGATAGGCGTCAGGTTATCGGCCGTGCGGGCTTCCAGCTCTTTTTGCAGGTCGGCAAGCGGGCGGGTGATGCGCCGGACGGCCTGATAGCAGATCAGCAGCGTCAGGCTGACCATAAACACGGCGGGAACGATCAGGCTGGCGACCGCTTCGCGAACCTCATGCCTGATGTGCCGATCGTTATTCCTGTCCTCCAGCAGCGCCTGCTCGAAAAGCTCAATCTGCTCGGTGCTCTCGTGCCATAGCCAGAAGGTGCTGATCAGTTGCAGCACCAGCAGGATAGAGCCAATGGTCAGCATCAGACGCTGACGAAGGGTCATCGGTCTGTGCAGAAAACGCGTAAGGTTCACTTAGTTTTCCTCAACGGCAACCAGCATATAACCAAACCCGCGCACCGTGCGGATACGTGATTTCCCCACTTTGTCGCGCAGGTTGTGAATATGCACTTCCAGGGTATTGGTTGACGGTTCGTTGTCCCAGTTATAGATGTCGTTATACAAGATTTCACGGTGTACCGGGCTGCCTGCTTTGAGCATCAGCCGCGACAGCAGCGCATACTCTTTGGGCGTTAAGATAAGCTCTTGCCCGGCCAGCCACACCTGACGACGCCCCAGATTCAGCATCAGATTGCCGACGGTCAATTCGCTTTCACCCTGATTGTGATGACGACGCAGCAGCGCGCGAATACGCGCATGTAACTCCTCCAGCGCAAACGGCTTTACCAGATAATCATCCGCCCCGACATCCAGCCCGGTGATGCGGTCGTTGAGCGTGTCGCGGGCGGTGAGGATCAATACCGGAAGGGTGTATTTTTTCTGTCTTATTCGCGTCAGAAAATGCAGACCGTCCTCATCAGGCAACCCAAGATCCAGCACGACCAGGCTGTAATGCCCTGTTTCCAGACAGTGTTCCGCCGCCCGGGCGGTAGAAACGCCGTCGCAGGCGTAACCCTCCGTTTGTGCAGCGAGTATCAGTCCCTGTAATAACAGCGTATCGTCTTCAACAATCAGAATTTTCATTCAGTTAGCCTCCTGCAAGGTTGCAGAATATCGTCTGCGGCCTGGTAGTTCCTGGTCTGTACGCCCGTTAATCCGAGCATGGTTGAGAAAAGGTTGTCCTGCGAGAAATCCTCCTGGGCTGCCCGCTTTTGCAAACATGTCAGGTCTGTCCGGTAACGTTTCTGATAATCCTCCGAGAGCCAGAGGAGCATCGGGATATGCTTTTGCGCATCCGGCGCAATGGCGTATGGCAGCCCATGCAAATAGACGCCATTTTCTCCTAAAGATTCACCGTGGTCGGAAAGATAGACCAGGCTGGTGGTGAATTTATCCTGATGCGCTTTTAATATATTGATTGCCTTATCAACAATATAGTCCACGTACAGTACGGTATTATCGTAAGTATTCACTAACTGTTGCTGCGAACAGGTCTGAATTTCATTGGTGTCGCAGGTCGGGGTAAATTGCGCAAACTGCGGCGGATAACGGTGATAATAGGTCGGGCCGTGGCTGCCGATGGTGTGCAGCACAATGACGCCGTCGCCCTGGAGTTTATCGATGTATTCCTCCAGCCCGTGAAAGAGCACTTCGTCGTAACATTCGCCGTTAATGCACTGACCCGGCAATTTCAGCGCGGTCATATCCTGATGCGGCACGCGATCGCAGGCGCCTTTACAGCCGCCGTCGTTATCGTTCCACAGCACGCTAACTCCGGCTCGCTGAATGATGTCCAGCAACCCTTCCTGATGGTGCGCCAGCCCTTCGTTGTAGTGTTTACGCGGCATACCGGAAAACATGCAGGGAACCGAGATCGCCGTTGCGGTGCCGCAGGAGGTGGTGTGCGGGAAGTAGACCACATTATCCTGCGCCAGACGCGGATTGGTGTGCCGTGAATAGCCAGACAGCGAGAAGTTATCCCCACGCGAGGTTTCGCCGACGATCAGGATGGTCAGATTATGCCGTTTTTCTTTCAGCATCGCGGGGTTGCGATGCGCATCTTCGCCAATGCGTACCAAAGGCAGGTTGGCGAGTCGCTCATGTGAATACCACGACCAACTGGCGACCAGGCTGTTCGACGGGCTGAGAGACTTGATCAGCTCTTTGTTATTGCGAAAAAGCGAGGCGTAATCTTTGTAGAAGCAGGCGGCGACCAGCACGATCAGCAGAAGCGAAGCCAGCACGTTGAGGGCGCGATACGCGCCGCTGCGTAATGTCAGAGAGGTCGGTTTGATTTTGATGCTACAGGCGATTACCGCCGCCAGAAGGCCGCTTAATCCCAGCGTAAGCGCCATTTGCGGCGTGACCAGCGCGAACGTTTCTGCCGGTGTGGTATCCATCATGTTGGCGATCATGGAGCGGTCCATGACGATGCCGTAGGTCATGATGAAGTATTGCGCGGCGGCGCCCGTCAGAATAAAGAGGCAGGCCAGCGGGCGGTTAAGCCACAGGAACGACGCCAGCGTCAGTACGATATTGATGACGCTAAACGCGACAAGCGGCATGGATAAAAACACCAGCACGTTGTGCATTGAATCCAGCGGCAGGGCTTGCATCACCTGCTTGTAGAAAGCGATGTTCAGACAGACGGCGATGTAGAATGAAAGGAGTAACAGCCAGGTAATGTGTCCGAGGGTCGGTCTTTTTAAAACGCGCTTCAGCATTATGGTATGTCCATCAACTAAGTGCGCCGATCCTCGCAAAGCAACATTAAGCCAACCTTAAGTTTTTAAGGTTGTGGGGCGACCTGCGATCGTCGCCACAGGGCTGATAAACGTAGCGCCATCGGGGGGTAAACGGCGTATCCGCCATGCTGTAAATAAAGGGAAAAACGGCCCGATGAGATAACCGGGCCGGGCAGGTTATTTCGCGCAGTTCGCGCACTGTTTGCTGACAATCTGCTGGAAGAAATCGTTGCCTTTGTCATCCACCAGGATAAACGCCGGGAAGTCTTCCACTTCGATTTTCCAGATCGCTTCCATACCCAGTTCCGGGTACTCCACGCACTCCAGATGCTTGATACTCTGCTGCGCCAGCACCGCAGCCGGGCCGCCAATGCTGCCCAGATAGAAGCCGCCGTATTTGTGGCAGGCGTCGGTGACCTGCTGGCTACGGTTGCCTTTCGCCAGCATGATCATGCTGCCGCCGTGAGATTGCAGCAGATCAACGTAGGAGTCCATGCGTCCTGCGGTGGTTGGCCCCAGAGAGCCGGACGGGTAGCCTGCTGGCGTTTTCGCCGGGCCTGCGTAGTAGATGGGGTGATCTTTAATGTACTGCGGCAGACCTTCGCCGGATTCGATGCGCTCTTTCAGCTTCGCATGGGCGATATCGCGACCGACGATGATGGTGCCGCTCAGCGACAGGCGGGTTGATACCGGGTACTGTGAAAGCTGGGCGAGGATCTCTTTCATCGGCCGGTTGAGGTCAACTTTCACCACTTCGCCTTCACCGGCCTGACGCAGGGCTTCCGGGATGTACTGCGCGGGATTGTGTTCCAGTTTTTCGATCCAGATCCCTTCACGGTTGATTTTGGCTTTGATGTTGCGGTCAGCCGAGCAGGAGACGCCCATGCCGACCGGGCAGGACGCGCCGTGACGCGGCAGGCGGATTACCCGGATATCGTGCGCGAAGTATTTACCGCCAAACTGTGCGCCGAGGCCGAGCTTCTGCGCCTCTTCCAGCAGTTCCTGTTCCAGTTGAATATCGCGGAAGGCCTGGCCGTGTTCGTTACCTTCAGTCGGCAGACCGTCGTAATAATGCGCACTGGCCAGCTTCACGGTTTTCAGCGTGCTTTCCGCCGATGTCCCGCCAATCACAAACGCGATGTGGTACGGCGGGCAGGCTGCGGTGCCCAGGGTGCGCATTTTCTCAACGAGGAAGTTTTTCAGCTTGCCGGGCGTTAGCAGCGCTTTGGTTTCCTGATACAGATAGGTTTTGTTCGCCGAGCCGCCGCCTTTTGCCACGCAGAGGAACTTGTATTCGTCGCCATCAACCGTGTAGAGGTCGATTTGCGCGGGCAGGTTGGTGCCAGTGTTGACCTCTTTGTACATATCCAGCGCGGCGTTCTGCGAATAGCGCAGGTTGTCTTCGATATAGGTGTTGAACACGCCTTTGGAGAGCGCGGCTTCATCGCCGCCGCCCGTCCAGACGCGCTGGCCCTTTTTACCGACGATAATCGCCGTGCCGGTATCCTGGCAGGTCGGCAGAACGCCTTTAGCGGCAATTTCGGAGTTGCGTAAAAATTGCAGCGCGACGTACTTATCGTTTTCGCTGGCTTCGGGGTCATGGAGAATGGAGGCGACTTGTTGCTGGTGCTCCGGGCGGAGCATAAAGGAGGCATCGTGGAAGGCTTGCTGGGCCAGGAGCGTCAGGGCCTGTGGCTCAACCTTCAGTATCGACTCTCCTTCAAATTCGCCAACGCTAACGTGATCGGAGGTCAGGAGATAATACTCCGTTTTGTCTTCCCCCATCGGGAAAGGCGCCTGATATATAAATTCTTTATTCGACATATGCTTCCAGCCTTTTTAATTATCCTGAATTATTTGAATTGTATAGATGGCGTGCCGCGCGATAACGGGCGGCACGCAAGGTGCTGTTACAGGAACCCGTACATGGCGGCGAAGATCCAGCCAAATACACAGGAGACGCTTACGCCAATCAAACCGGGCAGAATAAAGCTGTGGTTAATGACGAAGCGACCAATGTGGGTGGTGCCGGAACGGTCGAACTGAATCGCGGCCAGATCGCTCGGGTAGGTCGGCAGAATGTAGTAGCCATAGCACGCTGGTGCTGACGCCACGATGTAAGCCGGGTCTACGCCGATAGCCAGTGCTAACGGAACGATCGCCGCCAGCGCCGCCGCCTGGGAGTTTACAAACTTGGAGACCAGCAGCAGAACAATCGCATAGGCCCACGGATACTCTTTCACCATTTCGCCCAGCACGCTTTCGATTTCAGTCATGTGCGCGCCGAACATGGTTTCCGCCATCCAGGCAATACCGTACACCGCCACAATCGCGATCATACCTGAACGGAAGACTTCATTTTTTGAGATAGAAGCAGGATTGGTTTTTGTCAGGATAATAATCAGCGCGCCGGTCAGCAGCATGAACATCTGAATGACCAGTACCATCGACAGCGGTTTGCCGCCGAAGACCGGACGCAGTTCAGAGAAGGCGCCTAACAGAGCGACAACGGCGATGGCCGACAGGAAGATCCACATGGCCAGCCAGTTGCTTTTCGGCAGTTTTTTATCCAGCAGCGTGGCAGTGTCGCCATACACGTAGTGGTAGTTTTCCGGGACGGAGATGAACTTCTGGAACTCTTCGTCTTTATCCAGATCTTTACCACGGAACCAGCTGAAAATACCGATAGCCAGGATACCCAGCAGGGTCGATGGAATGGTGATGGAGAGCAGGTCAAGGAATTCCAGATGCTTACCGTTAAAGGTGAAGTTACCCAACATCGCGACCAGCGAAACGACCGCCACAGAAACCGGGCTGGCGATGATCCCCATCTGCGCGCCGATAGAACTGGCTGCCATAGGACGTTCCGGGCGAATATTGTTCTTAATCGCGACGTCGTAGATGATGGGCAGAATGGTGTACACCACATGGCCCGTACCGCACAGGATGGTCAGCGTGCAGGTTACAAACGGGGCGACGATGGAGACGTATTTGGGGTTGCGACGCAGCAGCTTCTCGGCAATCTGCAACATCACATCCAGGCCGCCGGAGGCCTGTAGCGTGGCGGAGGCGGCGACCACGGCGATGATAACCAGCATAACGTCGACGGGCGGTTTACCCGGCTGGAGGTGGAAAACAAAGACCAGAATGACCAGACCGATACCGCCTAATAAACCCAGCGCGATACCGCCTTTTCTGGCGCCATAAAACAAACACACTAATATTATGATAAGTTGTATACTAAATAACATTTATCTACCCTCGCGATAAACCTGTTTAATTTTTGATAAATAGATCACAGTCATGTTCTGTTTTTTGTGAATTGTCCTCAGAGCCTGACGAATATTCGCTTTGTCTGTATTGATGATTAATCTCTAAACATGAAATAAGAATTTTTCAGTAAATCATGAGTCATTCTTGGCTTCTGTTTATGGCGTATTCAGAGAACGAAGCTCCCTGGCGATGGGCTGGTTAACAAAGAAGAGCAGGGCAGGTTGTGTGTTTTGTATTCTATGTCACTGAATTTCAGGAACATATCGTCTGCTCACAAAAATAGCGTTATTTTAATTTTTTTTATGTGTCCGGTGAATCCCAGACTACTCCTTTATAGTTAAAAATACACACTCTACGAGTCACATAATACTTAATTAACTTTTGTTACCGTTTTTGAAATTAAAAACAACGTGACGCTTCTGAATAATAAGCTGATGAATTAAAACATATTTGTGTTCATATTTGATCTGGCACAAATTCTCTATTTTTGAAGGTGTAACTTGTGCCTTTGTTATTTTTCATTATTGTAATAATTGTTACCTTTATATAACGCATAATGCGAAGCGGCTTCTTTTCTACTGGCAATATTGCTTAAGTAAAGAATAATGTTCGGCCTGAATACGATAACGGTAAACCGGTCTGCCGGTCACGCCATAATGGATGCTGGTAAACAGAATATGGCAATTGACCAGCCAGATAAGATATTTACGGCAGGAAACGCGGGAAATATTGACCTCATTCGCCAGCTCGTCAGTTGAAAATTCCTGGTCCTGGTGCGCATCGATCCACTGACACAGGGTGCGCAGCGTTTGCGGCGTCAGCCCTTTAGGCAGGCGTCGGGTATCCGGCTCATTGGATGCACTGCCGTGAATCAGCCGATCCAGCTCTGATTGTTCATAATACTGGTGCTTCTCCATCGCCGTTTTCTTTTGCAGCCAGCCGGTCAGCGCCTCTTCAAAGCGGGAAGCCTGAAACGGTTTGATCAAATAATCGACCACGCCGTAATGGAGCGAATCTTTGATGGTGGTGGCGTCGGCGGCGGAGGAGATAACGATGACGTCACATTTGCATCCGGCGCTGTGCAGGACGGGCAGCAGGTCCAGCCCGTTCTCCTTCTGCATGTAAATATCCAGTAAAATCAGATCAATATGGTTTTCGCCATCGAAGATAAACGCTTTTGCTTTCTCCAGCGTAGACGCGGTGCCGCAGCAGTGAAAGCCAGCGATCTGCGCAACATAGCGGCGGTTTAACTCTGCTACCATCGCATCGTCATCGACAATTAAAACATTGATCATATGCTGGTCCTCTCCCCGTCCCAGGGTATTTGAACAAAAAATTGTGTGAAGATCCCGGGTTCCGATTCGACGGTAATATTGCCGCCGATACTCTCAACTTGCTGTTTTACTATCGCCAGACCGACGCCACGCTCCGTTCCTTTTGACGAGACGCCTTTGTCAAAAATTTGCTCTATGCGTTCGGGGTCAATTCCCGGCCCGTCATCGTTGACTTCACAATGCAGCCAGCCATGCCGATAATGCAAGGATACGCTGATTTCACCGCCGGGTTGTTGACCTAGCGCCTCCAGCGCGTTTTCAATTAAATTGCCCAGAATGGTAATCAATACGGTGATTTGATCTTCATTACGGCTGTCCGGTAATCGACTTTCATTGCTAATCACCAGGCTGTGCCCTAAATCGGAGGTGCGATTAATCTTACTGAGCAAAAAGCCTGCGATAACGGGCGACTTTATTTTCCCCAACAGTGAGCCGATCTCTTCCTGATAGTTATTAGCCGTCTTAATAATATAATCTTCAAGCTGCTTATAACTCTTCAGATGCAATAATCCCAGAATGACATGTAATTTGTTCATAAATTCGTGGGATCGTTCACGGAGTGCATCCGCGTAGTTGACCATTCCGTCCAGACGCTGCATGAGCTGGCGGACTTCTGTTTTGTCCCTGAACGTGGAGATCGCGCCGATGATTTTTCCATTGCTGCGTACCGGAACGGTGTTGATAAGCAGCAGACGATCTTTAACGGTAATCTCTTCATCCCGGCGCGGCGTACCGTCGCGGAGCACGTCGTTCAGATTCACTACCTGCGACCAGGCGTGGCTAAGCGAGGATAAGTGCGCGTCATCCTGCGATTTGCGGTAATCGAGAAGTTCCTGCGCCGCCTGGTTGATTAACGTCACCTCGCCGCCGTCGTCAACGGCGACCACCCCCTCTTTGATGGATTGCAGCATCGCCTGGCGCTGCTCAAACAGCGTGGAAATTTCATACGGCTCCAGGCCGAACAGGATGCGTTTGAGCACCTTCACCAGCACGTAAGTGCCCAGCAGCCCCACCAGCGCGCCGAACAGAATCGACCAGATGATGCTCCAGCGGCTGTTGTTGATCTGCTCCGTTACTCTGCTGAGCTCAAGGCCAATCGCCACGACGCCGATCTGCTGATGATTGTCGTCATAAATGGGCGTGAAAACCCGCAGCGCTTTGGCAAGAAAACCGCGATTGATGGCGACGTTTTCATGCCCCTGTAGCGCCAGCAGGATGTCGTCGCCTTTAAACGGCTGGCCGATTCGCTGCGCTTCCGGGTGCGAATAGCGAATGCTCTTCATATCGGTAATCACGATAAATAACATATCGTTGCGTTTGCGAACCGCCTCGGCGATCGCCTGAATGCCGCTCTCTGTCGGCTTTTGCTTCATACGCTGGCGAATTTCCGGGGAGTCCGCCAGCGTACGGGCGACCGCCAGCGCTTTGTCTGCCAGCGCGTCGCGCGTCATGTGGCTGATCTGTGAGAAATAAATCAGATGGACGACGAGCAGCACGGAGAACAACACGGCGCTGACCATCAATATCACGGTCGTGCCGAGTTTCATCTGGCGTTTTCGTCCAGCGCGGCGTTGCAGAGAATGTTTCATCGCGATCCTGAGATTACACATTGTGTGGGTATTATCCCTGATGGGACGGGTAATTCAAAGGAGGTAGGGAAAGACAGGGGCATAAGCACGCTATCGCCCGGCAAACAGGTTAACACCCCGCCGCAATATAATCACCGTTCGCACTGATGGGGATCACCGTCAGAAACAGAATGAGGGCAAATAGTACCAGCGCCAGACCGCCGATGATGCGGATAACCGGCCCCAGCCAGCGCAGGGGGGCATGGTTCCCGGCAAACAGCGCCTGGGTCTGGTTGCGTGCGTAACGTACCGCCAGCGACAGCCCCATAATCGACAGCGCCGTGCCGAAGGACATGGTCATGACGGCGGCAATCCCCCAACTGACAATACCGAGCGCGTTGGAGAACAGTAAAATCATGATTGCCCCGCTACAGGGGCGGGCGCCTGTCGCCAGAATCACGCCGAGGCGTGTTTTCCAGTTGCCGTCGGTGAGTTCTGCGCCCACGCCGTGATGCCCGCAGCCACAGTGTTCGTCGTGGCTGTGCGGCAGAGAGAAACGCGAGAAAATGGGCCTTGGACGCAGGGTTTTTAGCGCCTGGTAGATGATAAATAGCCCGAACGCGCCAATCAGGACGGCGCTGATTTTCTCGACGTACCAGCGGCTGGTGCTGAGATCGCCGGCGGCCAGGTTGAAGCCGACCGCCAGAATAAACACGAACAGTATGGCGCTGACGCCCTGCATCAGGCTGCCAATAAAGGGCACGACCCGCGCGGCAAGCAGGCTCTCTTTCGTCGTGCTCAGCCAGGTGGTGACGATAAATTTCCCATGCCCTGGCCCAATCGCATGCAGTACGCCATAGAAGAACGCGCCGGTCAGCAGCCATAGCCCGCCGGTGTACTGGTGGTTATTGAGTTGCAGCAAATACATGACCAGATAGCGGTGCAGGGTGATCTGGGCGGCGAGACACCACTGGATAAACGCTTCCCAATGGCTGTGCACGGTGAAACCTGCCCACAGCAGCGTCAACATCAGGAGTCCTGCCAGCGGTAAACGCAGGGAGGGAAGCTGTTTTGGTGCGATCATGATTCCGCCTGGTAATGAGTTTTGCGGAAAGTATAGCCTGAGGAAAGCGATTCTCCGCAGAATTGTCAGCCGGATAAGGCGAAACCGTTATCCGGCATTTTCCGGTTAAGGCGCGAGGAAGATCTGCGGCCCGCCGCTTGTCGGGTGTGTTCCGACGTGGACTTCCGCGCCGTACCAGCGGGTTAGCGTACCGGCTTGCAGAACCTCGGCGGGTGCGCCTTCGGCAACGATGTTGCCGCCATGCAGCAACACGATTCGATCCGCCCACAGGGCCGCCAGGTTGAGATCGTGCAGCACGATGCAAACATGCAGATGGCCCTTACGGGTCAGCGTTTTCAGCAACCGCAGTAAATGCTGCTGGTGGAACAGATCCAGCGCGGAAGTGGGCTCATCAAGAAAAAGCCAGCCGCGTGGGGAGCCGTCGCACCATAGCTGCGCCAGCGCGCGCGCCAGCTGTACGCGCTGCTGTTCGCCGCCGGACAAGGAAGCGTAGCGTCTTCCCGCCAGCGGCAAACATTCCGTAAGCTGCATCACCTGATGAATCACCGCCGCTTCGGGCTGCTGCGTCCAGGGCATTCGCCCCATGCCGATTACGGCCTCAACGGGCCAGTCGAACCCCATTCGCGTTTGCTGAAGCATGACCGCGCGGTAGCGGGACAGTGTCTGCGCAGGCCATTGCTCAAGCGGTTTGCCGGCCAGCAGGCAACGCCCGTCTGCCGGAGTGAGATAACCGGTGAGCAGCCTTAACAGCGTCGATTTCCCGGCACCGTTGGGGCCAATTAATGCCAGCAGTTCTCCCTGGGTCAGGGAGAGCGAGATATCGCGAATAATTGTTCTGCCCGCAGCGGCGTAGCTGACGCTGTCAGCGAGAAAACGTTCAGCCATACTGACCTCCCCGGCGGAAAATAAGCCACAGGAACCACGGCGCACCCAGAATACTGGTCAGCAGCCCGACCGGCATTTCAGCCGGGGCAACCAGCGTTCGGGCGATGGTATCGGCAATCAGCAGCAGAAAGGCGCCCGCCAGCACGGAGCCGGGGATCACCGCACGATGGTCTGCCCCTAGCCACATCCGTATCAGATGCGGCACGACCAGACCGATAAAACCGATCACGCCGCTGACGGCGACAGCCGCCGCCACCAGCAACGCGCTACAGATCAGCAGGATTCGCTGAACAACCCGGACATCGACGCCCAGGTAATGCGCCTCTTCCTCTCCCAGTTGCAGCAGGTTAAGCGCGCCAGCAAGACGCCAGATGAGAAATACCGTTGGGATCATCAAAGAGGCGACCGCCAGCAGCGTTGACCACTGCGCCTGGCCAAGGCTGCCCATTCCCCATAGCGAGAGCTGGCGTAGCTGGGTGTCATTGCTGATCCACGACAACACGCCCACCGCCGCGCCGCATAGCGCATTAATGGCGATGCCGACCAGCAGCAGCCGGGAGAGCGAACTGTCCCGCTGTCGGCTGAGCAGGAAAATAACGACCGTTGCGATGAGCGCGCCAATGAATGCCGCCAGCATCGGCGCATACAGCATAATCAGGGGAGGCAGCGTGAGCGGAAGGACGACCCACAGCGCAACGGCTAACGCCGCGCCGCTGCTGATGCCGAGCAGTCCCGGATCGGCGAGGGGGTTGCGAAAGAGCCCCTGCATCACGCACCCGGCCAGCGCCAGCGAGCCGCCAATCACCAGCGCGAGCAGAACCCGGGGCAGACGAATGTTGAACCAGATCTGGCGTAACGCGTCGTCGCCGTCATGCCAGAGCAGGCTGAGCGGCAGGCGTAATGCGCCAAAACCGCTTGCCACGACCGTCACCACTGCCAGCATCAGCGCCAGCGTATACAGAGAAAACGTGATCCGCCGTGGCATCAGGGCAATGACTCCGCTTTCGCGCGTAGCTGCTGAATCGCCTGAGGCGTACGCACGCTAAAACCGAGCAGCGCCATATCATCGACCGCGAACACCTGCTTATTGCGCCCGGCAGGGGTCTGCGCCAGTCCAGGTAACTTCCA
The DNA here is from genome assembly GCF_030333595.1 of Citrobacter sp. CK181. Classification (NCBI taxonomy): domain Bacteria; kingdom Pseudomonadati; phylum Pseudomonadota; class Gammaproteobacteria; order Enterobacterales; family Enterobacteriaceae; genus Citrobacter; species Citrobacter sp. CK181. The sequence goes on along the minus strand of NZ_JAOWFN010000006.1, from coordinate 535,965 downwards.
GAGATTCTCTTCGCCGCCCATCGCCGTTAATCCCTCATGGGGAATCACCACCAGATCGGGCTGGCTGGCGATCACGCCTTCCTGTGAGAGCGGCTGATAGCGGGAGACGCCCTGCATCGCATTTTGTAGCCCTGCCGCGCGAATGGCGGCATCCGCTCCCGTTTGCTGTCCGGCGGCCATCGCGCTCATTCCGCCGTGGTTAAGAATAAACAGCACCCGCTTATTGAGCGGCGTGGTCGGCAGCGCGGAGATCTCTTTATTCAGCGTCTGGCGCAGCGCCTCGCCTTCAGCCACCCGGTCGGTGGCGTTGGCGATGACCTGCACTTTCTCGTCGATGACGCGCAGGTCGTTGCGGCTCGGTACGGTAATGACCCGAACATGACTTTGCTCGACCTGTTTGAGTACCAGCGAGGGCTGAGCCTGGCTGCTTGCCAGCACAAGATCGGGACGCGTGGCGAGGATACCTTCGGCATTTAGCTGGCGCAGATACCCCACATCCGGCAGGGCAGTGGCCTCCGGCGGCCACTGGCTGGTGCTGTCGCGGGCGACCAGCGAAGACTGTGCGCCGAGTGCGTACACGATCTCGGTGACATCTCCGCCGAGCGCGACGATCTTATCCTGTTTCGCGGCAAGAACCGTCAGCGGCAGGGCGGCAATCAGGGCAAGCAGTTTTTTCATGCCGCCAGTCCTTTTGGCATCAGCGCCTCAATCTGTTTGCGCCACTGTGTCTGTTCTGGTTCGCCTTCCGTACGCTGACCGTAAAGCTGAGCGATTTGCGTGCCGTCATGCGCAAAGAGTTCCAGACTGGTGACGTGGCCATCTGCGGTAGGTTTGCGGGTTATCCAGGTCTCGGCAATCGTCTCTTCCAGCAGGTGCAGCGTAAACGTCGGGTTGAAAATATTCAGCCAGCCTTTCATCGGCACGACTTTTTCGACCACGCCGGTGAAAATTTGCACGCAGCCTCTGTTGCCGACGAACACCATGATTTCATTGCCGTCTTTAAGGGCGGCGTCGAGGAGCTGCGCCAGCGCGCCGTTTGGCACCTTGCAGGCCAGATCGTCAGCGACCCGTTCAAAAGCCTGCTGGCGGGTCAGGTTATGGCGCTTGAGCAGCGTGAAGAACTGGTGAACGTCGGTCATCGCGCGCCACTCTCTGTCGACGGTCATGGCATCGGCAGCCGTTTCGTTAACAGGGGTTTCAGCCGCTTTCAGCGCCAGCGGCGCATTCTCGGTCACGATAAAATGTTGCAGAAGCTCGTCCCAGGCGGCGGTGTCGGTGTTGTCCGTGGCATACACCTTCAGGAGCGCATCGCCCTGATGATCAAAGAACTGAATGCTCTGGCGCTCGCCACGGGCGGTCGCTTCCTTAATGTGGAACACGCTGGCCCATTGATTTAAAAATAAGCGCAGATCGAGCGCGCGTGGGTTCAGTACCAGCCCGGCGTGACCGCTCAGGTGTTGATTGGTGAATGCGCCGACCTGCTCGTGTACCGCATACTCGTTGCGGCAGATGCATTTTGTTTCGCCAACGGATTCCAGCGCCGCGAAAATTTCACGTGTGTCGCCGCGCAGCCGCCATGCGTCATGACCGACGCGGGCAAACGTCAGCTCCGCCTCGCTGATCCTCAGTAAACCAGCGATGTCACGCGCGTACTTACCAGGATGTTGTTCTTTTAGCTCAAGCCAGCGTGTGTAGTGGTTCATTGTCTCTTCCTTCCAGTGTTTGCCCCGGCGAACCGGGGCGGGTGATTACCATTGATAGCTCACGAAAATCTTGCCGTTGCGCCCGTCCTGCGGGATGCCCTGCGGCGACCAGTACTCTTTATCGAAGGCGTTACCCAACACCAGCGTGGTGGTCATGCCTTTCAGCGCCTGCTGTCCCTGGTAGCTAACGTAAAAGTCGTTGACGGCATAACCCGGCTGTTTGCTGTATTCGCTGCTGATATGCGTTGAGCGATCGGCAAACGTTCCTACCCAGCCAACGGAGAAGCCGCTCTGCGCGACGGGAATATTCAGCTTGCTGGTGACGGTATCCGGGTTAATGCTGGAGATATATTCTCCGGTATCCTTGTCTTTCCCACGGGTGCGGTTGTAGGCCACGTCGAGGCTGAACAGATCAGCGGTATATTTCGTCATCACATCCCAGCCCCAGATTTTGGCGTTCGGGACGTTGTAAGACATGGTGGTCGCGGCGGCGAAATCGACGGTCGTGGAGATGTAATCTTTTGCTTTGGTATCAAAGTAGCTGGCTTTGAACTCCAGCGCATCGTTGGACAGCATCAGATTGTCGAAACGCAGACCAAAACCGTACTCCTGCGTTTCGTTGGTTTCCGGGCGCAGGTTAGGGTTTGGCACCCAGTAGTTAGTGTAGAAGCTGCCAATGGAGAAGTGTTTTGCATCGTTATACATTTCACCCATTGTCGGCGCGCGGAATGCCTGGGCGTAAGAGCCAAACAGCATCAGCCAGTCCGTCGGGCTGACGGTTAACCCGGCGCGGGATGACCATTTATCGGCATCAACATCGTCATAGCCGTCGCTGCTGCCGCGGTAGTTGTCGTAACGCGTGCCGCCCAGCAGGGTGACGGGCAGGTCGCGAAGGGTGATTTCATCCTGCAACCAGCCGGAGCTGAAGTCGATTTTTGCTTCCGGGAAGCCGGTTGTCACGCCGCCGGGTTTTTGCTCCTGACGGTAATACTCTCCGCCATACGTCAGCAGGTGAGAGGCGAAAGCGTCGCTGAAGAGACGCGTGCGGTTTTCAACTTTTCCGCCTTTGGTGGTTTGTTTGCGAAATTCGCCCGTGTTATCGACGTTCTGGGCGTTGATGCGCGCTTCAGACCAGTACACTTTAGCATCGGCATTCAGCCAGTCGTTGCCCTGCGGCGCGATCCTGTAAGAGAGTTGCATGTCGCGCTGGATGGTCGAGCGATCCACAAGAGGGTTGCTGGTGGAGGCATCAATCGTTTGCGGGTTCTTCGGCTCTTGCGCGTCGTTGTTGTAGTAACGTAATGACCCACTCAGCGCCTGCGCATCGTTAATATACCAGGTGCCTTTTGCCAGCATGTTATTGATCGATTCATCATTTGGCGCCGTGGAGCCGTCGCCCTGACGCAGGTCGCCACGATCGCGGCTGGACCATGCCACCAGTCCATCAAGGTTATCGGTTCGGCCAAAGGCGCTGGCGCCCATTCCCAGACTGTGATCGCCGGTGCCGCCAGTGCCAAAGACGCGGAAACCGCTGTTCTGGCCTTCCTGAAGCAGATCTTTCGCATCGGCGGTTTCATAAGAGATCACGCCACCCAGCGCGCCGCTGCCGTACAGCAGTGCGGAAGGGCCGCGAACGATCTCAATACGTTTGATCAACGCCGGATCGAGGAAGGTGCTGTTGAGGTGCCCGGTATCGGTTCCCTGACGAACGCCGTCCACCAGAATCAGTACGCCGCGACGATCATAGCCACGCATACTGATATCCTGGCCGTTGGTTCGCCCGCTTCCGCTCAGGGTGATCCCTGGAACAGGACGCAGCAGATCGGCTGCCGAGCTGGCGGTCTGGTTTTCGGGATCGGACGTATCGATAACGCTCACCATCATGGGGGCTTCAAAGGTGCTGCGCGCATTACCGGTCGCAGTGACGGTGATATCGTCTGTGGTCGCGTAAGCCGCTCCTGGCAGGGTGCTAACGATTGCCAGCGCCAGCAGAGATGGGCGCAAAGAGGCAGATTGCAGGCGTAACATAACAACTCTCCATAAGGAAATTGAAAAGTGCTGGCTGCCTGGGGGGAGACCTGGGTGGCTGGCGAAATTGGTTATTTATTTAGTCAGGATCAGTTTCCCGGATTGCGTCTGGCGGAGCAGATAATGTTCACCCTTATGCTCAATCAGTACCCAGCCTTCTTCGCCGAGCAATACTTTGCTGTCTATCTGGCGTTTGGTGCCTGAAGGAGAAAGCGGAGCGTTGTTTTTTATTATTGCAGCCATAGTGTTATGCATAGCGGGCGCATCCGTTATGAAAATGATAATAAACATGATAACAAGAATGATTATCATCAAGATCAATTTTTGCATCAAGCGTTTTTTCGTAAAATAGCGTCTGGATCAACTTTGGTGAGAAAAGCGGTGATATTGAGGGGTACGGCAAGTAAAAACCCGCAAAATGGCGGGTTTTTTATCTCGTTACATCGTGATTCACAACGGACTTTATTTTTTCTCCAGCGCTTCCCAGAGACCTGACAGGTAAGTGACGCCGAGCGCGCGGTCGTAAAGACCATAGCCTGGGCGTCCCGTTTCTCCCCAGATAAAGCGACCGTGATCCGGGCGGATGTAGCCATCAAAGCCGTTATCGTGGAGCGCCTGCATTACGCGGTACATGTCCAGCGAACCGTACTGCGAAGGGTGGGCCGATTCGTAGAAGTCTTTATCTTTGATCAGCTTAATGTTGCGTACGTGCGCAAAATGGAGGCGTTTGCGACGCGTGAATTCAGCCAGGATTTCATAGACGTTATTTTCTGGATCTTCCGCGATCGAACCGGTACAGAGGGTGATGCCATTCGCCGGAGAGTCAACGGCATCGCAAATCATCGCCAGGTCGGCGTGGTTTTTGACCACGCGCGGAAGGCCGAAAATAGAATACGGCGGATCGTCCGGGTGAATGGCCATTTTCACGCCCACTTCTTCGCACACGGGAATAATCTCCCGGAGGAAATAAAACAGGTTTTCCCGCAGCTTGTCGTCATCCACTCCACTGTAGCGCGCGAATAATTCCTGCACTTTAGCCAGGCGCTCAGGTTCCCATCCCGGTAATGCGAAACCGTTGGAGTTATCCAGAACCTCTTTTACGACCTCTTCCAGCGTCTTATCAATGCCATGTTTTTCAAAGGCCATCGTCAGAGAACCGTCCGGCAGGACGTAGTTCATGTCCGTTTTCATCCAGTCGAAGACCGGCATGAAGTTATAACAGATGACCTTTATGCCAAAGCCCGCCAGGTTGCGGATCGTCTGCTTGTAATTCTCAATATAGCGATCGCGTTCCGGGGTGCCGATTTTGATGTCATCGTGGATATTGACGCTTTCGATGACTTCCATCTTCAGGCCCGCAGCGTGCGCCTGCTCAACCAGCGCCTTAATTTTTTCAACCGGCCACACTTCTCCAGGGGCGACATCATAGAGCGCCCCGACGACGCCTTCTACACCCGGCACCTGGCGAATGTATTCCAACGGGATTTTGTCTTCCTGTGGCCCAAACCAGCGCATTGTCATCTGCATTCTTTGTCCGCCTTTCTTATCTTATTGCGTATTTCGTATATTTAACTTCATACCATACTAGTATTGACTAGCATATTCAGTAATGACAATTTGATCAACCTTACCGTAGAAAAAAGATTAAATGCCGCCAGGAATATACATTTCCGTTAAGGGGAAGCTTTTACTGGAAAGCTTATTTCCGGTAAGTGTTTTAATTTTGTAAAATATAATGATCAGTTTGTTCTTATTTGTCGTTTATCGTGAAAATAACCGCTATAGCACAGGGATTAATACACGCCATTACGACTGAAAGTGATTTTTTTATTGAAAGTTGCATAACATGATTTAAGTCACAAATTTCTTAATTACACTTGTATGGTAGTAGACTTTAAATGGGCGGGAGGGGTAATGTCGGGGCTATTAAGTACCTGTCATACACCGATTTTAGCCTCAACCTGGGGACGTTTTAGCAAAAGCCATCCCCTTGTGCGGAGTAATTATGTCCATGATAAATCAAAGTTTTATTATAAATAACGAACCGGGTCAGCGGTTGTATTCTGAGCTGGCTAAGACGTTACCTATTATTGACTATCACTGCCATCTTGAAGCGAAAGCGATTTGGGAAAACAAACCTTTTGCCGATATTACCCAGCTTTGGCTGGAAGGGGACCATTATAAATGGCGGGCGATGCGCGCCAATGGCATACCCGAGCGGAAAATTACCGGCGACGCCTCTTCAGAGGAAAAATTTGAAGCGTGGGCGCAAACCGTTGAGGCCAGTTTTGGTAATCCGCTGTATCACTGGACTCATCTTGAACTGAAATATTATTTCGCGATTGAGGAAACGCTAAACAGTAAGAACTGGCGCACGATTATGGCGCAGTGTAATGAACAATTACGTCGCGATGATTTTTTACCGCAGGCGTTAATTACCCGTTCAAATGTTGAAGCGCTTTGCACAACCGATGGGCCGCTTGACGATCTGGAATATCATCAGCGACTGGCGGAAAAGCGTGATTTTTCAACGCTCGTGCTGCCGACCTTCCGTCCCGATGAACTGTTTGAAACGCATCCCGATCGCTTCCTGACGTTTGTTTCTCGCCTGTCGCAGAAAACCGGAAAAACCATTACCACTCTGAATGAGTTCCTCGCGGCGCTTGAAGCGCGCGTCGATTTTTTCCACAGCACGGGTTGCCGGGTGTCGGATCATGGGCCGCTGGCCGTTCGTTTTCGCCCGCTTGATGCTGCCGGGCAGGCCGCGCTGTTCCAGCGCCGACTGGCAGGTGATGCGCTGAGTGAAGATGAACTTCAGGCCTGGGATAGCCTTATTTTTGTCGCCTTAGCCAAAATGTACAAACAGCGCGACTGGGCAATGCAGATTCACTTTGGCGCGATTCGCAACAATAACACGCCAATGTTCGAAAAAATCGGCATTAACTGTGGCTTTGATTCCATTGGCGATCAGACGCACCTTGCGGAAAGCCTGAATGGTCTGCTGAACGCAATGGCGGAAAACAACGGTCTGCCGAAAACGATCCTCTATAACCTCAACGCCAGCTATAACGATGTGGTTGCCTCCACCATCGCTAATTTCCAGAGCGGTGAAGATGGCGTGAAATCCCCGCTGCAATTTGGCTCCGGCTGGTGGTTTAACGATACGCGACGCGGCATGGTGAATCAGCTCAATGCGCTTGCCGATCAGGGATTACTCTCTAACTTTATTGGTATGCTGACGGATTCCCGTAGCTTTGTCTCCTATACCCGACACGATTATTTCCGCCGAATCCTCTGTGATTTGATTGGCGGGTGGGTCGAAAGAGGGGAAGTGCCGGAGGACGATGCGATCCTCAATAACATGATTCGTGGCATCTGCGTGGATAACGCCCGCCGCTATTTCCGTTTTCGATAAGACTGATGCAGGAATAAACGATGACCCGTAAGAACAGAAAAGTCACCATTCCCGTCAGTATCGGCTACGGCCTGACGGATATCATGGGGGGCGGCGCATTTACCGTTATCGGTGCCTGGCTGCTTTTCTTCTATACCACCTTTGTTGGTCTGTCGCCGATTGAAGCGGCGTCTATTGTGGCGATCGCGCGTATTGTCGATGCGATCGTGAGCCTGTTTATGGGCAGCTTCACGGACCATTTCTATAAGCATTATTTGGGCAAGAAATTTGGCCGCCGCCGTTTCTTCCTGCTCATTGGCGCGCCACTCATGCTGGTTTACATCCTGTTATGGATGAACGGCATGAACTTCTGGTTCTATCTCGCTGTGTACCTGGCCTTTGAGATTATCGCCGCTATGGTGCTGATCCCGTGGGAAACGCTGCCGTCTGAGATGACCAAAGACTTCAATGACCGTACCAAACTGTCAACGTGCCGCATGTTCCTGTCGGCATCCGGGACGTTCCTTGCCACCTTTATTCCGGGCCTGCTGATCGGCTGGCTGGGTGAAAACAACGCGGATGCGTATCTGATCAACGGCGTTGTATTTGCCGTGCTGTTTACGGTCTGTGTGTTTATCTCCTGGAAAGTGACCTGGGAACGTGAACTGACGCCGGAAATGCTGGCGGAAATGGAAAAAGAACGTCAGCCGATGACCGCTGGCGAAAAACTGGCGGCGTTTGGCAACCTGTTCAAAGAGTATGCCTCAACGTTAAAAGTGCGCGCGTTCCGTAAACATCTGGCGATCTATCTCTTCTCCTTTACCGCCAAGGATGTCTACAACACCGTATTCGTCTTTTTCTGCGTCTACTGCCTGAATGTTTCATCCTCGCTGGCGGGAACATTGCTGTCGATGAGTATCGTCGGCTTGCCGGTCACGCTGGCGGCGGGCGTGGCGATTATTAAATATGGCCCTTCTCGCCTCTATGTCTTCTCCTACAGCCTGATGATGCTGTGCCTGGGCGGGTTCTTCCTGGTTTACCAGTTCCCGACCGACAACAAAATCGTATTGTTGGTGATTCTCGCCGGGGTTTACCAGGTCGGGCGCTGCATTCTGGAGTTCACGCCGTGGAACGTGTTCCCGTTCATCCCGGACATTGACGAAATGATCACCCGTCAGCGCCGTGAAGGGCTGTTTGCCGCCGTCATGACGTTCTCCCGTAAGACAACGGTAGCTATTGCGACCTTTGCCGTGGGCCTGCTTCTGCAAAGCGGCGGCTTCGTGAAAGGCAGCCAGACGCAGCCGCAGGAAGCGATCACGACCATTGCCATGCTGCTGTTCGTTGGTACGGCCGGGCTTCTGATCATTGCACTGTGGCAAGCGCTGACCTTCCATCTGAATAAGCGCACGCACAAAATTTTCGTGGACGAAATTGAACGTCTCAAAGCGGACGGTCTTAAACAGGATGTGACGCCGGAAGCCCGCCATATTGTGGAAGACCTGACGGGCTACAGCTATGACTCGCTCTGGTGTCAAAGCGCGCCTGAACGGGTAAAGCCCGCTGAACCCACCTCCATACTGAGCTGATACAGCCTGGCGGCAGCAAGGGCGCAATAGGCCTGCTGCCGCCAATCCCTCTTTTTATACAGTGAGTAGAAAGATGCAAAATAAGCTATTACACGCGAATGCCACCGTTCCGAACTGGGATCGCAACGCGCTGGTTCCGCGAATTGTTCACCTGGGATTCGGCGCGTTTCATCGTGCGCATCAGGCCGTTTATGCGGATATTCTGGCTGCGGAACACGGCAGCGACTGGGGATACACCGAAGTTAACCTGATTGGCGGCGAGCAGCAGATCGCCGATCTGAAAAATCAGGATCGCCTCTATACGGTGGCGGAAATGTCGGCCGATGCCTGGACCGCCCGCGTGGTTGGCGTAGTGAAGAACGCGCTGCATGCGCAGGTGGATGGCCTGGAAACGGTGCTGGCTGCCATGTGCGAGCCGCAGGTTGCCATTGTATCGTTGACGATCACGGAAAAAGGCTACTGCCACTCTCCGGCTACCGGCCAGTTGATGCTCGATCACCCGGCTATCGTTGCCGATCTGCAAAACCCTCAGCAGCCAAAATCAGCGCCGGGCGTTATTGTCGCCGCGCTGGCGCGCCGCAGAGCGGCGGGCCTCCCGGCGTTTACCGTAATGTCCTGCGACAATATGCCGGAAAACGGTCATGTTATGCGCAACGTAATATGCGCCTATGCGCAAGCCGTTGATGCCGGGCTGGCTGCCTGGATTGCGCAGAACGTGACGTTCCCCTCCACGATGGTGGATCGTATCGTCCCGGCGATGACGGCGGAAATGCTGGATAAGATTGAACAGCTTACTGGTGTGCGCGACCCGGCAGGCGTGGCCTGCGAGCCATTCCGCCAGTGGGTTATCGAGGATAACTTTGTCGCAGGCCGCCCGGAATGGGAAAAGGCCGGAGCCGAACTGGTGGCTGACGTGCTGCCGTTTGAAGAGATGAAGCTGCGTATGCTTAATGGCAGCCACTCTTTCCTCGCTTATCTGGGTTATCTTTCCGGCTATCAGCACATTAATGAGTGTATGGAAGATGAGCACTTCCGACACGCCGCGAGGGCGCTGATGCTGGAAGAGCAGGCGCCGACGCTGAACGTGACGGGGGTGGATCTCACCCGCTATGCCGATATGCTGATTGCGCGCTACAGCAACACGGGGCTGCGTCACCGTACCTGGCAGATTGCGATGGACGGCAGCCAGAAACTGCCGCAGCGCATGCTGGATTCCGTTCGCTGGCACCTGGTTCACCACCATCGTTTCGATCTGCTGGCGCTGGGCGTTGCGGGCTGGATGCGTTACGTCGGCGGGGTGGATGAACAGGGAAACCGTATTGACGTCAGCGATCCGCTGTTGCCGGTCTTGCAGAATGCGGTGATGCAGAGCGCGGAAGGCGAGGCGCGGGTAAAAGCGCTGCTGGGTGTGGAGGCCATTTTCGGGAACGAATTACCGCATGAGCCGCTGTTTGTGGCGCAGGTAACGCAGGCTTACCTGTCGCTGCTGGAAAACGGCGCGAAAGCGACGGTTGCCCGCTATATCTCTGAACGGTAAAGCGTAAAGGAGTGCCGCCAGATAACGACGGCACTCCTGCGTTGACTGACGCCCCCCATTCACCAACCCTTTTTCTCTTTTTTCTCTCCCGTCGCTTTCTTCTGCGCTAAACAGTGACTAAACAGCGATGATGTCGTTTTAACGATGTAACGCACCTGCGCGAATTAGCGATGTCCGCCACAAAATTCACATATCACTCCCACTGATGAAAGGAAGCGACTTGCTTTTGTACAGGGAGGCGGATAGTTTCTGTAACGTTACACTAAAACGTTACAGAAGAAACATACAGCAGTTTTTCTCATTTACTCTCCTGGCGATTTAGCGGTGCCAGACGGCGTTATCGCTACCCTAATGGTATGTGGAAGGACAATCATGATGGAAATAAAACAGCTTCGTTCGACCAGACGTTTTTTAGCTTTAGCTTGCTTAAGTACCGCGCTGATAGCGGGCAGTGTGGTGACTTCTTTTGCTCAGGCAGCGCTTAATTTTCGCGTTTACTCCTCGCTGCCCGGGGATGATTCCTCCGCGCACTATATCTGGTTTACCCGTTTTCAGGAGAACCTGAACAAAAACGAAAAATTGAAAGGGCAAATTAAGCTCAACTATTTCGCCAACGGGATGTTAGGAAAAGAGGCCGATGCCACGCAGCAGGTACGCATTGGCGCAATCAATATGATGATCTCCGGCACCTCGATTTGGGCCACGCTGGTGCCTGAAATCGGCGTTCTGGATCTGGGGTATCTGTTTAAAGATTACGACCAGGTTGGCAAAACGCTGGACGGAAAAGCGGGCGAGCAGCTTTCTGCGTTAATGCTGAATAAAGCCAACGTTATGGTGCTGGGTTATGGCTATAACTTAGGCGCGCGTAATGTGTATACCAAAAAGGCCATTGAAAAACCTGAAGATTTAAAGAATCTGAAAATCCGCGTTCTGCCGGTGCCTAACTTTATCGCCACGCTGAATCATATGGGCGCGGTGGCGATTCCGATGCCGGGCGGCGAGGTCTATTCCAGTCTGCAAATGGGCGTTATCGATGGCGTTGAACATGATGCGCCGACCATCTACTCCAGCAAATATTATGAAATTATCAAGAATGGCACCCTGACCCGCCATAGCTTTAACCCGCTGATGATCGCCATGAATAAGAAGAGCTTCGAGCAAATTCCAGAAGCGCTGCGGGCCGATGTCCTTGCGGCGGCGCAGGAAGCCACAGAGTACGAGCGCCAGCAGGCAAGCCAGAAAGAGCAGGAAGCGATTAAAAACCTGGAAGCCAAAGGGGTGACATTCCGCGAGACCGATCGCGCGTACTTTGCGCAGCAGGTGCAGCCGGTCTGGAAGGCATTCCTCGATCAATATCCTGATATGAAACCGATTGTTGATGAGATTACCGCCGCGGCGCCAGGCGATAAGTCGTAATACGTGAGCCGCCGATTCAGCCGGTTTTGGGGTGGGTCGGCGGTATCACCCGGTAAGCCCATGAAAGGAGTCCAACATGGCAGATATCTCTATGAAAGCAAAGGATGAAAATGCTTTGCTGATGCTGTTAGGCCGACTGAGCAGAGGCTTAACGACCTTAACATCCTGGGCCGGGGCACTGGTGCTGTTTATCAACGTACTGGTGGTATTCGCATCCGTTATCTGGCGCTACGCATTGCATTCACCGATTCACTGGGCGGAAGAGGTGGCGCGTGCGCTGATGATTGCCCTCGTCTTTTTTGGCGTGGCCACGTCCACAGGCAGAGGCGGGCATATTGGCGTCGATCTGTTCCTGCGTTTTTTGCCCGAGCAGGTGCGCCCTTATGTTATCCACGCCAGTCGTTGGGTGCTGTTTCTGGTGTCGGTGGGGCTGGTGATTTCCAGTTATGACCTGGTGCAGGCCGCGCGGGTACAAACGACCGAGACCGGCCTGCCGCAGACGATTTACGTTATCCCGGTGTTGATCGGTTCCGTGGTAATGATGGTGGCCGCACTGGAACATGCGCTGCATGAACGCGCGCGGGTTGTTCTGCTCAGCGGCGGCGGAATCCTGGTGCTGGCGGCGCTGGGGTATCTGAAACTCTCGCTGATGGCCGATCCGGCCAGCGCGGCGGCGGGACTGATGCTGATCTGTTTTGCGCTGGGTATCCTGGCCGGTGTGCCTATCGCGTTTACGCTGGGCATGTCCGCAATGGTGTTCTTTATTTGCGATCCGTCGTTACCGTTTGTCTTTTTCTCTCAGCAGGTTGCCGCCGGGGTAGACCACTTCGTTCTGCTGGCGATTCCGTTCTTTTTACTTGCCGGGGCGGCAATGGAAATCAACGGGATGTCAACGCGTCTGGTTGAGCTGATTGTGCGCGGGATGGGGCGCTTTCGCGGCGGGTTAAACATGACGACCGTGCTGTCGATGGCCTTCTTCTCCGGGATTTCCGGTTCCAAACTGGCGGATGTCGCTGCGGTGGGCGGTGTCTTGATGCCTGCGGTGCGTCGCGCTAAGCAGGACAGCGAAGAGGCCGCAGGGGTGTTCGCCGCATCGGCGGTGATGGCGGAGACCATTCCTCCGTGCGTAAACCTGATCGTCATGGGGTTTGTGGCGAATATCTCCATCGGCGCGCTGTTTATCGCCGGCCTGGTTCCCGCCGTCTGCCTGCTGATACTGCTGATGATCGCGGCCAATCGTTTCGGCGGAAAAATTAACGTTAGCGAGGCTTACCCGGTTTTACGCCCGCGTGCGCAGCTCTACCTTGGCGCCGCCGTGGGGCTGGTCATGATCTTTATGATTGGCCGTGGGGTGATGATGGGGATTGCCACCTCGACAGAAATCTCCGCCTTTGCGGTGATTTACGCCATCGTTGTCGGTCGCCTGGCGTTTCGCGAGCTGACGCTGAAAGCGACGGTAAAAATGTTTATTGATATCGCGGCCATGTCCGGCGTACTGCTGTTCATCGTCGCCTGCGCGACCAGCCTTTCTTATGCGCTGACGATACAGATGATTCCGCAGCAAATCGCTGAACTGCTGGTGGGGATTGGGATGGAGCAGGGCGCCTGGCTGTTCCTGCTGTTGACCATTGTGATTCTGATTATCTTTGGCGCGGTTCTGGAAGGTGCGCCAGCGTTGATCATTTTCGCCCCTATCCTGGTGCCAATCGCCATTCAGCTTGGGTTTAACCCGCTGCATTTCGGTATTGTCATGATTCTGGCGATGGGCTTTGGCTTATTTTCACCGCCGATTGGATTAGGGCTGTATACCACCTGCGCCATCTGCGGCGTGGAGATGAAACATGTTATTCGGCCAATGGCGAAATATCTGGCGGTTGTTTTCGTCGGCATCATCATTGTGGCGATGGCACCGCCATTAACCACCTGGTTGCCTGGACTGGCAGGCTACTGATTATTCATTACGGATATTCGCCACGCTCAGTGGCGGGGATGTCCGCGCGCTGAAAATAGCAGTAACGCGACAGGTTATCGCCTGGCGATGTTTAAATCTGAATAAGTGGAGTATGAAATGGGATCATTAGTGGGTAAAAAAGTTTTTATTACCGGTGCGGAACAGGGTATTGGTAAAGAAACGGCCAGAAAATTAATTGAGGCCGGATGTGATATCTATATTCATTATTTCAGTGGCGAAGAAGGCCCACGAGAATTAATGGCCATTGCGGAGCAAAAGGGAGGCCGGGCGGCTTGCGGTTATGCTGATTTAACGAATGAGGAAGATGCCGCGCGGTGCGTTGCACAGGGCGCGGCGTTTCTTGGCGGCATTGATATTCTGGTGAATAACGTCGGTGGAATTATCGCCCGAAAATGGCTCGGCGAGATCGAACCACAGTTCTGGCGTACCGTTATTGACGTGAATATGACCACGATGCTCAATGTCACCCAGCAGGCGTTACCCTGGCTGAAAGCCTCGCCAGATGGGGCGAGCATTGTGAATCTGGCGTCATTAGCCGGTCGTTCCGGCGGCCATGCGGGCTCTCTGGTTTATTCCACCACGAAAGGCGCCGTCTTGACCTGGACACGCTCACTTGCCGCCGAACTGGGCGAATCTGGCATTCGGGTGAACGCCGTGGCCCCAGGATTGATTCTGGGCACCCGTTTTCATAATCAGCATACGACGCAGGCGTCTGCCGACCAGACGATTCAGGCTATTCCTTTGGGGCGCGCCGGTACGCCTGAAGATGTCGCCCGGGTAATCTGTTTCCTCGCCTCTGAATATGATGGTTTCGTCTCCGGCGCGACGATTGATATTAATGGCGGTATTTATCGGGCGTAAAAGCGGGCGGGTTGTAAAACCCGCCTGATTTAAAAGGGACTCTTTATGATAAAGTCAGATATTATTCATCCTGATTTATTACAGGCATTGGCGCAGTGCGGTCATAAAGCCAATATTCTGATCGCGGATGCGAATTACTCTTTCCTGACCAACTCGTCACCGCAGGCACGTATTATCTGGCTTAACTTTTCTCCCGGCTTAATTGGCAGCGTGATGATTCTGGAGAAAATTCTTGGCTATATTAACGTAGAGAAAGCGACGTTAATGACGAGCCCGGCTGAATTTGATAACACGATTGAGCGTGAATACCGTGGTCTGCTTTCAGAAATGACGGAACTTGCTCATGTTGAGCGAAATGCGTTTTACGCGCTGGCGAAATCATCGGATACGCTGCTGGTGATTGCGTCAGGCGAAACCCGCCGTTTTGCCAATATTCTCCTCACCGTCGGCCCGACATTACTCTGAGAAGACGAGAAGAACGCGACGTTCTTCTCGCGTTATTCTCATCGTATATTTTCCGCTTCCCGCACCGATTGTCGGCATACCAGGGAAGGGGGAAACAAAAATTCGTCGGGAGGGATTACCGGAGTCTCTATTCGGGCGATCAGGCGCTCAACCATCACGTCCGCCATCTCCGTGAGCGGCGGCATAATAGAGGTCAGGCCGGGGTAAACCAGGCCAGAGAGTGAAATATTGTCGATACCGACGAGAGAGATCTCTTCCGGCACGCGGATGCGGGCTTCGTGCAAACCACTCATCAAACCAATGCCAAGCGCATCGTTAATGGCGACGATGCCGTCAGGACGAAGGGATTGCTGGCAGAGGGTTTGCGCCAGAGAACGGCCCAGTTCGGTCATTTCCGTATCTCCGTAGGCGGCCATCGCTTTTCCTTCGATGATCATCCCTTCACGATACATGTTGTGCTGGCGTACCGCGCTGAGAAAGCCTTCTATTTTATGCGCGCGGCTGGGGGTCATCCCTGCGACGGTCGCAAACGCGAGGCGGCGACACCCGCGCGCGATAAGATGCTCTGCCGCCATTCGGCCCGCCTCAACGTTATCCATTGAAACGCTGTCCAGCGCGAAACCGCCAGAGTCAACGCTTGCGGGCATACGGCCATCGTAGTTCACCATTATCATGCCCTGCGCCGCCGCGCGGGCGAAATGCGGCTTTTCGATATCACAGGCGGCCACAATAATCCCGCGAACGCCATGAGCAAACATATCTTCCAGAAACGCTTCTTCTTCTTCGATTTGGCGATAGGTGTTGCCGATCAGCACGCGGTAGAGGTGTTTTTTGGCGGCCAGATCCACTTCACGCGCCAGTGCCGCAAAGCTGGGGTTCACGATGGATGGCACCAGTAACCCGATCATTTTTGCCTGCCCCGTTTTGAGTTGCTGGGCGACCCGGTTGGGGAAATAGTTGAGCGTTTGCATGCTTTGCTGAATGCGCGCCAGCGTTTCCGGGCGCATTTGATCGGCGCGGCCGTTAAGCACATTGGACACCGTGCTGACGGAAACGCCCGCATGCTTTGCGACATCTCGAATGTTTGCCATACATCTCCTTTGCAGCAATCGGTGAATGGCGGCTCATTCAGTATCGCCATCTGGATAGCAGAGTATAAACTACAACGGTTTAGTGTAACGTTACAGCTAATCGTGTCAATGCCATAAATCCCGTAACCGTTGTTCACACAATGAAAAATCTAAATAACATTGATAATGAGTTTCACTCTCATTATCATGTTGGCTGTGCGGGTTTCGGTGATTATTCTTCGTATCAAGGATGGACACAGAACATATATATGGAAAACCCTTCCCATACATAAAACGAGCATTTTTGTTCGGGTTTCATTCAATAAAACCCCATTTTAAAGGGTTTTTTTCGTGTCCTTGTATTCATGAGATTAATGATGAAAAGCAGCGCAAAAAATAATTATTCTCTGCAAAAATCCTTGCTGGCATTCGCGATTGGTGCCGCCGCTCACGGTGTTTACGCAGCAGAAGACACTACCGGGAAAGAAGATACGATGGTCGTTGAGGCCAAATCCGCAAACAGTGGTTTTAAAGCCGGTGGCGACGCGCAGGTGCCCGCGTTCCTGGAGGGGCAGGTTGCCCACGGAGGACGACTGGGGGTTCTGGGCGAACAAAAAGCGATGGATGTGCCGTTTAACGTTATCGGTTACACCTCAAAACTGGTGGAAGACCAGCAGGCGAAGACCATCGGCGAGGTGCTGAAAAACGACGCCGCAGTACAGCCCGTACAGGGATACGGGAACTTCTCAGAAAACTATCGTATTCGCGGCTTTGAGCTGGCGGGGGATGACGTGACCTGGGGCGGTCTGGCTGGCGTGCTGCCGCGTCAGGTCGTGGATGCTTCGCTGTTTGAGCGCGTGGAAGTGTTTAAAGGCGCCAGTTCTTTCGTGAACGGCGCAGCAAGTTCCGGCGTGGGCGGTATGGTCAACATGGAGCCGAAACATGCTGATGACCTGCCGCTGACGCGCCTGGGAGTGGATTACACCTCTTCAACTCAGGTAGGCGCCACGCTGGATGCCGGTCGTCGTTTTGGCGATAACAATCAGTTTGGCGCGCGAGTAAACATTCTGCATCGTGAAGGCGAAACCGCCGTTGATAACGAGAAAAAGCGCACGACGCTGGCCGCCCTCGGGCTGGATTATCGCGGCGATAAACTGCGCTCCTCGCTGGATGTCGCCGCCCAGAAAAAGACGTTCCACGGCGGGACGATGGGAATTAACTTAAGCGGCGTCGATTTCGTGCCGGATGTACCGAACAACACGGATAACTACAGCCAGAAGTGGGGCTACAGTGATATCACTAACCAGTTCGGTATGGCGCGCGCTGAATACGACATCCTGAATAACTGGACGGTCTACGGCGGCGCCGGGGCGCAACATGCGCATGAAACCGGGATTTATACCGCGCCAAAATTACTGGACAGATCGGGTGATGCTGTCGTCAATGTGCTGTATACCAACCGTATTATTGACGCGTTCAGCAGTATGGCGGGTATTCGCGGCGAATTTGATACCTGGTCGGTCAGCCATAAGGTGAACCTGGGCTATTCGGCGGTGATCAAACGCGATAAAACGGCATGGCGTATGAACTGGGCCAACCCTGGCTCCATGACCAATATCTATGACAACCATGACGTGCCGATGCCGCAGTGGGATCTCGCCGGCGGCAACTATCACGATCCGCTGACAACCTCCCGAAACCGTACTCAGGGTTATCTCCTCAGCGATACGCTGGGATTCTTTGATGACCAGGTGCTGCTGACCGTCGCCGCGCGTAATCAGAAAGTGGTGGTGCGTAACTACAGCAATGCGACCGGTGAAGAAGACACTGCTTCTCGCTATACGGAAAGTCGATGGATGCCGACCTACGGTATCGTATATAAGCCGTGGGACACGGTGTCACTGTATGCCAACCACACCGAGGCATTACAGCCGGGTGAAAACATTACCGATCAGGAGTCGCCGGATTACGGTAAAAGCATCGGTATTCTGCACTCTAAGCAAAATGAAGTGGGCGTGAAAATTGATTTCGGCACCGTCGGCGGTAGCCTGGCGCTGTTTGAGATTAAGAAACCGTCCGTGATTAAGAACGAGACGACGCAGGAATATTCGACCGATGGCGAGCAGCGTAACCGGGGTGTGGAAGTTAACCTGTTTGGTGAGCCGGTTTACGGTCTGCGTCTGAACAGCAGTGCGACCTGGTTACAGCCGAAACTGACCAAAACGCAGGATGGCGTCAACCAGGGGAATGATGCTTCCGGTACTCCACGTTTCACCGCCGTTCTCGGTGCTGAATATGATATCCGGCAGGTTGATGGGCTGACCGCTACCGCGCGACTGAATCACACCGGCTCGCAGTATGACGGCGCCGCCAATGAGAAGAAGCTGGACAGTTACACCACGCTTAACCTCGGCGTTCGTTACCGGATGCGCGTAAACCAGGAGCAGAATGAGATGGTATGGCGTTTAGGGGTGGATAACGTCACCAACGAGCAATACTGGTCTGGCGTATCCGACTACGATGGCGTGTATGTGTTCCGTGGCGAACCGCGTACCCTGAAACTGTCTGTTAATTACGACTTCTGAGTTAAAAACGGGCAGGGATGCCCGGTAGTAATGCCGGATGACGGCTTCGCCTTATCCGGCCTACGGTACTACGGTGTGGTGCGGGTAATGCCGGATGGTGGCTTCGCCTTATCCGGCCTACGGTATTACGGTGTGGTGAGATTGTAGGCCCGATAAGCTTGCGCCATCGGGCAACCGAACCGGCTATGATGATTTCTGAAACTCGCTGACGGTTTCCCACGCAATCTGCTGCAATGCTTTTGCGGTGGCTGGGGTCATATCCGTGTCTACGGGCAGCGCTCCGCCCACTGGCGACTGGTTATACAGCGTGGCAAAGAACACACAGGCGGCTAAATAGGTTCCTGCGATGGAAGGGTGTACGCCATCGTGGTAATAAAGATTAATTTCCGGGTGTGATTTACGCGCTTTTTCAAAAGCCAGGCCGACCGGCGCGACATAGCCGCCAGTTTTCTGCGCAATGGAAACATAGGCGTCAGCAAGTTTCTGTATATCTTCTGGTTGATCCCGCTTTGCCCAGGTCATGAAGTACACGACTTTTGAACCTGCCTGATGCGCCATATCCGCCATTTTTGTCGCGGATTCGATGAAATTCTGCCGGGTGCTCTCTTTCTGTGAGATCGTCTCCGTGGAGTTGCCTTGCAAGATGACAACGTCCCATTTTTGCAATGTATTCTGATAGGCGAGATTATGAATTTGCCAGCCTAAATGACCGCTTGAGATGGTGATCCCCCGATATTTATACCCTTTCGCGTGATTCGGCAGTAAAGAGCGCGTCAGATCTCGCAACCGGGTATTAATATTGTTGTTATAGAACGTAAAAGAGTTGCCATACAGCGCGACAATTTTATTATCCCCCTCTATTTTTGCATAGGGTGAGGGCGCTAATAGCGCATCAGCATGCACACATAAACTGCCAAATAAAAAAGTTGATGCAAGGGATAACTGCATTATTCTTTTCATAAATCACCTGTCAGAAGTCATAGCGGAGTCCAACGATGAGCGCGTCATCATTGACTTTTTGGTTTTTATTGGCGAAGGCTTTATCGTAAGTAAATGATAACCAGGTATCATCGGCTAATGTTATTTGTGTTTCGACACGCCAGTCCTCTTTTTCATAGACGGATTTATCTTTCTCATCCAGGAAACTGTAACCGGTAAGGAATTTAAATTTACCGTATTTCCAGGACAGTAATGAATCCATGCCTTTAAAGTCATTGTCGTTTTTATTATCGCGCGCAATGGATGTGCGTAATGCGGTGACGGCGGCTTCAACGTTCTTATAGCTGAGCTGCAAGCCTGCCATGATCTGGTCGTTTTGATTCCGGCCATCGGTGGTTTTTACGCCATCCTGGCGTTTATAACGGCTGGCGGCAATCGCCGGTGTGAGTCTGAAATCCCCCAGTCTGAGCGTGTTTCTGTAACTGGCCATTGCGCCATAATCCAGGGCTTCATTACTGCTGCCATTGCCCGCGACCCACGCCAGCTGTATCTCATTGCCTGCAAATTTAGCATTCCATTGTACGGTGCCGTCCTGGCGGTTGAACTGGTAGGAGTCATCAATGGTGGTGATGCCGTAGCTGTAAATATTCGGCGTAAAGTTTTTATATTTATCAGTCATTTTCATGACCTGATACAACGGGTTTTTGGTCCTGCCGACAATCAGTTCGCCCCAGGTTTTATTGGACAAACCAATATAGGAGTAGCGCGCTTTTAAATCGCTATCCCCGGTATTGCTGTCGTTTTTTTCGGTTCGCACCTGCCATTCCAGACGGCCCACGATCTTTGTCTCGGGGATAAAATCCAAATCCCGGGTGAGGTAAATCCCCAGACGGCCACCCAGATTCGTTCGCGTTTCGCTTCCGGCATAAGAGTTTTCTCCGCTGGCAATTTTACCTTCTACACGGCCATAAATATCCAGCGTATTTCCATCTTTATTATAGATACTCATCGCATATGAGGAGGTTGTCATCCCCGCCAGTAGAATGAGTGAAATAATTTTTATTTTCATAGCATCCCCAGAAAACAATAGTTAGCTTATTTGTCTGTTCGAGTGAGCGGTTTATCGCAGGGGGGATTGTTCTGGAAAAAAGGAAAGTCATGATATGGGAATTATTTTTTCTCATTACAAAATGTGATTTTTAGCGCATAACGATGTCCTGTTTTATCGTGTTGCTAAATTTAATGGTGATTATTTGCGAAAAGTTAAAGCAAAGCGAAATACGCGTTGCACTAACAAGGCAACTCATTGTGATAGCTATCTCATTTTTGTGTTTTTCGGGTGTTAAAAAGGGAAAACAAAATTCTCATGACGTATTTTATGAATGGGAATTTTATTTTCCCCTGTTAATCAGTTGGCCGATCCCGCAAGATTCATTCACGACCTTTTATATTAAGATGCTTTATATTGCCGGAGAGTCGCAGTATGTACGGTAAGCAAACAACAGTATTTGATTCTGACCTCTATTCATCGCTCTTTACCGAGAGTCGGATGCGGGAAATCTGGTCTGACGACAATCTGCTTCGCTGCTGGTTGACGTTTGAAGCAACGGTAGCGCGCGTGCAAAGCGAGCTGGGCATTATTCCTGAACAGGCGGCGATTGAAATCGAGCAGGCATGTCAGAACATCGAGATAAACTGGCCTGCCTTAGCCCAGGGAACGCAAACGGTGGGCATGGCGATTAAGCCCTTGATCGACCAGATTTCGGCTGCTGGCTCTCCGTTGGTTAGCCGCTATCTCCACTGGGGATGCACCACCCAGGATCTTCTGGACTCCGGCGTGGCGATGCGATTACAGCAGACGCTGCAACGGGTATATCAGCAACTGATTGAGGTAGGGGAAGAGATGAAGGGCATGGCCTTAAAGCATGCCCGCACCGTTATGGTTGCGCGCACCAATTCGGTTGATGCCTCCGCCACGACCTGGGGGCTGCATGTCTCCGGCTATCTGGCGGAGGTGAATCGGCATCTGAACCGGCTGCAACAGCTCTATCCCCGGGCGATTACGGGTCTGTTTGGCGGCGCGGTGGGGAATCTTGCCTCCGTCGGTTCTCAGGGAATGGCGACGCGTGAGCGGTTGATGCGGGCGCTGGGGCTAAACGTTCCCTGTGGTATAAACAATGCCAGCCAGGATGCAATTGTTGAAGTGGTTCAATGCTTTGCGCTGATTCACGGTACACTCTGCCGCCTGGCGAATGACGTGGAAACCCTGGGACGCACCCCCATCGCGGAAGTGCTTGAAGGCGAGGGCGGTGGGGGCTCCAGCACCATGCCGCACAAGGCTAATCCGCGCGCCAGCAATATGATTCAGACGCTGGCGAGGATGGGCTGGATGTACGCCTCCGGCGCGCCTGCGATGTTGGATCAGCAGGATGTGCGCGCGGCGTCGATGAGAGTATTGAACTGGACGATTCTACCCGAGGCGTCGAACGCCTTATCGGTCAGTCTTAGCCGGGCCAAAAAGCTGCTTTCCCACCTTATTGTGAATGAAGACAGAATGCGCGCTAATTTTGACTGCTCGAAATCTTTCATTATGTCGGAATCGATTACGATGAGTCTGGCGAACAAAATAGGGCGAGAACCCGCTTATAATTTAGTTAAAGCGCTGCTCAGTCAGGCGAATGGTGAGCAAAGTCTTATCGACATTGTCCACGCCAGCCCGGAAATTCGGGCGTCGTTATCCGCAGAAGAAATTGCCGATGCCTGCGAGCCGTTGTCTTATATTGGTTGCAACGATGCGCTGATTGCCGAGACCCTCGCGCGGTTTGATGAAATGAAAGTTATCGATATTGCGTAGCGCTTTATGTCGGGAGCGTCCCTCCCGACTCTGCTGGTCAGGTATTATGTGAAGAAGCGGAAAATGTCTCAAAGAAGAGAAACAACTCTTCCAGTTGGGCAAAGTTGCCTTCATTGTCACTCTTCTCATAAGCCAGATGCAGAATCAGTTCGATAAAAAAGAAACCGAGAATTCGGCTTTGAAAAATGGACTCCACGTCGCTTGGCAGTACAAACTGAAGATCGCAGAATTTACCGTAAGGATTAGCATCAGAATTGGTGATCAGCACGACGGTCGCATTTTTCTTTCTGAACCATTTCGCGATATTGAGTGCGACCCGGTTAAAGCGATAGTAGGAGAATACGATCAGAACATCATCTGGTTCGATGTTTATCAGGCACTTGGGCAGCTCGCTGATGTCGGTAGGCAGAAGAGTGATGTTGCTGCGAAAGTACTTTAACAACGTACAAAAATGCAGCGCCATCGCGTGGGAGGAGGAAGGGCCGACCACATAAATATGGCGCTGGCTGTTGAGTACCAGTTCGATGAATTTATTCAGGCTATCGATGCTGATAGTCTGTTTAAAACCATTAAATAATGAAGTGACTTTATTATTAAAGGTATCAACAATCTGTTCTGTTTTGGTGGTGTTTTTAGGTCGCTGGCGACTGTTTTTCTCAAAAGGCGCGGCGATTTTGTTTTTTGACAGCGTGGTATCCAGCGCTCTTCTGAAAGCTGCATAGCCAGTAAAACCAACTTTATTCAGAAAGCGCCCGATGGTTGCTTTGCTCACGGCGGCATTCTGGGAAAGATCGACAATCCCATGATAAGGTAATTCGCTGAAGTGTTTATTAATATAGTCATTAAGCCGACATTCAGACTCGGTCAGGTCACCAATATTTTGGGTGAGTGAATTATACTCATCCAGACTTAATGTGTTTTTTCTGTACATGTGCAGTACCCGGTGACGTTTTATATTGAGATTGTTATATGAAAAGATACCTCTGCCGTCAATCATTCCGTGGCTGGCAATTTAGTAAAACGTCTTATTTTCTGCGGGATCGCGCCCCATGTAGATAAGATGCGATCTTACTCACAAAAAAATATGGGAAAAGCCCTTTCCCATATTTTATAGCACGGTGGTTTATTACGATTAAATCGACAGTACAATTATTTAATACCGTGAACTGACGGACATATTCTCATGGCAATATGTATGAGCAGGTTTTTAGCTGTTGGTGAAAACGCTGCTTGCATAAGGCTGACATCTCTGATTTGTATGGTATAGGGATTGTTGTTATGACTGCATTTATTATAGCAATAGTGATAACAGTAATTGCCGCGTGGTTAATTGTGAAAAATTACCAGCCGCAAACTGTGTTATTATTCGCGGGGCTGGCGTTATTAACAGTTACCGTTCTGTTTTACCCAGAGAATAGTATTCTTTATGGTAAAGCAAAATCTACCGGGTCAACCTGGCTGGATATCTTCAGTTTTGCAAAAGAGTCTTTGACCACGCAAATCGCGGGTATCGGCTTAATTATTATGGCTGCGGGGGGATTCGCCAGTTATATGGATCACATCAAAGCCTCGAATGCGATGGTGAATATGTGTATTCGTCCCTTGCAGGTCATTAAAGCGCCTTATCTTATTCTTGCGCTGGGCTACATTTGCGCGCAGCTTCTGCATGTGGCGATCTCCAGCGCTGCCGGGCTGGCGATGTTATTACTGGTGACGTTCTTTCCCGTTCTGGTGCGGCTGGGCGTCAGTAAAGCGTCCGCTGCCGCGATGATCGGCCTGTGCGCGTTTATGGATCTTGGCCCGGCGGTTGGAACGGCGAATCTTGCGGCCAAACATGCCGGAATGGAAAGCGCGATTTACTTTGCGCACTATCAGATGCCGGTGGCGGTTGTGGTTATGCTGGCCGTCGCGGTGGTGATTTTCTTTACCGCCAAATATTTCGATAAAAAAGATGGGTTTGTTCCGGGGACGGAAGAGGTTGCCGAAGCGGAAGAGGAAGGACGCAAAGTGCCCGCCATTTATGCGCTGCTGCCTGTATTGCCCGTCATTCTGGTTCTGGTTTTCAGCCCGCTGGCGATCGCATCCATCAAAATTGACGTTGTGACGGCGATGATCCTCGGGGCGGTGGTCGCTTTTTTCTTCGAGCTGTTCACCACGCGTGATTTCCGCGCCTGTTGCAAAGGGTTGCAGGTATTTTTCAAAGGAATGGGAAGCATGTTTACCAGTATCGTTTCTTTACTGGTCTGTGCGGATATCTATGCCCAGGGGCTACAGAAAATCGGCGCAGTGGACTATCTCCTTCAGTCTGTACAAAGCGCTGGTCTGGGCTTTACCAGTATGACGCTGGTGATGACGGCGCTGGTAGGCGTTACTGCGGTATTAACCGGTTCTGGCGTGGCGGCATTCTTCTCCTTTTCCGGGCTGGCGCCCTCTATCGCGGCGAAGTTTGGTGAAAGCGCGGTCAATATGATTCTGCCTATGCAACTGATGGCGGGAATGGGGCGCTCTATTTCTCCGGTTGCAGGCATCATTATCGCCGTGAGCAAAGCGGGCGAATGCTCACCGTTTATGATCGTCAGAAGAACGCTGCTCCCGGCGCTGGCGGGGATTGCCGCGATGTTGATTGCCAACTATGTGCTGATTTAACGCTTTCTTATTACCGGATTTAACTCATGGACAGCAACGTGACACACGATGTTTTATACGTCCCGTTTACGGGGAAACTGTTACTGGAATCGCCGTTATTGAATAAGGGGAGCAGTTTTACTCAGCAAGAGCGGAATGATTTTAATCTTAATGGATTGCTGCCCTGCGCTATCGAAAATATTGATGAGCAAGCGGAACGCGCTTACCAACAATATCTGGAGGCGGAGTCTGATAACGCGCGGCATATTTATTTGCGTAATATCCAGGATACGAATGAGACGCTATTTTATTACCTGCTGAAAAAACATCTCCCGGAAATGCTGCCGATTGTTTATACCCCGGTTGTTGGCGCGGCCTGTGAAAAGTTTTCCGGGATTTATCGTCGCGCCAGAGGGGTCTTTATTTCGTGGCCCGATCGCGAACGAATTGACGATATTCTGCATGATATCCCGAGACACGATATCAAAGTGATTGTGGTGACGGACGGGGAACGCATTCTGGGACTGGGCGATCAGGGCGTTGGGGGAATGGGGATACCGATTGGCAAACTGTCGCTGTATACCGTTTGCGGCGGGGTAAATCCGGCGCATACGTTGCCCGTTATGCTGGATGTCGGGACAAACAATCCGCGATTATTAGACGATCCCCGCTATATGGGCTGGCGGCATCCGCGCATCACCGGTGAAGACTACTTTGCGTTTATCGGTATGTTCATCGCTGCGGTGAAACGTCGCTGGCCGGATGTATTGCTGCAATTTGAGGACTTTGCCCAGCATACTGCGGTTCCTTTGCTGCATCGTTATCGTGATGAGCTGTGCTGTTTTAATGATGATATTCAGGGAACGGCGTCGGTCGCGCTGGCGACAATTTTAGCGGCCTGCCGCGCCAGCCAGCGTGATTTTAATCAGCAGACGATGGTCATCGTTGGCGCAGGGGCGGCGGGTTGCGGCATTGCCCGCCATATCATCGCCTGCCGGGTGGCC
Organism: Citrobacter sp. CK181; assembly: GCF_030333595.1. Classification (NCBI taxonomy): domain Bacteria; kingdom Pseudomonadati; phylum Pseudomonadota; class Gammaproteobacteria; order Enterobacterales; family Enterobacteriaceae; genus Citrobacter; species Citrobacter sp. CK181. Next base: position 509,926 of record NZ_JAOWFN010000006.1, on the reverse strand, counting down.
GAAGGTATGGACGCCGCAGAGGCCAGCAAAACGATTTTCATGGTGGATCGCGACGGCCTGGTGATGACCACCGCCTCGTCGCTGGCTGATTTTCAGGTTCCGCTGGCGCAGCCTCCTGAAATGCTATCTGGATGGGCATACGCTGGCGCGACGCCGTCCTTGCTGGAGGTCATTCATAACGCGAAACCTGGCGTGATGTTGGGCGTTTCAGGGCAGGCGGGGCTGTTCACTGAAGAGGTGGTGCGTACGATGTATCGCCACTGCGAACGCCCGATTATTATGCCGTTGTCTAACCCGACCTCCAGAATGGAGGCCCGGCCGCAGGACCTTGTCCGCTGGACTGATGGACAGGCGATTATCGCAACGGGAAGCCCTTGTGAGCCGGTAGATTTTGCCGGACGTACGATACCGGTATCGCAGTGTAATAACGTGTATATCTTTCCTGCCATTGGTCTTGGCGCGATTGCCAGCGGCGCCAGGAGGATCACGGAAACGATGCTGATGGCGGCGAGCCGCGCGCTTGCCGACGCCTCGCCTTCGGTGCGTCATCATGGCGGAGGATTGCTGCCGGAAATCAACATGATATGCGACGTAACCCGCCGTATTGCCTTTGAAGTGGGGAAGGCGGCGCAGCTGTCTGGCGTAGCGGATGCGCTGGATGATGCTGTGCTAACACAGCGCATTACGGCGCATTTTTGGCTACCGCACTATCGTCCTTATAAACGCCGTGCTATCTAGTTTTTGGCTATGAATGCCCCGCTTCGGCAGTCGCGCCGGAGCGGGGCCGGGCGTATTAATAAAAAATACAAGGCGATAAAAAATAAAGGTAAGGAATAAAACTGACATCATAAGTTGAAAAATAAAACTTCATTAGCCTGCGATGCATTGCGCGGATTGTGCAACTTCATGATATGTATTTAATTATTTTTGAAAGCGGATGTGCGGCCTTATACAAGGTCAGATGGACGACGGTTAATTAAAATGCTGTTTTTATTTTATGTGGGGAAAACCTTATTCAGAGCGATCGAAATAAGTAAAGAATTGCGGATAAATGTCGTTATAACACTTATCCAAACCGATCGAGACCCTACCCCATGATGTGGAAAACAACTCAAGCCCGAGTGACACTCCTGCTTATAAGTTTTTTTGTTATATTACTGTTGGTTACGTTTGTTGTTATCAAACAATTTGTCTCTCCGCAGATTATTGCAACGGAAACCAGAAATATAAGAGCCACGGTCGAGCTGCAAAGTGACGCGATAAAAGAGCAAATGAACCGCGTTAAAGCGCAGCAGCGCACGATCACCGAACTGGTTTCCGGGCTTCAGAGCGATCAAATTGACGCGCTCTTGCCGCTGTTTGTGAACCAGTATGGCGATCTGAACGTTTTTGGCGGCGGCATCTGGCCATTACCCGGGCTGCGCGAGCCGGGCCGCGACAAATTCAGCACTTTTTATGCGCGCGATGCCGGTGGCGTGCTCCAGCTTAATACGGTCTGGAACCAGCCGGAGTCAGAAAAATACTGGGAACAGCCGTGGTATAAAGACGGTATGGCTGCGCCAAAAGGTGAGTGTGCATGGGCCAAAGCCTACCAGGATTCGGCCAGCCCGCAGCCGAGAACCAACTGCGCGATGACAATCTGGAAAGAGGGAAAGGCCTGGGGTGTCGCCACTATCGATGTGACGTTGGGCTTTTTTAACCAACTGGCAAAAGAGATGGGGAAGGCGGTCGAGGGAACCGTATTAATTGTTGAGTCTGATGGCAAAATTGTTGGGAACGGCGCGCCGACTCAAGGCAATACCGCATTGATGAATGTGCGCGATTTGAATATTCCGTCAGCTTTACCGCTGCTCAATCTGCTGAGCCAGGGGCAAAAAGCGGAATATGAGGGCGGCTATGACGGCGAAGACGGCGCCCATTCGCTGTTTGTTTTGTCGATAGAAGGCAGCCCGTGGTATCTGGTGATTGATACGCCCAGCAGCAACCTGGTGCGCCAGTCTAATGCGATACTGACAACACTCACGCTCGTACAGACGGTGATCGGCCTTATCATTGTTCTTGTCCTGATGCTGATTGTGCGCAACATTTTCAGGAATGTGACGCTGCTGAACAGGAACATAGAGGCGCTATCCGGCGGCGGCGCCGATCTCACGCAACGGCTTGTGGAAAGCAAAAGCCCGGAATTTAATGCCATCATCAATAACTTTAATAAATTCATCGCGTTCCTTCAGGATTTGATGCAGCAGGTTGGGCACAGCTCCTCGGCAATTTCTTCCGCTTCGCGGCAGATCGCCGGAGGCAACCTGGATCTCTCCTCCCGTACGGAAGAACAGTCCGCTTCCATTGTTGAAACGGCGGCGTCGATGGAGCAACTCACCAGCACCGTACGGCAAAATGCGGAGAATGCGTTGCAGGCGAACAGGCTGGCGACACAGGCTTCCGACGCGGCGAAGGCGGGAGCTTCAGTGGTCAATGACGTGGTTGCCACAATGAGCAACATCAATGATTCATCCTCAAAAGTGGTGGAAATCATCAGCGTAATTGATGGCATCGCGTTCCAGACCAATATTCTGGCGCTGAACGCGGCGGTTGAAGCGGCGCGGGCCGGTGAGAATGGCCGTGGTTTTGCCGTCGTTGCCGGTGAGGTGCGTTCTCTTGCGCAGCGAAGCGCCCAGTCCGCGCAGGAAATTAAGAAGCTCATTGAAGAATCGGTCAGCAGTATTGAGCAAGGTAGCGGTCTGGTTCGCCAGGCGGGTACGACAATGGACGGCTTAATGGAGAAGGTTGAAGACGTGAGCGTTTTAATCTCTGAGATCAGTTCCTCAAGCGATGAGCAAAGTCGCGGAATTGAGCAGATTAATATCGCCATTACTCAGCTTGATAGCGCGACCCAGCAGAATGCGGCGCTGGTAGAAGAGGTTGCCGCAGCGGCCCAGTCAATGGAATCGCAAACCGAGATGCTTGAAAAAGTGGTCGGCAGCTTCAAACTCTGAAAAGCGGTATAACGAAACGCGCAGCATGATGGGGTTAGCCCTTCGCCGGACCGTGGAACACGTCGGTCTCAGAAAAGTTATCCCCTGTCATGCGGCGCTCTATGAAACCAGTAAGGCGCAGCGTACGTTCAGCGAGGTGCGGGATGTTTCGGTAAAAATTGCTGGATTATCTCCGGCAGACGATCGTGAGTGATGGGCGGCGAGAAAAGATAGCCCTGAAAGCGGTCAACTCCCAGCGCTTTCAACTGATTGAATTTCTCCAGACTATCGACGCCTTCGGCAATACAGCGGCTCTGCGTCAACTGGCAGTAATAGAGCAGACTCTTTATCAGCGCCAGTGCATGTGGATCGCGTTGAAAATCATTCACGATACTCATATCCAGCTTGTAGCCGCTAAAGCGGATTGTCCTGACGGGAAACATTACGCTGCTGTGTGAAAAGCAGTCATCGAGGAAGATGCGAAAGCCTTGCCGTTGGATTTTGTCCATATTTTCTGCTGTTCTTCCTTGCTGATGCAGATCGACCGTTTCTGCAAATTCCAGCACTAATCTACCCGACCATTGCGGCTGCTGTAGCTGCTGGCGCGCCGTTTCCATCATCCGCAGCAGGTTTTCGTGGTTGGCGATGCAGGGTGGAATATTTATTGAGAACCAGAACTTACCCTGGTGTTGGTTAATGTTCTGGATTGCTATTTGTAGCACAAAGGCCGTGAGCAGAAGCCAGGCGTATTCGGCGTGGATCTGCGGCAGAAATTCGCCGGGAAGCAATACGTTGTCGCCTCTTCTCCAGCGGGAAAGGATTTCAACCCCCTGCAACCGCAGGTGGCCGTCGGTTATGGGTTGAAATACCGGGAATACCTGTTGACTATGAATGGCATGGATAAATTCGCGCTCAAAGGGAGATAGCGCGGCGATGAGCTGCTTGTTGTGAGTCTTGCTCTGGCTTCCAGGAAAGCGGGTAATCAGATGCGGGTGAGACGCCACCATCTTTTTTAGTCCTGACGTTCTTTGATTATAAAGTGTTTTCTGGCTCACACCGCGGATCTTCGCCTGTGTGTTGATGCTGTACCCGTACAGAAGAGAGAGGGTGGCGCTCAATTCCGTTTTACTTAACCCCGCTGCCGGTTTGCCCTGTATCTGCGCGTCTAAAAAGGACAATTGCTGGAGTTTCGGGTATTGCAGGAAGTCACCCTGTAGCAGCGCTGCCAGTTGTTCCCCAGGAAGGTCGGAGGCGACCGCCCGGACGGCGGTAAGTTGCCGTTTATCAGGAACATGGTAGAGCAGCGTTTGCCATAGCCAGGCGGATGGACTACGGCTAAGGATCAGCATGGGCAGCGGTGTTTCTGCCTCAGCAAGCAGGAAGGCGGCTTCCTTAAGAATAAACAGCAGCCAGTAAGGATCGTCAGGGAGAAAAACGACAATCCTTCCGACCTCGGATGTTAGCTGTAGCGAAAGGCGCTCCTGCGTCTGGTGTTGCAGCAGCACCGGTCGCCGTTGACCGCAGGTCATCATTCTGGCGAGTCCTTCCGCCGCCATTGAACAGGGAGACAGGATATAGTCCACCCTTGTTTTCTCCAGCGGGGAGGGAGGGTTACTGGTAAACAAATGTCACCCCGATGATCGACTGGACGTTGCCCGCCGTGACCTGGCCGCTGGTGCGCGCGTAGGTCGCGGTTAAGCCAAGATTTACCGGCGATGTGCCGACCGTGCCCAGTGCTACGGTGTTGTTAGCGGGAACAACACTACCGTATCGGGTCATCTGAACGCCGATACCCTGCGCCGCTGAGGAGGACGCGGTGTTGCTGAAGATAGAGTTGGCGGCATCGACGGTCGTACCTGAAAGGTAATAGCCGAGGTTCTGGTTTTGCGCACAGTGGACAGTGACCGGCACGGCCATTGAGCCGGGATAGTCTGGAAGCGTCACGGTGACATCACGCGCTGATACGTCGCATCCCCCAGTAGGGACAACAACATTATTGTTGGCGTAAATATTCCAGATGAAATTATTCGGGTTTCCGTCGCTGGCCACTTTATGCATATTCAATTGCGCGATGAGTTCGCCAGAGTTGATGACGACGCCTCCCGCTGCTCCGGTCGCGGTCATATACATGCGCAGCGGCAATCCGCGATAATCCGTATGAGTGATGGTATAGACGGATGAATTACCGTTCATCGGCAAAGGATACGTATTCCCCGCCCAGTAAACGCTCCCCGTAAACGCCGCAAGCGCGCCACCGAAGGCGGAACCGCTGGTTAAATTGATGTAGTCAATGATAGAGCCGCCGGAGGAGTCGTTTTTACAGGAAACTGAAGAGGATAAATCTACGACCAGGTTTTGACCCACTCCAACAGATGGCGTCAGGTTTACATAGACATTCGCTGACCCTGAGGTCATGGTCTGCCCGGTATCATTGACTTTACAGGTGAATGCCGCAGCATCCAGCGACCAACCCATCAGCAGCAGCGTGGTGAATAGCGCGATGATTTTTTTCATGACAAACTCTCCTGACTCAGGCGTAGGTATAGGTGACGCTAATCACCGCCTGAATAGTTCCCTGGGTGGCACCGCCGTTGACCGTTAACGCTCTGACCTGTAACGGAAAGCGGGTGGACTGCGTTGAGTCATCCACCTGAACGGATTTCGTGGCGCCATTGTTTAACGTGGTGCCTGCGTCATCCTGCAATTCGAGCTGAATATTGCCGGCGGTCCCCTGGTTTTTGTAATAACCGGTGCTGTCTGCGGTTCCGCTAAAGGTTGCGATGACCCGGGAGGTGCCGATCGGACAGTTAGTGAGTTCCAGCGCGGTACTGTGCCAGGCGGAAGCCGAACCTGCGGTTACCAGGCTGAAGGTATACAGGTCGCCGAGGTCAACGGCGGCATTGGTGGTAGACACCGTGCACGGCTTCGCCACCACCTTCCCGTTGACGGTAATCGTGATATCAGCGGCCTGAAGCCCTGAAGAAGCCGCTGTCAGTACGCTTGCCAGAAGCCACCCTACATAGTTGCGTTTCATCTCAGCCTCCGGTTACTGAAATTCAAGCGTGAATGTTGCTGTGGCATTGACGTGCCCGGCGGTGACCGGAATCTGCGTAGCCATCAGGCGTGCATAAAAGTTGAGGATGTTGGTCTGCCCAGGCGTGAGCGTGGTCCACGCGATGGATGATGACGCGGCGTTGAGTGGCAGCATCGTCTGTTGGTTATTGAGGATCTGCACGCCCATGCCTGCGGCTGCCGAGGCACCGCTATCGATCTTCAATAGGCTGGTGTTGCTGCCATCCTCCGTGCCGGTAAAGCCGACTTTGACTGCCGTAACCGAGTTACCGCAGGGAGAGAGGACAATACGGAATGGGACGAGCGGGGTTGTCGCCCCCACCGCATTAAACTGTTTGGCAGCGTTATTCATCAGGTCAACGGTAAAATCTTTTGACTCTCCCGCGACAGCGCAGGCATTGTCGCGGACGTAGCCGCTAATCGTAATCGTGCTGTCGGCGGCGAAGACATTGACGCAGGCCAGCGTCAGCACAGCGCCGAGGAAATACAGTGGTTTTTTCATCATCATTCCTTCCTTAACGGCACTCTGCAAAGAGCTGGCTCAGCACATGTTTCTGGCTCTCTTCCGGCAGGCGATACCGGGCCATGCAGTTAGCCCCCGGGCCTTCGCCCCATTTCACCTGAACGCTTCCCGCCAGCGGCATGCCGCTCAGGTAGACCTGGCCGTTATCTGCCACGATGCTGCCGCTCTGGTTATCGCCGGAAGTGACCATAGCGCCGAATGGCACGGGTTTGCCGTTGTGCGTCAGCGTCATCAGGATTTTTACCCCGACGTGGGCTTTAAATTCGGCGCGGACGATGGCGCCGTGGGTCGGCACGACGCTGACCACCGCATCATCGAGATCGACGTTATCCGCCAGGGTGTTGGTATCCAGCGCGACGCGGTTTTCCCTGTACTCAGTGGCGTACGGCATGACGGCATAACCGCGCCAGTCGGTACGTACGCCGGTCTGGTTCTCGACTTTCACGTCTCCGGCGCCAGGCGCTTTAATCAGCACTACCGTGTCATTTAATGGCTGGCTTAAGGTGATGCCGTTGGCATGGGCGAGTACACCGCCGCTCATCCCGTAGTACAGCTGTTTAAATCCATCGCTGTGGCTGTAGCCCACGTTAGCGTTGCCGTAGCCGCCGCGATAGTTCATCGCCGCGTAGCCGGTTCCGCCATTGTTGCCTTCGCCACCGCTGGCATAACCGGTTTGCATGCTGTAGCTCAGGTTATTGTCTTCCAGCAGCGTGCCGTAAAGACCGGCCAGGTTAGTCATCCGGCCATCCAGGTCGTGCGACATGCTGTAGCTGGCGCTTGCGTGCCGCCAGACGGATTTGCTGTCGGAACGCAGCCAGTGGCTGAACGGAATATTGACGTTGAACGCTAACATCTGGTCGCGGCCCTGTTGCCAGGCGTTTTTGGTCAGGCTGTAGCTCAGCGTCCAGTTGATATCGTCAACGGCGGCATTTAACCCCAGCTGTAGCTGTTCGTCGGCCTTGTTGGTTGACCAGTAAGTTTGACGGCTGCCATTCACATACAGTGTGGCAGTGCGTCCCAACTGCTGCGTTATGCTCATCTGAACCTTGCCCCGCTTGTTATAAGCAAGGTTGTAGTAGTCGGTGAATTTGGGTTTGACCTGAATCACGCCATCCTGGGTTTCAACATCATAGCCACTCATCCTGCGGTAAGTGGTGTCGGCAAAGCTGTAATAGCCCTGGGTGGAATAACGGTATCCCACCAGTTGGACGTTGGTGCCGGTCTCATAGAGCGACTTGTTATAAAGGAAGCGTATCGATTGCCCCTGGTGAGAGCTGTCGTCAGGCAGGGTGGCGTTGGCCTGAGTTGCATCCAGCGAAACCGCGCCGAACTCGCCCATGTTCTTACCGACCCCTAAATTGAAGGCGCGATAGTTGTCGGCCAGTTGGGTGCCGCCATACAGCGTCCAGCCTGCCGGGAGCCCGTGCAGGAGGGTGCTCTGGAAGAACTTTGGTTTTTCCTGCTGGTCGTTGCCGCTGCGGTATTCACCAGCGGTCACTGCATAACGGGTGTGCCCTTCACGCTGTAACATTGGCACCGTAGACCACGGCACGCTGAAGACCTGGCTGGTGCCATCGGCCTCTTTGATGGTGACCTGGAGATCGCCGCCGTTGCCTGCGGCGTAGAGATCGTTAATTGTGAAGGGGCCCGGCGGCACCGTGCTCTGGTAGATTTCATAGCCGTTTTGTTTGATAGAGACCTGCGCCGTGCCGCGCGCAATGCCGTGGATGACCGGCGCAAAGCCTTTCTGGCTATCCGGCAGCATATTGTCGTCAGAGGCTAACTGGGCGCCACGGAAGTTAATCCCGTCGAAGATATCGCCGTTGGTGTAGCTGTCGCCAAGCGTCAGGCGGGCGCGCAGGGGGGTAATATCGCGCTCCAGCCAGCTGTTCACATGCTGCCACTTATTCTCATTACTGGACGCGTTACCGCCACTGCTGTAGCTCCAGATGGTGTTATCACGCAGACGCCAGGCGCCAAGGTTGAGGCCGCTTTGCAGGTTTAAATACGCGTAATTGCTGCTGTCGCTGGCATCGTTATGTACGTTGTTGCCGGTAAAGTTATAGTTCAGCAAACCGGCGTTAATCCCGTCATCCCAGAGTTCCGGTGGAATATAACCGCGCGCGCGATTGCCCATGAAAGCCTGCGGGACACTCAGGTACAGGCGCTGTTGGCTGACATCGAAGCGGGTGGTGGCATCTTTGACTATTTCCGTCAACGGTACGCAGGCGTCGGACGCCAGCGTATCCATACCGGTGATGGCCGACGTGCTGACCCCCATGCCAGCGAGCTGGCTACGGGTCAGGCACGGTTCCAGTCGATGACCGTTTGCGCCAGCGTTAAACGTGACGTCGCGGGTAGTTATAAAGCCATCGTTCAGATAGATATCCACGCGATAGGCGCCAGGCGGCACCTCTTGCCCGTTTTCAAATCCAGAGAGATCCGCAACGGCCGAGGGATCGTCGGCCAGGAAACGGGGGTTAAAATAGAGATCTGCCCGCGCGAAACCCGCGAGGCAAAGCGCCAATGGTATCTGCGCAAGGACAAAAATAGAGAATGCTTTGCGCCGGGCGCGTTGGGAACCCAAACGGTCCAGTCCGTATTTGAGATGTGACATAGTCCCTCCGGTCCGAAGTCGCCCGGCTGTCAGTTCTTAATTGTAATGTGCGGGGGAGTCCTGTTGGTGGACGGCCCCTGTGTTAACGCAGAACGCCCTTCATTTGCGGGGTCAGTGCGCCATAGTCATTAATCGTCCGGTAGGTAATGTTGCTACCGGCATCAGGTGGCAACTTGACCGAGGTTTTACCCATTGGCGGCACCAGCGCATTTTCCAGCACGCGCGTACCGGCATTGAGTTCGGTCACCGTCAGGTAATACGGCGTCGGGTTGTTGAGCGTCAGCGATGAACCGTTACGGTTAAAGGTCAGTTTTTCCGCCGCCTGATCCGGTGGCAGAGCCAGTTTCGTTGGGCGGTAGTAGAGTTTGATGCGGCTGATAATCGCCAGTTGTAAGGTGTTATCGCTGAGCTTTGATTTATCCATCGAAGGAATGGCTTTTACGTTTACCCAGAACAGGCTTTCCCGGTCCTGCGGTAACTGGTTGTTCGTGGCATCAATAATGCGCAAGGTATTCTCTTTCTTACCTTGCATCGCAAACAGCGGAGGGGTGATGACAAAACGACCATCTTTGCCGCCATCGGCGTTTTCAACCCATGACTGAATCAGATAGGTACTGTTATTGTCGTTATTGGTCACCGCCAGCTGAACCTGTTTTTGTCCAGCCGGATAGATAACCCGGGTTGCGCCCAGCGCCACGCCTGCTTCAGCGCTGATGGAAAAACCGCTTGCGGCGAGCATCAAAAAGCCCGCCAGTAAGCCGCGTGTCATCTCCAGTGTTTTTTTCACATTTTCCCCTTTCGTACTCACCGTTGTTTCCTGTTTCCGGCATGCCTGCTGGCTAATTACTGATAGGTCAGAGAGAACCAGATTTGAGCATTGGCGGCTCCCCCGGTGACCTGCTTCCCGGTCGCCCGATACTTCGCCACGAAATGAAGCGTGGTGGGGCCGCTATACAACTGCGTCCAGGCGCCCGGCGGGCTGTTGAGTGGAATCAATTGATTGTCTTTATCAAATAAAGCGATGCCTACGCCGGTTGCTATTCCCGGCCCTTCGCCAACTGAAAGCACCTCCGGGTTTTTGCCGTCGGCAACTCCGCGAAATGACACGCCTACGCGCTGACTCACGGCAGTGCTGCAATCCTGTAGATGAATATCGAATGGCACGGGGTTGGCATCTTCCCCTGACGAATGAAACCGATTACTGCTGATCTGCCCCATATTGACCGTCATCTGTTGATCTCCTGCTTCAACGCGGCAGGATTCGGCAATAATGACCCCCTGGAAACGCATGTTTCCCCCGGGCAACGTCACGTTCCAGTGATTGCCAGCCAGTGCCAGCGACGGAAACAGAAATATCAGCAGACCTGATTTCACTCCTTGCATCGTTATCACCCCTGTCCTGTTATGGATAACGGGCCATCCTGGCCCGGAATGCTTCCCTGTCAGACGTTTGAATTACTGGTATTGCACTTTGAAGGTTGCGTCTGCGTTCGCAGTACCGGCAGTTGCTGCGCCAGTTGCGTAGTAACGAGCCTGGAAAGGAATGATGTTAGTGCCGTCATTCAGCGTGGTAGCGCTGCTGAAGGTCGCGCCATCCAGCTCCAGAGCGGTGCCAGTTTTGTCGAGGATCTGTACGCCGACGTTAGTCGCGCCGCCTGATGCGGAACCCTGTAGCGCCAGAACGGTAGGGTTGGCGCCATCAACAGCAGTACCTGTGAACGCAACGGAAGCCTGGGTCGCAACGGTCGTGTCGCAATCATCCAGTTGAATGTTGAAACCCACAGCGGAGCTGGTGTTGCCTTCAGCAGCGAGTTTGGCGGAGCGAACCTGGCCTAACTGAACTGTCTGATCGATAGAACCGGCATCAACTGCACAAGCGGCGTTAACGATTTCCCCTTTAAAATGCACGGTGCCGCCGTTTACCGTGGTGGTGTCGGCCAGGGCTGCTGTGGAGCTCAGGGACAGTGCTGACAGAACAACGATTGCCAGTGTTTTGATTTTCATGCGGTTTTCCTTTAAACAATGTCGATATTACGAACCGAAACTGGCAGTCGTTGTACCTTCCTGGCATTTCAGGTTTAAGCCGAATAGTTCGACTGCCGATCTTGCGCAGTTTTTACCCAACTGATGAGTCAATTGGGACCATTTTGACTCGTCGCAATAAATTTCTTAATTTCGTTTTTTTATGCGTTGTTCTGGAATTTAATTCTTATTTTTTGGTTTTCTATAGATGAATATATCTGAGGTGTTCGTGAGTTATATCAACAAGACAAGTGGAAAGCAGAACTCGACGTGCGGAGAAAAGGTGCGGAAAAAAGGTGAGGATGTATGAAACGTAAAAAAATGTGAGTAAAAAAACAATTTTAAATCAGTTGGATATTTTTTTTTCGCAAAAAAAATGGACTTACAGGTTGCAGAAAATTACAAAATTCCTCTACGATATAGACAGTTTGGTCCCAATTGACTTGTTCAATGTCTTATTTTTCCTTAGTTATCAATGAACTATATAGTTCATCATTTTTGATCTTCTGTTTTAGTAGCTTTTCCTCTAGCGGATTTACCCTTTCCCATAATCCTGCAAACCGGGCGGCATTACTGGCTGTATAACGTACGGTGTGGCGAATATTTCGGTGACCAAGGTAATCCTGGATTAGACGTGTATCTGTACCTCTTTCAGCAAGTTCATAACCACATGCATGTCGCAGCATATGCGGATGTGTGGTGGTGCTGGTTCCGGCCTTTTGGCCAGCAGAACGTATTATACGGTATGCCTGCTGGCGGGAAAGTTGTGAGCCTTTACGGGAAATAAACACCGCGTTTATTTTCTGCGCTCCCTTCCAACTCGCACGAACCCGGCTCCAGCATTCAATGGCTTCACACTCGTCCGGCATGAGGGGATGAATAGTAGAAAAACCATTTTTCAGTCGGCGGATGTTGATCCGACCTTCATAAAGATCAAAATCCCGGTAATGCAGGTTCAGTAGTTCACTTATACGCATTCCATGACGAAAGGCCAGTAGGATAAGGCAATAATCTCGCTCTCCTGTCTGGCCATGACGTACGGCTTTCATCATGGCCTGAACTTCTCTGGCAGTAAGAAAACGGCGTCGGTTCATAATATTTCTCCTGGTATCAGAATGATAAAGAGTCAGCTCCAGTGATACGAATAACTGATAGCTAAAGCTAGGGATGTATTATTAATTGCACATATTGACCACTATCCCATTTTATTCTATGAAGCTCACAAAGCCCCATGTCAGTGGGCGACTTCATTCTAAAGATTTCATCAGACATCACAAGAAGACTATTCCGTATATTCTCAGAGGGGAAAAACGTATTCAGCGGGGGAATAACTATTCAGACCATGTCAGAGGTGTCAATTATACTGGCCAGAAAAAATAACACAGGATATAGTGTAGAAACATAAAATAGATAACCATACAGCTAATGCGACTATTACAGTGCCATCCATGGCACATAGCTTTATTCAGACTTATTTACTGTCTATATTTTTCTTTCCTTACAGTCTGCTACAGACATCTCTGTTTTTTGTTTTATTCCAGATGCCATAAAAACGCCCAGCGTTACTGGCAGTATACCAGACAGTATGACGAATATTACGATGGCCAAGGTAATCCTGAATCAAGCGGGTATCTATCCCCATATTTGCCAGAGCAAATCCACAGGAATGGCGAAGCATATGCGGGTGGGCACAAATTGCAAGTTTTGCTTTCTTCCCGGCTCTGGCGATTATCTGATAAAACTGCTGTCTTGAAAGGGGATTGCCTTTACGTGATAAAAATAACCATTCAGTTTCTGAATGTTGGCTTGTAAGGCGAATTTTCAGCCAGGACTTTATCGAACGAATTTCCTCTTCAAGTAAGGGATGGGTAGTTGAGAATCCTTTTTTTAATCGGTAAATATGTATACATTTATCCTTAAGGTCAATATCTGAGATACGCAGACGACATATTTCGCTTGCCCTTAACCCATGAATAAAACACAGCAAAACCAGACAGCGATTACGCACTGCATAGGTTCCTGTACTAACAGCATTAAGAATTAAATTGATTTCATTTTGTGTCATAAACCTGCGTTTCTCTAGTCCATTATTATTTTTCATATCACCTGTTATCCTTTATTTTGCCGACATTCCGCTTATACCTGACTCTCTTCTAATGGATTAAAATCTGCCGAATAATAGCTTTTTCTTCAGGAAATAACCAGGTGTAGTTAAAAATAATGATATGTTCTTAAATTTATGTAGAGTCACAAATGAATAATTAGTCATATGCAGAACTAATTTGTTTTTTGATCTCGTAGATGAATTACATATCCGTAATGACGGGACTATCGCTGTAGTTATCATATAGTAATATGATAAATTTAACTTAAGGATAATTGAATGGCGAAAAGATAAGGTGAATGAACCACATAAGATTCTACATAAATATATTATTCTCAATGGACTGATTTTTTCGGCGTGTGCGGTGTATTGTTATTTCAAGGGGCTATTCCACTCTTTCACACAGTTCATTTTTACCGGGGGTGCAGGTTTTCTTTAGTTTGTATATGTCTTTCAATCTTTCTCGCTGTGATATCTACCATTAAGTCAGAACGGTTTGCTGCGGTGCGAAGCCTGTATACACTCTTCATATGTATTAGCTCAGACTTGATCTGGCTTTGTCACAATACAGAGTTTAATCTAATCTGACAGGCAGCTCTGTGCCAGGAGGAGACGTTGCTAACAACAGTCTGAGTTGATCAACGGGGAGCAGGTCAGTATTTCTGCTCATCACTTTCGCAGACCCAACCGTATAAAATTATGAGGGAATAAAGGCGTAATCATTATCTTATCGTTAAAAATAAATAGGTTAGGTGATATGGCGATGACATCGTAGATATTATCGACAATGAGTTGTAGATGGGTTCTGAACACGGGCACATCGGCATCATCCGCTATGACAAATACAGTTTCATTGCCTAAGCCGCTCCCATTAAACATATCATGAGTGAGTTCATAATCGCTGAAATCCATTTCTGACCATATGAGATTACCGCTATGCCATGGATATTGATGAAAAATATCCATTACCATACTCAAATCATCCCCTTCCACAACATCAAAATCTGCCTTGAGCAACTCCTTACATTCCTCAAACAATGTCATGTCCACTCCCTTTGTGGCTGTATATTTTTATCATAACCTCCCTGGAGGATTGTCTAAAGGAATTATGAACTTCCGCTCCTCGCTCAGAGCGGACACTCAGGTTTAATAATGCAATACGTTCAGCTCAAGTAGTATTACTACTGATAAATCATTTTATGGTGGGGGATTCTGGTAATGGTAAGAAGTGAAAGGGAAAGAAGTGTATGTTGCGGGTGGACGGACTTGTGAAGATCCCCATATGACTAGTGGAGGGCGTATGTTGTCAGATTCCCCCGTTTCCCCCGTGCTTTTGCATCATTATGAACAGTTAGAAATGAAAAGAACCGTAGCTGACCGTAGAAAGACCGTAGCTGGAAGTAAGAGATAGGCTTGTCAGAGGGTATATATGTCTTTAAATGCAACGAACATCTAAGAAAATGGCGAGAAATCCAGCAAGCAATGTCCTGCAATGACCAGAAATCTACCGGAACGCCAGAAAGCAAAAAAACCAGCCCGTAGGCTGGTTTCTTTAAATGGTGGTGCCCGGACTCGGAATCGAACCAAGGACACGGGGATTTTCAATCCCCTGCTCTACCGACTGAGCTATCCGGGCAACGGGGCGCATTAAACCGTAAAGGGGCGCAGGCGTCAACGGCTTTCCATGAAAAAAATGACAAAAGACAGCTGACTGCCTGCTTTTCACGCAAAAAGCGCAAAATTGGCTCTAATTACGTCAACGCGCCGCCCTGACGGCAGCGGGCAAAGCGCAGTATATCCTCCGCCAGACGGTGAGCGGTATCCACATCAGCCTGGCTGCGATTGACCAGCATTCGGCTGAGGCAACCTTCCAGCACCAGTTCCATCTGTTTCGCCACCATCGCCGGGTCGTCAATTTCGAGCGTTGTCAGCAATTCGTGGGTGAAGTCATGCGCCGCCCGTTTTTGCTGATCGGCCAGTTGGTGAATAGGGTGGGCAGGATCGGGATAAAACGTACAGGCAGCAATGAACAGACAACCGGGGTAGCGATTGTTGCTCACGCACTCCGAAAGCGCGTTATAGCGCGCCAGCAGTTTTTGTTCTGCGGTAAGGGTTTCATCAAGCAAAAGCTGGCGACGCCAGATGTCTACCTGTTGACTCAGATAACGCAGGGCGTCGTACAGAATAGCCTCTTTATCGGGCCAGAAGCGCTGTAACTCATCAAGCGGATAATCAATGCGTTCTGCCACCATTTCAAGCGTGGTGTTTGCTATCCCTTGAACCTCAAGTAATTTCAGGGCTTCTCCCAGGACATCTTCACGTTGCACGGTATTCTCCTCCGTCTTTCCCACAGAAAGTGTCGCTCACGGTTGGCGATCGCGCAAATGTGCGCTAAAGGTCGTCGCATCCATAAAGCCCGTCACTCGTGCATTCGGGTGCTCATGGCCTTGCGCATCAAAAAACAGGATTGTCGGTAAACCCAGTACATTCAGGTGTCTGAGTAAGGCGACATCCTGCGCATTGTTAGCGGTGACATTAGCCTGTAGCAGCACGGTGTCGCCCAGCGTCTGCTGAACCTGCGGATCGCTGAAGGTGTACTTCTCAAACTCTTTACAGGCGACGCACCAGTCGGCGTAGAGATCCAGCATTACCGGCTTTCCTTTTGCTTCTGCCAGCGCCTGATTTAACGCATCGACTGTCGTAATCGGCTTGAAGTTCAGGTGCGCCTGCGTCTGGACGGTTGTTGCGCCAAACGCCCAGTCCTGTAACGGGCGTACGCTGACCAGCGCCGCCGCCAGCAGGATGATTTGCACAATGCGCATCCCGCCGCGTCTGGCGTGCAGGCTGGTAATAAACGCCCAGCCGAAGAAGGCGACGCCCAGCAGCGACCACAGACGCAGCCCCCACTCGTCGCCGATTACCCGTTCCAGCAAAAAGACCGGCAGCGCGAGGATCACAAAGCCAAAAGCGGTTTTGACGTGTTCCATCCACGGGCCGCTTTTCGGTAGCAGACGGTTGCCAAACACGGTGACCAGAATCAGCGGCAGCCCCATGCCCAGCGCGTAGAGATACAGCGTTCCACCGCCAAGCCACATGTTCCCGCTCTGGGCGATGTACAGCAAAATGGCGCTCAGCGGCGCGGTGGTGCATGGCGAGCAGATAAGCCCGGCAATCGCACCCATGACAAATACGCCGCCAGGAGAGCCGCCCTGCTGACGGTTACTCATCAACGTGAGGCGAGTTTGCAGTGAAGAAGGCAGCTGTAGCGTGAACAGTCCGAACATTGACAGCGCCAGCAGCGTGAAGACCAGCGCAAGGCCGATTAGCACATAAGGGTGCTGGAGCGCCGCCTGGAACTGTAGCCCGGCAGCGGCCACAACCAGCCCCAGCGCGGTGTAGGTAAGCGCCATACCCTGTACGTAGATAAAGGTCAGCAGCAGCGCGCGTCCGGTTGAGAGGCGTTGTTTACCGCCGAGCACAATGCCGGAAATCAGCGGATACATCGGCAGGACGCAGGGCGTAAAGGCGATCCCGATGCCAATCAGCAATGCCCACAGCGCGGAGAAAGGCAGCCGGGCGGCAGGTTGCGGCGTCTCTTCCGTTTGCGCTGCGACCGGCGACGGCGTGGATTTAGCCACCGTGCTGGCGCTCACTTCGCTTAACGGCACGGTTTTGGTTTCCGGTGGATAGCAGAAGCCTGCGTCAGCACAGCCCTGATACGTCACGGTTAACGTCGCGCCGGATGCGGCCTGGTTAACGATGAGCGGAATGTTTAAGCGCTTGCGGTAGATTTCGCTTTTGCCATAAAACTCATCTTCATGCCAGACGCCCGCCGGGAGCTGGATTTCGGCCATTTCGGCCTGAGAGGGGGTGATGCTTATCTGTTTGCGGTAAAGATAGTAGCCGTCTTTCACCTGCCAGGAGAGGTTCAGGTCATGTTGATTCTGCTGAAAATCAAAGGAAAAAGCCTGGTCAGCAGGGACAAACTGCGAGCGACCTGGTGCGTCAAATAATCCGGCGAAGGCGGATGTGCTACACAGCAGCAGGATCAGCGTAAAGATGCGTTGAGCCATGAGAGGTAATCAGTGTCTCCGTGAGTGACGGGTAAAACCAGAAGTTCAGGCGTTTGATACGGGTGGTGAGACTTCAGGCATTCAAGAAGCGCTTGCTGGTGCGAAACGGTGGTTTTTAAAATCATCTGCACTTCGTATTCCTGCTCCAGTTTGCCCTCCCAGTAATACAAGGATGTCGCGCCCGGCAGTAACGTGGCGCAGGCGGCCAGTTTTTCCGCCAGCACCTTAGCGGCCAGATCCTGGGCTGTTGCTTCATCCGGCGCGGTACAGAGCACCACGACGGCCTCGGGGATGGAGATATCCTGACTATTATCATCAAGCATAAACACCTCGAAAGAACAGAAAGAGCAGCAAGAGTGTGGTCACTATACAACGGAAGGCGGCGGGATGTTAGTCAAAGCGGAGGTAAGAAAGCGGGGCGCATATACGCCCCGCGAGGAGAACTTACAGCATGACGCTGCCCAGCAGGAAGCCGAAGCAAACGGCAAGGGCAACACCCAGCGTACCTGGGATAAAGAACGGGTGGTTAAAGACGAATTTACCGATACGGGTTGTACCGGTGTCATCCATCTGAACCGCAGCAACCAGCGTTGGGTAGGTCGGCAGAATGAACAGGCCGGAAACCGCAGCGAAAGACGCGACAGCGGTCAGCGGAGAGACGTTCAGCGCCAGCGCCATTGGCATCAACGCTTTCGCTGTGGCTGCCTGAGAGTACAGCAGAGCGGAAGCAAAGAAGAAGATGACGGCCAGCAGCCACGGATGGCCCTGAATCACGCTACCCGCAGTGTCTTTGATCCAGTCGATGTTGTGAGAAACGAAAGTATCGCCCAACCATGCTACGCCCAGAATACAGATACAGGCGCTCATACCCGCTTTAAAGGTACTGGAGTTCAGGATGGAGTCCGTTTCGACACGGCAGACGATGGTCGTCAGCGTCGCGACGCTCAGCATGATGATCAGAATCGCGTTGGTGGTGTTCATCAGCGGTGTTGCGACCAGGCCGAGGCTTGGACTGTTGACGATGGCATAAACCACGACGCAGACAACGCCCAGCAGGAACAGCCAGACCGAGGTTTTTGCCATCGGTTTGATTTCAATTTGCTTTTCGCCGCGCAGCTCGATCAGCCCTTCTTCCAGACGTTTGCGGTAAACCGGGTCGTCAGAAAGTTTAGAGTTAAACAGCATTGTGACCAGGAAGGACATCACCAGTACCGCCAGCAGAGTGGACGGAATCACCACGGACAACAGGTGAATATAGCTGATGCCATGACCTTCCATGACGGAAGACATGTACACAACCGCCGCAGAGATAGGCGATGCGGTGATCGCAATCTGTGCGGAAACCACCGCGGTGGAGAGCGGACGGCAAGGTTTGATGCCTTGCTCCTTCGCCACTTCAGCGATAACCGGCAGGGTTGCCAGAGAGATGTTGCCAGTACCGGCAAAGATAGTCAGGAAATAAGTGACGATCGGTGCAAGGATCGTGATGTATTTCGGGTTCTTGCGCAGCAGTTTTTCCGTCTGGTTAACCAGATAGTCCAGACCGCCCGCAACCTGCATTGCGGAGATGGCAGCGATAACCGCCATGATGATGGAAATAACATCGAACGGGATATTCCCTGGTTTAACGCCGATGGCTGCAAGAACCAGAACGCCAAGCCCACCTGCAAATCCAATACCGATGCCCCCAAGTCTGGCACCCAAAAAGATTGCCAGCAAAACGATGATAAGTTCTAAAACTATCATATTAGCCTTCCTTGTTGTTTAACAAGTTGATATTAAATTGTTGTTATTTGGTAACTTATGACAAGAAAAAAGGCACGTCATCTGACGTGCCTCCTGTGTTACTACCCTGTACGATTACTGTTCGCTTTCATCAGTATAACGTTTTGCTTTGTAAGCCGGGTGCATCAGGTTCTGTGCGGAGAAAATATCGTCCAGCTCTGCTTCAGTCAACAGGCCGCGCTCCAGCACCACTTCACGGACGCTCTTACCGGTCTCGGCGCAAATCTTACCAACGATGTCGCCGTTGTGGTGGCCGATGAACGGGTTGAGGTAGGTGACGATGCCGATGGAGTTATAAACGTATCCTTCGCACACTTCTTTGTTTGCGGTAATGCCGTTAATGCATTTTTCCAGCAGGTTGTAGCAGGCATTGCTCAGAATGTGGATAGATTCGAACATCGCCTGGCCGATAACCGGCTCCATTACATTCAGCTGCAACTGGCCTGCTTCGGCTGCCATCGTTACGGTGGTGTCGTTACCGATGACTTTGAAGCATACCTGGTTAACAACTTCCGGTACTACCGGGTTTACTTTCGCTGGCATGATAGAAGAGCCCGCCTGTAGTTCCGGCAGGTTGATCTCGTTCAGACCCGCGCGTGGGCCTGAGGAGAGCAAACGCAGGTCGTTACAGATTTTGGACATCTTCACAGCCAGGCGTTTCAGCGCGCTGTGTACCATGACATAAGCGCCGCAGTCGGACGTTGCTTCAATCAGGTCTTCTGCCGGTACGCAGGCAAAGCCAGTGACTTCAGCCAGTTTCTGCACCGCCAGCGGAGAGTATTCTTTCGGGGTGTTCAGGCCAGTACCGATTGCCGTCGCGCCGAGGTTAACTTCCAGCAGCAGCTCAGCAGTACGTTCAATGCTTTTCACTTCTTCTTTCAGCAGTACGCTGAAAGCGCGGAATTCCTGGCCGAGGGTCATCGGTACAGCATCCTGCAACTGGGTACGACCCATTTTCAGGATGTCCTGGAACTCAACGGCTTTACGCTCGAAGCCTTCACGCAACTGATTGATTGCATCAATGAGTTTGACGATAGACGCGTAAACGGCAACACGGAAACCGGTCGGATAGGCGTCGTTGGTGGACTGACATTTATTCACATGGTCGTTCGGGTTCAGGTACTGATATTCACCTTTCTGATGACCCATCAGTTCCAGCCCGATATTGGCCAGCACTTCGTTGGTGTTCATGTTGACGGAAGTACCTGCACCGCCCTGGTAAACGTCTACCGGGAACTGGTCCATGCATTTGCCGTTATTCAGGACTTCATCACATGCGGCAATGATGGCGTTGGCCACACTTTTAGGGATGGTTTGCAGCTCTTTGTTGGCCAGGGCCGCTGCCTTTTTCACCATTACCATACCGCGTACAAATTCAGGGATATCGCTGATTTTGTTATTGCTAATGTAGAAGTTTTCAATCGCTCTCAGAGTGTGAACACCATAGTAGGCATCCGCTGGAACTTCCCTGGTACCCAACAAATCTTCTTCGATACGAATGTTGTTTAACATGTGAACCTTCTTTTTCAAGCTGCCAATAATTACATAAACACACAGGATATATGTGGTTTCGAATGTTTCCTGACCGACGATTATCCCCTGCATCGGTCTGATACTCGAGATCATATTCTGCTTCAGGATTTCTACCGTAACCTGGATCACTTAAAGTGTGGGAAGTTACCCCTTATTTATTATTTTGTGAAATAGGTCACCGCTTTGGGATTACCACTAAAAATAAGTGTACAAACAGCTTGAAATTTTGCTAACCGTCTCAACATCTGACGCATGCGAATCGCGCACCCATATCAGACAGACGTGATGAAAACGGCTGTCATTTACAGGAGAGTCCTTTGCGCTGGATACCGTTTATTGCCATCTTTCTCTATGTTTACATTGAGATTTCTATTTTTATCCAGGTCGCCCATGTGCTGGGCGTCCTGATGACGCTGATCCTGGTGATTTTCACCTCGGTCATTGGTATGTCGCTGGTGCGAAACCAGGGTTTCAAGAACTTTTTGTTGATGCAGCAGAAAATGGCGGCTGGCGAAAGTCCGGCGGCGGAGATGATCAAGAGCGTGTCGCTGATCATCGCGGGCCTGCTGCTGGTGCTGCCCGGCTTCTTCACCGACTTCCTGGGGCTGCTTCTTTTATTGCCGCCCGTGCAGAAACACCTGACCATGAAGTTGCTGCCGCATTTGCGTTTTTCCCGTATGCCTGGCGGCGGTTTTAGCGCCGGAACGGGCGGCGGCGAGACGTTTGACGGTGAGTTTCAGCGTAAAGAGGACGAGCGTGACCGTTTAGATCATAAAGACGACCGCAAGGATTAAATCAAACGTTGAACCGTAGGCCGGATAAACCGCTTCAGCGGCGCCATCCGGCATAAATGCCCGGTGGCGCTATGCTTACCGGGCCTACAACTGCTGACGCTTAGCCAACCTGCGGGGTAAAAACAGCCACAGCGCCGTCAGCATAATCAGCGCGTACAGACACTTCCATCCCACCATTGCCAGCAATAACAGACACAGCAGAGCGCCAGTCACCGCCAGCGCGCGATAGCGTCCTGCCAGCAACCGACACCCGGCCAGCATACACAGCAAGTAGATCATAATGAAAATGCCGTTGGCATAGACGATCAGCGCGTCGAGATTGATCTCAAGGATGTAAATGCACAATGTGCTGAGTACGCAACAGCCCAGTACGGCGTTCAGCGCATTGCGGGGAACGCGGCGGGCAGAAAGGCGCGCCAGATAATGGTCTGGCCTGTCCTGCGCCTGTGACCAGACAAGGCGGGCGAAACTCTGGATATAGATATTCAGGCTGGCGAAGCAGGCCAGATAACCAATAATGCAGGCGACCCACAGCGCCTGTACGCCAAACAATCGCACGACGATGTCAGGGAGCGACGCTGCCGCCGCCATTTGCGCGCCGTAGGCGTCAAAATGCAGAACCGCCACCGTACACGCCCAATAAACGGAGCCGGCCAGCAGCAGGCCGATCATCAGCGCGCGCGGGAAATCGCGTTCAGGGTTTTTAAATTCCGATGCCAGATGGGCGAACGCTTCAAGGCCGACAAAGCACCAGAACATAACCGACAGCGCGGCGAACAGGGCGGGCAGCTCAATATCCGCAGGGGCAGGGAACGGAATTTTGTTCGGCTTGAGATCGCCCGCCCACCAGATGGCGACAATCAGCGCCACAATCAGCCCGGCAATGATCGTTTGCAGGTTGGCGCTGGAGCTGGCGCCGCGAGAGCCAATGAACCACACCAGCGCCAGCGTGCCGAATTCCGCCAGTAAAAGCTGCCAGCCGTGCCAGCCAAACATCGCCTGACCGAATCCGGCGGCGATATGCAGCGCCGCCGGCAGGCCGACGGGGATGACCGACAGGAACAGCCATCCGGTGACGCGCGCCATTCGCGAACCAAACGCCATCCCGACAAAATGCGCCACGCCGCCCGCACTGGGGAAATGACGCCCCAGGATGGCAAAGACAATCGCCACAGGAAAGACTAAAACGATGAGCGCAGGCCAGGCCCACAGGCTGTTATTGCCCGCCACCAGCGCGGCCAGCGCCGGGACGGCAAAGACGCCGGTTCCTAACAGTGATGTCGACAACAGGCCCACGCCCTGAGCCAGTCCCAGCTCTTGTTTTAGTCCACTCATGAGTCACTATCCGGTTACGCCCAATTTTTGGGCAACTGCGCAGATTTTCGATGGTAACACAATCGGATTTACTTATGACGGGCCGCCTTAAATCGTTATGAAATGTGAGGTGAGCTACCGTTTTCGCGCGATTTTCTGCTGATAAGAATTTTTTTTCATCTGCCCCCTTGAAGGGGCAAAAACCCATCCCCATCTCTCTGGTCACTAGCCGGGAAACCGTTCACGGGCCGGCGTCACCCATAACTGATAAAGACTTTCTCAAAGGAGAGCTATCAATGAGTATTCGTCCGTTACATGATCGTGTGATCGTCAAACGTAAAGAAGTTGAATCCAAATCTGC
Source organism: Citrobacter sp. CK181 (assembly GCF_030333595.1). NCBI lineage: Bacteria > Pseudomonadati > Pseudomonadota > Gammaproteobacteria > Enterobacterales > Enterobacteriaceae > Citrobacter > Citrobacter sp. CK181. The sequence goes on along the minus strand of NZ_JAOWFN010000006.1, from coordinate 486,756 downwards.
TGGCGGCATTGTTCTGACCGGTTCCGCAGCGGGTAAATCAACGCGTGGCGAAATCATCGCTGTCGGTAAGGGTCGCATCCTGGATAACGGTACTGTGCAGCCGCTGGACGTTAAGGTTGGCGACATCGTTATTTTCAACGATGGCTATGGTGTGAAATCTGAGAAGATCGACAATGAAGAAGTGTTGATCATGTCTGAAAGCGACATTCTGGCAATTGTTGAAGCGTAATCCGCGAACGACACTGAACATACGAATTTAAGGGAAAGAGAAAATGGCAGCTAAAGACGTAAAATTCGGTAACGACGCTCGTGTGAAAATGCTGCGCGGCGTAAACGTACTGGCAGACGCAGTGAAAGTGACCCTCGGTCCGAAAGGCCGTAACGTGGTTCTGGATAAATCTTTCGGTGCGCCGACCATCACTAAAGATGGTGTTTCCGTAGCGCGTGAAATCGAGCTGGAAGACAAGTTCGAAAACATGGGCGCGCAGATGGTGAAAGAAGTTGCCTCTAAAGCGAACGACGCGGCAGGCGACGGCACCACCACCGCGACCGTACTGGCTCAGTCCATCATCACTGAAGGTCTGAAAGCCGTTGCTGCGGGCATGAACCCGATGGATCTGAAACGTGGTATCGACAAAGCAGTTGCTGCTGCGGTTGAAGAACTGAAAACCCTGTCCGTACCGTGCTCTGATTCTAAAGCCATTGCTCAGGTTGGTACTATCTCCGCTAACTCCGACGAAACCGTAGGTAAACTGATCGCTGAAGCGATGGACAAAGTCGGTAAAGAAGGCGTGATCACCGTTGAAGACGGTACTGGTTTGCAGGATGAGCTGGACGTGGTTGAAGGTATGCAGTTCGACCGTGGCTACCTGTCTCCTTACTTCATCAACAAGCCGGAAACTGGCGCAGTAGAACTGGAAAGCCCGTTCATCCTGCTGGCTGATAAGAAAATCTCTAACATCCGCGAAATGCTGCCGGTTCTGGAAGCCGTTGCGAAAGCAGGCAAACCGCTGCTGATCATCGCTGAAGATGTGGAAGGTGAAGCGCTGGCTACGCTGGTGGTTAACACCATGCGCGGCATCGTGAAAGTGGCGGCGGTTAAAGCGCCGGGCTTCGGTGATCGTCGTAAAGCAATGCTGCAAGATATCGCAACCCTGACCGGTGGTACCGTCATCTCTGAAGAGATCGGTATGGAGCTGGAAAAATCTACCCTGGAAGACCTGGGTCAGGCAAAACGCGTTGTGATCAACAAAGACACCACCACCATCATTGATGGCGTGGGTGAAGAGTCTGCGATCCAGGGCCGTGTCACTCAGATCCGTCAGCAGATCGAAGAAGCCACTTCCGATTACGACCGTGAAAAACTGCAAGAGCGCGTAGCGAAACTGGCAGGCGGTGTTGCGGTTATCAAAGTTGGCGCTGCGACCGAAGTTGAAATGAAAGAGAAAAAAGCACGCGTTGAAGATGCCCTGCACGCGACCCGTGCTGCGGTTGAAGAAGGCGTGGTTGCTGGTGGTGGTGTTGCGCTGATTCGCGTCGCGTCTAAAATTGCGGAACTCAAAGGCCAGAACGAAGACCAGAACGTGGGTATCAAAGTTGCGCTGCGCGCAATGGAATCCCCGCTGCGTCAGATCGTGCTGAACTGCGGCGAAGAACCGTCTGTTGTGGCTAACACCGTTAAAAGCGGCGACGGCAACTACGGTTACAACGCAGCAACCGAAGAATACGGCAACATGATCGATATGGGTATCCTGGACCCGACCAAAGTAACCCGTTCTGCTTTGCAGTACGCGGCATCCGTGGCTGGTCTGATGATCACTACCGAGTGCATGGTAACTGACCTGCCGAAAGGCGATGCTCCTGACTTAGGCGCAGCCGGTGGCATGGGCGGTATGGGTGGAATGGGCGGCATGATGTAATTGCCCACACCCTGCATCCTTCAGGCCGCAGAGGCGTTGGCTGCGTTTGCTAACCCCAGTCACTTACTTGAGTAAGCTTCTGGGGATTAACAAACTGGCCGCCTCCCTGCAACCAGAATGATTTGGGTGCTCATCTCCCAGAATTTAGAAACCCCCGGGCAGAAATGTTCGGGGGTTTTTCTTTTGGTCATCTTTTTAGTATAAGATTCAGACATGGACGACGTGAGTGGCGTCCAGCTCATTGATTATGGGGAATAACATGCACGTAAAATATTTAGCAGGGATCGTCGGTGCTGCGCTGCTGATGGCGGGTTGTAGCTCCAGCAACCAACTGACCACTGCCGGGCAAAGTGTGCGTTTTGTGGAAGACAAGCCTGGCGCAGAGTGCCAGTTGATCGGCACTGCGACCGGTAAGCAAAGCAACTGGCTTTCTGGTCAGCACGGTGAAGAGGGCGGCTCTATGCGTGGTGCAGCGAACGACCTGCGTAACCAGGCTGCGGCAATGGGCGGAAATGTGATTTATGGCGTCAGCAGCCCAACGCAGGGAATGTTGTCCAGCTTTGTCCCGACCGCCAGTGAAATGAACGGTCAGGTTTATAAGTGCCCTAACTGATTACACTTCATTCTTCAACCTGCCTCTTTGTTGGCTGCGCTGTGAAACCCCAGTCACATAGTTATCTGTGCTGCTGGGGATTTCTTTGCTTGCCGCTGCGATGCAGGTTGAATGATTTTGTGTAATACAGTGGGTCTATACAGGCGCATGTGGTCGTAGGCCGGATAAGCGCAGCGCCATCAGGCGTTTTTCGCTTTCTCAACCGACTGAACGCGTAAATGATGCAACGCGCGCAGGCACTGCTCCTGAGTGAGTTTGTGCGTCTTATCAGCGGTTAGCGTTCTGACAAACACCTGGCACGGTTTCCCGGCCAGCTTCTTCAGCCGTGGGCTGAAATCAAGCAGTCGGCGTGAAATGGCCTCTGCCTCTTTGCTGCCAGAAGGGGTGCGGTTTTTCACCACGGCGCCGCTAAAATGTGTTTTACCTGTCTCATCGGTATAACGATAGAGCACCGCCAGATAATGGCTGAAGAGATTGTGCTTCCATTCAGGTTGCGCGTAGGCGTCATATTCCAGATTACCGTTATCCAGACAGTCGGCATCATATAATGGCAGAAAATCCAGTAGTGATGTAATACGCAGCACCAGCTCACGCATACCGGCATTATCTATAGCGCGAATAATTGCGCGCACCAGAACGTCAATCTGTAATTCATTAATCATCAGCTCGCATGTTTTACCGTCATGCAGCGTAAAAGAAAGCATGACGTTTTCGCTCTGGTCGTCTACCAGCGTTAATGTATTCACCCGGCGATTAATATCTGCGTTTTTGAGTTCCTCTTCCTGAATGGCCGGAATGCTCTCAAGCATTTTTTTACTGACTCTATCCCGTGCTTTTTCATATTGTTGGCGAGCGTTGGGGGACAGATGATGCTTCTGGTGCAGCCTGCTTTCCAGAGCGATCAGCAGATCTCTTAATTCCAGTGCCGTCAGGAAAAACAACGACTCCTTATTCCTCGGTTCTTTTATTTTTAATGCCAGCGCAATAAACTCATTCGCTTTGCGAATAACGCCCGTATTAACGCCTTTGATACTCATCGCCATAAAGGTTCTCCCTAACCAATTATTAATCAGGTAACTTAATTTGAATCAATATATAATTTTGAAATATATTCAGTGTGTTATGTTATTAAAATAACATAATATGGAAAGCGTCGCGCTATATGAACGGATTCAAATAAGCGATTTTAAGGGCGAGTGTCCGAAACCGGACACTCGTTTGAACAATTATTGCTGGCGTAACTGCAAATCTAATGGTGTTTTGCTCGGCTCCCCGCCAATTTCACGCGCCAGTCTGGGCACCATATAACCGGATACCCGCGTCAGCAGTTCACGCATAATTCGCCGCGCTTCATCGTCGCTCACCATGAAATGCGCCGCGCCCTGAACTTTATCCAGCACATGCAGGTAGTAGGGCATGACGCCGGCGTCAAACAGCGCATTGCTGAGGTTTGCCAGCGTTTGCGCGTTATCGTTCACCCCGCGTAGCAGTACGCTCTGGTTGAGCAGGGTAACGCCCGCGTTGCGCAGCGTCGTCATGGCCTGACGGAACGTGTCGTCAATTTCGTTGGCGTGGTTGATGTGGTTCACCAGCAGAATTTGCAGAGAAGAGCGCGCAAAGCGGGCTGCCAGCCCATCCGTAATGCGCGCGGGGATCACGATCGGCAAACGACTGTGGATACGTAGCCGTTTGATGTGCGGGATCGTTTCCAGTTGCGTAAGCAACCAGTCCAGTTCGTGATCTTTCGCCATCAAAGGATCGCCGCCGGAGAAGATGATCTCATCCAGCTCAGGGTGTGCGGCGATGTAGTCCAGCGCGACCTGCCAGTTGCGTTTGTTGCCCTGATTATCCGCATACGGGAAGTGGCGACGGAAGCAGTAGCGGCAATTTACCGCGCATCCGCCTTTCACCAGCAGCAACGCACGGTTGCGGTATTTGTGCAGTAATCCGGGCACGACGCTGTGCTGCTCTTCCAGCGGGTCGGTGGAAAAACCGGGGGCGGTTACGAATTCGTCCTGCGAGGTAAGTACCTGACGCAGAAGCGGATCGTTGGGATTGCCTTTCTCCATACGCGCGATGAAAGATCGCGGTACGCGCAGGGCGAACAGGCGTTTGGCGTCGCGTCCGGCCAACAGTTTTTCATCTGCGTCTATATTCAAAAGATGCAGTAGTTCATCGGGATTGGTCACAACATCGGCAAGTTGCGCTAACCAATCTTCTCTGGATGGGGTATTTAGGGTTACAATATGCGCCATTTTGTGGCTTAGCTACCAGTTAACAATTTTCAGAGGGCCTTATGGCAACGTACTATAGCAACGATTTTCGTGCTGGTCTTAAAATCATGTTGGACGGCGAACCTTATGCGGTTGAAGCCAGTGAATTCGTTAAACCGGGTAAAGGCCAGGCATTCGCACGCGTTAAACTGCGCCGCCTGCTGACCGGCACTCGTGTAGAGAAAACCTTCAAATCCACCGACTCTGCTGAAGGTGCTGATGTTGTCGATATGAACCTGACTTACCTGTACAACGACGGTGAGTTCTGGCACTTCATGAACAACGAAACGTTCGAACAACTGTCTGCTGACGCCAAAGCGATCGGCGACAGCGCGAAATGGCTGCTGGATCAGGCTGAGTGCATCGTGACCCTGTGGAACGGCCAGCCGATCACCGTGACCCCGCCGAACTTTGTTGAGCTGGAAATTGTAGATACCGATCCAGGCCTGAAAGGCGATACCGCAGGTACTGGCGGCAAACCGGCTACGCTGTCTACTGGCGCAGTGGTTAAAGTTCCGCTGTTCGTCCAGATTGGCGAAGTGATCAAAGTGGATACGCGCTCTGGCGAATACGTATCCCGCGTTAAATAAGACGCTGATATTAAGATTGATGACAACGTCTGAAATGCCCGATGGCGCAAGTTTATCGGGCCTACGGCGACTGCGTGACGCATGGGTATTAACGCCATCCGGTAAAACAGACGTGGAGTTTGTCAGCAATTTGCTAAGTTGAATTTATGGTGCGGCATTGAGCTGCGCCATACCTTTTCCAGGGCAGGAATGATGAAACGTCTTATCAGTCTTGTAGCACTCATCCTTTTCACCGGCGTGTTGCTGACGGGGTGTAATACCGCGCGTGGCTTTGGTGAAGACATCAAACATCTCGGCAATTCTATCTCTCACGCTGCCAGCTAATTATTTCCAGGTGTCTTAAAAAATCGTCGAACGCCCGTCACATTGCGGGATCTTGTCTATGCTTAAGTGGCTATACACAAACAACATTGGCTAGAAAAGGAAGACGTTATGGTTAAGAAAACAATTGCAGCGATCTTTTCTGTTTTGGTGCTTTCTTCCGTGCTAACTGCGTGTAATACAACACGCGGCGTTGGGCAGGATATCTCTGAAGGCGGCAGCGCCATTTCAGGCGCCGCGACCAGAGCCCAGCAATAAATGTGAACGGTACGGCGTGGCGTCGTACCGTTAATTGATTTGCTCCGGTAAGGATAAAAACGGCGAGTAGCGATTATCCATATGCAATTTCATGCGGATATTGCGTTTGTAGGTGTAGACCGTTTTGCCGTGAATACCGAGCGCAGCCGCGATTGCGTTGTTTCCCGCACCTTCCATCCACATTGTCAGCACCTTTTCCTCCTGCGGCGTAAGCAGCGGCGTGGCGGTTTTTGGCGTGTCAGTAACGGACTGGGCAAGCAGCACGTCCTGAATATTCCGCGATAGTTCATGCAGCGTGGCCTGTTTCGACACTACGGCATGAACCTGATACAGCGGGTCGCTATCGGCCTGGTACTGTCCGCCGCCTGATTGCAGCAAAATTAAAGGCGTGGCTCCGCAGGCCATCAGGAGCGGCGCTGCTGGCTTAAAAGAGTGGCTGTAGTTGAAAAAACTATATAAGTCAGCGATAACCAGATGAGGTTTCCACTGGGAAATATGCTCTTTTGCCAGTAGCAGGTTATTCAACCCTGATACCAGGAACGAAGAATCAAATAAGCCAGAATGATTAAGCCAGGCCTCTATCCCCGTGCGGGTGAAATGGCAGCGGTCAATCACTAAAATTTTTAACATAAACTTTCCGCATCCAGAAGTAGGCGATGGCTTCCTGACCTCAGAAAGCGTCTCATCATAGAGAAGTCCGATGAGCGTCGAATGCGTGAACTGCGCTGCGAATTGCGCCCAATTCATGCTTTTGCGACGGTGGAAAATAAAAGGGTTGAATTTGATTTTTTCGCAGGCAAAAATGCTTTCTCACACCTCTGCTTTGCAGGACGACCTGCAAATGTATCTTTCACCGGGGACGGCCCCATTTTTCTGGAGCCAGATATGTCCTGGATAATTTTGTTCATTGCGGGTCTGCTTGAAGTCGTTTGGGCGGTCGGCCTGAAATATACCCACGGATTCAGTCGCCTGACGCCCAGCGTCATTACCATTGCGGCGATGATTGTCAGTATGGCGCTGTTGTCATGGGCGATGAAAACCCTGCCGGTTGGCACGGCATACGCGGTCTGGACGGGCATCGGCGCGGTAGGGGCTGCCATCACCGGCATTTTGCTGCTTGGCGAATCCGCCAGTCCTGCGCGTCTGGCGAGCCTTGCGCTGATCGTAGCGGGGATTATTGGGCTGAAGCTCAGCGCTCACTAATCCTCCGGGAAAAGCGTTAAGCGCCGGGTTGTTTTACCCAGATTAATTTACTGACATCAAACCCTTCCCGGGTCGCGACGGCCAGCATCTGCTGCTTCATCTCTTCGGAGAGCGTCGGCGTGCGTGAGAGTATCCACAGGTAGTCGCGATCCGGGCCGCACACCAGCGCATGGCGGTACTCTCTGTCGATCGCAATGACGTTATACCCGCCGTAGAAAGGGCCGAAGAACGATACTTTCAGCGCGGCGCGGCTGGGGTCGCCCGTAAACCAGGCTTTCCCTTCTGTTTTCTGCCACATGCCCCTGTCCGGGTTGTAGCCTTTGTTGAGGACGTTCAGGCCACCGTCGTCCCGCAGACTGTAGGTTGTCGTCACTTTTTCAAGACCACTTTCGAAGCGGTGATCGAAACGCGCGATTTCATACCAGGTGCCCATGTAGCGTCTGGCATCAAAGTCAGTGACAACGGTAACGCCCCTGGGCGGGACAGGCGTGCTACACGCGACGACCAGAAACGCAGCGGTAACGGCGGCAACGACAGGCAGCAGGCGCATGGGATTTTCCTTAGCGGTTTTTTCTAAGTGTAGAACCTGGCGGGAAAAATAAGGGAGAAGGGGAAATAAAAAAGCGCCCTCTTATCGCGCAGATAAGAGGGCGTATGGCTTAGATTGTGAGGATACCGATTGCCGTAACAACGGTCAGAATCGCCGCCAGACCGTAGAATACCCATTTGCCGCTTGGCACATGGATTTTCAGGTCATGCATCGCATGGTGCATACGGTGTAAACCGCACCACAGCGGCAGGACGATCATCAGGAACAGGAACGCGCGGCCAATGAAGCTCTGGGCGAACGCCAGTACGCGTTCATAGCTCAGCGCATCGCCCGGGAAAAGTCCCAGCGGCAGCAGAATACCCACCAACAGAACCATTACCGGCGCAATAATCGCGCCCCACATACCACCTGCACCGAACAGGCCCCAGAATACGGGTTCGTCAGAGCGTTTTGGATTTGGATTAATCATCCCGGACTCCTTACCAGTACAGGGCAACATACAGTATGACTACGGTGACAACCGCAGTAACAACCCAGAGACCTTTAATGATCGGCTCTGGCCCCATTTTTTCGTCTTTAACAATGATGTTGGCGGCTTTTGGCGCCAGCTCGAACCAGGTTTTGGTGTGCAGCAAGGCTGCCGCCAGGGCGATCAGGTTTAAGATCACCACTACCGGGTTTTGCAGGAAGCCAACGAAGCCCATCCAGGATTCCGCGCCATGTTTGAGGGCAAACAGGCCGAAAATCAGTTCAATGCTGAACCAGACTGCCGGAACCGCCGTGCCTTCGCGCAGCATGTAAAAGCGATAAAACGGCAGTTTTTTCCACCAGGTGGACGTCATTGGCCGCACATAGGCTTTGCGTTTAGTCGTCATGTTGCACTCCTTAGCGTGGTTTCAGGGTGGCGATAAGAAAGTCTTTCGAACTTTCCACTTTACCCTGCTGAATGGCCGCAGCCGGATCGACGTGTTTCGGACAGACTTCGGAGCAGTAGCCCACGAAGGTACAGGTCCATACGCCGTTCTGACCGTTTAACTGCGCCATACGCTCCTTCTTACCGTGGTCGCGGCTGTCTTCGTTATAACGATGCGCCAGCGTGATCGCCGCCGGGCCGATGAACTCAGGGTTCAGGCCGAATTGCGGGCACGCGGCGTAGCACAGACCACAGTTGATGCAACCGGAGAACTGGTGATACTTCGCCATCTGCGCCGGGGTCTGGGTATTTGGCCCCTGATCCGGCGTACGCGGGTTGCCGATGATGTACGGTTTGATCGCTTCCAGGCTCTCGATAAAGTGCGTCATATCGACGACCAGATCGCGTTCGATCGGGAAGTTCCCCAGGGCTTCAACCTTCATACCCTTGGTGTAATCACGCAGGAAGGTTTTGCACGCCAGTTTTGGCACGTTGTTAACCATCATGCCGCAAGAGCCGCAGATCGCCATACGGCAGGACCAGCGGTAGCTCAGGTCTGGCGCCAGGTTATCTTTGATGTAGCCTAACGCATCCAGCAGCGACGTCGCTTCATCGTAAGGCACTTCGTAGAAAGCACTGTGCGGCGCGGTGTCGGTTTCCGGGTTATAGCGCACCACCTCAATTTTCAGGTTTTTCATCTCAGACATTACGCCTTCTCCTTCTTATCGGCGGCTTCCGCTTCAGCGCCATACACACGTTTTGCCGGTGGCAGAGTGGTGATTTTCACGTCGCTGTATTCCAGGCGAGTTGTGCCATCAGCATCGCGGAAGGCGAGGGTATGTTTGAGGAAGTTGACGTCGTCACGCTCGGTGCAGCCTTCGTCCAGACGCTGGTGAGCGCCGCGTGATTCTTTACGTGCCAGCGCGGAGTGCGCCATACATTCCGCTACGTTCAGACCATGACCCAGCTCGATGGTGTACAGCAGGTCGGTGTTGAATACGCTGGAGGTGTCGGTGATACGAACACGCTTGAAACGTTCCTGCAACTCCGCCAGCTTATCCACGGTTTTCTGCATGAGTTCCGGCGTACGGTAGATACCGCAACCTTCTTCCATCGACAGGCCCATTTCATCGCGGATTTTCGCCCAGTTCTCGTTGCCTTCCTGGTTAACGAGGTCTTTCAGACGTTGTTCAACGCCCGCAACCTGCGCATCAAGCGCGGCGTCGTTAGCCGTGCCTGCGGTTGAGGCGCGTTCCATTGCTTGTTCGCCCGCCAGACGGCCAAAGACCACCAGTTCCGCCAGAGAGTTAGAACCCAGACGGTTAGCGCCGTGCAGACCCACAGAGGAGCACTCGCCAACGGCAAACAGACCTTTAATGCGGGTTTCGCAATTCTGATCGGTTTCGATGCCGCCCATGGTGTAGTGCGCGGTCGGACGAACCGGAATCGGCTCTTTAACCGGATCGACGCCCACGTAGGCTTTCGCCAGTTCGCAGATGAACGGTAAACGTTCGAGCAGTTTTTTCTCGCCCAGATGGCGCAAGTCGAGGTAAACCACATCGCCACGCGGCGTGGAAATGGTGTTGCCTTTGCGCCATTCGTGCCAGAACGCCTGAGACACTTTGTCGCGCGGCCCCAGTTCCATGTATTTGTTTTTCGGCTCGCCAAGCGGCGTTTCCGGGCCCATGCCGTAATCCTGCAAATAGCGGTAGCCATTTTTGTTGACCAGAATACCGCCTTCACCACGGCAGCCTTCGGTCATCAGGATACCGGAACCCGGCAGACCGGTCGGGTGATACTGAACGAATTCCATATCACGCAGCGGTACGCCGTGGCCCAGCGCCATGCCCATACCGTCGCCGGTCACGATGCCGCCGTTGGTGTTGTAGCGATACACGCGGCCTGCGCCGCCGGTAGCCATCACCACCGCGTTGGCGCGGATCTGCACAAGCGTGCCTTCCATCATGTTCATGGCCACGAGGCCACGGGCATGACCGTCATCGACCAGGATATCCAGGACGAAGTGTTCATCAAAGCGTTGGATTTGTGGGAACTGCAAAGAGGTCTGGAACAGGGTATGCAGCATATGGAAGCCGGTTTTATCTGCGGCAAACCAGGTACGCTCAATTTTCATACCGCCGAAACGACGTACGTTGACGCTGCCGTCCGGGCGACGGCTCCACGGGCAACCCCATTGCTCAAGTTGCGTCATTTCAGTTGGACAATGGTGGACAAAGTAATCCACGACATCCTGTTCACACAGCCAGTCTCCGCCCGCTACCGTATCGTGAAAATGGTAGTCAAAGCTGTCATGATCCTGGGCGACAGCGGCTGAACCCCCTTCGGCAGCAACGGTGTGGCTGCGCATCGGGTACACTTTTGAGATCAGTGCGATTTTAGCGTTAGGATTCGCCTGCGCGGCAGCTATTGCAGCACGTAATCCCGCGCCACCGGCGCCTATAATGGCAAGATCGGCTTGAAAGGTTTGCACGACATTCCTCCAGATTGTTGTTATTTCGTCCCCGTACACCATCAGATTGAACTCCTGATTGATGCGGGTTGCGAACGCGTTTCCACTGCTCCTTTATAGGTACAACAGTATAGTCTTACGGATGTGAGGGAAATTTGACGTGTTCGATTTTTTTAGCGCATCAATGGGTCGATTTATCATTGATTCTGATTAATTTAATTACTAAACCACCTGGCTTCACTTTTTTTACTTTTCCGGCGGAGCGCATTATTCCCGCACAAAATTTGTTTCACTGGCGTGTTACGAGTAGACTTCGTGCCCTTGTCTTAAATCGGAGAAAGTACCATGAGCGAAACGGCAACCTGGCAGCCGAGCGCGTCCATTCCTAACCTGTTAAAACGTGCAGCAATTATGACGGAGATCCGTCGTTTCTTTGCCGATCGTGGAGTGCTGGAGGTTGAGACGCCCTGCATGAGCCAGGCGACGGTAACGGACATTCATCTGTTCCCGTTCGAAACGCGTTTCGTCGGCCCAGGCCACTCTCAGGGCATGAACCTCTATCTGATGACCAGCCCGGAATACCACATGAAACGCCTGCTGGTGGCGGGATGCGGCCCGGTTTTCCAGCTGTGCCGTAGCTTTCGCAACGAAGAGATGGGGCGTCATCACAACCCGGAATTCACCATGCTGGAGTGGTATCGTCCCCACTACGACATGTACCGTTTGATGAACGAAGTGGACGACCTGCTGCAACAGGTGCTGGAATGTCAACCTGCGGAGAGTCTTTCTTACCAGCAGGTGTTTCAGCGCCATCTGGAGATTGATCCGCTGTCTGCGGATAAAACTCAACTGCGTGAAGCGGCGGCGAAGCTGGATTTAAGCAATATCGCGGATACCGAAGAAGATCGCGATACGCTGCTGCAACTGCTGTTTACTATGGGCGTGGAACCGCACATTGGCAAAGAGAAGCCGACGTTTGTGTACCATTTTCCGGCAAGCCAGGCATCGCTGGCGCAAATCAGCACTGAAGACCATCGGGTGGCTGAACGCTTCGAGGTTTACTTCAAAGGTATTGAGCTGGCGAATGGTTTCCACGAACTGACGGATGCGCGCGAGCAGCAGCAACGCTTCGAGCAGGATAACCGTAAGCGCGCCGCGCGAGGCTTACCGCAGCAGCCTATCGATAACAATCTGCTGGAGGCGCTGAAGGTGGGGATGCCTGACTGTTCCGGCGTGGCGCTGGGCGTGGATCGTCTGGTGATGCTGGCGCTGGGGGCGGAAAGCCTCGCTGAGGTTATCGCTTTTACCGTTGATCGGGCATAAATCCGAAAACCCCTCTTTTGCGAAACAAAATGGCGCAATGAGCGCCATTTTGTAGCACATTTTTTCAATTCCCCTCTTATAGCCACAATATAAGTCTGGATGTTTGATACCATTCAGGTATCAATTCTGTGTTGATTTTTATTGCTGACCTCTGCAAGGGGGCAGTGCAAACCGGTGAGCGCCGTTTAGCCAACGTGCCCAGAGTAAGGGATGGTTTCATGAACCAGACAATAAAGAAGATGAGCCTGGCTGGCCTCATCCTGATGATATTTACGTCCGTTTTTGGTTTTGCCAATAGCCCGTCGGCGTTTTATTTAATGGGGTATAGCGCGATCCCGTGGTATATCTTTTCTGCATTATTATTCTTTATTCCATTTGCCTTAATGATGGCTGAAATGGGTTCTGCTTATCGAAAAGAAGAGGGCGGAATCTATTCGTGGATGAATAATAGCGTTGGCCCGCGTTATGCGTTTATCGGCACTTTTATGTGGTTCTCCTCCTATGTTATCTGGATGGTGAGCACTGCGGCGAAAGTCTGGGTGCCTTTCTCTACGTTCTTGTTTGGTGCAGATATGACGCAGCACTGGCGGATCGCCGGGCTTGAACCGACGCAGGTTGTTGGTCTGCTCGCCGTCGGCTGGATGATTCTGGTGACCTGTATCGCATCAAAGGGAATTAATAAAATTGCGCGTATTACGGCAGTAGGGGGGATTGCCGTGATGTGTCTTAATTTGGTTTTGTTGTTAGTGAGTGTCGCTATTTTGTTATTAAATGGTGGGCATTTTGCGGAAAATATTAATTTTGTCTCCTCGCCCAATCCCGGATATCAATCCGGCCTGGCCATGCTCTCATTTGTTGTTTTCGCTATTTTTGCCTACGGCGGAATTGAAGCGGTAGGCGGCCTGGTGGATAAAACAGAAAAGCCGGAAAAAAACTTTGCGAAAGGAATTGTTTTTGCGGCAATGGTTATTTCCGTTGGTTATTCGCTGGCGATATTTTTATGGGGCGTTAGCACCAACTGGCAACAGGTATTAAGTAATGGCTCCGTTAACCTAGGAAATATCACCTATATTCTGATGAAAAGCCTGGGGATGACGTTGGGTAACGCGCTGCATCTGTCGCCGGAAGCGGCAATGGCGACCGGCGTCTGGTTTGCGCGTATCACTGGCCTCTCCATGTTCCTTGCCTATACCGGCGCGTTCTTTACGCTGAGCTACTCGCCATTGAAGGCCATTATCCAGGGAACGCCAAAAGCGCTGTGGCCTGCGCCGATGACGACGCTGAACGCGGCAGGTATGCCAGCCACCGCAATGTGGATGCAGTGTCTGCTGGTGAGTCTGTTTATTCTGCTGGTCTCTTTTGGCGGTGATACCGCGTCGGCGTTCTACAACAAACTGACGCTGATGGCGAACGTGTCGATGACGTTGCCGTACCTGTTCCTCGCGCTGGCCTTCCCGTTCTTTAAGTCTCGCGAAGGCCTGGAACGGCCATTTGTGATCTTCAAAACCCATGTTTCTACGATGCTGGCAACGGGCGTGGTCGTGCTGGTGGTGACGTTTGCGAATGTGTTTACCATCATTCAGCCGGTGATTGAAGCCGGGGACTGGAATAGCGCGCTGTGGATGACCGGCGGCCCGATATTCTTCTCGCTGTTAGCGATGGCGATTTATCAGAACTACAGCCGCCGGATGGCAAACCAGCCCCAGTGGGCGGTGGAGTAATCTTTTTGCCGTTACCCGGCCTACGCGTTCATTGCTGTTCTGTAGGCCGGGTAAGGCGAAGCCGCCATCCGGCATTATTACGGCTTACAAACTTCCCACCGGGCGACTTTTCCTGGCGGCGGATGTCAGCGTTCTTCCAGTCTGCCTGCCATTCAGGCTTTCCAGGCGCATCTGGAACGGCGGGAATGGCATATCAATACCGTGCTCATGGAAGCCCGCCAGAATCAACTGGTGGATTTCGTGGCGCAACGGCATACGGTGCCCCATCTCTGCGGCATAGATACGCAGTTCGAAGATCTGAATCCCCTGTTGCAGGTCAACCAGGAATACTTCCGGCGCCGGGTTGTCGATCACCAGTGAACAGCGGTGCGCCGCAGTCAGCAGAATTTGCGTCACCTCTTCGCTATTAGCGTCTGACGGCGCCGGGATGGTCAGCACCACACGCGTTACCGAATCCGACAGCGACCAGTTGATAAACTGCTCGGTGATGAACGCTTTGTTCGGCACGATAATCTCTTTACGGTCCCAGTCGCTGATGGTGGTGGCGCGGGTGTTGATTTTGGTCACGCTGCCGGTAAGGTCGCGAATGGTCACCGTATCGCCAATACGAATCGGCTTTTCGAACAGGATGATTAAGCCGGAAATAAAGTTGGCGAAGATCTCCTGTAAACCAAAGCCCAGACCGACACCGAGCGCGGCGACCAGCCATTGTAACTTCGACCATTCAATGCCAATCATCGAGAAACCGACCAGCCCGCCAATCAGCATCAACAGATACTTGGTGATGGTGGTGATGGCGTAGCCGGTGCCGGGCGTCAGATCCAGATGCTGCAAGAGCGCCAGCTCCAGCAGTGCGGGCAGGTTACGCACCAGTTGCGTGGTGATGATAAACACCAGGATCGCAATCAACACCGCGCCCAGCGTAATCGGCTCCAGACTTTCAACCCCTTGCACCGTGGAGGTGACATCCCACAGCGAGATATTCTCCAGGAAGCCAAAGGCGGAATGGATTTCCGACCACAGCACAATGACCGACAGCAGGGCGATAAGCATCAGGATAGAACGTACCAGGCGCAGCGACTGGGCGCTGATGGCGTCGAGATCCACTTCGCTTTCATCCACTTCGACGGCCCCTTCGAGGCTGGTGGAGTGGGCGGGTTCTTCTTCACCGCGCGCACGTTGCGCCAGCATTTCGGCCCGGCGATGCTTAGCGCGATCGAACGCCAGACGGCGACGCTGAATCAGCATCCAGCGGCGAATGACGTGATAGATAACCAGCAGCAGGAACCAGATGGCAACGGAGGTCTCCAGTCGTGCCAGCAGCGCCTGCGCGGTGGCCAGATAGCCGACAGCGGCCGCAAGGATCGCAATGAGCGGCGCGCCCATCAGCAGGTTCCAGAGCATACTGTTGACCATATTGTCGCCGCTGCCCTCTTTATCGAGGTACAGCGGGATACCGGCGCGCTTCAGGCTCAGCGTGACAATCGCGAGCGCGCCGCAGATCAGGATGAAGCAGAGACGCCCCAGCGACGCGGAGAACTCCCGATCGTTAAGATTATCAAACATAATCAGCGCCATAATGAGCGGGACAATCAGACCGATGCTCATCAGGTAATAGCGCATGGCGCGCGCGACACGGTTTCGGGGCCAGCCAAAATGCGCCACAAACAGACCGTTAGGGCGGGCAAAGGTGGCGCAAATCATGACGACCCACAGCAGCGGAACCGTTGCTGTCACCCCGTCGCCGATGGCGACGGCCAGAGGATAAGGCCATGCCTCCTGCAACCCATAGCCCAGCGTGGCCCACAGTACGGGCAGCGGGGAGGCGACCAGAATCGACCAGAACACGGTGCGCAGCGTCAGCCAGAAGTGATCCTGCGTGACTTTCCCGACGCGGGAGGATGAACGCTCCAGAAAACGGGTGAAATGTTTGCGCGAATAGAGACTAAAACCAACCAGCACCAGCGCGCCAAACAGCGGCAGCAACGTCTCCTTGCTGGTAAGCATCATGATGCTGGCTTTGCCGAGCTGATTGAACGTATCCAGTGAGATCAGTCGACGCAGATCCTGAACGAGGCTGATAGGCCACGAGAGCGACATCGGACTCACGTCAGACGTCCAGAACAGGTAACGGTGAGTGGCTTCGTTGACCTCTTTCAGCGCGTCTTCCAGTTGACTATTGGACACTTTCAGCTTGGTGAGTTCGAGGATCAGCGTATCACCGCCCTGCAACAGTGAATTCAGCAGCTCGCGTTGGGTACGCAGTTGGGCGTCAAGAATGCGGCTCTGCTCAGAGGTCAGCGTTTGACCGTCGGCCTGGCGAATCTGACGTAGTTGCGGTTGTTTGTTGAGCAGGTCTTCGTAGCGCATACGGTGTACGCGCAGTTGCGCCATTTCGGTATCTAACTGCTGCGGCTTGGGCATTTCCGGGAGACGCGATACCTGCGCGCGCAGGGCTTCCCCCAGCATATTCGATACGCCTAACCACTGCGACTGTTCCCGCAGGGTGTTCAGGGCCTGACGAACCTGTAGCGTCTGGCTGGTGGCCTGGCGTTGCTGTGAGGCCACCAGATCCATGCGTTGCGCCTGCTGGTTAAGCGCCTGCGACAGCTCGCGGTTCACCTTGAACTGTTCGATAATGCCCGGCGGCAGGTCAGCGCTGTTTTCCGCCAGCAGTTCGGTGCTTTCCAGCGCTCGCTCTGCTTCTCGTTGGCGCTGGCTGTTTAATTGATTGCGTAATGCCTGCAACCAGGCATCCAGCTGTTGGCTCTGTTTTTCCGCCAGTTCGGAGCGCATTCGCGCCAGTTCCTGACGGTTATTCGCCGAAAGCTGCGCCAGTTCCAGCTCATCAACCTGCGCTTTGAGTCTGGCGGATTCGGCCTGCATACTCAGATTTTGCGCCTGGTTGAGCGGGGAGTTGCCGCTGGCGGTGCCGATGCGCCGCTCAATCTCATTTAACTGGCGACGGGCATCCGTTTGCTGTTGTGGAAGCTGGCTTAACGAATCGGCGATTTCACGAGCGCGCTCTCGCTCCTGCTGGGCCTGACGGCTTTTATCCAGCAACTGGCTGCTGACCTGGAGGATCTCCTGGCTTAGCGCATCGGTGGACATGCCTGGCGGCACGCTGCGCGGTTCATCGCGCAAGTTATTGAGCTGTGCGCGTAGCGTCGCGGACAGCTTAGGGAAATTGTCGATAACCTGCTGATATTGTTCGGCGCGCTCAAGAGAACCTTTTCGTTCCTCAAGCGCGTTCAGCGCGGACTGGAGGGCCTCTACGGCCTCTGGCTGAGCGGGTTTTGCCGCTTTAGCCTGCTCCAGTTCCTGGGCAATCAGTTTGGCGTCGGGGGCCGTCGCAGCGTACGCCCCCAGGCTGAGGCACCAGGCCATCAGAAAAGTGATAATCAGGCGCACAGCAGCGATCCTTTATTTAACTTTCGTCTTTCTTGTCGTCAACCAGCGGGCTGGCGTCGTGTTCGGCGTTGATCTCTTCTTCCGGCAGCGGCGTGGGTTCCGCTTCAGGGGGCACGAAGAGTTCGGTAGAAACGGCCAGCGGCTGACCGATTTTGGTCACTGACAGGCTTTGCAGCTGTTCAGCCAGCGTGACTTTACCCGGCGCAAACAGGTTGATCACGGTTGAACCCAGTTTGAAACGGCCCATCTCCTGACCTTTCAACAGCGCCACAGACCCTTCGCTTTCCCCTTCCGGCCATGTCCAGCGTTTGATCACGCCTTCACGCGGCGGCGTAATGGTTCCCGCCCAGACGGTTTCGATGCTGCCGACAATGGTCGCCCCGACCAGAATTTGCGCCATTGGGCCAAACTCCGTGTCAAACAGGCAGATCACGCGTTCGTTACGGGCAAACAGGTTTGGCACGTTCTGCGCGGTCAGGTGATTCACCGAGAACAGATCGCCCGGTACGTAGATCATCTCGCGCAGGATACCGTTGCACGGCATGTGTACGCGGTGGTAGTCGCGCGGAGAGAGGTAGGTGGTGACAAACGAACCGTTGCGGAACAGGTCCGCCATCAGGTAGTTACCTGCCAGCAGCGCTTCCAGGCTGTAGTTGTGACCTTTCGCTTGCAGGATTTTATCTTCTTCGATTTTACCTGACTGGCTGATCACGCCGTCAGCCGGCATTACCAGTACGTTTGGATCGGTATTCACCGGACGGACGTCGTCACGCAGCGGACGAACAAAGAAATCGTTAAAGGTGCGATAGCTGGCGGTATCCGGCTTCTGCGCCTCTTTCATATCGACCTTGTAGTATTTCACGAACAGATCGATAACCAGTTTGGTCAGCCAGCCCGCTCGTTTTCTCGCGCCCCAGCCCGCCAGGCGAGTGAGCCATAGTTTCGGCAGAATGTATTGTAGCGAAAGTTTAAATGAGTTTAACAAGGTAGCCTCCAGGCCATTGTTGTTCCTGAACCGGCATTGACGCCGGCATCCTGAAAAAAGGGGACGATTCTAGCGATGCTTAGCGTAGTTGTCAGTCGTCCATATCAGAAAAGTTTTTACGTGTTTTTACCTGTGCCATGCTTTCCAGAATGCGGTGATAATTTTCGAAACGGGTTTCTGCAATTTTACCGTCTTCTACCGCTTCACGGATGGCGCAACCTGGGTCGGTATCATGCTTGCAGTCGCGATATTTGCAATGGCCCAGGTAGTCATGAAATTCGACAAATCCGTGGGTGATTTGTTCCGGTTCGAGATGCCAGAGGCCAAATTCGCGTACCCCAGGGGAGTCAATCACATCGCCGCCGTGCGGGAAGTGATACAGGCGCGCGGCGGTCGTGGTGTGCTGCCCCAGACCGGAGTTATCCGACACATCATTGGTGAGAATCGCTTCCTGTAGGCCCAGAAGGGCGTTCAACAGGCTCGATTTTCCAACGCCAGACTGCCCGGCAAAGATGCTGATACGGCCGGTTAGCGCCTCTTCTAATGGTTTGAGGCCATCTTGCGTATGGCTGGATACCATCAACACGCGATAGCCGATGCCGCGATAGATATCCATCTGCTCGTTAACGAAGTCCATCCCTTCGTCATCCAGCAGATCGATTTTATTGAGCACGATAATCGGTTCAACCTGCAACGTTTCGCAGGCCACCAGATAGCGGTCGATAATATTGAGCGACAGCTCCGGCAAAATGGCGGAGACAATGACGATTTGGTTGATATTGGCGGCAATAGGCTTCACGCCGTCGTAGAAATCCGGGCGCGTTAGCACGGAGGTGCGTTCGTGTACGGCTTCGACGATCCCTTTGACGTTGACGCCTTCAGCCGCCGCTTTACCCGGACGCCAGACGACGCGATCGCCGGTGACCAGCGAACGGATCGTGCGACGGATGTTGCAGCGGTGAATCTCGCCATTGGCAGATTCTACGTCGGCATGCATGCCAAAGCGGCTGATGACGATACCTTCAGCGGTCTCGCCGAACAGGTTGTCATCGAAGTCTGCCTTCTCCGTGGACGTTTTTAGACGACGCTGATGATTGGCTTTCACGCGGCGCTGTTGGCCTTTGGAGAGTTTATTTTTACTCAATCGTACTGGCTCCTGGTCGCCCGCAATGGGCAAAACATCTATGATACACGCTATTTTAGATGAATATAGTCACACTGACTGTGACCTCTGAAGGGTGGAAAATAGCATGAGTGCCAATGAAAACAACCTCATTTGGATAGATCTTGAGATGACCGGCCTGGATCCCGAGCGCGATCGCATTATTGAGATCGCGACGCTGGTGACCGATGCCAACCTGAATATCCTGGCGGAAGGGCCGACGATTGCGGTGCATCAGTCTGCTGAACAGCTGGCGTTAATGGATGACTGGAACGTGCGTACCCATACCGGAAGTGGTCTGGTGGA
Source organism: Citrobacter sp. CK181 (assembly GCF_030333595.1). Classification (NCBI taxonomy): domain Bacteria; kingdom Pseudomonadati; phylum Pseudomonadota; class Gammaproteobacteria; order Enterobacterales; family Enterobacteriaceae; genus Citrobacter; species Citrobacter sp. CK181. Next base: position 466,738 of record NZ_JAOWFN010000006.1, on the reverse strand, counting down.
TCGGGTAAAAGCCAGCACGTTTGACGATCGCGCCGCAGAACTGGCGACCATTGAATTTTTAAAAGAGTGGGTTCCGGCAGGTAAATCACCGATTTGTGGCAACAGCATCGGCCAGGATCGCCGTTTTCTGTTTAAGTACATGCCTGAACTGGAAGCCTATTTCCACTATCGCTATCTGGATGTGAGTACGCTGAAAGAGCTGGCGCGTCGCTGGAAGCCGGAAATCCTTGCCGGTTTTACCAAGCAGGGGACGCACCAGGCAATGGATGATATTCGCGAGTCGGTGGCGGAGCTGGCTTATTACCGCGAGAATTTTATTAAGCTGTAAACGGCGTATTTGCCGGATGGCGAAGCGAAGCGTCTTATCCGGCTTACGATTTGCCTGCCGGGTGTGCTTGCGGCGGGGTGAATTTGGCGCTAAATTGTACGCTTTGCTGATAAATTCAACACTCAGAACGAAAACGGAAAAAATTGCGTTTTAGGGGGTTGCAGCAGAAAGGATTTCTCGTATAATGCGCCTCCCGTAACGACGCAGAAATGCGAATTACGACAGCAACAAATTTAATCACAGAATTTCAGATAACAGTCTGAAAAACGAAGATTAAGCGGGAATAGCTCAGTTGGTAGAGCACGACCTTGCCAAGGTCGGGGTCGCGAGTTCGAGTCTCGTTTCCCGCTCCAAAATTTGAAAGCAACACCAGATACCCAATCGCAGGATTTCAGGCAACGGTCTGAAAGACGAAGATTAAGCGGGAATAGCTCAGTTGGTAGAGCACGACCTTGCCAAGGTCGGGGTCGCGAGTTCGAGTCTCGTTTCCCGCTCCAAAATTTGAAAGTATCAGCAGATACGCACCACCCAATCGCAGGATTTCAGGCAGCGGCCTGGAAGACGAAGATTAAGCGGGAATAGCTCAGTTGGTAGAGCACGACCTTGCCAAGGTCGGGGTCGCGAGTTCGAGTCTCGTTTCCCGCTCCAAATTCTTATCTCCATAAAATTATCCACAGCGTATTTTCACGTTGGGGACCTTTTATTTTGCCTCTGAAACACTCTTGTAAACAGACTTATCCACAGGTCCAGGCATTATTCCTGGAATACAAAAAACTTCGCCTGGTGAATAGTAACTTTGTAACTTATTGAAATTGATAAATTAATTATCATTTCGAAATGTTAATGCGATCACTTGACGATTTTTTCCCTCTTGAATCGCAATGTCTTTTTATTTTTATACACAAGCTGTGGATGACTCAGGCGTCGCGCGGCAGCCCCTTTTCAATGACCCTGACCAGGCGTTGTTTCTTCGGTAATTGCACCTCCACCACGCAGGCATTTCGCTTCTCAATTTGCTGCGCAATCGCCCATTCTATGTGTTCATCGAGAAGTGGGTGCTCACCCCGGCGACTTTCCAGGGCGGTAATCACGGCGTTATCCCAGGGCGCATTGCCTAACGCGACGGCAATATTTCGCAGCCAGCGTAAGTGACCAATGCGGCGAATCGCCGATCCTTCCGTAACTTTTAAAAACCAGGCTTCGCTCCAGCCAAACAGTTCAATCAGCTCTGGCGCGTGAAGATGCTTGCGGGGACTGAAATCTTCTTCATCGGTCAGTTGCGAGTAGCGGTTCCACGGGCAGATAAGCTGACAATCGTCGCAGCCGTAAATCCGGTTGCCCATTAATGGCCGAAGCGCTTCTGGTATCGCCCCCTCCAGCTCAATCGTGAGATAGGAGATGCAGCGGCGCGCATCCACCGTGTAGGGCTCGACGATTGCGCCGGTCGGGCAGATGGTCAGACAGGCAACGCATTTCCCGCAGCCTTCTTCAACTGGCGTATCAATGGGGAGAGGCAAATCAATTAACAATTCCCCCAGGAAAAAGAACGAACCGGCTTCGCGGCTAAGGATTAGTGAGTGCTTACCTGTCCAGCCAAGCCCGGCTTTTTCAGCCAGCGGACGTTCCAGAATGGGCGCAGAATCGACAAACGGTCTAAAATTCAGCGAAACGCAGTGCTGCTGAATCCTCTCGCCGAGTTTTTTGAGACGGTTACGTAACAGCTTATGGTAGTCACGACCCAGCGCATAACGGCTGACGTAGCCCAGAGAGGGATTTTTTAGGGTACTGGCGAAAGCGGCATTGGCAGGCAGATAATTCATGCGCACACTGATGACGCGCAGCGTGCCGGGCAATAATTCGTGAGGACGGGCGCGCATCATTCCGTGGCGAGCCATCCAGTCCATTTCGCCGTGGTATTGTTTATCCAGCCATGCCTGTAATTTGGGTTCGCTGGCGCTGAGATCGGTATCGGTAATACCGACCTGCTGAAAGCCCAGTTCCAGCCCCCACTGTTTAATATTTTGCGCTAACTGATTGAGATCGAGGGGCTCTGACATGACGGACCATACAATGAAGAAAAACCCCGCAAGTATACCACACTCCATCTGGCCCGCCGATGAGATCAAACGGGCGGAACGCGAGGCGGCGGACAGCTTAGGGCTGACGCTGTATGAGCTGATGCTGCGGGCGGGGGAAGCCGCATTTCAGGTTGCACGTGACGCATACCCCGATTCACGGCGCTGGCTGGTGCTTTGCGGTCACGGTAATAATGGCGGCGACGGCTACGTGGTGGCGAGGCTGGCGAAAGCCGCAGGTATTGAGGTGACGCTACTGGCGCAGGAGAGCGATAAGCCGCTTCCTGAAGAGGCGGCGCAGGCGCGCGAGGCGTGGCTCAATGCCGGGGGCGTCATTCATGCGTCGGATATCATCTGGCCGGATCATATTGATGTGATTATTGACGCCCTGCTGGGGACCGGCCTGACGCAGGCTCCGCGCACCTCCCTCTCTACGCTTATTGAACGAGCGAACAGCCATCCAGCGCCGGTGGTGGCTATTGATATCCCTTCCGGTTTGCTGGCGCAAACGGGCGCCACGCCTGGAGCGGTGATGAATGCCGCGCATACCGTTACCTTCGTTGCGCTGAAACCCGGTTTACTGACGGGCAAAGCGCGGGATGTCGTGGGAGCGCTGCACTTTGACGCGCTGGGGCTGGAAAGCTGGCTGGCAGGACAAGAGGTTCGTATCCAGCGCTTTGCGGCTTCGCAACTTTCCCACTGGCTGACGCCACGCCGCCCGACGTCGCATAAAGGCGATCATGGTCGGCTGGTCATTATTGGCGGCGACCACGGGACGGCGGGAGCGATACGTATGACCGGCGAAGCGGCGCTGCGTGCCGGAGCGGGATTAGTGCGGGTGCTGACGCGCAGCGAAAATATCGCGCCGTTGCTGACCGCCCGTCCCGAACTGATGGTGCATGAACTGACGCCTCAATCTCTTGATGACAGTCTGCAATGGGCGGACGTGGTGGTGATAGGCCCCGGGCTCGGACAGCAGGAATGGGGTAAAAAAGCGCTACAGAAAGCTGAGAATTTTCGCAAACCGATGCTCTGGGATGCGGATGCGCTGAACCTGCTGGCAATCAATCCCGATAAACGTCACAATCGCGTGATCACGCCGCATCCGGGGGAAGCCGCGCGGCTACTGGGTTGTTCTGTCGCAGAAATTGAAAGTGATCGCTTACTTTCAGCACGTCGTCTGGTAAAACGGTATGGTGGCGTGGCGGTGCTGAAAGGTGCGGGAACGGTCGTCGCCGCCCAATCGCATGCGTTGGGCATTATTGATGCCGGTAACGCCGGGATGGCCAGCGGTGGAATGGGCGATGTGCTTTCCGGCATTATTGGCGCATTGCTTGGACAGAAGTTTTCCCCGTATGATGCAGCGTGTGCGGGATGTGTTGCCCACGGTGCGGCGGCGGATGTTTTAGCGGCGCGTTATGGCGCCCGTGGCATGCTGGCAACCGATCTCTTTTCTACGCTACAGCGTATTGTTAACCCTGATGTGATTGACGTAAACCATGATGAATCGAGTAATTCCGCTACCTGACGAGCAGGCGACTTTAGACCTGGGACTACGCGTAGCGAAAGCCTGTGACGGTGCGACCGTCATCTATTTGTACGGCGACCTGGGGGCGGGGAAAACCACCTTCAGCCGGGGATTTCTACAGGCGTTGGGCCACAAAGGTAATGTGAAAAGCCCGACCTACACGCTGGTTGAACCCTATACGCTCGATAACTTAATGGTGTATCACTTCGATTTATACCGACTTGCGGACCCTGAGGAGCTGGAATTTATGGGGATCCGTGATTATTTTGCCAACGATGCCATTTGCCTGGTGGAATGGCCGCAACAAGGTAAAGGTGTACTGCCTGACCCGGATGTCGAAATACACATAGATTACCAGGCGCAAGGTCGTGAGGCGCGCATTAGTGCTGTCTCCTCATCAGGTGATTTGTTGCTGGCGCGTTTGGCCGGTTAACCTTAAGGGTGGCGGGATGATTTATCGCATCAGAAATTGGGTGGTGGCAACTCTGGTCCTGCTGTGCGCGCAGGCGGGGGCCGCCAGCCTCTCCGATATTCAGGTATCTAACGGCGATCGGCAGGCGCGGATTACGTTCAGTTTTATCGGCGATCCTGATTACGCGTTTTCGCAAGAAGGTAAACGTACCGTCGCGCTGGATATCAAACAGACCGGCGTGATTCAGGGACTGCCGTTGCAGTTTAGCGGCAACAACCTGGTAAAAGCGATTCGCTCCGGTACGGCGAAAGACGCGCAGTCGCTGCGGTTGGTTGTCGATCTGACGGAGAACGGTAAAACCGAGGCCGTGAAACGACAGAACGGCGGTAACTATACCGTGGTCTTTACCATCAACGCCGATACGCCTCCGCCGCCACCTCCACCGCCTGTCGTCGCAAAACGCGTTGAGACGCCGGTGGTCGCTCCGCGTCCGACTGAACCTGCGCGAAATCCGTTTAAAACAAACCAGGATCGCGCTACCGCTGTCACCAGCAGCAATACGGTAACGCGCCCGGCAGCGCGGGCGACATCCAGTAACGGCGACAAAGTGGTGATTGCCATTGATGCCGGTCACGGCGGACAAGACCCCGGCGCTATTGGCCCCGGCGGGACGCGGGAGAAAAACGTGACGATTGCTATCGCCCGTAAGCTGCGCACGCTGTTGAATAACGATCCGATGTTCAAAGGCGTATTGACCCGCGACGGGGATTATTTCATCTCCGTGATGGGGCGCTCCGACGTGGCGCGTAAGCAGAACGCCAATTTCCTCGTCTCCATTCATGCGGATGCCGCGCCAAACCGTAACGCGACGGGCGCCTCGGTATGGGTGCTGTCAAACCGTCGCGCCAACAGCGAAATGGCGAACTGGCTGGAAGAACATGAGAAGCAGTCTGAGCTACTGGGCGGCGCGGGCGATGTGCTGGCGAACAGTCAGGCTGACCCCTACTTAAGCCAGGCGGTGCTGGATTTGCAATTCGGTCATTCCCAGCGCGTAGGGTATGATGTGGCGACAAACATGTTAGGTCAGTTGCAGCGCATTGGTTCGTTGCATAAGCGTCGCCCTGAACACGCCAGCCTCGGCGTGTTGCGTTCCCCGGATATCCCCTCGGTGCTGGTTGAAACGGGCTTTATCAGCAACAGCGGCGAAGAACGTTTGCTGGCAAGCGATGCTTATCAGCAGCAGCTGGCAGAGGCGATTTACCAAGGGTTGCGTAACTACTTCCAGGCGCATCCGGTGCAATCCGGGCCGCAGAGCGCTCCGGCGCAAACGGCCAGCGCGGTGTCGCCGGGCGAGTCGTTGATTAACTAAGGATTTTACATGCCGATTCAGGTTCTACCGCCGCAACTGGCGAACCAAATTGCCGCAGGTGAGGTGGTAGAGCGACCTGCGTCGGTTGTGAAAGAGCTGGTGGAAAACAGCCTTGATGCAGGGGCGACGCGGATCGATATTGATATCGAACGCGGCGGCGCAAAGCTTATTCGTATTCGCGATAATGGCTGCGGAATTAAAAAAGACGAGCTGGCGCTGGCGCTGGCTCGCCATGCCACCAGTAAAATCGCCTCGCTTGACGATCTCGAAGCGATTATCAGCCTCGGATTTCGTGGCGAAGCGCTGGCAAGTATCAGCTCGGTTTCGCGTTTAACCCTCACGTCACGTACCGCGGAACAGGCGGAAGCCTGGCAGGCCTATGCCGAAGGGCGTGATATGGACGTGACGGTAAAACCGGCGGCGCATCCGGTCGGCACCACGCTGGAGGTGCTGGACTTGTTCTACAACACGCCGGCACGGCGCAAGTTTATGCGCACCGAGAAAACCGAGTTCAACCACATTGACGAAATTATCCGCCGCATTGCGCTGGCGCGCTTCGACGTCACCCTTAATTTGTCGCACAACGGTAAAATGGTGCGCCAGTACCGTGCGGTTGCGCAGGACGGGCAGAAGGAACGTCGATTAGGCGCGATTTGCGGCGCACCGTTTCTGGAACAGGCGCTGGCGATTGAATGGCAGCACGGCGATCTGACGCTGCGCGGCTGGGTGGCCGACCCCCACCATACCACGGCGGCGCTGGCGGAAATCCAGTACTGCTACGTGAACGGCCGCATGATGCGCGACCGGTTAATCAATCATGCGATTCGTCAGGCCTGTGAAGACAAACTGGGCGGCGATCGGCAACCGGCATTTGTGCTGTATCTGGAGATTGACCCGCATCAGGTGGATGTGAACGTGCATCCGGCGAAACATGAGGTGCGTTTCCACCAGTCGCGGCTGGTGCATGATTTCATCTATCAGGGCGTATTGAGCGTGCTACAGCAGCAGCTTGATGCGCCGTTGTCGCTGGCGGAAGAAGATCCTGCGCCGCGTCATATCCCGGAAAACCGCGTGGCGGCCGGGCGTAATCATTTCGCTGAACCGGCCTCTGCGCGGGAACCCGCCGCGCCGCGCTATTCCACGTCGTCAGGGGCAACCGGCGGACGTCAGCCTGCTGCCAGTTGGCCGCATGCCCAGCCGGGCTACCAGAAACAGCAGGGCGAAGTGTACCGCCAGCTGTTACAGACGCCCGCTCCGCGACAACCGGCGCTTGCACCGGAAGCAGAAACGGCAGCGCCGTCGCTGGCAGGGCATAGCCAGAGTTTCGGTCGCGTGCTGACCATTGTCGGCGCGGATTGCGCATTGCTTGAGCGTGACGGCAATATCCACCTGCTGGCGCTGCCCGTGGCGGAACGCTGGCTGCGTCAGGCCCAACTGACGCCGGGGCAGACGCCGGTCTGCGCCCAGCCGTTGTTGATTCCGCTGCGCTTAAAAGTGTCGGCGGAGGAGAAATCCGCGCTGGAAAAAGCGCAAACACCACTGACGGATCTGGGGATTGAATTCCAGTCAGATGCGCAGCATGTGACCATTCGTGCAGTGCCTTTACCCTTACGCCAACAAAATTTACAAATCTTGATTCCTGAACTGATAGGCTACCTCGCGCAGCAGTCAGCGTTTGACGCGGGCAATATTGCACAATGGATTGCGCGGAATTTGATGAGTGAACATCCGCAGTGGACGATGGCGCAGGCCATTACGCTGTTGGCTGATGTAGAGCGGTTATGTCCGCAGCTCGTGAAGGCGCCGCCGGGTGGTCTGTTACAACCTGTTGATTTACATTCGGTGATGAACGCCCTGAAACATGAGTGATGTAAGTAAGGTGAGCCTGCCAAAGGCGATTTTTTTGATGGGGCCGACGGCCTCCGGCAAGACAGCGTTAGCAATTGAATTGCGTAAAGTTTTGCCTGTAGAGTTGATAAGCGTTGATTCCGCCCTTATTTATCGGGGGATGGACATCGGTACGGCGAAGCCGACAGCTTCAGAGTTAAAGGCCGCTCCGCACCGATTGCTGGATATTCTCGATCCGGCGCAAGCGTACTCAGCAGCGGATTTTCGTCGCGATGCGTTAGCGGAAATGGCGGAGATTACTGCGGCGGGGCGTATTCCGCTGTTAGTGGGCGGCACCATGTTGTATTTCAAGGCGTTGCTGGAGGGACTTTCGCCCTTACCGTCGGCGGAACCCGAAATCAGAGCCCGAATTGAGCAACAGGCGGCAGAGCAGGGATGGGATGCGTTGCACCGACAGCTTCAGGATATTGATCCGGTCGCTGCCGCACGGATTCATCCAAATGATCCGCAAAGACTTTCCCGGGCACTGGAAGTTTTTTTCATTTCGGGTAAAACTTTAACGGAACTGACGCAAACGTCAGGAGACGCTCTACCGTATCAGGTGCATCAGTTCGCCATCGCCCCGGCGAGCCGTGAACTGCTCCATCAGCGAATTGAGCAGCGTTTTCATCAGATGTTGGCTTCAGGTTTTGAAGCAGAAGTTCGGGCGCTTTTTGCCCGTGGAGATTTGCATACGGACTTGCCTTCCATTCGTTGTGTGGGATACCGCCAGATGTGGTCATACATTGAAGGCGAAATTTCATATGATGAAATGGTTTATAGAGGTGTTTGCGCCACGAGGCAGTTGGCGAAGCGTCAGGTAACCTGGTTGCGTGGTTGGGAAGGAGTACGCTGGCTTGACAGTGAAAAGCCTGACCAGGCGCGAAACGAAGTATTGCAGGTTGTTGGTGCTATCGCGAACTGAATGTGTACAATTGAGACGTATCGTGCGCAATTTTTCAGAATCGAAAGGTTCAAAGTACAAATAAGCATATAAGGAAAAGAGAGAATGGCTAAGGGGCAATCTTTACAAGATCCGTTCCTGAACGCACTGCGTCGGGAACGTGTTCCAGTTTCTATTTATTTGGTGAATGGTATTAAGCTGCAAGGTCAAATCGAGTCTTTTGATCAATTCGTGATCCTGTTGAAAAACACGGTCAGCCAGATGGTTTACAAGCACGCGATTTCTACTGTTGTCCCGTCTCGCCCGGTTTCTCATCACAGTAACAATGCCGGTGGCGGCACCAGCAGTAACTACCATCACGGTAGCAGCGCGCAGGGTACTTCTGCGCAACAGGACAGCGAAGAAACCGAATAAGGTTTTGGCTGTTTTACACACGGGGAGCCAGGGAACCTGCGTTCCCCGCTGATATATATCGAGGGGTTGACGCTTGTTTGACCGTTATGATGCCGGTGAGCAGGCGGTACTGGTACACATCTATTTTTCGCAAGACAAAGATATGGAAGACCTCCAGGAGTTTGAGTCTCTGGTCTCTTCCGCCGGTGTCGAAGCAATGCAGGTGATTACCGGTAGCCGTAAAGCACCGCACCCGAAGTACTTTGTAGGTGAAGGTAAGGCAGTTGAAATTGCGGAAGCCGTGAAAGCGTCTAACGCTGCGGTCGTGCTTTTCGATCATGCTTTAAGCCCGGCCCAGGAGCGTAACCTGGAACGTTTGTGTGAATGTCGCGTGATCGACAGAACCGGTCTTATTTTAGATATTTTTGCTCAGCGTGCACGTACCCACGAAGGTAAGTTGCAGGTTGAACTGGCGCAACTGCGTCATCTGGCCACGCGTCTGGTTCGTGGCTGGACCCACCTTGAAAGGCAGAAAGGCGGGATTGGTTTGCGCGGTCCGGGTGAAACCCAGCTCGAAACCGACCGTCGTTTGCTGCGTAATCGTATTGTACAAATACAGTCGCGCCTGGAGAAAGTTGAGAAGCAACGTGAGCAGGGGCGGCAGTCGCGTATAAAAGCGGATGTCCCGACGGTCTCGCTGGTGGGATATACCAACGCCGGTAAATCCACCCTTTTCAATCAGATTACTGAAGCCAGGGTGTATGCCGCAGACCAACTGTTTGCGACCCTAGACCCGACGCTGCGCCGTATCGATGTCGCAGATGTGGGGGAAACCGTACTGGCGGATACCGTAGGGTTTATCCGTCATTTACCACACGATCTGGTGGCGGCGTTTAAAGCGACCTTGCAGGAAACCCGGCAGGCCACGCTCTTGTTACACGTTGTTGATGCCGCTGATGTGCGCGTACAGGAAAACATCGACGCAGTGGATACGGTTCTCGAAGAGATCGACGCTCACGAGATCCCAACCCTGATGGTGATGAACAAGATCGATATGCTGGACGATTTTGAACCGCGTATCGACAGGGATGAAGAGAACAAACCAATCCGTGTCTGGCTTTCCGCGCAAACAGGGGTTGGGATACCACAGCTTTTTCAGGCTTTGACGGAGCGGCTTTCCGGCGAGGTGGCGCAGCATACGTTGCGTTTGCCGCCGCAGGAAGGGCGTCTGAGAAGCCGGTTTTACCAACTTCAGGCAATAGAAAAAGAGTGGATGGAGGAGGACGGCAGCGTAAGTTTGCAGGTTCGCATGCCGATTGTCGACTGGCGTCGCCTCTGTAAACAAGAACCGGCGTTGATCGACTATGTGATCTAATGGCGGCTCGTCTGGAGCATGGAGTAATTTCGCCTTATCCCTCTCGTCGAAAGACAACGGGGATCACCGCATAACAAATATGGAGCACAAACATGGCGTGGAATCAGCCCGGTAATAACGGACAAGACCGCGACCCGTGGGGAAGCAGCAAACCTGGCGGCAACTCTGAGGGAAATGGAAACAAAGGTGGTCGCGATCAGGGGCCACCTGATCTTGATGATATCTTCCGCAAACTGAGTAAAAAGCTCGGTGGTCTGGGTGGCGGTAAAGGTACAGGCTCTGGCGGTGGTAGTTCATCGCAGGGGCCGCGCCCGCATATCGGAGGTCGTGTCGTTACCATCGCAGCGGCAGCGATCGTCATTATCTGGGCTGCCAGCGGTTTCTACACCATCAAAGAAGCGGAACGCGGCGTGGTGACACGCTTCGGTAAATTCAGCCACCTGGTTGAGCCGGGTCTGAACTGGAAGCCGACGTTTATCGATGAAGTCACTCCGGTAAACGTGGAAGCGGTTCGCGAACTGGCGGCGTCCGGTGTGATGCTGACTTCTGATGAAAACGTTGTGCGCGTTGAGATGAACGTGCAGTACCGTGTGACCGATCCGCAGCGTTATCTGTTCAGCGTGACCAGCGCGGATGACAGTCTGCGTCAGGCGACCGACAGCGCCCTGCGTGGGGTTATCGGTAAATACACGATGGACCGCATTCTGACGGAAGGTCGTACCGTTATTCGTAGCGATACCCAGCGTGAACTGGAAGAGACCATTCGTCCGTACAACATGGGTATTACCCTGCTGGACGTCAACTTCCAGGCAGCGCGTCCGCCGGAAGAGGTAAAAGCGGCGTTTGACGATGCTATCGCGGCGCGTGAGAACGAACAGCAATACATCCGTGAAGCGGAAGCGTACACCAACGAAGTTCAGCCGCGTGCGAACGGTCAGGCGCAGCGTATTCTTGAAGAAGCGCGTGCATACAGAACCCAAACCATCCTGGAAGCGCAGGGTGAAGTGGCTCGCTTCGCTAAAATTCTGCCGGAATATAAAGCCGCACCAGAGATTACTCGCGAGCGTCTGTATATCGAGACGATGGAAAAAGTGTTGAGCCATACGCGTAAAGTTCTGGTCAACGACAAAGGTGGCAATCTGATGGTTCTGCCATTGGATCAGATGCTGAAAGGCGCTAACGCGCCTGCGGCAAAAGACAGCACGGCTAACAATCTGCTGCGTCTGCCGCCGGCCTCATCGTCCAGCACGAGCGGAGCAAGCAATACCTCGTCCACCAGTCAGGGCGATATTATGGACCAACGCCGCGCTAACGCGCAGCGTAACGACTACCAGCGTCAGGGGGAATAACGATGCGTAAGTCAGTTATTGCGATTATCATCATCGTGCTGGTAGTGCTGTACATGTCTGTCTTTGTTGTCAAAGAAGGCGAGCGCGGAATTACGCTGCGTTTCGGTAAAGTTCTGCGTGACGATGAAAACAAACCGCTGGTTTATGAGCCGGGCCTGCACTTTAAGATCCCGTTCATTGAGTCGGTGAAAACGCTTGATGCGCGTATCCAGACGATGGACAACCAGGCCGATCGCTTTGTAACCAAAGAGAAAAAAGACCTGATCGTTGACTCCTACATCAAATGGCGCATCAGCGATTTCAGCCGTTACTACCTGGCGACAGGCGGCGGCGATGTTTCTCAGGCCGAAGTGCTGCTGAAACGTAAGTTCTCTGACCGTTTGCGCTCTGAGATTGGTCGTCTGGATGTGAAAGACATCGTGACCGATTCCCGTGGCCGTTTAACGCTGGAAGTGCGTGACGCGCTGAACTCCGGTTCTGCGGGAACGGAAGATGAAGTGGCGACTCCGGCGGCGGATAGCGCGATTGCCGAAGCGGCTGAACGCGTTGCGGCAGAAACCAATGGCAAAGTGCCGGTGATCAACCCGAACAGTATGGCGGCGTTAGGTATCGAAGTGGTGGATGTGCGTATCAAGCAGATCAACCTGCCGACCGAGGTATCCGAGGCGATTTACAACCGTATGCGCGCCGAGCGTGAAGCGGTAGCCCGTCGTCACCGTTCACAGGGTCAGGAAGAAGCGGAGAAACTGCGCGCGACCGCCGACTATGAAGTGACCAGAACGCTGGCGGAAGCCGAGCGTCAGGGCCGCATTTCGCGTGGTGAAGGTGATGCCGAAGCCGCGAAACTGTTTGCCGATGCCTTCAGTCAGGACCCGGACTTCTACGCCTTTATCCGTAGCCTGCGTGCTTACGAGAAGAGCTTCGAAGGCAATCAGGACGTGATGATCATGAGCCCGGACAGCGATTTCTTCCGTTACATGAAGACACCGAATACGGCAACACGTTAAAATCGTATCAACGGTTTTAGATGAACAAAACCACCGGCATCCTCAGGGAGGCGGTGGTTTTCTTTTTATATAAGGACGATGGATGAATTCAACTATCTGGCTGGCGCTTGCCCTCGTTTTGGTGCTGGAAGGTTTAGGCCCGATGCTGTATCCCCGCGCCTGGAAGAAAATGATCTCTGCCATGACGCAACTGCCGGAAAATGTTTTACGTCGTTTTGGCGGCGGTCTTGTGGTTGCCGGAGTTGTTGTCTACTACATGTTGAGGAAAACGATTGGCTGATCAAAAAGTAGTCGTATTTGCCGATCTTGGCATGCAAAAAGTGCTGTATATCTGAAAAAGCGATGGTAGAATCCATTTTTAAGCAAACGGTGATTTTGAAAAATGGGTAACAACGTCGTCGTACTGGGCACCCAATGGGGTGACGAAGGTAAAGGAAAGATCGTCGATCTTCTGACTGAACGGGCTAAATATGTTGTACGCTACCAGGGCGGTCACAACGCAGGCCATACTCTCGTAATCAACGGTGAAAAAACCGTCCTCCATCTTATTCCATCAGGTATTCTTCGTGAGAATGTTACCAGCATCATCGGTAACGGCGTTGTGCTGTCTCCGGCTGCGCTGATGAAAGAGATGAAAGGACTGGAAGACCGTGGTATCCCTGTCCGTGAGCGCCTGCTGCTGTCTGAAGCCTGTCCGCTGATCCTTGATTATCACGTTGCGCTGGATAACGCGCGTGAGAAAGCGCGTGGCGCGAAAGCGATCGGCACCACCGGTCGTGGTATCGGCCCGGCTTATGAAGACAAAGTGGCTCGTCGCGGTCTGCGCGTTGGCGATCTGTTCGATAAAGCTACCTTCGCTGTAAAACTGAAAGAAGTGATGGAATATCACAACTTCCAGCTGGTGAACTTCTACAAAGAGGAAGCTGTTGACTACCAGAAAGTGCTGGATGATGTGATGGCAATTGCCGACATCCTGACCTCTATGGTTGTTGATGTTTCCGATCTGCTGGACCAGGCGCGTAAGCGTGGCGATTTCGTCATGTTCGAAGGCGCGCAGGGTACGCTGCTGGATATCGACCACGGTACTTATCCGTACGTTACCTCCTCTAACACCACTGCGGGTGGTGTAGCGACCGGTTCTGGCCTGGGGCCGCGTTATGTGGACTACGTTCTGGGTATCATCAAAGCTTACTCCACTCGCGTGGGTGCGGGTCCGTTCCCGACTGAGCTGTTTGATGACACCGGCGAGTTCCTGTGCAAGCAGGGTAACGAATACGGCGCCACCACCGGTCGTCGTCGTCGTACCGGCTGGCTGGACTCCGTTGCTGTGCGCCGTGCGGTGCAGATCAACTCCCTGTCTGGCTTCTGCCTGACCAAACTGGACGTGCTGGACGGCCTGGAAGAGGTGAAAATCTGCGTGGCTTACCGTATGCCGGATGGCCGTGAAGTAACCACCACACCGCTGGCAGCGGATGACTGGGAAGGCATCGAGCCGATCTACGAAACCATGCCGGGTTGGTCTGAGTCCACCTTTGGCGTGAAGGATCGCAGCGGCCTGCCGCAGGCGGCGCTGAACTACATCAAACGTATCGAAGAACTGACCGGCGTGCCGATTGATATTATTTCTACCGGCCCGGACCGTACTGAAACGATGATTCTGCGTGACCCGTTTGACGCATAATTTGGGGTCATGGCGCAGTGCCTGATGGTGCTGCGCTTATCAGACCTGTTCACACTGTAGGCCGGATAAGGCGCTTTTCGCCGCCATCCGGCTTAATACAGCGTAAGATCCTCGCTTTTTTCCTTCCCGAACTGAAATAAATTAGCGACCTGGCTGGTGGCTGGTTTATCATCAATGTAATTAATACAACCTGGTTTATCCCGTTTTCCCCTTTTCCTGAGGTTGATGTGCAGTTAACGAGTTTCACCGATTACGGATTACGTGCGCTAATCTATATGGCGTCGCTACCCGAAGGACGTATGACCAGTATTTCTGAGGTGACAGAAGTCTACGGCGTGTCCCGTAATCATATGGTCAAAATAATCAATCAACTTAGCCGGGCGGGCTTCGTTACTGCTATTCGAGGAAAAAATGGCGGTATCCGCCTGGGTAAACCGGCTAATGTTATTGTTATCGGTGATGTGGTTCGTGAGCTGGAACCTTTATCTCTGGTAAATTGCAGCAGCGAATTTTGCCACATTACTCCTGCCTGCCGACTCAAGCAGGCACTTTCGAAGGCCGTGCAAAGTTTTCTCAAGGAACTGGATAACTACACGCTTGCCGATTTGGTTGAAGAGAATCAACCGCTTTATAAATTATTGCTGGTGGAGTGACGAAAATCTTCATCAGAGCTGACAACGGAGGAACCGCCATGTCACAAGATCCTTTCCTGGAACGTGAAGCTGAAAAATACGCTAACCCTATCCCGAGCCGGGAATTTATCCTCGAACATTTAACAAAACGTGAAAAACCAGCCAACCGCGATGAATTGGCTGTGGAACTGAATATTGAAGGTGAAGAGCAGCAGGAAGCCCTGCGCCGCCGTCTGCGCGCGATGGAACGCGACGGACAGCTGGTCTTTACCCGCCGCCAGTGCTATGCGCTGCCGGAACGCCTCGACCTGCTGAAAGGTACCGTTATCGGCCACCGTGATGGCTACGGCTTTTTGCGTGTCGAAGGACGTAAAGATGACCTGTATCTCTCCAGTGAGCAGATGAAAACCTGCATTCATGGCGATCAGGTACTGGCGCAGCCGCTGGGGGCCGATCGTAAAGGCCGCCGCGAAGCGCGTATCGTGCGCGTTCTGGTGCCGAAAACCAGCCAGATTGTCGGTCGTTACTTTACCGATGCGGGCGTGGGCTTTGTGGTGCCGGACGATAGCCGTCTGAGCTTCGACATCCTGATCCCGCCTGAAGAGGTGATGGGCGCGCGCATGGGCTTTGTGGTGGTGGTGGAACTCACCCAGCGCCCGACCCGCCGCACTAAAGCAGTCGGTAAAATCGTTGAGGTTCTCGGCGATAACATGGGCACTGGCATGGCTGTCGATATGGCGCTGCGCACCCATGAAATTCCTTATATCTGGCCGCAGGCGGTAGAACAGCAGATCGCCGGCCTGAAAGAAGAGGTGCCGGAAGAGGCGAAAGCAGGCCGTGTGGATCTGCGCGACTTACCGCTGGTGACGATTGATGGCGAAGACGCCCGTGACTTTGACGATGCGGTTTACTGTGAGAAGAAACGCGGTGGCGGCTGGCGCCTGTGGGTGGCTATCGCTGACGTAAGTTATTACGTGCGTCCGCCAACGCCGCTGGATCGCGAAGCGCGCAACCGTGGGACGTCGGTCTATTTCCCGTCGCAGGTTGTGCCGATGCTGCCGGAAGTGCTCTCCAATGGCCTGTGCTCGCTGAACCCGCAGGTTGACCGCCTGTGTATGGTCTGCGAAATGACCGTTTCATCAAAAGGGCGTTTAACCGGCTATAAATTCTACGAAGCGGTGATGAGTTCCCATGCGCGCCTGACGTATACCAAAGTCTGGCATATGCTACAGGGCGACCAGGACCTGCGTGAGCAGTATGCGCCGCTGGTCAGGCACATCGAAGAGCTGCATAACCTCTACAAAGTGCTGGATAACGCCCGCGAAGAGCGTGGCGGCATCTCATTTGAAAGCGAAGAAGCGAAGTTTATCTTCAATGCTGAACGTCGCATTGAACGTATCGAGCAGACGCAGCGTAATGACGCGCACAAGCTGATCGAAGAATGCATGATTCTGGCGAATATCTCGGCGGCGCGATTCGTTGAGAAAGCCAAAGAGCCTGCGCTGTTCCGTATCCACGACAAGCCGAGCACCGAGGCGATAACCTCCTTCCGTTCCGTTCTGGCGGAGCTGGGGCTGGAATTGCCGGGCGGCAATAAGCCGGAACCGCGTGATTATGCGGAGCTGCTGGAGTCGATTGCCGACAGGCCTGACGCGGAAATGCTGCAAACTATGCTGCTGCGCTCAATGAAACAGGCAATTTACGATCCAGAAAACCGTGGCCACTTTGGTCTGGCATTGCAGTCTTACGCGCACTTTACCTCACCGATCCGCCGTTATCCTGACCTGTCGCTGCACCGCGCCATTAAGTATCTGCTGGCGCATGAGCAAGGGCATAAGGGCAACACGACGGAAACGGGCGGCTACCACTATTCGATGGAAGAGATGCTGCAACTGGGCCAGCACTGTTCTATGACCGAGCGCCGTGCTGACGAAGCCACGCGCGACGTCTCTGACTGGCTGAAGTGTGACTTCATGCTGGATCAGGTGGGGAACGTCTTTAAAGGGGTGATTTCCAGCGTAACCGGGTTCGGCTTCTTTGTTCGTCTGGATGAGCTGTTTATTGATGGTCTGGTACACGTCTCTTCGCTGGACAACGATTACTACCGTTTCGATCAGGTAGGGCAGCGTCTGATGGGGGAATCCAGCGGCCAGACCTACCGTCTGGGCGACCGCGTGGAAGTCCGCGTCGAAGCGGTCAATATGGATGAGCGTAAAATTGACTTTAGCCTGATCTCCAGCGAACGCGCCCCGCGCAACGTCGGTAAAACCGCGCGTGAGAAAGCGAAAAGAGGCGAAACGGCTAAAAATGCCGGTAAGCGTCGTCAGGTGGGCAAAAAGGTGAATTTCGAACCGGATAGCGCCTTCCGCGGCGAGAAAGCGAAAGGTAAGGCGAAGAAAGAGAAGAAAGCCAAAAATCCATCGGCAAAGACGCAGAAAATCGCTGCCGCGACAAAAGCGAAGCGCGCGGCGAAGAAAAAGTCAGCTGAGTAATTTCCCCCTCTCCCCCTGCGTGGAGAGGGCGTTTGTACTGTAGACCGGGCTGGCATCGCGCCGCCCGGCAAAATTGATCAATGAGAACCATCAATGAGTGAAATGATTTACGGCATCCACGCGGTGCAGGCTCTGCTGGAACGTGCGCCAGAGCGCTTTCAGGACGTCTTTATTCTGAAAGGGCGGGAAGATAAACGCCTGCTGCCGCTGATCCATGCGCTGGAAGCGCAGGGCGTGGTGATCCAACTGGCGAACCGCCAGTATCTTGATGAAAAAAGCGAGGGTGCGGTACATCAGGGGATCATTGCGCGCGTGAAGCCGGGACGCCAGTATCAGGAAAACGATCTTCCTGATCTGATCGCGAAGTTCGACAATCCCTTCCTGCTGATCCTCGACGGCGTGACCGATCCGCATAACCTCGGCGCCTGTCTGCGTAGCGCAGACGCCGCTGGCGTACATGCGGTCATTGTGCCGAAAGATCGTTCTGCACAGCTTAATGCAACGGCGAAAAAGGTGGCCTGCGGCGCAGCCGAAAGCGTACCGCTGATCCGTGTGACCAACCTGGCGCGTACCATGCGTCTGTTGCAGGAAGAGAATATCTGGATTGTCGGTACGGCGGGCGAAGCTGACCATACGCTGTTCCAGAGCAAAATGACCGGCCGGATGGCGCTGGTGATGGGCGCTGAAGGCGAAGGGATGCGTCGTCTGACCCGCGAGCACTGTGATGAGCTGATCAGCATTCCGATGGCGGGCAGCGTGTCGTCACTGAACGTCTCCGTCGCGACCGGGATCTGCCTGTTTGAAGCGGTGCGACAGCGCAGCTAAGCGCTTTTGACTGATGAAGCCATCCCTCGGGATGGCTTTTTTGTGACCATTATCCCAGGCGCGTCCCCCGCAGGCTGACCATACTTAATGCGACTGCCATTGACGGAGGGAAACACAATGCACTGGCAAACGCATACCGTTTTTAACCAACCGGTACCGCTCAACAACAGCAATTTATTCCTGTCTGATGGCGCGCTTTGCGAGGCGGTCGCCCGTGAAGGCGCGGGCTGGGACAGCGATCTTCTCGCCAGCATCGGTCAACAACTGGGCACTGCGGAGTCGCTGGAGCTGGGGCGGCTGGCGAACGCCTTTCCACCTGAACTGCTGCGTTACGATCCACAAGGGCAGCGGCTGGACGATGTCCGTTTTCATCCCGCCTGGCATCTGCTGATGCAGGGCCTGTGCGCTAACCGTGTGCATAACCTGGCCTGGGAAGAGAACGCCAGACAGGGGGCATTTGTCGCGCGGGCTGCGCGTTTTATGCTGCATGCGCAGGTGGAAGCGGGTACGTTGTGTCCAGTTACGATGACTTTTGCCGCCACGCCGCTGCTGCTACAGATGCTGCCATCCCCCTTCCACGACTGGTTAACGCCGTTACGCAGCGATCGCTATGATTCACACCTCCTGCCCGGTGGGCAAAAACGCGGCCTGCTGATTGGCATGGGCATGACGGAAAAGCAGGGCGGCTCCGATGTGCTGAGTAACACCACCCGGGCAGAGCGACTGGACGACGGCGCCTGGCGCCTGGTGGGGCACAAATGGTTTTTCTCCGTGCCGCAAAGCGACGCGCACCTGGTGCTGGCGCAGACGAAAGGCGGATTATCCTGCTTTTTTGTCCCGCGTTTTTTGCCTGACGGGCAGCGAAACGGCGTTCGCCTTGAGCGGTTGAAAGACAAACTGGGCAACCGCTCTAATGCCAGTTGCGAGGTTGAGTTTCAGGATGCGGTAGGCTGGCTACTGGGTGAGGAAGGCGAGGGGATTCGTCACATACTGAAGATGGGAGGGATGACCCGCTTTGATTGCGCGCTGGGCAGTCATAGTATGATGCGCCGGGCGTTTTCCGTGGCGATTTACCACGCGCATCAGCGGCAGGTGTTCGGCAAATCTTTGATTGATCAGCCCATGATGCGGCAGGTTTTAAGTCGTATGGCGCTCCAGCTTGAAGGCCAGACGGCGCTGCTGTTTCGTCTGGCTCGTGCGTGGGATCGTCGTGGCGACCCGAAAGAAGCGCTCCGGGCGCGTTTGTTCACGCCAGCCGCGAAGTTTGCTATTTGCAAAAGCGGCATTCCCTTTGTTGCCGAGGCGATGGAAGTGCTCGGTGGCGTTGGCTATTGCGAGGAGAGCGAGCTGCCGCGCCTGTATCGTGAGATGCCGGTCAACAGCATCTGGGAAGGGTCGGGAAACGTCATGTGTCTGGACGTGCTGCGGGTGCTGAGTAAACAGACCGGCGTCTATGAGCTGCTCAACGAGGCTTTTGCGGAGGTCAAAGGGCAGGATCGGCATTATGATCGGGCGGTACGTCAGCTGCAACAGCGCTTGCGCAAACCCGATGAAGCGCAGGGACGGGAGATAACGCAGCAGCTGTTCCTGCTCGGTTGCGGGGCGCAAATGCTGCGCTATGCTTCTCCGCCGTTGGCACAGGCCTGGTGCCAAATGATGCTGGATACGCGCGGCGTGTTACGCCTGTCTGAACAGGTGCAAAATGATCTGTTGCTGCGGGCAACGGGGGGATTGCGATAACGACTTGCCTGATGGCGGCGCGAGCGCGTCTTATCATGCCTGCGATCGATGCAGGCCAGATAAGTTTACGCCATCAGGCAATCTGTTACGCATAAAGTATGGCTTGTACGCGCCAGTTATCGGGCTGCTGTTCTTCGTACATCTGGATAATCCGATACCACGAAGCGCCCTGCTCATCGGCTTTTAACGCAATGATACGTTCCACATCCTGCTGATTTCCCGAAATATTACTCACGGATATCAGACCAATTTCATTCAGGCCCGTTACGCAGTCCGCGCTGGCGAATTCGGCAGACTGCGCCGTCGTACTCACCAGGCCGGCAGAAAGCAGCAGTGAGGATAAGGCAAGAGATCGTTTCATCGTCAGCTCCTTTTACGTGACCCCGCATTCAACAGGGCATTCCATTGCGGTCATCCCATGATTTCATTGTGCACAGGTAAACGCATAGAGGCGCAAAGCAATGTAAAGCTGACTAAATTTCAACCTTCCGCTATTTACGATACAGGATGGCTTGCGAATACCATTGGCCTGTTACGATGGTTTCATCAACCAATAAAATAACGTAATAATCTGCTTTAGCGGCGGCGGCTTTCGCTCTGATCTCTGCCACAGCATCGTCAGGAGAACCCCGAACCATTGAGCTTACCGTTCCCAGGCGCTGCAACCCTTGTGTCTGGTCACGGCGAATTTCCTGAGGATGGTCAGCGACTGGCGGTGCTGGTTGCGGCGTCCCTTGCAATACGCTACAGGCGCTTAAAAACAGTACCAGCATCAATGGGGCGAACCGGCGCATAACTCTATCTCGTTTACTGATAGCCATAGTGTAGTGCCTTATTAATTTCCTTTAGGGGGAATGTTCCCAAATTGTTATCTCTCACGCGATTTTCGAATGAAAATAGGGTGAAAGCGTAATCCACTTCTCAACATTATGAATCATTGCCGTACTCATTAACTTGAGTTATGTATTTCTCCGTGGCATATCAGAGAAAGGGGGATATATGATAAAAATAGAAACACGGTACCTGGCAGGACATTCCATACTCCACGCGTTTCCTGACGGTAAACGTGACACGCCTCTTCCATGTATTATTTTTTACCACGGTTTTACCTCTTCCAGCCTGGTCTATAGCTACTTTGCTGTTGCCCTGGCGCAGGCCGGGTTCCGGGTTATCATGCCGGATGCGCCCGAGCATGGCGCGCGGTTTAGCGGTGATACGCAGGGGCGAATGACCCAATTCTGGCAGATTCTGCGGCAAAACATGCAGGAATTCGCTGCGTTACGTGCGGCAGTTCAACAGGAAAACTGGGTGCTGGAAGAACGTCTGGCCGTGGGGGGCGCATCAATGGGCGGTATGACGGCGCTGGGGATCATGGCCCGCCACCCGGAGGTAAAATGCGTCGCCAGCCTGATGGGGTCGGGTTATTTCACCCGACTGGCGCATACGCTTTTTCCGCCATTAATTCCTGAGACGCCTGAGCAACAGCGAGAATTTGACGACATCATTGCTCCCCTGGCTGAGTGGGAGGTGGCGCATCAGTTGCCAAAACTGGCCGACCGGCCGCTGCTGCTATGGCATGGACAGGAAGATGACGTCGTCCCTGCGGTGGAAACGTTCCGCTTACAACAGGCGCTGATTCAGGCGAACAGGGATCAGAACCTGACCTGTCTGTGGGAAGCAGGCGTACGCCACCGTATTACGCCAGAGGCGCTGGCGGCAACGGTGTCGTTTTTCCGCCAGCATCTTTAAACGCGCAGAATGCTAACGCCTTGCGCTTCAAGCTGTTGCAGAATGTCAGGGTTAGCATTTTTGCCCGTAATCAGCGTGTCTATTTGATCGGCGCGGCTGAACAACATGCCTGCGCGCTCGCCGATCTTGCTGCTATCCACCAGCACCACCAGCTTTCCGACCACGCTGAGCATTTTCTGCTCGGCCATAGCGGTGAGCATATCGGTTTTATACAGACCGTCTGCGGTCAGGCCTTTGCCGCTGGTAAACATCCAGTGCCCGGCATACAGGCTGTTTTCGCTGCCCTGGGGACTAAGCGTGATGGACTGGCTCTTGTTGTACTGACCTCCCATGATGATCACGCTTTCATGTTCCTGATCGATCAGATAGTTCGCCAGCGGGAGATAGTTGGTGATGATCTGCACCGGCTTACCGCATATTTCTCTGCCCAGCAGAAAGGCGGTCGATCCACAGTTGATCACCACGCTTTCCCCAGGATTCACCAGTTGCGCTGCCGCTTTAGCAATGCGCACTTTTTCATCGTGGTTCTGCGCCTGATGCAGATTCATCGGCGTCCAGCGCGGACGTTGCTGAGCGATCGCTTCGGCGCCATTACGCACTTTTTTGAGCTTTCCGCTCTCATCGAGCTTGTTGATATCCCGACGCGCCGTGGCCGGGGAGATCCCCAGACGTTCGATCACATTCTCGACGGTAACAAAGCCCAATTGCGCCAGCATATCCAGCAATATTTGATGTCTTTGTGCTTCAGTCATGAGCTATTCCGATACGAATTGATTTTAAAAGATGATATTTGAAATAGCCTGAAAATACTAAAGTAAATATAGAAAAATGCCGGGAAAACCCGGCATCGGAGAACAATTACAGGAAGGATTTGAACGGTAAATCCGGTTCCATCGTGAAGCAGTCATCAAAACCACGCGGGTAGTGATATTCAAAGTTGTCTTTATCCAGTGGCCAGGTGAACTTACCGCCAACCTGCCAGATAAACGGCTTGAAGCCATACTTCAGGCGATCTTTTTTCATTTCCCACAGAACGCGGATTTCCTGCGGATCGGCCTGGAAGTTCGACCAGATATCATGGTGGAACGGAATCACAACTTTCGTGTTCAGCGCTTCCGCCATACGCAGCATGTCGGCGCTGGTCATCTTGTCGGTGATGCCACGCGGGTTCTCGCCATAGGAGCCGAGCGCCACGTCGATCTGATGCTCATTGCCGTGCTTCGCATAGTAGTTGGAGTAGTGGGAGTCGCCGCTGTGATACAGCGTACCGCCCGGCGTTTTGAACAGGTAGTTCACCGCGCGCGCGTCCATGCCGTCCGGCAGTACGCCCGCCGCCTTTTGATCGGCCGGAAGCGTGATGAGCGCAGTACGATCAAACGCATCAAGCGCATGAATTTCGATGTCTTTCACTTTCACAACATCGCCCGGTTTGACCACGATGCAGCGCTCTTTCGGCACACCCCAGCCAATCCACAGGTCAACGCAGGTTTGCGGCCCGATGAAAGGCACATCGTCAGCGCAGTTTTGCATCACCGCTGCGGCGACGTTGACGTCGATATGATCGTTATGATCGTGAGTGGCCAGCACAGCATCGATCTGGCGAATCGCGAAAGGATCGAGAACAAACGGCGTGGTGCGCAGGTTCGGCTGCAATTTCTTCACCCCTGCCATGCGCTGCATCTGATGGCCCGTTTTCATCAACGGATTGCCGTGGCTTTGTTTGCCGGTGCCGCACCAGAAATCAACGCATACGTTGGTGCCGCCTTCTGATTTCAGCCAGATGCCGGTGCAACCGAGCCACCACATAGCAAATGTGCCGGGCGCGACCTGTTCCTGTTCGATCTCTTCATTCAGCCAGCTTCCCCACTCAGGAAAGGTGCTCAGGATCCATGATTCACGCGTGATACTTTTCACTTTACTCATCGCATTTACCTTCATGTTTGTTCAAATTGAATCAGTGTGTGATTGGTTTTGATTAATCCTGACATTATTTTTTCAAGATGGCAACGGCATATTTTTGCTTGTGAAGGGCGGTCTGGAAGTAAAGGAGAACGTAATGAAGGGCGTATAACTATTGAAATTAAATATATCTATTTGATTAAAATGAGTTTTATTGATGACTGGTTAACGTCGGGTTAATCCTTTTCTGAAGTGTGGGAATTATTTGCGTGGTGCGTCACAATTAATCAAATTCAATCTTGTTGTGATTACTTTTGAAAATTAGAGTGGTGACACAACAACCTGAGCGTACGCAGAGCTCAGCAACTTCGTCTACTGGAGATCGTTATGGAGATCCTCTACAACATCTTTACCGTTTTCTTTAACCAGGTTATGACCAATGCTCCGCTGCTACTGGGTATTGTCACCTGTCTGGGCTATATCCTCCTACGCAAAAGTGTCAGCGTTATTATCAAAGGTACGATAAAAACCATTATTGGTTTCATGTTATTACAGGCAGGGTCCGGCATCCTGACCAGTACCTTTAAGCCCGTCGTGGCGAAGATGTCTGAGGTGTATGGCATCAACGGCGCGATTTCTGATACTTACGCCTCCATGATGGCGACGATCGAGCGCATGGGCGACGCCTACAGTTGGGTCGGGTATGCCGTGCTGTTAGCGCTGGCATTGAATATCGGCTACGTGCTGCTGCGCCGGATAACCGGGATTCGCACCATCATGCTTACCGGACATATCATGTTCCAGCAGGCGGGGCTGATCGCGGTGTTCTTCTACATCTTCGGTTATCCGATGTGGACCACCATTATCTGCACGGCGATTCTGGTGTCCCTGTATTGGGGGATCACCTCCAATATGATGTATAAGCCGACGCAGGAAGTCACAGACGGCTGTGGTTTCTCCATTGGTCACCAGCAACAGTTTGCCGCATGGCTGGCGTATAAAGTCGCGCCATATCTCGGTAAAAAAGAAGAGAGCGTTGAAGATCTCAAACTGCCCGGCTGGCTGAATATCTTCCACGACAATATCGTCTCCACGGCAATTGTCATGACCATCTTCTTCGGCGCGATCCTGCTCTCTTTTGGCCTGGATGTGGTTCAGGCGATGGCGGGTAAAACGCACTGGTCTATCTATATCCTGCAAACCGGCTTCCAGTTCGCCGTCGCTATTTTCATCATCACGCAGGGCGTGCGCATGTTTGTCGCCGAACTGTCCGAAGCATTTAACGGTATCTCTCAGCGTCTGATCCCCGGTGCTGTGCTGGCGATTGACTGTGCGGCGATTTATAGCTTCGCGCCGAACGCGGTGGTCTGGGGCTTTATGTGGGGCACGATTGGTCAGCTGATCGCCGTTGGTATTCTGGTAGGTTGCGGCTCCTCCATTCTGATCATCCCTGGCTTTATCCCAATGTTCTTCTCTAACGCCACGATTGGCGTGTTCGCTAACCACTTTGGCGGCTGGCGCGCGGCGCTCAAGATTTGCCTGGTTATGGGCATGATCGAAATCTTTGGCTGCGTCTGGGCGGTGAAACTGACCGGTATGAGCGCCTGGATGGGAATGGCGGACTGGTCGATTCTGGCGCCTCCGATGATGCAAGGCTTCGTCAGCATCGGGCTGATGTTTATGAGCGTCATGATACTGATTTCACTGGCTTATATGTTCTTCGCAGGGCGCACATTGCGCGCTGAAGAAGATGCAGAAAAACAACTGGCAGAACACTCTGCTTAATAAGGAGTTCCGATTATGACCGTACGTATTCTGGCTGTTTGTGGTTGTGGGCAAGGCAGTTCAATGATCATGAAAATGAAAGTTGACCAGTTTCTGACGCAGCAGGGCGTTGCGCACACGGTAAATAGTTGCGCGGTGGGTGAGTACAAAAGTGAGCTGAACGGTGCGGACATCATTATTGCCTCGACGCACGTCGCCAGCGAAATCACCGTTTCCGGTAATAAATATGTGGTGGGTGTGCGCAATATGCTTTCCGCCGCTGATTTTGGTCCGAAACTGATGGAAGTGATCAAAGAGCACTTTCCGAACGACCTGAAATAAGGACGCAGCATGAAATTACGTGATTCGCTGGCGGAGAATAAGTCCATTCGCCTGAATGCAGAAGCGAGCACCTGGCAGGAGGCGGTGAAAATCGGCGTAGACCTGCTGGTGGAAGCAGATGTTGTGGAGCCGCGTTACTACCAGGCCATTCTTGATGGCGTAGAGCGTTTTGGTCCGTATTTTGTGATTGCGCCAGGCCTGGCGATGCCGCATGGCCGCCCGGAAGAGGGCGTCAAAAAAACCGGCTTCGCGCTGGTGACGCTGAAAACGCCGATGGTCTTCAACCACGAAGATAATGACCCGGTCGATATCCTCATCACGCTGGCGGCAGTGGATGCCCGCGCGCATCAGGAAGACGGCATCATGCAAATCGTCAACCTGTTTGAAGATGAAGCCAACTTTGACCGTTTACGCGCCTGCCGTACCGAGCAGGATGTGCTGGATT
The DNA here is from genome assembly GCF_030333595.1 of Citrobacter sp. CK181. NCBI lineage: Bacteria > Pseudomonadati > Pseudomonadota > Gammaproteobacteria > Enterobacterales > Enterobacteriaceae > Citrobacter > Citrobacter sp. CK181. Next base: position 440,542 of record NZ_JAOWFN010000006.1, on the reverse strand, counting down.
TAATTGATAACGCCACTGCGGCGGCAGTTTAAGTAAGGAATAGAAATGTCATTACCTATGTTGCAAGTTGCGCTGGATAACCAGACGCTGTCCCACGCTTACGAAACGACCCGCCTGATCGCGGAAGAAGTCGATATTATCGAAGTTGGCACCATCCTGTGCGTGGGTGAAGGCGTACGTGCGGTACGCGATCTGAAAGCGCTCTATCCGCATAAGATCGTGCTGGCTGACGCCAAAATTGCGGACGCGGGGAAAATTCTTTCTCGTATGTGCTTTGAAGCCAACGCGGATTGGGTGACGGTTATCTGCTGCGCGGATATCAACACCGCCAAAGGCGCGCTGGAAGTGGCGCAAGAGTTTAACGGTGATGTGCAGATTGAACTGACCGGCTACTGGACCTGGGAGCAAGCGCAGGAGTGGCGCGATGCGGGGATTCAGCAGGTGGTTTATCACCGTAGCCGTGATGCCCAGGCCGCTGGCGTGGCCTGGGGCGAAGCGGATATCAGCGCGATCAAACGTCTCTCTGATATGGGCTTTAAAGTGACTGTGACCGGCGGCTTGGCGCTGGAAGACCTGCCGCTGTTTAAGGGCATTCCAATCCATGTCTTTATTGCTGGTCGCAGCATTCGCGACGCCGCCTCTCCGGTTGAAGCTGCGCGTCAGTTCAAACGTTCTATCGCCCAGTTGTGGGGATAAGGAGCGGATATGCTGTCTAAACAGACTCCGCTTGGCATCTACGAAAAAGCGCTCCCCGCCGGGGAGTGCTGGTTGGATCGCCTGCGGCTGGCGAAAGAACTGGGCTTCGATTTCGTTGAAATGTCTGTCGATGAAACCGATGCCCGCCTGGCGCGCCTCGACTGGAACCGTGAGCAGCGCCTGGCGCTGGTGAGCGCTATCGCGGAGACCGGCGTGCGGGTGCCGTCCATGTGCCTGAGCGCGCATCGTCGCTTTCCGTTGGGCAGCGAAGATGATGCTGTACGTGCGCAAGGGCTGGAGATCATGCGTAAAGCCATTCAGTTTGCGCAGGATATCGGTATTCGCGTCATCCAGCTTGCGGGTTACGACGTGTACTATCAGGAGGCCAACAATGAAACGCGCCGTCGTTTTCGTGATGGGCTGAAAGAGAGCGTCGAGATGGCAAGCCGTGCTCAGGTCACGCTGGCGATGGAGATCATGGATTACCCTCTGATGAACTCCATCAGCAAAGCGCTGGGTTATGCGCACTATCTTAATAACCCGTGGTTCCAGCTTTATCCTGATATTGGCAATCTGTCAGCCTGGGATAACGATGTGCAGATGGAGTTGCAGGCTGGAATGGGGCATATCGTCGCGGTTCATGTCAAAGATACGAAGCCAGGCGTGTTCAAGAACGTGCCGTTCGGTGAAGGTGTCGTCGATTTTGAACGCTGTTTCGCCACGCTCAAGCAGAGTGGGTATTGCGGGCCATACCTGATTGAGATGTGGAGTGAAACGTCGGACGATCCGGCGCGTGAGGTGGCGAAAGCGCGTGATTGGGTGAAAGCGCGTATGGCCAGCGCCGGTCTGGTGGAGACAGCATAATGCAAAAACTCAGGCAGCACGTTTTTGAAGCCAATATGGATTTGCCGCGTTATGGCCTGGTGACTTTCACCTGGGGCAACGTCAGCGCGATCGACAGAGAGCGCGGGCTGGTGGTCATTAAGCCTAGCGGGGTGGCTTATGAAACCATGAAAGCGGACGATATGGTGGTGGTGGATCTCCAGGGCAATGTGGTGGAAGGGCAGTGGCGGCCTTCTTCCGATACCGCCACGCATCTGGCGCTGTACCGTCGTTACCCTTCGCTGGGCGGCATCGTGCACACGCACTCTACGCATGCCACGGCGTGGGCGCAGGCAGGGCTGGCGATCCCGGCGCTGGGCACAACCCATGCGGACTACTTCTTTGGCGATATCCCCTGTACCAGGGCGTTAACCGAAGAAGAAGTGCAGGGTGAATATGAGCTGAACACCGGCCATGTGATTATCGAAACGCTGGGTGACGGTCAGCCGCTGCATACGCCTGGCGTCGTGGTGTATCAGCACGGGCCGTTTGCCTGGGGCAAAGATGCGCATGACGCCGTGCATAATGCGGTGGTGATGGAAGAGGTCGCGCGGATGGCATGGATTGCTCGCGGTATCAATCCGGCGCTCAGCCCGATCGACGATTATTTAATGAATAAACATTTTATGCGTAAGCATGGGCCTGACGCCTATTACGGACAAAAGTAAGACACGTGCCCTGGAATCATTACTTCCTTCGGGATGTTACCGGCCTGATTCCGGGGCCGCTTTTGCCGTAAAAAAAGCCCCCGGTGAAGGGGGCAAGTCAAACTATGGCAATGTTCTCGTTGGTTTTTCCTGGTGCTAGCGATAAATATCCGCGCTGGCGCGCATGTTGCCGTTACTTCCCGGTTCCCGGGTCAGGATGGCGTGGTAGTACGTTGCGCCTCGCGCATCTGTCTCTTCATTCAATGCCTGATCTGCTTCACTTTCAGTGGCGAAGTTATGGTTTATATAAATCACGCCTAAGCTCTGCACATCATCCATATTTCGTGCCTGGTGATTATCGATTTTGATGGCTGCCATCGCGTTTGCACTGAGCAAAAGCGCAGCCAGAAGGGTCATAACACGCGCTCGCATACTGTACCTCCTCGACTGCTGTGTCTGGTTAGCAATATCTCCTGTAAGTGAATTGCTTCTGATTTAATTTTAATCGCTACCAGCGAAGTCGATAGCGACCATTTCTGATGCAGTTGTTCAAAAAATTGGCGCGATGCCATGTGATTAATTTTAAATCACATGGTTAACCTGTCTTTGCGCTTCGTGTGAATTTTTGCGCAATCAACTTGTGTTTCCTCATGGGCGCAAGTATTATGACGCGTCATTTTTCAGCCGACCTTTAACACGTTCCTTGCCTCCCCGGGATTCGGCTGACCCAGACAGGAGGCTGAATAATCCGTAAGGAGCAATTCGATGCGTCATTACGAAATCGTTTTTATGGTCCATCCTGACCAGAGCGAACAGGTTCCGGGCATGATCGAGCGCTACACTGGTGCAATCACTGGTGCAGAAGGCAAGATCCACCGTCTGGAAGACTGGGGCCGCCGTCAGCTGGCTTACCCGATCAACAAACTGCACAAAGCTCACTACGTTCTGCTGAACGTTGAAGCGCCGCAGGAAGTGATCGATGAGCTGGAAACTAACTTCCGCTTCAACGATGCCGTTATCCGTAGCATGGTAATGCGTACTAAGCACGCTGTTACCGAAGCATCTCCGATGGTTAAAGCGAAAGACGAGCGCCGTGAGCGTCGCGATGATTTCGCAAACGAAACCGCAGATGATGCAGATGCTGGGGATTCTGAAGAGTAATTTCTGATGACCAACCGTCTGGCGTTGTCCGGCACCGTGTGCAGGATGCCCCTTCGAAAGGTCAGTCCATCAGGAATTCCGCACTGCCAGTTCGTGCTTGAGCATCGTTCTGTGCAGGAGGAAGCCGGGTTTCACCGGCAGGCGTGGTGTCAAATGCCCGTTATTGTTAGCGGACACGAAAACCAGGCCATTACTCACAGTATAACGGTCGGCAGCCGCATAACCGTTCAGGGGTTCATCTCTTGCCACAAGGCAAAGAACGGTCTGAGCAAAATGGTTCTGCATGCCGAGCAGATTGAATTGATAGATTCTGGAGACTAGCCATATGGCACGTTATTTCCGTCGTCGCAAGTTCTGCCGTTTCACCGCGGAAGGCGTTCAAGAGATCGACTATAAAGATATCGCTACGCTGAAAAACTACATCACCGAAAGCGGTAAGATTGTCCCAAGCCGTATCACCGGTACCCGTGCAAAATACCAGCGTCAGCTGGCTCGCGCTATCAAACGCGCTCGCTACCTGTCCCTGCTGCCGTACACTGATCGTCATCAGTAATCGGCCACGGTCCATTAATACGACTTTGAGAGGATAAGGTAATGCAAGTTATTCTGCTTGATAAAGTAGCAAACCTGGGTAGCCTGGGTGATCAGGTTAACGTTAAAGCGGGCTACGCTCGTAACTTCCTGGTACCACAGGGTAAAGCTGTTCCTGCTACCAAGAAAAACGTTGAGTTCTTCGAAGCACGTCGCGCTGAACTGGAAGCTAAACTGGCTGACGTTCTGGCTGCTGCAAATGCACGCGCAGAGAAAATCAACGCTCTGGAAACCGTAACCATCGCGTCCAAAGCTGGCGACGAAGGTAAACTGTTCGGTTCCATCGGTACTCGCGACATCGCTGACGCTGTAACAGCAGCAGGCGTTGAAGTGGCTAAGAGCGAAGTTCGTCTGCCGAACGGCGTTCTGCGTACCACTGGTGAGCACGAAGTGAACTTCCAGGTTCACAGCGAAGTATTCGCTAAACTGACTGTAAACGTAGTAGCTGAATAAGTTTTATTCTTCTATCGCGTAAAAACGCCGGCCTTGCGCTGGCGTTTTGCTTTTCTGCCCCCCTGTTTTTCGCACTGGCTATTCTTTACCCTTTTCGGGATAATAAAAAATAAAACATTATTTCAAAGTGGTGATGGAATGGAGATAACCCACCAGCAGCCCCTGTTCGCGCGTAAAAACGTTGTCTATCTGGGGGCGGCATTTTGTTGTCTGTTATGGGGAAGCGCCTACCCGGCGATAAAAAGCGGGTACGAGATCTTTCAGATTGCGACAGATGATATCCCGTCAAAAATTGTCTTTGCCGGATACCGTTTCTTGTTCGCGGGGTTATTGCTGCTGTTGCTGGCGATGGCGCAGCGTAAACCGATCGGCCGCTTAAGCCCGCGCCAGTTTGGTCAACTGACCCTGCTGGGGCTGACGCAAACCTCGCTGCAATATATCTTTTTCTATATCGGTCTGGCGTTCACCACGGGCGTGAAAGGATCGATCATGAATGCCACAGGCACTTTTTTTAGCGTGCTGCTGGCGCACTTCATCTACCAGAACGACAAACTGAGCTACAACAAAACCCTCGGCTGTATTCTTGGCTTTGCCGGGGTGATGGTGGTGAACTTCAACAGCGGGCTGATGGATTTCAGCTTTAGCCTGTTGGGTGATGGCTCCGTGGTGCTGGCTGCTTTTATTCTTTCTGCCGCGACCCTTTACGGTAAACGTATTTCGCAGACGGTTGACCCAACGGTGATGACGGGCTATCAGCTTGGCATCGGCGGCCTGGCGCTGGTGATTGGCGGCTATGCCTTCGGCGGCTCGCTCTCCGTGCACGGCCTCGCTTCTGTGGCGATTCTGGGCTATCTGACGCTGCTCTCGTCTGTTGCTTTTGCGCTGTGGAGTATTTTGCTCAAGTACAACCGCGTCGGGATGATTGCGCCGTTTAACTTCCTGATTCCGGTTTCCGGTGCGGTGCTGTCGGCGATTTTCCTCGGCGAAAATATTTTTGAATTGAAATATGCGGTTGCGCTGGTGCTGGTGTGTTCGGGGATCTGGTGGGTGAACAAGGTGAAGCGGTAACGCCTGATGGCGCTACCGCTTATCAGGCCTGCAATCGCGGGTGCCGTAGGCCGGATAGGGCGACGCCGCCATCCGGCAATTTGCGCGCTTAACGGGCGCGAATAAAGCTGCCGTTTGGCTGACGGGTAAACAGAACCTGTTGGTCATTACCGGTATCGATGGTCAATCCTGTCACCACGCCATTCGCATTCTGGCGGATCTGCACCATCTGGCCATCTTTCAGATTGCTCAGCGGCTTGCCTGCGCCTTCAACCTGCGCCATCGCGTAAACGTCCGTTGGCGGCAGGCCGTGGTCACGGAACAACTGCGCCAGCGTTTTACCTGACTCCACGCGATAGGAGCGCCACTGCTGGTCAATTCCCCCGTTCTGCTGGAAAGGCTGTGTTTGCGGCTGGGATTGCTGCGTCTGCGGCGGCTCTTCCGGTTGACCTTCCTGGATGGGTTCCGGCGCTACGGGGGCGACCTGTCCCGGATCGTTTTGCGGGGCGACCAGTTGCGCCTGAAGTTCGGCTTCCGTCGGCGGTTGCGACTGTGACTGGATATCTGTCTGGACATTACGCGTGACGACGGGCGTATCGCGGGTATCATTCGAGGGAAGCAGAAAACCGACCACCAGCACGATAGCGGCAATAATAATGCCACGGCGATGCATAGGCGGCAGCGGGTCCATGATGCGAAAATTGTCCGGTGCATGCCAGATTTTCGCCAGGGTTGGTTTTAGTTCAAAGCGCCCGGGCATGGCTTTCCTCCTGCTCCGCGTCTCGTTCCTCAATCATAGAGTATAGATGCCTAACGCTATGATGTTCGTAGTTATACCCGCTTTCGTGACATCAGCATGGGTTATTCTTATTGTTTCTTTTTCCCCGCGATTTGTCATCTCTTCCCGAGACAAAGTTTTACCGGAAGAGACGTGGCTGTTATGCTGCCCGCTACTTTACCTCCGATGAAAGGAAATATGATGGCAACCCCGACTTTTGACACTATCGAAGCGCAAGCAAGCTATGGCATTGGTTTACAGGTAGGGCAGCAGCTGAGCGAATCCGGTCTGGAAGGTCTGTTGCCTGAAGCGCTGGTGGCAGGTATCGCTGATGCGCTGGAAGGCAAACACCCGGCAGTGCCTGTTGATGTGGTGCATCGCGCGCTGCGTGAAATTCACGAACGTGCGGATGCCGTACGTCGCGAACGTTTCCAGGCAATGGCGGCAGATGGCGTCAAATATCTGGAAGAAAACCGTGAGAAAGAGGGTGTGAACAGCACCGAATCCGGTCTGCAATTCCGCGTGATCACCCAGGGTGAAGGCGCGATTCCGGCGCGTACTGACCGTGTACGCGTACACTACACCGGCAAACTGATCGACGGCACCGTCTTTGACAGCTCCGTTGCGCGCGGCGAACCGGCTGAATTCCCGGTGAACGGCGTGATCCCAGGCTGGATTGAAGCGCTGACCCTGATGCCGGTTGGTTCCAAATGGGAACTGACTATCCCTCAGGAACTGGCCTACGGCGAGCGTGGCGCGGGCGCGTCCATTCCTCCGTTCAGCACTCTGGTGTTTGACGTAGAACTGCTGGAAATCCTGTAAGCAGTGACTTCTGTTCCCCTCTTTGTTGGGGGGAACAGAAAATATGCAAGAAAACCGTAAGTTAGCCAGATGTCGATATTTTATCTTGCAAATGTAGCCATTGCGTGTATTTTTGTGAGCTAATTCGCGTTGCCAGAGTGATATGACACTCACTTTAAACATATAATTAACATTATATCTAAATCTTAGTATTCATCCCGCCGATTCTTACCTAATATCGATGAGTCCTGATAACAGGATCGTCGTATCATATGACGCACTAAAGGCCGCAGAGCCTGCACAACACAGACAGGTACAGGAAGAAAAAACATGGTAGATCAGGTAAAAGTCGTTGCCGACGAACAGGCACCGGCTGAACAGTCGCTACGGCGCAATCTCACAAACCGTCATATTCAGCTTATTGCGATTGGCGGCGCCATCGGCACCGGCTTATTTATGGGCTCCGGTAAAACGATCAGCCTCGCCGGGCCGTCGATCATTTTCGTTTATATGATCATCGGTTTTATGCTCTTTTTCGTCATGCGGGCAATGGGTGAATTGCTGCTCTCGAATCTGGAATATAAATCCTTCAGTGATTTCGCTTCCGACCTGCTCGGGCCGTGGGCGGGATATTTCACCGGCTGGACTTACTGGTTCTGCTGGGTAGTCACCGGGATGGCGGACGTCGTTGCGATTACCGCCTATGCGCAGTTTTGGTTCCCCGGCCTTTCTGACTGGGTCGCCTCGCTGGCGGTCGTTGTTCTGCTGCTGAGCCTTAACCTTGCGACCGTGAAAATGTTCGGCGAGATGGAGTTCTGGTTCGCGATGATCAAGATTGTCGCCATCGTGGCGCTGATCGTCGTTGGTCTGGTGATGGTTATGATGCACTTCAAATCACCGACCGGGGTTGAAGCGTCGTTTACTCATCTGTGGAATGATGGCGGCTGGTTCCCGAAAGGGATCAGCGGCTTCTTTGCGGGCTTCCAGATAGCGGTATTCGCGTTCGTGGGGATTGAACTGGTGGGCACCACCGCCGCAGAGACCAAAGACCCGGAGAAATCCCTGCCGCGCGCGATTAACTCAATCCCGATTCGTATCATCATGTTCTACGTTTTTGCGCTGATCATCATTATGTCGGTCACGCCGTGGAGCTCGGTAGTACCAACCAAGAGCCCGTTTGTTGAGCTGTTTGTACTGGTAGGACTGCCGGCCGCCGCCAGCCTGATTAACTTCGTGGTGCTGACGTCTGCGGCCTCTTCCGCCAACAGCGGCGTGTTCTCTACCAGCCGTATGCTGTTTGGTCTGGCGCAAGAGGGTGTGGCGCCGAAAGCGTTCGCTAAATTGTCTAAGCGCGCGGTACCGGCGAAAGGGCTGACCTTCTCCTGTATCTGTCTGCTGGGCGGCGTGGTGATGCTGTACATCAATCCGAGCGTGATTGGCGCGTTCACCATGATCACGACGGTGTCGGCTATTCTGTTCATGTTTGTCTGGACCATCATTCTCTGCTCGTACCTGGTGTACCGTAAGCAGCGTCCGCACCTGCATGAAAAGTCCATCTATAAGATGCCGCTTGGTAAGCTGATGTGCTGGGTGTGTATGGCGTTTTTCGTCTTTGTGCTGGTATTGCTGACGCTGGAAGATGATACCCGTCAGGCGCTGATCGTCACGCCGCTGTGGTTTATTGCGCTGGGGCTGGGCTGGCTGTTTATCGGTAAGAAACGTATGGCAGGAGTGCGTTAATCTTGATGCCCGGTGGCGCAAAGCTTACCGGGCCTACGGATTGTAGGCCGGATAAGCGTTAGCGCCATCCGGCAACACATCATTCCCCGGCCAGTGCGCGCGGGAACAAGACGTTGTTTTCCAGACTGATGTGTTCCATCAGATCGTCAATCATTTCATTAATGCCGTTGTACATCGCTTTCCAGGTGGTGCAGGCTTCTGGCGGCGGCGTGACGTTGTTGGTGGTGTGTTTGATCACTTCCAGCAATTCGCCAGCGTCATCGTGTTCGCTTTCCATGACGCTAATCGGGCCCATTGCCTGGCTTCCCATGCCTTGTTTGATCATCGGGAACAGGATCTGCTCTTCTTTCATCATGTGGCTGGAAAGTTCCTGATGCAGCATAGTCAGGTATTTCGCCAGACCTTTCGGTACGCTGGGTTTGTCTGCGTGAACGCGTTCCACTTTGGTGGCTTGCAGGATCAGCTCCGGCAGTTGCTCGCGGTGTCTGTCGTGGTAGCGCACGATAATGTGGTCGATAATTTCGGCCAACGGCGCGGTACGCCAGTCCTTCTCAATCGGTTGTTCAGCCAACTGTGCCAGTTCTGCTTCAATGGCTTCTACATCCAGCTCTTTACGTGCAGCAGCGCGCGCGAGCGTCTGCTTACCACCGCAGCAGTAATCCATATCGTACTTACGAAACAGCGCCGAGGCGCGAGGAATAGAGAGCGCCAGTTCACCTAAAGGTTGATCGCGAAAAGACATAGCCGTTACCTCATTCTCAATAATATAAGATGTATTTTAAATGCATCTTTAAGCCGAAGATATAACCCTTTCGGGTCAGAATAAAATGTGATGACCATCACAAAAAAATGTTTGTGCCTTAACGTGCTGAATCTTATTGAAAAGGGCAGGAATACGCGCGGCAAGTCGCCGGGCAAAATTAAATATGCTGGCGGCACTGCCGATAGTTAGACCTCTGACAATACCTGCATAGTAAAAGGCAACAAATGTTCAAACGAATCAAAGTTATAACCTTACTGATTATCGTGTTACTCACCCTCGGCGCGATGCAGCTTATTTCGGCGGGCGTTTTTATCAGCGCGCTTAATAACGATAAGCAAAATTTTACCGTATCGCAGCGTTCCAGCCAGAACGTCGCGGAGTTTACCGATGCCTGGATCAGCCTGAACCAGGCGCGCGTCACGCTTAACCGCGGCATGTTGCGCCTGCAAAGTAGCATGGCCAATGAGATCAACGGCGGTCAGCTAAATGAACTGGTGAAGACGGCGAATGCCCTGCTGGCTGATGCGCAGCGTCATTACGATAAATACTACGCGCTGCCAGAAACGCCGGGGCTGGATGAACACCTGGCCGACCGTCTGGAAGAGCAGTACGGCATCTACTCCGCGACGCTGGCGAAAATGAATACCTTCCTTGCCGCAGGACAACTGGAAGAGATGTTCAAACAGAATGCGGAACAAAAACAGACGGCGATGCAGGACGTGTACCTGGAATGGCGTGCCGCGCAGGCCGAACTGACGAACGCGGGCATTCAACAAAATGAACAGGACTACCAGCGCATTCTGTGGATTCTGGCGGCCGTTATGCTGGCGGTTGTCGCGGTGATTGTGATTAGCTGGCTGGCAATGCAGCGTGTCTTACTTAAACCGTTGCATGATGTTATGGAACATATCCGCCATATTGCGGCAGGCGACCTGACGCGCAATATCCATACCGAAGGCAGTAATGAAATGGCGCTGCTGGCGCATAACGTACATGAGATGCAGCAGGCGCTGGCGAACACGGTCAGCGTGGTACGTGAAGGCGCTGACACGATCTATACCGGTGCGGGTGAAATTGCGACAGGCAGTAGCGATCTCTCTTCGCGTACTGAACAGCAGGCCGCATCGCTGGAAGAGACTGCCGCCAGTATGGAACAACTCACCGCAACCGTGAGACAGAACGCCGACAACGCACGTCAGGCGTCCAGCCTGGCAAAAAATGCCTCTGAGACGGCGCAGAAAGGCGGCAACGTAGTGGACGGCGTTGTGCGCACGATGGATGAAATTGCCACCAGCTCCAGCAAAATCGCGCAGATCACCAGCGTTATCGACGGTATCGCATTCCAGACCAATATCCTGGCGCTGAACGCGGCGGTGGAAGCCGCTCGCGCGGGCGAACAGGGCCGTGGCTTTGCGGTGGTCGCTGGCGAGGTGCGCACGCTGGCGCAGCGTAGCGCGCAGGCGGCGAAAGAGATCAAAACGCTGATTGATGACTCCGGTAATCGGGTCAGCGCGGGTTCCGCGCTGGTGCATGAAGCGGGGGAAACGATGGCGGAAATTGTCAGTGCGGTAACGCGTGTGACCGACATCATGGGGGAGATTGCCTCTGCATCTGATGAACAAAGTCGCGGCATTGACCAGGTTGGCCTGGCGGTGGCGGAGATGGATCGCGTGACGCAGCAGAACGCCGCGCTGGTGGAAGAGTCGGCGACTGCCGCCGTTGCGCTTGAAGAGCAGGCGGCACGTCTGACCCAGACGGTAGCGGTGTTTAAAGTTTAACCTCTGCTCCGGCCTACAGGATAATATCTTGTAGGCCGGATTAACGCAGCGCCATCCGGCACATTATGATTGTGAAACCACGACGACGCCGGGTTTCTGCGGCCTGGCTCTGACGGCTATCACCACCCCAACAATCAGCAGCGCAATGCCGCTTACCGTCAGCAGCGGTGGAAATTCCTGGCGCAGTATAAAGGTGTACAACAGGCCAGCCAGCGTTTCGAACACGATCAAGGGCCCCAGAATCACCGTCGGCAGCTTTTGACTGGCGACGTTCCAGCATAGCGCCCCCACCCATGAACAGAGCACGGCAATGGCGACCATCAGGGCGACAAAGACATCAGGCCGGGGGCCAAAGGGGAGAGGAAAGCCGGGCATCTGCTTACCCAACCAGATGCAGGCCGCAACATAACCCAGCAGCGAAACGGGAAGCGTCACTAGCGCCTGTGCTGTTGCCCACATCATCGGATGTTTATCCGGGTTTTCCCGCAGCCAGCGGGCATTACGCAACGCGTACCATGCCCAGCACACAACGGAAACCAGCGCCAGCGCGATACCTGAACCGTAGCGCCAGCCGCTAAACTCCGGCAGCCCCTGATTCAGCTCCGCAATATTGACGCACAGCAGGCCAACGCCGATGAGCGCCAGCGCAGGCGCCAGACGCCGCCAGGATAACTTACCATCTCGCTGGCTGTAGAGCAGGTTGGCAAACACCGGGATCACCACCGGCAACGTGCCGATGATCATGGTAGAAACAGGGGCTCCCGTGCGCTGGATAGCGCTCGCCAGGCAGACGTAATAGATCAGATTGCCCATCATCGTCAGCGCGAGTGCGGTTATCCAGTCTTTGCGCGTCAACTGGCGCAGGCGCGCACGCCCCAGCCACGCCAGGGGCACAGCAATTAACCCCAGCGCCAGATAGCGCCCCATCGACTGCAATACCGCCGGATACTCCGGTACGATCAACGGTCCGACAAAAATCAGTCCCCACATTAACCCTGCCAGCAGGGCATACAACACGCCGCTAATCATCGTTGATATCCACATCGTTTCACATTGCGAAAAGTGTAGGCAGGAGAAATGCGCCAGTATTGTATGAGATTGCGCATTAGCGCGGATAAACCTGTTTTTGATAGCGCACTGGCGTAATGCCGTAGCGATGGGTAAAGGCGCGCGTGAGATGAGATTGATCGGTTAGCCCGGTGGCGGCCGCCACATCCGCTGCGGGCATCCCGAGTGTGAGAAACGCCTTTGCCCGCCACAGACGGATCGCCATCAGCATTTGGTGCGGCGTAACGTGGAAATGAGCCTTGAACTGACGCTGAAAATGCCAGGGGCTTAATGAGGCGACCCGCGCCAGTTCGTCAAGCGTGACCGGATGCATGTAGTTGTCGTGCAGGTAGTCCCGCACGCGCTCAAAGCGATGCCCGCCTTCCCGCACTTCCGGCGCATGGCGCGCCAGCGGCTGGAAGGTGTCGATCAGATCGAGCAGCAGCCCTTTTTGCGCCAGCGGATCGTCGGTATGCCACAGGCCGTGGATCAGCGTGCAGATCTGGCGTGAGCGCAGCGGATCGTGGCGCGTGACCTCATGAAACCACCAGTGACGAACCCCGGTCACCTCTTCCAGCAGATCGGGATCGAGATAAATCATCCGATAGCGCCAGCCGTCGGCGGTTTCCGCTTCGCCGGTATGCAGCTCATCGGGATTCATGGTGACAACGGAGTGAACGGGAGCAACGTACTGCGTGCCGCGATAGCGAAAGCGTTCGGCACCGGCTTCAATTGCGCCGATACCGAAGGCTTCGTGGGTGTGAGGCTCGAAAGCGTAACGCGAGATATGCGCATGATACAGCTCAACCCCCGGCACCTGCGCCAGATGGCGAAAGCGGGCGCTGTCTTTCTCATCGCTAAACTGTTCGGGTACGCCTTGCACGTTGTCTCTCCCTGAAAGCCATCTGTTCATTATCAGAGATGGCCAGCAGGGATGCCACAACAATTAACCTGTTTTTAACACTTACAGGATGCTTTTGACACTTTCCGCCAGCGAGGTTGTCGGGCGACCGATCAGTGCGCTCAGAGTATGGCTGTCGTCAAACAGGCCGCCTTTTGCGGCGCCCGCGTCAGAATCAGCCAGCATATCCGCCAGACCCGCTGGCAGGCCCACGCCTTTCAGCGCGGCGGCGAAATCGGCTTCACTCAGGTTCTGATAGACAACCTTTTGCCCGCTCTGTTTTGCCAGTTCGGCGGCTAACTGGCTCAGCGTCCAGCCTTCGTCGCCTGCCAGTTCATACACTTTACCGGCATGGCCTTCTTCGCTGATGACGCGAGCGGCTGCGGCAGCGTAATCGGCACGGGTTGCAGAGGTGATTTTGCCTTCTCCGGCCGCGCCGATAAAGACGCCGTGTTCCAGGGCCGCTGGCGCGCTCGCCAGGTAATTTTCGGTGTACCAGCCGTTGCGCAGCAGGGCGTAAGGAATGCCTGAATCCGCCAGCATTTTTTCGGTTTCCACATGTTCAACATGCAGGCCCAGCGGGGAACGGTCTGCGTGCAACAGGCTGGTATAGGCAATGAATTTCACGTTTGCGGCTATTGCCGCGTTAATCACGTTGCGGTGCTGAGCGGCACGTTGCCCGACTTCGCTTGATGAGATCAGCAGCAATCTGTCGATGCCCTGCAACGCTGCCGTGAACGCGGCTTCGTCGCTGTAGTCCGCCTGGCGTACGGTAACGCCCAGTCGGGTTAGCGCGTCAGCTTTCGCGGGGTTACGGACAATCGCCGCAATCTGGCTGGCAGGAACGGTTTTCAGTAAGGTATCGATAACGTGTTGGCCCAGTTGGCCGGTTGCGCCGGTAATTGCAATCATGGGGGATCTCCCTGTGTTCGTCTTGTGTTTCATTAAGCTAGCACTTAAACTTACTTTTAGTAAGTACGTACAAAAAGGTAAGTGTAAAGATGACGAACCCGACGCTTTCTCAGCAGCTTCGCGATGGCAATTTGTTTGCCGAGCAGTGTCCTTCTCGCGAGGTGTTAAAGCATGTCACCAGCCGCTGGGGCGTATTAATTCTCGTGGCGCTGCGTGATGGAACGCACCGCTTCAGCGATTTACGCCGCAAGATGGGCGGCGTGAGTGAAAAAATGCTGGCGCAGTCATTGCAGGCGCTGGAGCAGGATGGATTTATTCATCGGGTGTCGTACCCGGTGGTGCCGCCGCATGTGGAGTACAGTCTGACGACGCTGGGTGAACAGGTGAGTGAGAAGGTCGCCGCGCTGGCAGACTGGATCGAACTCAATTTGCCGCAGGTGCTGGCACAGCGGAAAGAGCGAGCGGCATAACGGCTTGCCGGATGGCGCTGCGCTTATCCGGCCTACGGCGTGTCGATCGCGTAGGCCGGGTAAGGCGAAGCCGCCACCCGGCGTGGTTTTACTTACTCAAATCCAGCTGATAAATCGCAAAACCGATATCATCGGTAGCGACTTTATTCATCGGATATTGTCCCTTATCTTTGATAAACGCGGCAGCCTTGTCGGACGGCGAGGTTTCGAAGCGGATATCCAGTTTCGTGTCGCTGTGAACTGGCGCCAGACGCCAGTTGTTGTCCGCCGCCGGGTGGATTTCCCCCGCACGCTTCGACTCCGCGCCAATCCACGCCGCCAGTACGGAGCGGTTCTCATCCGGTGATGCAAAAGCGATGTGGCTGTCGCCCGTACCGGCAAATTTGCCGCCGTAGGCGCGATAGTTATTGGTCGCGACCAGGAACATAGCGTTCGGATCGACAGGCTTGCCGTTGAAGGTCAGATTTTTAATACGTTCCGCTTGCGGATTCACCGTCTGGCATTCGCCGTCGTAGCGCGCAGGCTGCGACACATCAATCTGATACTCCACGCCGTCAATCACATCAAAGTTATAGGTGCGAAAACCGTCCCAGTTGATCAATGACTGCGGTTTACTGCTGTGGACATCAATCTGATTGAACTGCCCGGCGGAACATTCCAGCCACTCTTTTACCTCTTTGCCGCTGGCTTTTACGACGACCAGCGTGTTCGGATAGAGGTAAAGATCGGCGGCGTTGCGGAAGGTAAGCTGACCTTTTTCCACTTCAACAAAGCTGGCAGGATCGTTTTTACGTCCACCGACTTTAAACGGCGCAGCGGCAGAGAGCACCGGCAGTTTCGCCAGATCCGGGTCGCCCTGAATAAAGTGTTCGACATACGCTTTCTGCGCGTTGTTCACCACCTGCACGGTAGGATCGTCCTGCACCAGCGCCAGGTAGCTGTACATGTTATCGGCGGACTTACCGATCGGTTTGCTAACGAACTCGCGGGTGGCATCGTGGTCGGCTTTCAGGATACCCACCAGTTTTTTATCTTCTGCGGCCAGCGATTTTTTCGCGGCGGCATCGTAAATGGGCCGCGCTTCGGCTTTCGCATCGGTCACCTGCCATTTGCCGCTGTCGTTGTTGAGCACCAGATCCACCACGCCCAGATGATCGCCCCACATACCCGGCATGACCGCCGGTACCCCGTTAAGCGTACCTTTTGCGATATCCGCGCCGTTGATATCGGCAAAATCTTTGGAAGGGAAGACTGCGTGCGCATGGCCGAACATGATGGCGTCAACGCCGGGGACTTCGCTCAGGTAATACACGGAGTTTTCCGCCATCGTCTGGTACGGATCGGCAGAAAGCCCGGAGTGGGCAATCACCACCACAACGTCGGCGCCGTTGGCCCGCATCTCCGGCACATACTGACGAGCGGTTTCGGTAATGTCGTTGACGGTGACTTTGCCGCTCAGGTTGGCTTTATCCCAGGTCATAATCTGCGGAGGGACAAAACCGATATAGCCAATTTTCAGCGTCTGCGTGTTGCCCTCTTTATCGACCACGTCAGTCTCTTTGATCAGATAAGGCGTAAACAGCGGCTTTTTGGTCTTAACGTCGATGATATTGGCATTCACGTAAGGGAACTTCGCGCCCGCCAGCGCCTTATGCAGATAGTCCAGACCGTAGTTAAATTCATGGTTACCGAGGTTGCCGACCGCATAATCCAGCGTATTCAACGCCTTGTAGACAGGGTGAATATCACCGGCTTTCAGCCCCTTTGCCGCCATGTAATCGCCCAGCGGACTCCCCTGAATAAGATCGCCGTTATCGACCAGCACGCTATTTTTGACTTCATTTCTGGCGGCGTTAATTAAACTTGCTGTGCGTACCAGTCCGAATTTTTCGGTCGCTGTATCTTTGTAATAATCGAAATCCATCATGTTGCTATGCAAATCAGTGGTTTCCATAATCCGAAGATCGACGGTCGCCGCATTCACGCTGGCGGCGATCAGCGTGGCCAGGAGCGTTGCGCTAAACTTAATCATCAGGGGCATCCTTTTTTAGATCTGAAGCACAAAAGAAAATGTATATAAGTCTTGTTGCTTACAGAACTGTGAATCATGACATGAATTCAGCCATTAAAACCGCAATCGCTATCACAGATGGCGGATTCATTTACGATGGGGTATAAGTAAAACAAAGAGTTAAACGCCACTGCCATAAACGAGGTGGAGAATGCTAGAACATGTATGCCAGCTTGCACGGAATGCGGGCGATGCCATTATGCAGGTCTACGATGGAATCAAACCGATTGAAATCACCAACAAGCAGGATGATTCTCCGGTTACTGCGGCGGATATTGCCGCCCACGCGGTGATACTGGAAGGGTTACAGGCGCTGACGCCGGATATCCCGGTTTTGTCGGAAGAAGATCCGCCCTCCTGGGATGTGCGCCAGCACTGGCAGCGCTACTGGCTGGTTGACCCGTTAGACGGCACCAAAGAGTTCATCAAACGTAACGGCGAGTTTACCGTCAATATTGCGCTGATTGATAAAGGTAAACCGGTTCTGGGCGTGGTCTACGCGCCCGTCATGAAAGTGATGTACAGCGCTGCGGAAGGAAAAGCCTGGAAAGAAGAGTGCGGCGTACGTAAACGGATTCAGGTGCGCGACGCGCGACCGCCGCTGGTGGTGATTAGCCGCTCCCATGCCGACAACGAGCTGCAAGAGTACCTGCAACAGCTGGGCGAGCATCAGACGACCTCCATCGGCTCATCGCTGAAGTTTTGTCTGGTGGCGGAAGGGCAGGCGCAGCTGTATCCGCGCTTTGGGCCGACCTGCGTCTGGGACACTGCCGCAGGCCATGCCGTTGCCGCTGCGGCCGGGGCGCACGTTCACAACTGGCAGGGGAAACCCCTGGACTATACCCCGCGTGAATCGTTCCTTAACCCCGGCTTCCGGGTCTCTATCTATTAATTATTCAGCAACTTATGCAGCAGGGCGATCACCTGCTGCACCTCTGCCGGGCTTAACCCGCCGTCTTTGGCATACTGAATACGCCCGTCTTTATCGAGCACCACAATGGCGGAGCTCTCTTCTTCAAGCTGCCATGCCTTACGCGCCACGCCATTGCTGTCGACAATAAATTGTGACCACGGATAAAGTTTTTTATTGCTCTCGATGCTGCTGCGCACAAACATGCTGGTGCCCGGAATCGCGTCGTCGGTGTTGACGATAGTGGTCGTCTGGTAGCGGTCATGCGGGAGATTCGCGGATTTAATCGCTTCTATCAGCGCGGCGTTTTTCTCTTTCGCTGCCGTTCGTCCGGCGATGTGCTGCAACACCCGAACTTTCCCGGGGAGCTGCGCGCTATTCCAGCTTTTGTAGCTAAACTTGTTGTTATCAAGAATCAGTTCGCCGCGATCGGCGATCCCAATCGGTGATACGCGCTGATGGGTTTCAAAGTTATGCGCGGAGGCCATCATCGGCAGTAACAGGCACGACAGCGCCAGCAGTTTACGTAAGGTCATGGGGTTTCCTTCTTTATTTTTTGCAGGTGATCCGACCACTTGGGTCTGAGGTTTAATCATATGTGCGAATGATGCTTTTTCCCGCAAGCGTGATGCCAGTTTGCGGACGGGCGCACAAATCCTGCGAAAAATGAAGACTTATACTGAAGACAGCGAATCGGTGAATAGATAATTCTGAATAACTGTAATGAAAAGGTAAATAAACTTATACACACTGGAAACATCGTAGAGATAGTCTATAGTCATATGGCATTAAAATTTGCGCCTTAGAACAGCTGGGCCGAATGTGGCACCGCAAAGGCGTAACGCTCAGCAGGAGATAACAATGAAAATTTTCCAACGGTACAACCCGCTACAGGTGGCGAAGTACGTGAAGATCCTGTTCCGTGGACGGTTATATATCAAGGACGTTGGCGCTTTTGAGTTTGATAAGGGCAAGATTCTTATCCCAAAAGTGAAGGATAAGCAGCATTTGTCTGTGATGTCCGAAGTTAACCGTCAGGTTCTGCGTCTGCAAACTGAGATGGCTTAACCAAAGTGCTATGCAGTAGTTTAAAGTAGTATAAAAAAACGGCTCCCAATGGGAGCCGTTGATGTTTCCAGGGCCGGGCATTTATGCCGGGCCTTCTTCTTTCTCTTTGCTATCCGGCAGTTTAGGGACCAGGATGCTGGTTTTGGTGTCGAGGCGCGTTACCAGTAGCTGATCGATACGGTAGTTGTCGATATCCACCACCTCAAATTTATAACCCGAGAACTTCACCGAGTCGGTGCGTTTCGGGATTTTACGCAGCATAAACATCATAAAGCCGCCGATGGTCTCGTAGTTGCCGGACTGCGGGAACTCGTCGATATCCAGCACGCGCATGACGTCGTCAATCGGCGTTCCGCCGTCGATCAGCCAGGAGTTTTCATCGCGCGCCACGATTTGTTCTTCCAGACCCTGGCCGACCAGGTCGCCCATCAGCGTGGTCATCACGTCGTTCAGCGTGATAATCCCGACCACCAGCGCGTATTCGTTCATGATCACCGCGAAGTCTTCCCCCGCCGTCTTAAAGCTTTCCAGCGCTTCAGAGAGGGTCAGGGTGTCCGGCACGATTAATGTGTTGCGGATCTGCACGCCGCTGTTAAGCGCCATACTCTGGTTTGCCAGAACGCGGTTGAGCAGATCTTTAGAATCAACGTAGCCGATGATGTGGTCGATATCTTCATTACACACCAGGAATTTTGAGTGCGGATGCTCCGCGACTTTATTTTTCAGGCTTTGCTCATCTTCGTGCAGATCGAACCAGATGATGTTTTCACGCGATGTCATGGAAGACGGCACGGTACGTGATTCCAGCTCAAACACGTTTTCAATCAGCTCGTGTTCCTGCTTACGCAGCACGCCAGCAAGCGCCCCGGCTTCCACGACGGCGTAAATATCGTCCGAGGTGATATCGTCTTTACGCACCATCGGGATTTTAAACAGGCGGAAAATGCTGTTTGCCAGGCCGTTGAAGAACCACACTAAGGGGCGGAAAACGAACAGGCAGAAGCGCATCGGGTTGATGATACGCAAAGCCACGGCTTCTGGCGCAATCATACCGATGCGTTTCGGGGTTAAATCGGCGAACAGGATGAACATACCGGTAACTAACGAGAAGGAGAGCACGAAGCTTAACTGCTCGGAGAGTTCTGGCGACATATAGTTCGAGAACAACGAATGAAAGGCCGGAGAGAATGCGGCATCGCCGACGATACCGCCCAGAATGGCGACAGCGTTAAGGCCAATTTGCACCACGGTAAAAAACGTCCCGGGGTTTTCCTGCATTTTCAGGATGCGTTGCGCATTGATGTTGCCTTCATCAGCCAGCAACTTGAGTTTTATCTTTCGTGAAGCGGCAAGCGAGATCTCGGATATCGAGAAGAACGCACTCACAGCGATCAGGCAGAGTATAATTAAAATACTGTTTAACATATCTTATCCGACCGTTCAGGTCAGATCCTCGGAAGGGGAAGTTGATAAATCCGTGTGATATACACATTGAAAACCGGCCCGAAGGATGTGGGCCGGTAATTTCAGTCGCTAGTATAGCGTAAGGAACTGTAAAGCCGCCAGAGGCGCTGAATTAACCTTGCGGCGGTAAGCACACGCCGATCCCGCCAATGCCGCAATAGCCATACGGATTCTTGTGCAGATACTGCTGGTGATCGTCCTCGGCATAGTAAAACGGGGTGGCGGTGTTGATCTCGGTGGTGATGTGGCGATCGTCGTTTGCCGCAGTCATCGCGCTCTGGAAACGCGCCAGGCTGGCATGTGCGGCGGCGTTCTGCTCTGGCGTTAACGGATAAATCGCCGAGCGGTACTGCGTTCCGTGATCGTTGCCCTGCTGCATACCTTGCGCCGGATCGTGATTTTCCCAGAAGACCTGCAACAATTGTTCATAGCTGATAACCTGCGGATCGTAGACGACGCGTACCGCTTCGGCGTGGCCGGTTTGCCCGGAGCAGACTTCCCGATAGGTTGGGTTTGGCGTATAGCCGCCGGTGTATCCCGCTGCGGTGCTGTAAACGCCGGGTAATTGCCAGAACAAACGCTCGACGCCCCAGAAGCAACCCATGGCGAAGAGGGCAATTTCCATCCCTTCGGGCACGTTTGTCATTGAGTGTCCGTTTACCGCATGTAAAGTTGCCACTGGCATCGGGGTATTGCGTCCAGGTAGGGCATCTGCTTGTGAAACAAGATGCTTTTTATCAAATAAACTCATGGGCCATTCTCCCGAAATCAGTAATTGGGGTTAAGGTTGTAACGAGACGCGTCTTTGCACACAATAGTTACAGTGAATGCGTCTAGAGTAAACATAAGAAATATTTGGGTTGTCGTCTGTTTTTCAATCCCGGTTGTTGGGTTTTTGTTAAGCCGTGGAGCGGCATTGTGATTTCCTTCCAGGGGTGGGAATAAGGGATATTCAGGAGAAAACGTGCCATATATCCGTCAGTTATGCTGGGTTAGCTTACTGTGCTTAAGCGGTTCTGCCGTAGCCGCAAACGTCCGTTTACAGGTCGAGGGGTTATCGGGCGAGCTGGAAAAAAACGTTCGTGCGCAGTTGTCTACGATTCAAAGTGATGAAGTGACGCCGGACCGGCGTTTTCGCGCGCGCGTTGATGATGCCATCCGCGAAGGATTAAAAGCGCTGGGCTACTACGAGCCGACCATTGATTTTGAGCTGCGCCCGCCGCCGGAGAAGGGGCGTCAGGTCTTGCTCGCCAAAGTGACGCCAGGCGAACCGGTTCGCATCGGCGGAACAGAAGTGATTTTACGCGGCGGCGCGCGTACCGACAGGGATTATCTGGATTTGCTGAAAACGCGTCCGGCCATCGGAACCGTGCTGAATCATGGCGACTATGACGGCTTCAAAAAGTCATTAACCAGCGTGGCGCTACGTAAAGGCTATTTCGACAGTGAATTTAATAAAAGCCAGTTAGGCGTGTCGCTCGATCGTCATCAGGCGTTCTGGGACATCGATTACAACAGCGGCGAGCGCTATCGCTTTGGCCAGGTCACTTTCGAAGGTTCGCAGATTCGCGACGAGTATCTGCAAAACCTGATCCCGTTCAAAGAGGGAGATTACTACCAGTCGAAAGACCTGGCGGAACTGAACCGCCGTCTGTCGGCCACCGGCTGGTTTAACTCGGTCGTCGTCGCGCCTGAATTTGATAAAGCGCGCGAAACCAAAGTATTGCCGCTGCACGGCGTCATGTCTCCACGTACTGAAAACACCATTGAAACGGGCGTCGGCTACTCTACCGACGTCGGGCCGCGTGTGAAGGCGACGTGGAAAAAACCGTGGATGAACTCCTACGGCCACAGCCTGACCACCAGCGCCAGTATCTCCGCCCCGGAGCAGCAGGTCGATTTCAGCTATAAAATGCCGCTCTTAAAGAACCCGCTGGAACAATACTATCTGGTTCAGGGGGGGATTAAGCGCACCGATCTCAACGACACCGAAGCGGACTCCTCCACGCTTGCCGTTTCCCGCTACTGGGACCTTTCCAGCGGCTGGCAGCGCGCCATCAATCTGCGCTGGAGCCTCGACCACTTTACGCAGGGTAACGTCACCAACACCACCATGCTGCTCTATCCGGGCGTGATGATCAGCCGTACCCGATCGCGCGGCGGCCTGATGCCGACGTGGGGGGATTCCCAGCGTTATTCCATCGATTACTCGAACACCGCCTGGGGTTCGGACGTGGATTTCTCGGTATTTCAGGCGCAAAACGTCTGGATTCGCTCGCTGTACGATCGCCATCGCTTCGTGATGCGCGGCAATCTGGGTTGGATTGAGACCGGCGATTTCGACAAAGTGCCGCCGGATTTGCGTTTCTTCGCCGGTGGCGATCGCAGTATTCGCGGTTATAAATACAAATCTATCTCGCCGGAAGACAGCGACGGCAACCTGAAAGGGGCGTCGAAGCTGGTGACGGGCTCGCTGGAATACCAGTACAACGTGACCGGAAAATGGTGGGGGGCGATGTTCGTCGACAGCGGCGAAGCCGTCAGCGATATCCGTAAGAGCGACTTTAAAACCGGCGCCGGGGTTGGCGTGCGTTGGCAGTCTCCGGTCGGGCCGATCAAGCTCGATTTTGCCGTGCCGGTTGGTGACAAAGACGAACACGGTTTACAGTTTTACATCGGTCTGGGGCCTGAATTATGAGTTTATGGAAGAAAATAAGCCTCGGCGTACTGATTTTTATTCTGCTGCTGCTGGGAACCGTGGCGTTCCTGGTGGGCACCACGACGGGGCTGCATCTGGTCTTTAACGCGGCGAACCGCTGGGTGCCGGGGCTGGAGATAGGTCAGGTAACTGGCGGCTGGCGTGACCTGTCGCTGAAAAATATTCGTTACGATCAGCCCGGCGTGGCGGTGAATGCCGGTGAAATCCACCTGGCGGTGAAACTCGGCTGCCTGTGGGACAGCAGCCTGTGTGTTAACGATCTGTCGTTGAAGGACATCAACGTCGCCATCGACAGCAAAAAAATGCCGCCTTCCGAACCGGTGGAGGAAGAAGAGGACAGCGGGCCGCTGAATCTTTCCACGCCGTATCCCATCACGCTTTCGCGCGTGGCGCTCAGCAATATCAATCTCAAAATTGATGATACGACCGTCTCGGTGATGGATTTCACCTCCGGCCTTAACTGGCAGGAGAAAACCCTGACTCTGAAGCCAACTTCGCTACAGGGACTGCTAATCGCGTTGCCAAAAGTGGCGGAAGTGGCGCAGGAAGAGGTGGTTGAACCGAAGATTGACCATCCCCAGCCGGATGAGAAGCCGCTTGGCGAGACGCTGAAAGATCTGTTCTCAAAGCCCGTGTTGCCGGAGATGGCCGATGTGAATCTGCCGCTCAACCTTAATATTGAGGAGTTTAAGGGCGAACAACTGCGCGTGACGGGCGATACTGACCTGACGGTGCGCAACATGCTGCTGAAAGTCAGCAGCATCGACGGCAATATGAAACTGGATGCGCTGGATATCGACGCCAACCAGGGCACCGTCAATGCGACCGGAACGGCGCAGTTGACCAACTCGTGGCCGGTGGATATCACCCTCAACAGCACGCTGAATATCGATCCGCTGAAAGGCGAAAAGGTGAAGCTGAAGGTAGGCGGCGCGCTGCGTGAACAGCTGGAGATCGGCATTAACCTCTCCGGGCCGGTGGATATGGATCTGCGCGCCCAGACGCGCCTCGCCGAGGCTGGGTTGCCGCTGAACGTCGAAGTGGCAAGCCGCCAGGTTTACTGGCCGTTTACCGGCGACAAGCAGTTCCAGGCCGACGATATCAAACTCAAACTTACCGGCAAGATGACCGACTACACGTTGTCGATGCGCACGGCGGTGAAAGGGCAGGACATTCCGCCCGCCACCATTACCCTGGATGCGAAAGGCAACGAACAGCAGATCAATCTCGATAAGCTCACCGTGGCGGCGCTGGAAGGGAAAACCGAGCTGAAAGCGCTGGTCGACTGGCAGCAGGCGATCAGCTGGCGCGGCGAACTGACGCTGGACGGCATCAACACGGCGAAAGAGATCCCGGACTGGCCTTCTACGCTTAATGGCCTGATCAAAACCCGGGGAAGCCTCTATGGCGGCAGCTGGCAGATGGATGTGCCTGAGCTGAAACTGACCGGTAACGTGAAGCAGAACAAGGTCAATGTTAACGGCTCTCTGAAGGGTAACAGCTACATGCAGTGGATCATTCCGGGTCTGCATCTGGAGCTGGGACGCAATAGCGCCGATGTGAAAGGCGAACTGGGCATTAAGGATCTCAATCTCGACGCCACGATTGATGCGCCGAATCTGGATAACGCGCTGCCGGGGCTGGGCGGTACCGCCAAAGGGCTGGTGAAGGTTCGTGGTACGGTCGATGCGCCGCAGCTGCTGGCGGATATCAACGCGCGCGGATTACGCTGGCAGGAGCTGTCGGTGGCGCAGGTGCGTGTGGAAGGGGACATCAAATCCACCGACCAGATCGCCGGGAATCTTGACGTTCGCGTTGAGCGGATTACGCAGCCGGACGTCAATATCAACCTCGTCACCCTGAATGCCAAAGGCAGCGAAAAGCAGCATGAACTGCAACTGCGGATTCAGGGCGAGCCGGTCTCCGGGCAGCTTGCGCTTGCGGGTAGTTTTGACCGTAAAGAAGCGCGCTGGAAAGGCACGCTCAGCAATACGCGCTTCCAGACGCCGGTGGGGCCGTGGTCGCTGACGCGCGCCATTGCGCTGGATTACCGTAACCAGGAACAGAAAATCAGCATCGGGCCGCACTGCTGGACGAACCCGAATGCGGAGCTGTGCGTACCGCAAACAATCGATGCCGGGGCAGAAGGACGGGCGGTGGTGAATCTCAACCGTTTCGATCTGGCGATGCTGAAGCCGTTTATGCCGGATGCCACGCAGGCCAGCGGCGTCTTTAGCGGGAAAGCGGATGTCGCGTGGGACACCACCAAAGAGGGGCTGCCGCAAGGGCAGGTCACGCTGTCGGGTCGTAACGTGAAGGTAACGCAACGGGTCAATGACGCGCCGTTACCGGTGGCTTTCGACACGCTGAACCTGAATGCCGATCTGCACAATAACCGGGCGCAGTTAGGCTGGATGATCCGTCTGACCAATAACGGCCAGTTCGACGGGCAGGTACAGATAACCGACCCGCAAGGGCGGCGTAATATTGGCGGTAACGTCAATATCCGCAACTTCAACCTGGCGATGGTCAACCCTGTCTTCTCGCGCGGCGAAAAAGCGGCGGGCATGTTGAACGCAAACCTGCGTCTGGGGGGCGACGTGCAAAGCCCACAGATGTTTGGTCAGCTACAGCTGAGCGGCCTGGATGTGGATGGCAACTTTATGCCGTTTGATATGCAGCCAAGCCAACTGGCGATGAATTTCAACGGTACGCGCTCAACTCTGCAAGGCGTGGTGCGCACGCAGCAGGGGCAAATTAATCTGAGCGGCGACGCCGACTGGAGCCAGATAGATAACTGGCGCGCCCGCGTGGCGGCGAAAGGCAGCCGCGTGCGTATCACCGTGCCGCCGATGGTGCGGCTGGATGTTTCCCCGGATGTGGTCTTTGAGGCGACGCCGAGCCTGTTCACGCTGGATGGACGTGTGGATGTGCCGTGGGCGCGTATCGTGGTGCATGAACTGCCGGAAAGCGCGGTAGGCGTCTCCAGCGATGAAGTCATGCTCAATAACGATCTACAGCCTGAAAATCCGCAGAGCGCGTCGATTCCGATCAACAGCAACCTGATTGTCCACGTAGGGAACAACGTCCGCATGGATGCGTTTGGCCTGAAAGCGCGTCTGACCGGCGACCTGAAAGTTGCGCAGGATAAACAGGGACTGGGGCTTAACGGGCAGATCAATATTCCTGACGGGCGCTTCCATGCGTATGGTCAGGATCTGATCGTGCGTAAGGGGGAACTGCTGTTCTCTGGCCCGCCGGATCAGCCACTGCTCAACATCGAGGCGATTCGTAATCCTGAATCGACGGAGAACGACGTCATTGCCGGGGTGCGCGTGACCGGCACCGCAGATGAGCCGAAAGCGGAAATCTTCTCCGACCCGGCGATGTCCCAGCAGGAGGCGCTATCTTACCTGCTGCGCGGCCAGGGGCTGGAGAGCGATCAGAGCGACAGTGCGGCGATGACCTCAATGCTTGTTGGTCTGGGGGTTGCACAAAGTGGTCAGGTTGTGGGTAAAATCGGGGAGACATTTGGCGTAAGCAATCTGGCGCTGGACACGCAAGGGGTGGGCGACTCATCCCAGGTTGTGGTCAGCGGATATGTGCTGCCAGGTCTGCAAGTGAAATATGGTGTGGGTATATTTGACTCTTTGGCGACGCTCACGTTACGTTATCGCCTGATGCCTAAGCTATATCTGGAAGCAGTGTCTGGCGTAGATCAGGCACTTGATTTGCTCTATCAGTTCGAGTTTTAGCAATGCGAATATTTGTTTACGGCAGTTTACGACGCAAACAGGGCAACAGCCACTGGATGACCAACGCCCAGTTGCTGGGCGATTACAGTATCGATAACTACCAGTTGTATAGCCTGGGCCACTATCCAGGCGCAGTTCCGGGAAACGGATCGGTACACGGTGAAGTTTATCGTATTGATAACGCCACGCTGGCCGAACTTGATGCCTTGCGCACCAGGGGCGGCGAATATGCACGCCAGTTAATCCAGACACCGTACGGAAGCGCATGGATGTATGTGTACCAACGTCCGGTCGAAGGGTTAACGCTGATTGAAAGCGGTAACTGGTTAGACAGAGACCAGTGCTGATAAAAAAACACGCCACCTTCGGGTGGCGTTGTTTTATGTGGTGCCATAATCATGCTGCGGATGCTTGATGGCGCTGCGTCCTTCACCACCGCCACTGGAGGTGGCTTAGGATGGATAAAAAAAAGACCCTCAATAAATGAGGATCTCCAATAGTGACGTTGGCCTTAACGCGAAAACGAACTTATTTCTTCGCTGCGCGCTCGAAGGAAGCAACGATTTCAGCTTTAGCCGCTTCAGCGTTGTCCCAGCCGTCAACTTTCACCCATTTGCCTTTTTCGAGGTCTTTGTAGTGCTCGAAGAAGTGCGTGATCTGCGCTTTCAGCAGTTCCGGCAGGTCGTTCACGTCGTTGATGTGATCGTATTCTTTGCTCAGTTTGGTGTGCGGTACGGCAACCAGCTTCGCATCTTCACCGGATTCGTCGGTCATTTTCAGAACGCCAACCGGACGGCAACGGATCACAGCACCCGGTTGCAGCGGATACGGCGTCGGGACCAGAACATCTACCGGATCGCCATCCAGAGACAGGGTGTTGTTGATGTAGCCGTAGTTGCACGGATAGAACATCGCGGTGGACATGAAGCGGTCAACGAACAGTGCGCCGCTCTCTTTGTCAACTTCGTATTTGATC
Source organism: Citrobacter sp. CK181 (assembly GCF_030333595.1). Taxonomy (NCBI): domain Bacteria; kingdom Pseudomonadati; phylum Pseudomonadota; class Gammaproteobacteria; order Enterobacterales; family Enterobacteriaceae; genus Citrobacter; species Citrobacter sp. CK181. Next base: position 412,912 of record NZ_JAOWFN010000006.1, on the reverse strand, counting down.
GGATCTGCGTTAGCCGGGATCTCAATAACAACGTAGATATCTTCCGGCAGATCTTTACCCGCAGGGACGTTGAGTAAGCTCATGTCTGTTTCCTTTAAATATATATGGCAAACAAGTGGCGAGTATTATAGCCAACTCGCGCTGAAAGTCTCCGCTTGTTTTCGTCTTCTTTCCCCTCCGGCTGCGATTTTCAGACGGTTTACGTGACAGGAAAATCCATAACAACAGCTGCTTTTTTCATAGGCGAATGAAAGCGATTACAAAGTTGTGATTAACCTTTTATTTACTTTTTTGAAGTGTGATGTAACGCAATCCGTTACATCACCTATTGTCTATAGTTTTCCTCGCGAATGCTTTTCACCCAACAATAACCTGGGCTACGAGGACATCATTATGTGGAAGCGCTTACTTTTAGTCACAGCAGTTTCGGCAGCCATGTCGTCTATGGCAATGGCCGCCCCCTTAACCGTAGGATTTTCGCAGGTCGGCTCTGAGTCCGGCTGGCGCGCCGCCGAAACCAACGTGGCGAAGAGCGAGGCCGAAAAACGCGGCATCACGCTGAAAATTGCCGACGGTCAGCAAAAACAGGAAAACCAGATTAAAGCCGTACGCTCATTTGTCGCTCAGGGCGTGGACGCCATCTTTATTGCGCCAGTGGTCGCGACAGGCTGGGAACCGGTCTTAAAAGAAGCCAAAGATGCGGAAATTCCGGTCTTTCTGCTCGACCGCTCCATTGATGTTAAAGACAAATCGCTCTATATGACCACCGTCACCGCCGACAACGTGCTGGAAGGCAGATTGATCGGCGACTGGCTGGTAAAAGAGGTGGATGGCAAGCCGTGTAACGTTGTTGAGCTGCAAGGCACCGTTGGGGCCAGCGTGGCGATCGACCGTAAGAAAGGGTTTGCCGAAGCCATCGCCAAAGCGCCAAACATCAAAATCATCCGCTCTCAGTCTGGCGACTTTACCCGTAGTAAAGGGAAAGAGGTGATGGAGAGCTTTATCAAAGCGGAAAACAACGGCAAAAACATCTGCATGGTTTACGCCCATAACGACGACATGGTGATCGGCGCGATCCAGGCGATTAAAGAAGCGGGTCTGAAGCCGGGCAAAGATATTCTGACGGGCTCTATCGACGGCGTGCCGGATATCTATAAAGCGATGATTGATGGCGAAGCCAATGCCAGCGTTGAACTGACGCCGAACATGGCCGGGCCCGCTTTCGATGCGCTGGAGAAATACAAAAAAGACGGCACGATGCCTGAGAAGCTGACCATCACCAAATCGACGCTGTACCTGCCTGACACCGCAAAAGAAGAGTTAGAGAAGAAGAAAAACATGGGCTACTGATTTTGCTGTTGGTCTTCTGTAGGCCGGATAAGGCGTTACGCCGCCATCCGGCATTTATTGCCTGATGGCGCTGCGCTTATCGGGCCTACGGAAAGGCCGTGCTTTCGAACCGGAGGAATGCCATGACCATCGACCAAAATCAGGAAATCCTCCGTACCGAGGGACTCAGTAAATTCTTTCCCGGCGTTAAGGCGCTGGATAACGTCGATTTTAGCCTGCGCCGGGGCGAAATCATGGCGCTGCTCGGGGAAAACGGGGCGGGAAAATCAACGCTGATTAAAGCATTAACCGGCGTATACCATGCCGATCGCGGCACTATCTGGCTGGAAGGTCAGGCGATTTCACCGAAGAATACCGCGCATGCCCAGCAACTGGGGATCGGAACCGTCTACCAGGAGGTTAACCTTCTGCCCAATATGTCGGTGGCGGATAACCTGTTTATCGGTCGTGAGCCCCGGCGTTTTGGCCTGCTGCGGCGCAAAGAAATGGAGAAACGCGCTACAGAATTGATGGCCTCTTACGGCTTTTCGCTGGATGTGCGTGAGCCGCTCAACCGCTTTTCCGTTGCAATGCAGCAGATTGTCGCTATCTGCCGGGCCATCGATCTCTCCGCGAAAGTCCTGATCCTCGACGAACCCACCGCCAGCCTCGACACCCAGGAAGTTGAGATGCTGTTTGGCCTGATGCGCCATCTGCGCGATCGCGGCGTCAGCCTGATCTTTGTTACGCACTTTCTCGATCAGGTTTATCAGGTGAGCGATCGGATCACCGTGTTACGCAACGGCAGCTTTGTCGGCTGCCGCGAAACCCGCGAGCTTCCACAGATCGAACTGGTGAAAATGATGCTGGGGCGCGAACTGGAGACCCATGCGCTACAGCGGGCGGGGCGCACCTTGCTGAGCGATAAACCGGTGGCTGCCTTTAAAGATTATGGCAGGAAGGGCACCATCTCGCCGTTCAGCCTGGAAGTCCGCCCCGGCGAGATCGTCGGTCTGGCAGGGCTGTTGGGATCGGGGCGTACCGAAACCGCAGAGGTGATCTTCGGCATCAAACCGGCCGACAGCGGCAGTGCGATGATCAAAGGTAAGCCGCAAACCCTGCGATCGCCGCATCAGGCTTCATGCCTTGGGATCGGCTTTTGCCCGGAAGACAGGAAAACGGACGGCATTATTGCCGCCGCATCGGTACGGGAAAATATCATTCTGGCGCTACAGGCGCAGCGAGGCTGGCTGCGGCCGATTTCCCGCAGAGAACAGCAGGAGATTGCCGAGCGTTTTATCCGCCAGTTGGGTATTCGTACCCCCAGTGCGGAACAGCCGATTGAATTTCTCTCCGGCGGCAATCAGCAAAAAGTGTTGCTGTCGCGCTGGTTGCTGACCAAACCGCAGTTCCTGATTCTGGATGAACCGACACGCGGCATCGACGTTGGGGCGCATGCGGAGATCATCCGCCTGATCGAAACGCTGTGTGCGGACGGGCTGGCGCTGCTGGTCATCTCCTCTGAACTGGAGGAACTGGTGGGCTATGCCGATCGGGTGATCATCATGCGCGATCGTAAACAGGTGGCGGAGATCCCGCTGGCGGAACTGTCCGTTCCGGCGATCATGAACGCCATTGCGGCGTAAGGAGAATAGTGTGATGCCTCAGTCTCTCCCGCAAACCACACCGCCGAAGCGACGTTTTCGCTGGCCGACAGGTATGCCGCAGATCGTGGCATTGCTGCTGGTGCTGTTGGTGGACAGCCTGGTGGCGCCGCATTTCTGGCAGGTGATTTTGCAGGACGGCCGCCTGTTCGGCAGCCCGATTGACATTCTTAACCGCGCGGCTCCCGTTGCGCTGCTGGCGATTGGGATGACGCTGGTGATCGCCACTGGCGGTATCGATCTCTCCGTCGGGGCGGTAATGGCGATTGCCGGGGCGACCACTGCCGCCATGACGGTGGCCGGGCACAGCTTACCGGTGGTGCTGCTCGCGGCGCTGGGAACAGGCGTACTGGCGGGCTTGTGGAATGGTATTCTGGTGGCGATCCTTAAAATTCAGCCGTTTGTCGCCACGCTCATTCTGATGGTGGCTGGACGTGGCGTGGCGCAACTCATCACCTCCGGGCAGATCGTCACCTTTAACTCACCCAACTTATCGTGGTTCGGCAGCGGTTCGCTGCTGCTGTTTCCGACGCCCGTGATTATCGCGCTGCTTACCCTGGTGGTGTTCTGGCTGCTGACCCGTAAAACGGCGCTGGGGATGTTCATTGAAGCGGTGGGGATCAACATTCGGGCGGCGAAAAATGCCGGGGTGAACACCCGCATTATCGTCATGCTCACCTATGTTCTGAGCGGCCTGTGTGCGGCGATTGCGGGCATCATCATCACGGCGGATATTCGCGGCGCGGACGCCAACAACGCCGGACTCTGGCTGGAGCTGGACGCTATTCTGGCCGTGGTTATTGGCGGCGGCTCGCTGATGGGCGGGCGCTTTAACCTGCTGCTGTCGGTCGTGGGCGCATTGATTATCCAGGGGATGAATACCGGCATCCTGCTGTCAGGCTTTCCGCCGGAGATGAACCAGGTCGTCAAAGCCATCGTGGTGTTATGTGTGCTGATTGTGCAGTCGCAGCGCTTTATCAGTCTGATAAAAGGAGTGCGTGGTCGTGATAAAACGTAACTTACCGTTGATGATCACCCTCGGGGTTTTTGTGCTGGGCTACCTCTATTGCCTGACGCAGTTCCCCGGTTTCGCCTCAACCCGGGTTATCTGCAACATCCTGACCGATAACGCTTTCCTCGGGATTATCGCGGTTGGCATGACCTTCGTGATCCTCTCCGGCGGCATCGATCTGTCCGTGGGATCGGTGATCGCGTTTACCGGCGTTTTTCTGGCGAAGGCCATTGGCTACTGGGGGATCTCGCCGCTGCTGGCCTTCCCGCTGGTACTGGCGATGGGCTGTGCGTTCGGGGCATTTATGGGGCTGCTGATTGATGCGCTGAAGATTCCGGCGTTTATCATTACGCTGGCGGGGATGTTCTTCCTGCGTGGCGTCAGTTATCTGGTGTCTGAGGAGTCGATCCCGATTAACCACCCGATTTACGATACGCTCTCCAGCCTGGCGTGGAAAATCCCCGGCGGCGGGCGTCTGAGCGCAATGGGGCTGCTGATGCTGGCGGTGGTGGTGATCGGTATTTTCCTCGCCCACCGTACGCGGTTTGGTAATCAGGTTTACGCCATTGGCGGAAATGCGGCGTCGGCGAACCTGATGGGGATTTCGACGCGCAGCACCACCATCCGTATTTATATGCTCTCCACCGGGCTTGCGACGCTGGCGGGTATTGTTTTCTCCATTTATACCCAGGCCGGTTATGCGCTGGCGGGCGTTGGCGTTGAGCTGGATGCCATCGCATCGGTGGTGATTGGCGGTACGTTGCTGAGCGGGGGCGTGGGGACGGTGTTAGGTACGCTGTTCGGCGTGGCGATCCAGGGGCTGATCCAGACCTATATTAACTTCGATGGCACGCTGAGTTCCTGGTGGACGAAGATCGCTATCGGGATTTTGTTGTTTATTTTTATTGCCTTGCAGCGTGGTCTGACGGTGCTGTGGGAGAATCGCCAGAGCTCTCCGGTTACGCGTGTCAACACAGCCGCAACACCGAAGTAACATATTGAATTTCCTGAAACGTATAAACTTTTTCCGGTTGTAGTCGATAGATTCTATATCCCTACAACCGGAAAGATAACGATGCCAAAATCCCTCTCTATTCGTACAAGTTTACTGGTTTTACTGTCTTTACTTACCCTGCTCCTGTTGCTGACGGGCGGTATGGGGCTCTACGCCTCCACCCGTATTATCACTTCCTGGGTCTATTATGGGGTGATGACGGGGGCGACGCTGGCCGCCATCGGCCTGCTGGCGCTGGTATGGCTGATGTTGCGTAATAAGCTCCTGAAACCTCTTGATAATGTTGTTGAGCAACTGGAGCGTCTGGCGACAGGGGATTTATCGCCGACGGTAAGCCGTTTTGCCAGCTCTGAATTTAACCGTCTGAATACCGCCCTTGAAGAGATGCGTGCGGCGCTGAGTGAATCCGTGGTACGCGTTCGTGACGCCAGCACGCAAATTGATACCGGCAGCCGTGAACTGACGGCGGGCAACCTGCATCTGGCGCAACGCACGGAGTCTACGGCCACCTCGCTGGAACAGACAGCCGCCAGCATGGAAGAGCTGACTGCGACGGTGAAACTGAACGCTGAAAATGCCGATCAGGCGCACCAACTGGCGAAATCAGTCTCGGACACCGCCGATCGCGGCAGCGAGATGGTGTGCTATGTCATTGAGAAAATGCGTGATATTTCCGGTAGCTCTGACCGTATCGCCGATATTCTCGGCGTAATTGACGGCATCGCTTTCCAGACCAATATTCTGGCGCTGAATGCCTCCGTTGAAGCGGCGCGCGCCGGTGAACAGGGGCGCGGTTTTGCGGTGGTTGCCGGTGAGGTGCGTAATCTCGCCAGCCGCAGCGCCGATGCCGCGAAAGAGATCCGCGCGCTCATCAGCGACTCGCAAACGCATGTCGGAGAGGGCAGCGATCTGGCGATGCAGGCCGGTGAAACGATGGATGAGATTGCGACAGAAGTGATGCGCATGACCAAACTGATGCGTGAGATTGCCAGTGCTTCTCAGGAACAGAGCCGGGGCATTGAGCAGGTGAATATCGCGGTCAGTCAGATGGATGAAACCGCACAGCAGAACGCGGCGCTGGTACAGCAATCTTCCGCAGCCACCCGTTCGCTGGAAGAGCAGTCCCATGCGCTGCTGGAGGCGATGGCCGTATTTAAGCTACAGGCAGCGTAACCGAACGTAGGCCGGATAAGGCGAAGCCGCCACCAGGCAATAAATTGCCGGATGGCAACGCTGCGCGTTTTATCCGGCCTACATCCGTGCGATTAATGATAATTATGCGTCCGGGAACTCGCGGATGAAGCGTTCTACGTCTTCCACCATATGATCGGTGCCGACGAAGAACGGACGGCGCTGGTGCAGGCTTTCCGGCGTAATATCCAGAATGCGCTCTTTACCGTCGCTCGCTTTGCCGCCCGCCTGCTCAGCCAGGAAGGCCATCGGGTTGCATTCGTACAGCAGACGCAGTTTCCCTTCCGGGTGGCTGGCGGTGCTCGGGTAGAGGTAGATCCCGCCTTTCAGCAGGTTGCGGTGGAAATCCGCCACCAGGGAGCCAATATAGCGCGAGGTGTACGGGCGATTCGTGGACTTGTCCTCTTCCTGGCAGAACTTAATGTACTTCTTCACGCCATTCGGGAATTTGATGTAGTTGCCTTCGTTAATGGAGTAGGTGTTGCCCTTCTCCGGGAAGCGCATACGCTCCTGGCACAGGCAGAAAACGCCCAGCGACGGATCGTAGGTGAAGGCGTGTACGCCGCAGCCGGTGGTGTAAACCAGCATGGTTGAAGAGCCGTAGACCACATAACCCGCAGCCACCTGCTTGTTGCCCGGTTGCAGGAAATCTTCTTCCGTCACCGGCGTGCCGACAGGCGTTACGCGGCGGTAGATAGAGAAAATAGTACCGACAGAGACGTTAACATCGATGTTGGACGAGCCATCCAGTGGGTCCATCAGCACCACGTATTTCGCGTGTTCGCAGCCTTCAAAGACGACAATTTCATCTTCTTCTTCAGAGGCGATGCCCGCCACAATATCGCGCGCCTTCAGTGCAGCTTTCAGTTTTTCGTTCGCGAACAGGTCGAGTTTCTGCTGAACCTCGCCCTGCACGTTCTCAGCACCGCTGGCACCCAGGATATCGACCAGACCGGCCTTGTTGATATCGCGGTGGATGATCTTGGCGCCCAGCTTTATTGCCGACAACAAAGCAGTGAGTTCACCGGTAGCATGAGAGAACTCGTGCTGCTTTTCGACAATAAATTCACCTAACGTTTTCATAACACTTTCCCTGCAATTGATATGGAGTAAAGCGACCGTAACAATCTTAACAAATATTTCAGCGGCCGCGCTCAGGTGAATCGCGCCAGCAAAGTACGGAATATCCTGAAATGCGTTTCTCACTTGCCTGACATGTGCGTAAAATGGCCCCCAGATTAAAAAAGGGTAGTGACGTATGCGCATTCATATTTTGGGAATTTGTGGCACTTTCATGGGCGGTCTGGCGATGCTGGCGCGCTCGCTCGGTCATGAAGTAACGGGTTCGGACGCCAATGTGTATCCGCCGATGAGCACCCTGCTTGAGAAGCAGGGCATTGATTTAATTCAGGGTTACGACGCCAGCCAGCTCGACCCACAGCCAGACCTGGTGATCATCGGCAACGCTATGACCCGTGGAAATCCGTGTGTTGAAGCGGTGCTGGAAAAGAACATTCCGTATATGTCCGGCCCGCAGTGGCTGCATGACTTTGTTCTGCGCGATCGCTGGGTGCTGGCCGTAGCCGGTACGCACGGTAAAACCACCACGGCAGGCATGGCGACCTGGATTCTGGAAGCCTGCGGTTATCAGCCGGGCTTTGTGATTGGCGGCGTTCCGGGTAATTTCGACGTTTCTGCCCGTCTGGGGGAAAGTCACTTCTTCGTCATTGAGGCGGATGAGTACGACTGCGCGTTCTTCGATAAGCGTTCCAAGTTTGTGCACTACTGCCCGCGCACGCTGATCCTCAACAACCTTGAGTTCGACCATGCGGACATCTTTGACGATCTGAAAGCGATTCAGAAGCAGTTCCACCACCTGGTGCGCATCGTGCCGGGGCAAGGGCGCATTATTTTCCCGGAACACGACATCAACCTGAAGCAGACGATCGCGATGGGCTGCTGGAGCGAGCAGGAGCTGGTGGGCGAGCAGGGGCACTGGCAGGCGAAGAAACTGAACGCGGATGCATCCGTTTGGGAAGTGTGGCTGGACGGTGAAAAAGCCGGTGAAGTGAAGTGGTCGCTGGTCGGTGAACACAATATGAATAACGGGCTGATGGCGATTGCCGCCGCTCGTCATGTTGGCGTGATGCCTGCGGATGCGGCTAACGCGTTGGGATCGTTCATCAACGCCCGTCGTCGTCTGGAGCTGCGCGGTGAAGCCAACGGTGTGACGGTGTATGACGATTTCGCTCACCACCCGACGGCGATTCTGGCGACGCTTGCGGCGTTGCGCAGTAAAGTGGGCGGTACGGCACGTATTCTTGCGGTGCTGGAACCGCGCTCCAACACCATGAAGATGGGTCTTTGCAAAGACGATCTGGCTCCGTCGTTAGGGCGTGCGGATGAAGTGTTCTTGTTGCAACCGCAGCATATTCCGTGGCAGGTGGCGGAAGTCGCGGATGCCTGTGTTCAGCCTGCGCACTGGAGCGGAGATGTGGACGCGCTGGCCGACATGGTGGTGAAAACCGCGCAGCCTGGCGATCATATTCTGGTGATGAGCAACGGCGGGTTCGGCGGCATCCATCAAAAACTGTTGGATGGCCTGGCGAAAAAGGCAGAGGCTGCGGAGTAATCATATGCCCGGTGGCGCTGCGCTTACCGGGCCTACAAACTGTAGGCCGGATAGGACACATTGCGTCGCCATCCGGCAATACCAAATGCACCAGGCTGTAGGCCGGATAAGACGCGTTGCGTCGCCATCCGGCAATACCAAATACACCAGGCTGTGTAGGCCGGATAAGACGCGTTGCGTCGCCATCCGGCAATACCAAATACACCAGGCTGTGTAGGCCGGATAAGACGCGTTGCGTCGCCATCCGGCAAATACCAAATACACCAGGCTGTAGGCCGGATAAGACGTTTTGCGTCGCCATCCGGCACACTTAACTCACGTACGCATTACTCTTCGTTTTCCGCCAGCTCACGCAGATACTGGAAGATCTGCCGCGCCGACTTCGGCGGCTTATTGCCTTCTTTCTCTTTCTTCGCGTTGCGGATCAGCGAGCGAAGCTGTTGACGGTCGGCATTCGGCCACAGGCTCAGCACTTCTTCCACCGCATCATCACCTTCAACGATCAGGCGATCGCGCAGTTGCTCAAGCTTATGGAACAGCACCACCTGCTGGTTGTGGCGGTTTTTCAGCTTATCCAGCGCCTGACGAATAGGTTCAACGTCGCGTTGACGCAGCATCTTACCGATCAGCTGCAACTGACGGCGGCGGCCTTCCATCTTAATACGCTGGGCCAGCTCAATGGCGGCGCGCAGATCCGCATCAAGCGGGATCTTATCCAGCGCGTTTTTCCCCAGATCCACAATTTCCGCGCCCAGGCGTTTTAACTCCTCGGCATCGCGTTTAATTTCACTTTTGCTGACCCAGATAATTTCATCGTCTTCGTCTTCGATGTCATCACCGGGAACGTCGTCGAGCCAGTCTTCGGGCTGCTTTGTCATGTCAGGCTCCTTAAAAAAAGAGGCTAATGTTACCAGTTAAGATGCGCACTGAAAAACGGTTCTCTGTTAGACTTCAGAGAAACTCTCTCTACAGTATGGCATTTGCGATGAAAGTAATCTCACAAGTTGAAGCGCAGCGTAAGATTCTGGAAGAAGCGGTCTCGACAGCCCTGGAGCTCGCCTCAGGCAAATCAGACGGCGCGGAAGTCTCTGTCAGCAAGACCACCGGCATCAGCGTCAGCACCCGTTATGGTGAAGTGGAGAACGTAGAATTTAATAGTGACGGCGCGCTGGGGATCACCGTTTATCACCAGAACCGTAAAGGCAGCGCGTCATCCACCGATTTAAGCCCGCAGGCGATTGCCCGTACCGTACAGGCGGCGCTGGATATTGCTCGCTATACCTCGCCGGACCCGTGCGCGGGCGTGGCAGATAAAGATCTGCTGGCCTTTGAGGCGCCGGATCTCGATCTGTTCCACCCGGCGGAAGTAACCCCGGATGAAGCCATTGATCTGGCTGCTCGCGCGGAACAGGCGTCGTTACAGGCGGATAAACGTATCACCAACACCGAAGGCGGCAGCTTTAACAGCCATTACGGCATCAAAGTGTTCGGCAACAGCCACGGCATGTTGCAGGGGTATTGCTCCACGCGCCATTCGCTCTCAAGCTGTGTCATCGCCGAAGAAAAGGGCGACATGGAGCGTGATTACGCCTACACCATTGGCCGTGCGTTAGGCGATCTGCAAACGCCGGAATGGGTGGGCGCCGAGTGCGCGCGCCGTACGTTATCTCGCCTGGCACCGCGCAAACTCTCGACCATGAAAGCGCCGGTGATTTTCGCGAATGAAGTGGCGACCGGGTTGTTTGGTCATCTGGTCGGCGCGATTGCGGGCGGCTCGGTATACCGTAAATCGACCTTCCTGCTCGACTCGCTGGGCAAACAAATTCTGCCGGAATGGCTGACCATCGAAGAACACCCGCATCTGCTGAAAGGGCTGGCCTCTTCGCCATTCGACAGCGAAGGTGTGCGCACAGAGCGTCGCGACATTGTGAAAGACGGCGTGCTGACCCAGTGGCTGCTGACCAACTATTCCGCGCGCAAACTGGGGCTGAAAAGCACCGGGCACGCGGGCGGCATCCATAACTGGCGCATTGCCGGGCAGGGGCTGAGCTTTGAACAACTGCTCAAAGAGATGGGCACCGGTCTGGTCGTCACCGAACTCATGGGTCAGGGAGTGAGCGGCATTACTGGCGACTACTCCCGTGGCGCGGCCGGTTTCTGGGTTGAGAACGGCGAGATCCAGTATCCGGTCAGCGAAATTACCATCGCCGGTAACCTAAAAGAGATGTGGCGCGATATCGTGACCGTCGGTAACGATATTGAAACGCGTAGCAATATACAGTGTGGTTCCGTGCTGTTACCGGAGATGAAAATCGCCGGGCAGTAACACTCGTTTGTTTTCAGGTTGCAGGACGAGCGCGTCTTTGTCGTTCTTGCCCTGTAACTTGAATTAGCGATGTAGGCCGGATAAGACGCATCGCGTCGTCATCCGGCATTTCCCTTGGGCCATAAGTAATCCCTATTCCCGTCACACTTTTTCACATTCGGCGATCGCGCGAATGTGCTTTTTCTCATCGGTTTTTCCGCCTTTCCTTGCGACGTATGTCACAGTTTTTCAGCGATAAATCGCCAAATCCCCCTTTTCTGTGGAACAGATCACTGTCGCCACTCGCCTTTCCACTTCGAAGTGGAAAACAACTCGCTACAAACTTTTAACCCCTGCCGTTAGTTTTAACCCAGAGCCATTAACGGGGTAAGACGAGTGAATAACGGAGCAGTAATGAACGACATGGGGGAGCAGGTGACGGAGATCGGTGAACTGGCCGATCGCATGCTGGCGCAGGTGTATGCCTTACTCAGCGAACATCACATCATTCCCAACGCCGTACAGGAACAAATGCTGACGTCTCATGTTCGCGCCATGGCGCACCGGTCAGTGACCGGCGAGCCTTTGCCGGAAGTGGATGCCAGTTTATTTGATGAAATTTCAGCCGAATCAATGGCACTTGCCCGCGACATCGTGGCGGCGTTTGGCAACCTTCCAGAGGAAGAAGCCTGGCTGCTGTCAGTACATTTCGAAGTCGCGAAAGACAACCTTTAAGGAGCAAAAAATGGAACAGATTACAGTCGTAATTGGCGATCGTCTGGGTAAGGGCCAGAAAGTGGCGGCAGGTGTGGAAAAAGCCGGTGGTCGTGCGGTGGTGGTGCCGGGCGTGGCGGCGGATATGAAGCTGGGCGACGTGATGAAAGCGGAAAACGCTACCTTTGGCATCTCTTTTTGCGGTAGCGGCGGCGCGGGCGCCATCACGGCGCAAAACAAGTATGGCTACAAAGCCAAATACGGGATGCGCTCTGTGGATGAAGGCGTCACGGCTATCAACGAAGGCTGCAACGTGCTGGGGTTCGGCTTTATGGATAAAGAAGAACTTGGCGAGCGTCTGGTTCAGGCGTGGCAGAAGAAATACGGCGCTTAAGTATGAAAGAACAATTCACCACTACGGTGAGAGTCACTGGTAAAGGCGAAGCCAAAGCGCGCGCCTTTGCTGATGCCCTGAACCACGTTCAGGGCGCGGTGATGAAAGCATCGCCGCATATTTTATTGCGTATTGAGCCACAGGATGTGCAGGTTGTTCAAGCGCGTGAAACGGTGCGCAAAGAAGCGTTTTTATTTGTCTTTTTGCGCCGGGAAAGACGCACCTACAGCGTGGAGCTGGAAGTGACCGTCAACGTGACTGCCATCAATCTCGACAAGGTGGACTTCGTCGCGCAACGCTGATTCTTTATTAAAAGGCATAAATATGTTCCTGATAATATTAATAAAATCGCTCATCATTGGTGGCCTGGTCGGCGTCGGTGTGGGCGCCGGGGCTGCACGCATGTTTCATGCGCCGACTACACAGGGTATGGGCGCGTTTCGTACATTGGGGGAACTGAACTCCTGTGAAGGGGACCCGGCTTCTCACTTCTCCTTCGGTCTGGGCTTCTTCTTCAACGCCTGGGCTTCATCCGTTGCGGCGGGTTCGTTCACGCAGGATGTCGATCACCGCATCATCCCGAACTGGGGCGCGGCAGCGCTGATGATCAAAAACCGCAATGTCGGCGAGACGCTGCACGATCCGAAGAAAATGGCGATTGCCTGCGGCATCATCGGCATGATTGTCGTGACCTTCCTCAACCTTACCGCCTCTTCCGTACCGGAAGCGTTGCAGGTCACCGCCGTTAAGGTATTGGTGCCTGCGGCTAACCTGCTGGTGAATACCGTGATGCCGGTTATTTTCTGGCTGGCGGCGATCGACGCCGGGAAAAAATCAGGCTTCTGGGCCACCGTGTTTGGCGGCGCGGCGCAGCTGATCATGGGTAACGCCGTTCCGGGTCTGGTGCTGGGTATTCTGATCGGCAAAGGCGTTGAAGAGAGCGGCTGGAACCACGTCACCAAAGTGATGATGGTCGCCATTGTGGCGCTGTTTGTCCTGAGCGGCTTCTTCCGCGGCTTCGACATGAAGATGATCGAATCCTTCAATATGACCGTGCCGAACTGGCTCGAACTGATCCACGGCTCGCTCAGCGGCAAATAACGGAGGCCATCATAATGGAACAGAATAAAGGTTTTTGGTATGCCGACTGGTCGTTCCCGATCTTTGTAGGCTTGCTCTCATCCGGCGTTTTTGCCGGGACGCATATGTACTACCTGTACGGTATCGGCGCGTTTAACGAAGTGGCCTTTGTGGCAATGCTGAAAGCGGGGATGGACACCGGCGTTTACGGTGCGGTGGCCGCGTTTGGCGCAAGCTTCCTGTTTGCCCGCATTATCGAAGGGTCGCTGGTGGGGATTCTGGACATCGGCGGGGCGATCCAGACCGGCGTCGGTCTTGGGGTTCCGGCGCTGCTGCTGGGCGCAGGGATCGTTTTCCCGGTCGCTAACTTTGTCGCCTCGTTAATCACCGGTCTGGTGATTGGTCTGGCAATTGGCTACGTCATCATTCTGGCGCGTAAGTTCACCATCAATCAGAGCGACTCCACCTACGGGGCGGACGTGATGATGGGGGCGGGTAATGCGTCAGGCCGCTTCCTGGGGCCGCTGATCATCCTCAGCGCGATGACCGCCTCGATTCCAATCGGCGTGGGTTCTTTGCTGGGGGCGTTGCTGTTCTATCTCTGGCAGAAGCCGATCACCGGCGGCGCGATCCTCGGCGCCATGATTTTAGGTTCGATCTTCCCGATTGCCATTAGCTAACTGTTGATTTGTAGGCCGGATAAGGCGGTTACGCCGCCATCCGGCAAAGGAGAGAGCGATGTATGATTTACTCCTGCGCCGTGCGCGTCTGGTTGACGATACGGTGAGTGATATCGCCCTGAAGGACGGCAAAATTGCCGCGCTGGGCAATATCCAGCAACCGGCGGCGAAAACCGTCGATCTGCGCGGCGAGTATTACGTTAGCGCAGGGTGGATTGATTCCCACGTCCACTGCTATCCGAAATCCCCGATTTATCACGATGAGCCGGACAGCGTCGGTATTGCGACAGGCGTCACCACCGTTGTTGATGCGGGCAGTACCGGCGCAGACGACATTGATGATTTCTACACGCTGACCCGTGAAGCGGCCACTGAAGTTTATGCGTTGCTGAATATCTCCCGCGTAGGACTGATCGCACAAAACGAACTGGCGAATATGGCCAATGTCGATGCGGACGCCGTGAAACAGGCGGTGAAACGCCATCCGAATTTCATTGTGGGCCTGAAGGCGCGAATGAGCAGCAGCGTGGTGGGTGAAAACGGCATTACGCCGCTGGAATGCGCCAAAGCGATGCAGAAAGAGAACGGCGATCTGCCGTTGATGGTACACATCGGCAACAACCCGCCGGATCTGGATGAGATCGCTGAGCGTCTGACGGCGGGCGATATCATCACTCACTGCTATAACGGCAAACCTAATCGCATTCTGACGCCGGACGGTGAGCTGCGCGCGTCAATCACCCGGGCGCTACAGCGCGGCGTGCGCCTGGACGTTGGTCACGGCACTGCCAGCCTGAGCTTTGCGGTCGCGCAGCGCGCGATTAGCTTAGGCATTTTGCCGCACACCATCAGCTCGGATATCTACTGTCGTAACCGCATCAATGGCCCGGTTTATTCGCTTGCCAACGTGATGTCGAAATTCCTCGCCATCGGCATGACGCTGTCGCAGGTCATCGACTGTGTGACGGCAAATGCTGCTGATGGCCTGAACCTGAAAAGCAAAGGCCGCCTTGAGCCAGGTCTGGACGCCGACTTGACCCTCTTTACGCTCAGGCGCCAGCCAACCGTGCTGGTGGACGCTGAAAACGACAGCTTACAGGCTGAAAAATTGCTGGTGCCGCTTGCCGCCATCCGTGCGGGTAAGGGCTATGTAACCGAACAAGGGAGTGCTGAACGTGACTTCGATTTATGAAAAATACAATCTGAAACAAGTGATTAATACATCAGGGCGCATGACCGCGCTCGGTGTTTCCACCCCGCGCCCGGAAGTGGTGCAGGCGGCAATGGATGGCATGAACCAGTACTTTGAGATGAAAGATCTGGTCAATAAAACCGGGGAGTACATTGCAAAACTGCTGGATGTGGAAGGGGCGACGGTCGTCTCCTGCGCCTCGGCGGGGATTGCCCAGTCGGTAGCGGCGGTACTGGTTCAGGACAGCGACTGGCTGCTGGAAAACCTGCATGTTACTCCAATCGAGAATAACGAAATTGTATTGCCGAAAGGGCACAACGTTAACTTTGGCGCGCCGGTTGGCACGATGGTGGCGCTGGGCGGCGGTAAGCTGGTCGAAGCCGGTTATGCCAACGAATGTTCCGCAGCGCAGCTTGCGGCGGCGATCACTCCGCGCACGGCGGCGATCCTCTATATCAAATCTCACCACTGCGTGCAGAAAAGCATGCTCAGCGTAGAGCAGGCGGCGGTAGTCGCGCGTACGCACAATTTACCGTTGATTGTGGATGCGGCGGCAGAAGAGGATTTGCAGTGTTACTACCGCGTCGGCGCGGATCTGGTGATCTACAGCGGCGCGAAAGCGATTGAAGGGCCGACCAGCGGTCTGGTGATCGGTAAAACTCAGTACGTCGAGTGGGTGAAACGCCAGACGGCGGGCATTGGCCGCGCCATGAAAGTCGGCAAAGAGGGCATCCTCGGGCTGACCTGCGCCATCGAACTCTACCTGAACGCGCAGAAAGAGAGCGGCGCGGAGATGGTCGAAAAAATGACGCCGTTTATTGATGCGCTGAATGCGCTTAATGGCGTGAGCGCCCGCGTGGTGTGGGACAGCGCCGGACGCGATATCGCGCGAACGGAAATTAAATTCGATGAGGCCGTGACCGGCATTGCCACCGGCGATCTGGTGGAAGCCCTCAAACAGGGTGAGTACGCCATCTATTTCCGTGGCTACAAAGCTAACGAAGGCATTATTGAGGCGGATGTCCGCAGCGTAAATCAGGTGCAACTGGAGATTGTGGCACGCCGCATTCGCGACGTGATTAATCAGGAGAAAAAAGCATGAAACTGACCCCTAACTTTTACCGTGACCGCGTTTGTCTGAACGTTCTGGCGGGTTCCAAAGAGAACGCCCGTGAGATTTATGCGGCGGCGGAAGGCCATGTGCTGGTCGGCGTGCTCTCCAAAAATTACCCGGATGTCGACAGCGCGGTGGCGGATATGCGCGAATATGCGGCGCTTATCGACAATGCCCTCTCTGTTGGCCTGGGGGCTGGCGATCCGAACCAGTCGGCGATGGTGAGCGAAATCTCTCGTCAGGTGCAGCCGCAGCACGTTAATCAGGTCTTTACCGGCGTGGCGACCAGCCGCGCGCTGCTGGGGCAGAGTGAAACGGTCGTTAACGGTCTGGTCTCCCCGACGGGGACGCCGGGCAGAGTGAAAATTTCTACCGGCCCGCTGAGCAGCAAAACGCCGGACGGCATTGTTCCCGTTGAGACGGCGATTGCCCTGCTGAAAGACATGGGCGGCAGCTCGATTAAATACTTCCCGATGGGCGGCCTGAAATGCCGTGATGAGTACAAAGCGGTAGCGGAAGCCTGCGCCCGTCACGACTTCTGGCTGGAGCCGACTGGCGGTATCGATCTGGAAAACTTTGGCGAGATTTTGCAGATTGCGCTTGATGCCGGCGTCAGCAAAATCATTCCTCACATTTATAGTTCGATTATTGATAAGGTGAGTGGCAACACCCGTCCAGACGATGTACGCCAGCTGTTGGCCATTACCCGGACGTGCGTAGGTTAATAGCAAGAGTGAGGTAAGTGACGTGCGATTCCCCAACCAACGTTTGGCACAGCTGTTTGATATGTTGCAAAACGAGACGCTGCCGCAGGATGAGCTGGCGCAGCGGTTGTCGGTTTCCACGCGCACCGTGCGGGCGGACATTACTGCGTTGAATGCGTTGCTGACGCAGTATGGCGCGCAGTTTGTTCTGAGCCGGGGCAACGGTTATCAGCTCCGAATTGACGATCCGACCCGCTATCAAACCCTGCGGGAGCAGCAGCCGAGTACGCTGCGCATCCCGCGAACCAGCCAGGAACGGGTGCACTATCTGGTGGTTCGTTTCCTGACGTCCGCTTTCTCGCTCAAACTGGAAGATCTGGCGGATGAGTGGTTCGTCAGCCGTGCGACGCTGCAAAATGATATGGCGGAAGTTCGCGAGTGGCTGCGCCGCTATCATCTGACGCTGGAAACCCGCCCGCGCCACGGCATGAAATTGTTCGGCAGCGAAATGGCGATCCGCGCGTGTCTGACCGATCTCCTGTGGACGCTGGCGCAGCAGGACCCGGCGAACCCGTTGATTGTGGAAGAAGCGCTTAACGCGGGCGTACCGGAGCAATTGCAGCCGATTTTGCAGGAAATATTTACCCGTTTTCGTATCCGTCTGACAGATGAAGGCGAGCTGTTTTTACGCCTGTATTGCGCCGTCGCGGTACGGCGCATCAGCGAAGGGTATCCGCTGTCAGAATTTACCACGGAAGAGGTGGAGGACAACGTCTGCTTCGCGGCGCGGGATATTGCGGCGGTGCTGCAACACCTGGCGGATAAACCGCTGTCGGCGTCTGAAGAGAACTGGCTGAAGGTACACATTGCCGCACGGCAGGTGCAGGAGATTGCTCCCAGCGCCATCAATGCCGATGACGATGAAGCGCTGGTTAACTATATCCTCCGTTTTATCAACACGCAGTACAACTATAACCTGTTGAATGACAAACAGTTACACGCCGACCTGCTCACCCACATCAAAACGATGATCACGCGGGTGCGCTATCAGATAATGATCCCCAATCCGCTACTGGAAAACATTAAGCAGCACTACCCTATGGCGTGGGATATGACGCTGGCGGCCGTGTCGGGTTGGGGAAAATACACGCCATATACCATCAGCGAAAACGAGATTGGTTTTCTGGTATTGCATATCGGCGTTGGGCTGGAGCGTAGTTACAACATCGGTTACCAACGGCAGCCTAAAATCCTGCTGGTATGTGACGCGGGAAATGCGATGGTACGCATGATCGAAGCGGTGCTGGCGCGGAAATATCCGCAGATTGAGATCGTGAGAACCCTGACTCTGCGTGACTATGAGCAGCGGGACAGCATTGCCGAAGATTTTGTCATCTCTACCGCGCGCGTCAGCGAAAAAGATAAGCCGGTGGTCATGATTGCGCCATTCCCTACCGACTACCAGCTGGAGCAGATCGGCAAGCTGGTGCTGGTGGACAGAACCCGCCCGTGGATGCTGAACAAATACTTCGACGCCGCTCACTTTCGCATTATCGACGGTGCAATGGATCAGCAGACGCTGTTTAAGACATTGTGCGATCAGCTGCAAAGCGAGGGGTTTGTGGATGCGGAGTTTCTCGACTCGGTGGTTGAGCGTGAGGCCATTGTCAGCACGATGTTAGGCGACAGCATCGCCCTGCCGCACGCCCTGGGATTGCTGGCGAAGAAAACGGTGGTCTATACCGTGCTCGCGCCGCAGGGCATCGTCTGGGGAGATGAGACGGCGCACGTCATCTTTTTACTCGCCATCAGTAAAAGCGAGTATGAAGAAGCAATGGCGATCTACGATATTTTTGTCACTTTCCTGCGTGAGCGCGCCATGACGCGACTCTGCGCCAGCCAGAATTTTGCCGAGTTCAAAGCGGTAGCGATGGAGTGCGTGAGCCGTTTTTGAGAGGCGTTTTCCAGAAATGAATGTTAATGCAAATGTAATGCTATAACGCATTACATTTGTTTATCCTGAAGCAGAGAAACGGCGTTAAAGAGTGCGATCAACGTAAATGATGGACGACCTGGTTACTGCTGCCGCGCCAGATCAGCATCGGGTCTTTAAGATCCTGTACGAATTTACCGTCGACCAGCACGTTAATCAGATCCACAACCTGCATTTGCGCGGCGTTGAGTTCATCCAGCTTATAACCCGTCCATACCCAGATGTCTTTGCCGGGGCACTCTTCGCGAATGCGTTGCACCAGTTTCAGAATGTCCGGTACGTTTTGGGGATGCAGCGGATCGCCGCCAGACAGTGAGATCCCCTGGCGTTTAATCCGCGCGTCGTTCAGATCGTTAATGATCTGGTCTTCCATCTCTTTCGTAAACGGTTTACCCGAATTGAGCCGCCAGGTGCTTTTGTTGTAACACCCAGGGCATTCATGTACGCACCCGGAAACAAAAAGAGTACAGCGCGTGCCGGGGCCGTTGACGATGTCGACGGGGTAGTACTGGTGAAAGTTCATAGTCTGTAACCACGCCGGGTGGCGCTACGCTTACCCGGCCTACAGTAAGAGTGCAGTCCGTAGGCCCGGTAAGCGTAGCGCCACCGGGCATTAACGTGACAGCGGATTAACCGATCTGCCCATTGCCTAAATGCTTAACGCGGCGCTTCACTTCTTCCTGCTTACCGGCGTTAAACGGACGCGCATCCGGGCTGCCTAAATAACCGCATACGCGGCGGGTGACTGAAACACGCGCGGCGTCGTGGTTACCGCATTTCGGGCAGGTAAACCCTTTGCTGGTGCACTCGAACTCGCCGGTAAAGCCGCACTCGTAACACTCATCGATTGGCGTGTTGGTTCCGTAATACGGCACGTGCTGATAGCTGTAATCCCAGACGTCTTCCAGCGCTTTCAGGTTGTGCTGAATGTTCGGGTATTCGCCGTAGCAAATGAAGCCACCGCTCGCCAGCGGCGGATACGGCGCTTCGAAATCGATTTTATCGTACGGGTTCACCTTCTTCTCCACGTCGAGGTGGAAGCTGTTGGTGTAGTAGCCTTTATCGGTCACGCCCGGCACGACGCCAAACTCAGCGGTATCCAGACGGCAGAAACGGTCGCACAGGTTCTCGCTCGGCGTGCTGTACAGGCTGAAGCCATAGCCGGTTTCGTCTTTCCACTGATCCACTGCCTGACGCAGGCGTTCGACAATGGCGATACCTTTAGCGCGCAGCGCTTCGCTGTCGTACAGATGTTTGTCGCCAAACAGCGCGTTGATGGTTTCGTGAATACCGATATAGCCCAGAGAAATGGACGCGCGGCCGTTTTTGAAAATCTCGGAAACGTCATCGTCAGCTTTCAGGCGGACACCACAGGCGCCTTCCATATAAAGGATTGGCGCAACGCGGGCTTTCACGCCTTCCAGACGGGCGATACGGGTCATCAGCGCCTTACGCGCCAGCACCAGGCGATCGTCCAGTAGCTTCCAGAACGTTGCTTCATTGCCACCGGCTTCCAGCGCGATACGCGGCAGGTTGAGGCTGATGACGCCCAGGTTGTTGCGGCCATCGTGAACCTGTTCGCCGTTCTCATTTTCCCAGACGCCGAGGAAGCTGCGACAGCCCATTGGCGTTTTGAACGAACCGGTCACTTTCACCACCTGATCGTAGTTCAGGATGTCTGGATACATGCGTTTGCTTGCGCACTCCAGCGCCAGCTGTTTGATGTCGTAGTTTGGATCGCCAAACTTGTGGTTCAGACCGTCGCGAATCGCAAACACCAGTTTCGGGAACACAGCGGTTTTACGGTTCTTACCCAGACCTGCGATACGGTTACGCAGGATGGATTGCTGAATCAGGCGCGATTCCCAGCTGGTGCCGAGGCCAAAACCAAAGGTGACGAACGGCGTCTGTCCGTTGGCGGTGTGCAGCGTATTCACTTCGTATTCCAGAGACTGGAAAGCGTCATAGCACTCTTTCTCGGTACGGGCGTGCGCGTAGCCGTCAGCGTCCGGGATCTGCCACTCTTCGGCGGTCTTACGGTGTTTATTGAAGCTGGCGGTAACAAACGGCGCCAGCACTTCATCAATACGGTTGATGGTGGTGCCGCCATAAATATGGCTGGCGACCTGTGCGATGATTTGCGCGGTTACGGCCGTGGCGGTGGAGATGGATTTCGGCGGTTCGATTTCCGCATTCCCCATCTTAAAGCCCTGCGTCAGCATGCCTTTCAGATCGATCAGCATACAGTTGAACATCGGGAAGAACGGAGAATAGTCGAGATCGTGATAGTGAATGTCGCCGCGCTCGTGCGCCTGCACCACATCACGCGGCAGCAGATGCTGACGGGCGTAGTGTTTCGCCACGATACCGGCCAGCAGGTCGCGCTGGGTCGGGATCACTTTACTGTCTTTGTTGGCGTTTTCGTTCAGCAGCGCGGAGTTGGTTTGCTCAACCAGACCACGAATTTCCTGGTTCAGACGGCCACGTTTTTCACGTTGAATATCACGGTCATGGCGGTATTCAATGTAAGCGCGAGCGAGTTGTTTGTACGGCCCGGACATCAGCTGGTTCTCAACGGCTGTCTGGATCTCGTTGATATCAACCTGGCTGCGCTCATTCATCTGGTTACTAACGACTTCTGCGACGGTGGCGCAGTAATCTGCGTCATCGACTCCCGCTGCTTTAGCTGCACGCAGAATGGCTTCCTTGATGCGCTCTGATTTAAACGGCACTTTACAGCCATCTCGTTTCATCACATGCGGTGTCATGATCACTCCATATTTATAAGAACAGGTTATCCACAGAGGCTGAGGAAGTCTGCGTGGGTTTATTCATCTCTCTATCCAACGACTTCCCGCAATCCCGACCCACGTTATCCACAACATCACCGTTATGGCGTCGTGTTGTGTTTGTAGCAATTGTAGTCGATTAATACAACATATTGGGTCGGGTTGCATTTTAAGTTCTATATGTAGTGATTTGCATCAAAGATGTTTACGATTTTATTGATTCAGAACAAAGTAAAAATTTAAGAGTACGAATGGCGGGCGCTTGCGCTTAATGTAAATTTTTGGACTTAAAAATTGCGTAAAAATTCAACAAAATTCGGGCGTTAAGCCAGGCGTTCGTCAAACCGGCGCGAAAAGAAACGGCCGGTTTGACGCAGGAGGGGTTATTGCGCTGTTGCGTTCATCCAGTGAATACCCGCATTGATAAATGCAGCAACAGCGACGATCCCCAAAACCAGGGGGACAAGCCGGGTGTTTTTCACCGCAATGGCGGGTTCTGGCGAAACTGAAGGCGCATCTGGCGAGAGCAGCGCAAGCACCTCTTCGGCAGAGGCGGCGTTGATGAGTGATTCACGCACTTTATCGTCCACCAGAGACGAGGTTAGTCGGGTTAATAATTGCATATGCGTACTGCCTGCTTCTTCTGGGGGAATCGCCAGCAGAAATACCAACTGAACCTCCTCGTCCCCCTCAAGACCCGGCCACATGACGGGCTGGCGAAACAGGGCGACGCTAAATGCGGCCTGGACAACCGATCCGCATTTCCCATGTGGGACAGCCAGCGACTCTCCCAACGCCGTGGGCCCTTCGCTTTCACGGCGCAGGACGCTATCAATAAACATCGCCTTGTCGTTGATCAGGCCCTGCCTGAACAGGGCGGCGGACATCTCCCCGATCACCGCTTCAGGAGTGCGGTGCGGCGGATCGATAAAAATCAGTTCAGAATGCGTAAGCGCGGACAACTCCATGTTATGCCTCCAGTTGCGTATCAGCGAGAATCCATACCGTTTGCCAGCCGGAAAGCTCGCAAGCGCCGTTGAATGCTGCGCCCGTCAGCAGATCTGTTCCTGTGACAGGCAGTGAAAGTGATTGTGATATTCCTGTGACGTTCACGACGCAGTACAGCGTTTCGCCTTCTGTAGGATGCTGGCGAACGACGCCAAAGAGCGCGTCAGGCAATTCAGGAACGCGCTGCGAGGCGAACGGAGAAAATGCGGGATGCTGCTGGCGTATACGCGCTAACTTCGCCAGAGACGAGTAGATTCGGGATTGTCTCGTTTCCGGCGAGAGCAACTGCTCATGGAGCGTGGCAGCGTCCAGTTTTTCCCGGTTAATGCGGCGATTTATGCCCGATTCGAGCAGCCCGGCGTTGTCATTTTCACTGCCGAAGAGGCTGTGATAATAGATCGCAGGCACGCCCCGCAGCATAAAGAGGATGGCGTGCGCGGCGGTGAATCTGGCGAGCTGGTCGTCGGGACTTTCCCCTGGCTCGCTCAATGCGCTCAGAAAGTTGATGTTAAGTTCATACGGCGACTGGCTGCCGTCAGGGTTGGTTTTCCATGAAATACGCCCCTGCTTGCGTTCTACCTCGCTTATCAGAAACTGCCGCTCTTCTGCGCAAAGGAGATTTTCCACGGGACGCAGCCCGATGCCGTCGTGGCTGGCGAGGAAATTAAAAAAGGTCGTCTTGTCGGGAAGCGCATCCTGTTCCAGACGTTGCGCCCACTGGCGTAACCAGCGTGCGTTACCGCGTAAAAAGGCATGGAGCGTCAGCGGCGGCAAGGGGAACTGATACACCATGTGAGCTTCATCGCCGTTGCCGAAGTAGCTGATATTTTCCTGATGCGGGACGTTGGTTTCCGTAATCAACAGGCAGTCAGGCCAGGTCGCATCCAGAATGGCGCGCCAGAGTTTAACGATCAGATGCGTCTGCGGCAGGTGAATACAGGTGCTGTTTCGCTCTTTCCACAAAAAACCGATCGCATCGAGCCTGATTGCGCGCGCGCCGCGCGCTGCGTATTCCAGCAGGATGTCGATACTTTCCAGTAACACGTCAGGTTCACGGAAATTCAGATCGATCTGATCGGCGCTGAATGTCGTCCAGATATGTACGGTTTCCCCCGTTTTGCGCTTGAATGGCGTAAGCAGGGGAAGGGCGCGTGGACGCGTGACAAGATGATAGTCATCGTCAGGGTCGGCGCTAATAAAGTAGTGCTGATAACGCGGTTCGCCGTGTAAATAGCCCTGGAACCAGCGGCTTTGCTGAGAGATATGGTTAATCACGAAATCAAACATCAGATTAAAATCGCCTGCCAGCGCTGCAATGTCTGACCACTGGCCTAACTCTGGCGCAATGTGGCGATAATCTTTAACGCTGAAGCCATCATCAGATGTCCACGGGAACATGGGCAGCAGGTGAATGTCGCTGATGACGCCTTTAAGCCAGCGTGTCGAAAACTGATGCAGACAGGCAAGAGCGTTTGCGTCCCCGCTATGGATACTGTCGCCGTAAGCTATCATCCACACCCGGCTCTGATCCAAAGGCGCGGCGGTTTTCTCCCGTAGCTTCCAGCGTTGACAGAGTTGCTCGATTTTCGCCGCCAGCGCGTACCGATCCGCATGGGGATAAAGCTGAGCTAACGTGTTTTTGATGAAGGTATGATGGGCGTTCTGGCTCATACTTTTTCGTTACGCTCCTGATGAGTAAAAAGAAAATCACACGTACTGCAAGGCAAAATGGTGGCGCAATCTGCGACAGGTTCTTCCAGATAATTGATCTGCGGAATATTTCTTAGCGAAGGCGGGAGCGGCACCGGGTGCTCTCCGGCATTGAAAATGCGAATGATTGTTCCGTCTACCGTATGGGCATGGGGTATTGCGGAAAGCATCAGCGGTTCGGGAAGCGTCAGCAGGCTGAATGTTTCCGGCAGCGAGCGCGAAACAAAATTGAGCGTAAAACGCTCCAGGCGGTTGTCCAGCGTGTTCAACGTCTGATTTTGCCAGGTGAATGGCTGGCGCGTCACGCGGGTTTCAAGATGCCTTAACGTCATAGGGTCGGCCCGATCGGCAAGCGCCAGCGTCAGGCTGAAATGCAGCGGTTTAAGCAGTTGCGCGTCGGGCGTGTTGACGACGGTATTATTAATGCCGGAAGCGCGTCCGGGTCGCCAGTCAAGATCGTCACGTCCCAGGACTCCCGTTGATTTAAACAACGTTAACGCTATCTGCGCCGTCCCGTTCTGGCATATCTGAAACTCTTTCATGCCCAGGCTATTGATGATGAGCGAGCGGTTGTTTTCCTCGATGGCGATAATGCCCTCGCTGGTTTCAATATCGATCGGCTTTTCCCGATAGTGCTGACGCCAGTCGGCTGGCGCCTCGGCAACAGGACGCCGGATGACGGCAAAGGGCTGAGAGGCGATGGATTCCGTGGTGCGAATGTCGCTGTTGATGAGTAAGCGCAGGCGGTGATCGCAGACGGTGTTTTCCAGCGAAACGTCGATAAAAAGCTGAGCGTCATGCTGGCGAAGCTCGCAGACAAGGCGTACAGGGTAGGGCTGAACATCCTGCGCCGCTCGCTCCGCCAGCGAAGGGGGCAGCATCAGCGTGGCGCTTAGCGTCATCCGTTCAATGTGCGGGCCTTTCTCGCAGTCAATAAGCGTAAATGTGTGGCAGCGCTGCGGAACATCGCCCTCCAGCGGCGAAAAGTCATAGCTATCGCCCGCATCCGCACAGTCTTCAAAGGCCAGCAGGTCGGATATTACCCGGCCGTTGCGCTTATCATGAAGCGACAGCGAACCGGCATGCAGCACCAGCCGGTAATCGTTGTTTTCAATGGCGCTTTCAGCGCAGTTGCGCATTGCAGGCGCGATGCGTGACGATTCCTGCACCTGAATGTGGGTATAACCCAGCGGCGGTAACGCTGGCGCGTCAATAGCGACCTGCCAGCGGTAATAAGGCGGAAGTTCGACCTCTTTTTCGCCCTGCACAGTAACCTGAACCGTGCGCCCGCCGGAGACCTGCGTGCGTTCGAGAACGCTGAACGGAAGAGGACGCGCATGATGGCTGAGTTCAATACCGGCCGTACGGCTATATAATGTGGCTTTGATAATGCCCGACCAGGCGGTGGCGCTGGGGTTGATGACGAAAAGATCGCCCTCTTCACAACTGGCGGTCGCCAGTTCTTTTACGACCAGATTCCACAGGCTATGGCTAAGCTGTTCCGTTTGCTCAAGGCGATGGAGAATATCGCGATTGGTGGCATCGCTGTTACACCCGCCGATGGAATCATGCGCATGATTACGCAGAAGGTTTTTCCATATCTGGTCAACCCATTGCACGTTGACTTCAATGCCCTGATAACGCGCCAGCGCAATGGTGGGTTCGAGCTTGCCTAACAGGAACTGTTCAACGTCATAATTCTTCTTTTTGATGTCGTAACGTACTGAACCGATTGTTTTATGAATGCGGGTATAGCGGGGAGATTTTAATTCCCCTTGCCAGCGATCATATCCTGATGCCTGTTGTCGAAGGTGGTCAATGTACGCTTCCAGAGAGGAGATCTGAAAACGATCTCCCTCAGGGGAACATGCGCTGGCGATACGCAGTATCTCCGGCAGATGGGGATCAATATTGACCTGGTCGCCGCCGCAGGGCAGGAGCAGATCGTTCAGGCCGGAGCGTTGGCGGATGTGGTTAACGATTGGGAATATTTTGTCGTGCAGATGCGCGTCGTCTGCACGAATATTTTTTGCCGCGCCATAGCCGAAGGGCATGGCGCAAGCGATAACCTGCGCGCCGGATGGCGCTTGCCAGATGAACTGACTCTTTTCAACCTGCGTATCATGGTTGATGCCCAGCCAGAAAACGATGTTATCAAGGTTACACCCGCGAAGCAGGGTCGGGAGCTGGCTGTTATGGCCGAACGTATCGGGTAAATAGCCGACCATCATGGCATGGCCCAGTTTACGCGCGGAAAGTATCCCGTATTTCAGGTTGCGAATGATGGATTCGCCATGAACATTATACGTATCCGTCTGGGTGTACCACGGGCCGATAAAAAGCCGTCTGTCAGCGACCAGCTGTTTCAGCCGCTCGCAGTATTGAGGATTGACGGCCAGGAAATCTTCCACGACAGCCGTTTGGCCGTCGAAGTGGTAACAGGTATACGCAGGGTTCTGTTCCAGGGTTCGGATCACATCCGCAAAATTCCAGGACGCGAGAATATTGCTATCCTGCAAGGTGAAATACCATTCCTGATCCCAGTGCGTATGGGCGATGACGTGAATGTTGCTCATTTCTACTTCCTGAATTATTTGGCGATCTTAGGGCTGGCGAAGAGCACGCCCAGCGCGCATACAAGAGAACCGGCAAACACGCTGATCAGATACCCTGTGACATTTGTCGCCAGCGGCCATCCCCAGATGGCAGGCAACGGCAGCGATTGCTTCACGCCGAGTGCGATAGCAATAAGCGCGCCGGACATCGCGCCGACCATAAAGACCGGAATCAGGCGTGGATTTTTCAGGATGAAAGGAATGGCGCCTTCTGAAATGCCAATGAATCCCAGCAGTAAAGACGTACCGCCGACGGTTTTTTCTTCGCTGCTAAACACGTTGGGCAGGCCAAAACGGTTATTCAGCAACGCCGCCAGGCCGACGCCGATAGATGGAATGACGATCGCCAGCTCTCTGGCGGTTAAATCGAAGGTTTCGCTGACGCCGTTAAGCCCCAGTGCCACCGAACCAGCGGCTTTATTGATGGGGCCGCCGAGGTCGAAGGCCGTCCCTGCGGCGATCATCATGGCGTAAAAACCGCGCCCGGTGTCGCCAGCGGAGGTGAAAAACTCGACCATCGCCTGGTTGATTGCGCCAAAGAAGGGGTTGATCAGGTACTGCATAACGATGACGAGCGTAATGCCGGTACACAGCGGCACGATAAGCATCGTTTTAATGGTGGTAAGTTGGGCGCGAACGTTAATGGTATTGTTGAGCCACTGCACCAGATGACCGACAAAAAAGCCGATGGCGATGGCGCCGAAGAAGCCTGAGGGCATAAAACCGTCGAGATCAAAAAAGCGTTTATAGACCTCGTCGGACATAATGCCGCCGATAAGTCCGGGGATCAGCGCAGGTTTACCGGCAATAGAGAACGCGAGGTACATGGCAAAAACCGGGTACATGAACTTGATCACCATAAAGCCCAGTTTATCCAGCACCTCGAACGGCGTACCGGCAATTGGAATAAACTGCCCGGTTATTTTGGCGACCGCCATCAGTAATCCACCGAGGACGACGACCGGGAGCATATAGCTGATCGCCGCCATAATATGGCCGATGAAGGTCTGCCAGGCGGAGCGAGCCTCTTCCTGTTCTTCACACGCGGCCGTTACGGTTTTATCCATCGCCAGCGCCTGACGTAGGTAACGATCGGTGTTTTTGATCAGTTCCTGAGTGCGTATTTTGAGATGAGGAACGTTATCGAATCGTTCAGCGTCCTGGATGGGAACATCGATTGCCAGAATGACGGCATCTGCGCTGGCAATATCTTGTCGGGAAAGCTTGTTTTTGACGCCATCGCTTCCTTGTGTTTCCACTTTGACGATGACGTTATTTTCTTCTCCCCACGCTGCAATTTTGTTGGCAGCCATAAAGGTATGAGCGATGCCGGTCGGGCATGCCGTTATCGCGACGACTTTTTGCCTTGTCATTGTAAAACCCCTAACAATAGAATTGCAGAAATTATAAAGAGAAATAAAAAAGGCAATAAAAGGTTTGATGGTACTAATTGCGTATCGCCATACCTGTTGAATAGAGTGTGATTCGCATTCCAGTGTTATAAATACGATATTGATAGAATATATTATATTCGTAGGTTAAGGGTGGGTTTTATGAATTCCTTTCAGGGTAGTGAAAGATTAATATTTGAGTATATTCAGTGTCATGCTCATGAAATATCGGGTATTTCAGCTAAGGTGATTGCGAGCGAAACATTCACCACTACAACATCCGTTAATCGGGTGTGTAAAAAAATGGGATACCGGAGCTATACCGAGCTACGGTATCAGTTTTCTCGCGACAGGTTAATAGCCGAACCCGTAAGATATGTTGTTGGTGATGAAAAAGAAGAGACCATTACACAACTGTGCAACATACTGGTTAATTCCAGCCATATCTTCTTATATGCGCGCGGCGCGTCATTGACCAGCCTGAATTATT
This sequence comes from Citrobacter sp. CK181, assembly GCF_030333595.1. Taxonomy (NCBI): domain Bacteria; kingdom Pseudomonadati; phylum Pseudomonadota; class Gammaproteobacteria; order Enterobacterales; family Enterobacteriaceae; genus Citrobacter; species Citrobacter sp. CK181. The sequence continues at coordinate 383,890 of NZ_JAOWFN010000006.1, read as the reverse complement.
TGTCGCGTTTTTTGTCGCTGGCGAGCTTGCCGCACCTCATTCTCAATGATGTTCATCAGCTGACGCGAGTCTCTAAAGGTACGCTGGTGTTGATCAGCAAATCGGGTGAAACGGCGTCGTTAGTCGAAATGGCGCGAAACGCGTTACGTAAGGGATTAAAAATCATTGCGATTACAAAACGAGAATCCACGTTAGCGACGATTTCAACATTATGCTGGCCTCTGGATATTGATATTGACGCAATCTCGTTATATCAACGAGAAGGCCAGCTGGAACTGCTGACGGTAGTAGACCGCATCGGATGTTATCTGCTGCAATACGATGCGGCATAGCGCGTTAAAGCTGTTTTACGATACCAAGACGTACGGCGTAATCATTTTCATGATGACCGTCGTCATTGATATAGGTTTTATCAAGAGAGACCAGCTCGACGTACGGCGTCCAGCCATCGTCCAGTTTGTAGTTGAACGCGAGGGTATGTTCCCAGTAAGTATCGTCGCCCGTCCCCTGATCGACGCCATCCTGATAGCGGAAACGGGGGTTATAAGACATGCCAAAGTTACCAATATTGTAGGCAAACCATATATCGAACTGATGAGATTCACGACGTGTATAACCGCTGCCGTCTAACTCTCTGTCGCTGTGCGCATCGTTCACCGTGTTGTAACGATAACGGGCAGAAAGGTTAAGGCCATTATCGAAGGATTTCCAGCCCTGAATAAAAGGGCGATAATGGGTATTACTGGACGTAAATACGGTGACCATCCCCGGTGCGACCGAGTAACCGTCACCTAAATCAAAGCGCCAGCGAGTTTCTATTTCCTGGGCCGCTTCGGTCACGCCTTTATCATCGGAACTGTAGCGATCGGTATCGCCAAAAAACGTATCGTTATGGTTTTGCGCAGCTTCAACGGAGAAATAAAAACCATTGTCGGCCTGGTGCATGACTTTAATTCTGGAATCATTAGCTTCTGAATTGGTATTATGACCAAAACGCAAATCAACAGAGGTATTACCGCACCATCCCTGGCTGCTAATGAGTAAAGCTGAAAGTAAACTTAACTTAATAAGAGGTTTATTCATGATATCCTGCCGGTTATATGATAAGTGTCAGTGGCAGGTCTATTTTTGTTTTATTCTTTAGCGCGTGTAAATTTTATGATGGTACATTCTAAGTATCACTATACGCGGCATTTTTTTACGTTGTCAGAAAGACGGAGAAAATATCTGTGGGCTGAATAATCCGGGATACAGACAGGTCTGTCCGTATCCCGTTGTGATTACTTTTGCAACCACCAGACGGCCTCAAACGGGCGTAACGTCATGGCGGCAGGGCGGGTGGCAACCTCGTCGTAGTTGTGCATCAGCGTCTGCCAGTTTCCTTCGTGATGCTCTGGCAGCCAGTCCTGACAGGCGTTGCTCAGGTTGGCGACCACCAGTAACCGCTGCCCCTGCCATTCGCGGCGATAGCACCATACATGCGGGCTGTCCGGCAGCAGATCCTGATAATTCCCCCAGGTTAAGACCGGCTCTGTTTTGCGCAAGGCAATCAGTCTTTGATAGGTGTAGAACACCGAGTCTTCATCATTTAGCGCCGCCGCCACGTTGATGTCCGCATAGTTATCGCAGAGGTTGATCCACGGCTCGCCTTGCGTAAACCCTGCATTCGCGCTGCTATCCCACTGCATGGGCGTGCGGCTGTTATCGCGGGATTTGCTGGCAAGAATAGCCAGTAAATCATTGGCTTCCCGGCCCTGGGCGCGCAGCCAGGCAAACATGTTGTGGCTTTCCACGTCACGGTAATCGGTGATGTGGGAGAAATGCGGGTTTGTCATGCCAATTTCTTCGCCCTGGTAGATATAGGGCGTACCCTGCATACCGTGCAGCACCATCGCCAGCATCTTCGCCGCCGGAACCCGCAGTTCGCCTTCGTCGCCAAAGCGCGACACGATACGCGGCTGATCGTGGTTACACCAGAACAGGGCATTCCAGGCAACGTTATGCATCCCCTGCTGCCAGTGGCGAAACAACGCTTTTAGCGCCACGTAATCCGGCTTTGCCAGCGTCCATTTCTCGCCGCCGGGATAATCGACTTTCAGATGATGGAAGTTAAAGGTCATCGACAGCTCGCTGCCATCGAGAGCGGCATACCGCTGACAGTTTTCCAGGGTGGTGGATGACATTTCGCCCACCGTCATCAGGTTACGCGGAGTAAAAACGTCACGGTTCATCTCGTGCAAGAACTCATGCGCGCGCGGCCCGTCGGTGTAAAAGCGGCGACCATCGCCGTCCAGATCGTTCGGGAAACGCTGATCTTTGGAGATGAGGTTCACGACATCCAGGCGCAGCCCGTCCACGCCGCGATCGGCCCAGAATTCACACACTTTTTTCAGCTCAGCGCGTACCGCCGGATTTTCCCAGTTCAGGTCGGCCTGCTCCGGGGCGAAAAGGTGCAGGTAATACTGTTCGCTCTGGGCATGCCAGCGCCAGGCGCTGCCGCCAAATTTGGAGCGCCAGTTATTGGGCGGCACATCCGGCGTACCGTCGCGCCAGATATAAAACTCCCGGTGCGGACTCTCTTTATTCAGCGCGTTATGGAACCAGGCATGCTGTGTGGAGGTGTGGTTAAACACCATATCCAGAATAATGCGGATGCCGCGCGCTTTGGCCTGCGCCGCCAGTTCGTCAAAATCATCCAGCGTGCCGTAGGCCGGGTCGATGGCGGTGTAGTTCGCGACGTCGTAGCCGTTATCAATCTGCGGTGAAACATAGAATGGCGTCAGCCAGATAGCATCCACCCCCAGTTTTTGCAGGTAATCAAGACGCTGCGTAACGCCGCGTAAATCGCCGGTTCCGCTGCCGGTCGTGTCCTGAAAACTTTTGGGATAGATCTGGTAAATAACGCCGTTTTGCCACCAGTGGGGAAGGGTATTCATGCTTGTAACCTACATATGCGATGGGGCGCAACTGCGCCCCGAAGAAGAATCAGACAATCTGCAACGTGCCCTGACGGTACTTACGCTGATAGATAACGGAAGTCAGCACGATTGGGATGACGACCGCGATCGCCATTGCCATGCTAAACACCTGCCAGTAGCTCGGCTGAATGGAAAGGATGCCCGGCAAGCCGCCGACGCCGATCCCGTTCGCCATGACGCCGTTCAGGCCGCATAACAACCCGGCGAGGCCAGAGCCGATCATGGCGCACAGCATCGGGAAGCGGTATTTCAGGTTGATGCCGTACATCGCCGGTTCGGTCACGCCGAGGTAGGCGGAGATGGCGGCCGGAACGGAAATTTCGCGTTCGTTGTGCTTACGGCTGGAGATAATAATGCCCACCACAGCGGAAGCCTGGGCGATATTCGACAGCGCAATCAACGGCCATACCGGCGTACCGCCCATGCTCTGAATCATCTGCATATCGATAGCCAGCGTAGTCTGATGTACGCCGGTAATGACCAACGGGGCGTACAGGAAGCCGAACAGCGCCGCGCCGACAGGGGCGAAACTCCCGGTCATCAGATGGCGCACCGCAAAGGCCACGCCATCGCCAATCATGCGACCAAACGGGCCGATAAAGGCGTGTGCGAGAAAGACCGCGAGGATCAACGAGCATACCGGCACCACCACCAGATAGAGGTAATCCGGCACGATACGCTTCATGCGCGTTTCAATAAAGCCGAGCGCCAGACCCGCCAGCAATGCCGGGATGACCTGCGCCTGATAGCCGACTTTCGCAATGCTGAACATGCCGAAGTCCCACACTTCAGGAGCCTGCTGGCCCAGCAGATAGGCGTTCATCAACTGCGGCGACACCAGCGTTACGCCGAGTACGATACCGAGGATCGGCGTGCCGCCCATTTTCTTCACCGCAGACCAGCAGATCCCGACCGGCAGGTAGAAGAAGATCGCTTCGCCGATCAGCCACAGGAAGTCGTAGATCGTTTTCAGCGCGGGATGCATCTGCGCCAGCGTCTGGCCGTTGCTCATCGGCAGATCGCCGATCACGTTGCGAAAACCTAAGATCAGACCGCCGCTGATCAGCGCAGGCAGCAGCGGGAAGAAGATCTCAGCGAAGTGGGAGATCAACTGCTCGTGCCATTTCATATTCTGCCGCGCGGCTTTTTTAGCCTGCTCTTTGTCGGCGTGCGCCTGACCGGTGGTCGCCAGCAGCGCGTTGTAGTAGTCGCCAACGTCAGTGCCAATCACCACCTGGAACTGCCCGGCGTTGGTGAAGCAGCCTTTAACCATCGGTAATTGTTCAATTTCTTTCGGTCTGGCATTTGCTGGCTGGTTCAGCACAAAGCGCAGGCGAGTAATGCAGTGGCTCACCGTGGCGATATTGTCTCGCCCGCCGACCAGTTCAATCAGCTGGTCTATATCAGCTTGTTTTACTTTGCTCATCATAAAGCCCCGTGGCAGATGAAATGTGTCCCTGTAAGCCGGATGATAAGACGCTTTAGCGTCGCCATCCGGCAGCTCTTACGTTGTTGGCGCAAGAGTATATCTTCGGTGAATATTAAAAAATGGGAACGTTCCCGAAACGCAGCGAAGATCACAAATTACCGTTCAGAAAAGAATCAGGAGAGGGTAGACGGAATGACGATCTGGCGGGGATCGCTGCGGCCGTTGATTTGCTCGATCAGCTGTAAGGCCGCTTGTTTCCCGGCTTCAGCGTAACCGGGATCAACCGTGATAATCTCCGGGTGGAGAAATTTCATCAGCGGCGTGTTCCCGACGCTCGCCAGTTGCAGAGAATCGATACGCTGTTCCTGCAAATATTTACTGGCGCCCAGCGCCAGCGTATCGGTCGCGCAGACCAGCGCGCTGGTGTCTGGTGTAATGACATCCGCAGCGTGCTCATAGCCTTGTTTCATCGCCAGGCCAGGCAGAGCGGCGACAGGGTGCAGTTTATTTTTTTTGCAGAAACTCAGATAGGCTTCGTGACGGCGCTTACCGGTCGTGACGTCGCTGTGAGGCACGCCGAGAAAGCTGATCGCCCGATGTCCCTGGTCATACAGACGCTGCATTAAGGTATGGATAGCGCCTTCGTCGTCATAGCACACCGACGCAAAACCGCTGGCGTCCCTTGCCAGCAGCACCAGCGAGGCCTGCCAGGGCGCAAGCATCTCCTCGCAAATACCGGTAAAACCGAACAGCACCACGCCGTCAATATTACGCCGTCTGAGCATCCCCAGGTGTTCTTCTACCAGTTCTGGCGAGAACTGACTCTCCATCATGATGGGATCGTAACCCTGCTCGTAAAACGCGGGCAGCATGGTCTGGACGGCGAGGTTTTCTGACAGGGAATCCAGACGGGTAACAATAATGGCGACCACTTTATCACTTTGCCCGCGCATGGCGCGTGCGGAACGGGAAGGGGAAAAACCATGTTGATTCATTACGGCTTCCACACGTTCACGAGTCCGTTCACTTACCCCGCTTTCGTTGTTGAGCACGCGGGAAACGGTGGATTTCCCTACGCCGCTTAAGCGGGCAATGTCTTTAATGGTCAGCCGATTCTGCATCCTGTTTTCCCGTGGTGCGCATCAAGTTGTGTCAAAAAGAGTAACTTTACTCAAGCCAGGGGCAATGGGTAAAGTCTGGTTTATACGCTTCATCCTTCAAGCTAAATGTTTTTGTGTATACGTTTGGTTTAATTACACGGCGGTATCATACCGCCATAATTGCCACAAACCTTATGGTTTTCTGCGTATAATGCGCGGCGCCAATCATTCACTTACCGGAGGCTGCATGGATCCCGAACCCACCCCTCTCCCGCGATGGAGAAATAGCCCTTTCCGGTAAGCCTGTTTTTCACTGTCTTACCGGATACGTAAGGCAGTGACGTTCCCGACGTCCCTGTTATCGCTTTAAATTATCGTCAGGTAAGGCTTTGCCGCGCCTGAGAGATGTTTCTGCGCCGCTTTTTCGGCGCGGAGGGACTGCTTATGCTGAAAAATATCACCCGCGAGCTGTTTGCCCGCCTTAACCGTCATTTACCTCATCGTCTGGTGCATCGTGACCCTCTGCCCAGTGCGCAGAGCGTTGCGAATACTCCGATTCCCCCGTCATTGAGCGATCGCTGCCTGAAAATGGCGGTGATGGAAGAAGCGGCGCTCTGGCGCGCATTCGATGCGCATCCTGAGGGGCTGAATGTCGCAGAGGTGGAGGATGCGCGCGAGAAATACGGTGAAAATCAGCTGCCCACACAGAAGCCGACTCCGTGGTGGAGACACCTGTGGGTCTGCTATCGCAACCCTTTCAATATCTTGCTGACCATTCTCGGCGTCATCTCCTATGCCACGGAAGATCTGTTTGCCGCAGGCGTTATTGCGCTGATGGTCGGGATTTCGACGCTGCTGAATTTTGTGCAGGAAGCGCGTTCGACCAAAGCGGCAGATGCGTTGAAGGCGATGGTCAGCAATACCGCTACGGTGCTGCGCGTTATCAATGAAAAAGGCGAGAACAGCTGGGTTGAGCTGCCCATCGACCAACTGGTGCCGGGCGATATTATCAAGCTGGCGGCGGGCGATATGATCCCGGCGGATTTACGCGTTATTCAGGCGCGCGATCTGTTTGTTGCGCAGGCTTCGCTCACGGGCGAATCTCTGCCGGTAGAAAAAGTGGCGACGACCCGCGACCCTAAGCAAAGCAATCCGCTGGAATGCGACACGCTGTGCTTTATGGGCACCAACGTGGTGAGCGGGACGGCGCAGGCGATCGTCATCGCGACGGGCGGCGAGACCTGGTTTGGTCAACTGGCGGGCCGCGTGAGCGAGCAGGAAAGCGAGCAAAACGCGTTTCAGAAAGGCATCAGCCGCGTCAGTATGCTGTTGATCCGCTTTATGCTGGTCATGGCGCCTATCGTGTTGATCATTAACGGCTATACCAAAGGCGACTGGTGGGAAGCGGCGCTGTTTGCGCTCTCGGTCGCGGTAGGCCTGACGCCGGAAATGCTGCCGATGATTGTCACCTCCACGCTGGCGCGCGGGGCGGTGAAACTGTCGAAGCAAAAAGTCATTGTTAAGCACCTGGACGCCATTCAGAACTTCGGCGCGATGGATATTCTCTGCACCGACAAAACCGGCACGCTGACTCAGGATAAAATTGTGCTGGAGAACCATACGGATGTCTCCGGCAAGCCCAGCGAACGCGTGCTGCATTCCGCCTGGCTGAATAGCCACTACCAGACCGGGTTGAAAAATCTGCTGGATACCGCAGTGCTGGAAGGCGTGGATGAAGAGTCTGCGCGTCAGCTCTCCGGGCGCTGGCAGAAAATTGATGAGATCCCGTTTGATTTTGAGCGTCGCCGGATGTCCGTAGTGGTGGCGGAAGAAGCCGATGTGCATCAACTGGTGTGCAAAGGCGCGTTGCAGGAGATCCTCAGCGTCTGCACCCAGGTGCGCCACAATGGCGACATTGTGCCGATGGATGACAACATGCTGCGCCGGGTGAAGCGCGTAACGGATACGCTGAACCGCCAGGGGCTGCGCGTGGTGGCCGTTGCCACGAAGTATCTGCCTGCGCGGGAAGGGGATTATAAACGCATTGATGAGTCTGACCTGATCCTCGAAGGCTACATTGCGTTTCTCGATCCGCCGAAAGAGACGACCGCTCCGGCGCTGAAGGCGCTGAAAGAGAGCGGCATCACCGTGAAGATCCTCACTGGCGACAGCGAACTGGTGGCGGCGAAAGTATGCCATGAAGTCGGGCTTGATGCGGGCGATGTGGTGACTGGCAGTGATATCGAAGGGCTGAGCGATGATGAACTGGCGGAACTTGCCGCGCGCACCACGCTGTTTGCCCGCCTGACGCCGATGCACAAAGAGCGCATCGTCACGCTGCTGAAACGCGAAGGGCATGTGGTTGGCTTTATGGGCGATGGCATCAATGATGCTCCGGCATTGCGTGCGGCAGATATCGGCATTTCCGTTGATGGCGCCGTGGATATTGCCCGCGAAGCTGCGGATATCATCCTGTTGGAAAAGAGCCTGATGGTGCTGGAAGAGGGCGTTATCGAAGGGCGTCGCACGTTCTCCAACATGCTGAAATACATCAAAATGACCGCGAGTTCTAACTTTGGTAACGTCTTTAGCGTGCTGGTGGCGAGCGCATTCTTGCCCTTCCTGCCAATGCTGCCGCTGCACTTACTGATTCAGAACCTGCTGTACGATGTATCCCAGGTGGCGATCCCGTTTGATAACGTGGATGACGAGCAGATCCAGAAGCCGCAACGCTGGAATCCCGCCGATCTGGGGCGTTTTATGATCTTCTTCGGGCCAATCAGTTCGATTTTCGACATCCTGACCTTCTGCCTGATGTGGTGGGTATTCCACGCGAATGTGCCGGAAGCGCAAACCCTGTTCCAGTCGGGTTGGTTTGTCGTCGGGCTGTTATCGCAAACATTGATTGTGCATATGATTCGCACGCGCCGCGTACCGTTTATTCAGAGCCGCGCCGCATGGCCGCTGATGCTGATGACGCTGGTGGTGATGGTGGTGGGTATCGCGCTGCCGTTCTCGCCGTTGGCGGGCTATCTGCAATTACAGGCGCTGCCGCTGAGCTACTTCCCGTGGCTGATCGCTATTCTCGCGGGTTATATGACATTGACACAATTAGTGAAAGGTTTTTATAGCCGTCGTTACGGCTGGCAATAATCCAGAATAATGGCTGCTGCGGCAGCCATTACGCTTTTCTATAACTCCGAAAATATATCCTCACGAAAGTTCCTGTTTTATTTTTTTTGAAATACTAAAGAGTGTGACGGATCACAATTTTACTCCTCTTTCAGACATCTTTTTATCAGGAAAAAGACCTTCATTGCAAAAATGAAACAGCGTGCTAAAAATATTTCCATTCAGTCATATTTTATGAACATAATTATCGTAATACTTTCTTACATGCGTTGGCCTGCGCAGGCTACGCTGTAAAAGGTCATATATAACTGTAAGTTAAGCCCGGCACTCTTTTATCCTGTCAGTTAGCGCTATTCATGGCATTTTTTAAACTGCCAGCGAACCCTATAAAGATCGCCAGGATTTGATTAAACGGATTCAGGATATGAAGTAATACCTCTGGCGGGGTAAGGACTTTATCCGCCTGAACCTAAAGATTAATTCAAGGGGACGACCATGGGTGAATTTTATTCGTCGGTAATGGATTTGTTTTACCGAATCTCAATGTGGGTTGCCGGATTGGCGCTGTTGATTATGGTGGCCGTTATTCCCGTCGGGATATTTGCGCGCTATGTGATGAACAGCGCGCTGTCATGGCCGGAACCGGTCGCCATTCTTTGCATGGTGACATTCACCTTTGTTGGCGCAGCGGTGAGCTATCGCGCGGGTTCCCATATTGCCGTCAGCATGGTGACCGACCGTCTGAGCGAGGGCGCGCAGCGAATCTGTTTCATTGTGGCGGATCTGATGCTGATGGCCGTCAGCCTGTTTATCCTCTGGTACGGCTCCCTGCTGTGCTACGACCTGTGGGAACAGCCGGTGGCGGAATTTCCTCTGTTATCAGCAGGTGAGAACTACCTGCCGTTGCCTGTCGGCTCTGCCATCACGCTGCTTTTCATTATCGAGAAAATTTTCCGTGGTTCGCAGTATCAACGTCCTGTCGTCATGCTGGGCTCAACCCATTAATGCGCGACCCCACTTCATAAAGGAAAGCAGATGGATGCATTTATTCTCGTCTTTACGCTCGGCATTATGCTGGCGATTGGGGTGCCGGTAGCATACGCGGTGGGCATTAGCGCGATCATTGGCGCCTGGTATATCGACATTCCCCTGGAAGCGGTCATGATCCAGCTCACCAGCGGCGTGAACAAATTTTCGCTGCTGGCGATCCCATTTTTTATTCTGGCGGGGGCGATTATGGCGGAGGGCGGTATCGCGCGTCGCCTGGTGAACTTCGCCTACATCTTTGTCGGCTTTATACGCGGCGGGCTGTCGCTGGTGAACATTGTGGCGTCTACCTTTTTTGGCGCGATTTCCGGCTCGTCCGTCGCGGATACGGCGTCTATCGGCTCGGTGATGATCCCGGAGATGGATAAAAAAGGCTATCCGCGTGACTTCGCGGCGGCGGTCACCGCCAGCGGCTCCGTACAGGCGATCCTGACGCCGCCCAGCCACAACTCGGTGATTTATTCGCTGGCGACGGGCGGTACGGTGTCGATTGCCGCGCTGTTTATCGCCGGCATTCTGCCGGGGCTGCTGTTAAGTTTTACCCTGATGGTGATGTGCGTCGGTTTTGCCCATAAGCGCGGTTATCCGAAAGGCGAACGGGTGCCGTTTCGCCAGGCGTTGAAGATTTTTGTCGATACGCTGTGGGGGCTGATGACGGTTGTCATCATCATGGGCGGGATTCTCTCTGGCATCTTCACCGCGACGGAATCGGCGGCGATCGCCTGTCTGTGGGCCTTCTTCGTCACCATGTTTATCTACCGCGACTACAAATGGTCTGAACTGCCGAAGCTGATGTACCGCACGGTAAAAACGGTCACCATTGTGATGATCCTGATCGGGTTCGCCGCCGCATTTGGCGCCATCATGACCTACATGCAGTTGCCGATGCGCATTACCGAGGCGTTCACCAGTATTTCAGATAACAAATACGTCATCCTGATGTGCATTAACATTATGCTGCTGCTGATCGGGACACTGATGGACATGGCGCCGCTGATCCTGATCCTGACGCCTGTTCTGCTGCCGGTCACTACGGCATTGGGTATTGATCCGGTGCATTTCGGCATGATCATGCTGGTGAATCTTGGGATCGGCCTGATTACGCCGCCGGTGGGATCGGTGCTGTTTGTTGCCAGTGCGGTGAGTAAGCAGAAAATAGAGCAGGTGGTGAAGGCGATGCTGCCGTTCTACGCGGTACTCTTCCTGGTGTTGATGTTAGTGACCTATATTCCGGCGATCTCGCTGTTCCTGCCGAAACTATTTGGGGTGATGTGATAAATGCCCGGTGGCGCTGGCGCTTACCGGGCCTACAAATGGCACTGCCGTAGGCCGGATAAGGCGGAGCCGCCATCCGGCGCAATGCCCGGTGGCGCTGGCGCTTACCGGGCCTACAAATGACACTTTCCGTAGGCCGGATAAGGCGAAGCCGCCATCCGGCGCAATGCCCGGTGGCGCTGGCGCTTACCGGGCCTACAAACGGCACTTCTCGTAGGCCGGATAAGGCGAAGCCGCCATCCGGCGCAGACATATTTTTAAGGAGACTTAGCGGCGAACAGCGATCGCTTCGATCTCGATTTTTACGTCTTTCGGCAGACGCGCAACTTCAACGCATGAACGTGCCGGGAAGGTCGCATTATGCTCGGTGAAGAACGCTTCATAGGTCGCATTCACGGTCGCGAAGTCGTTCAGGTCTTTAACGAACACGGTTGTTTTCACGATGTCGCTCACTTTCAGGCCTGCGGCTTCGACGATAGCTTTTACGTTTTCCAGCGACTGGCGCGCCTGAGCGGACACGTCATCCGGTACGCTGCCGGTTTTTGGATCAACCGGGATCTGACCGGAAGTGATGATCATGCTGCCCAGGTCAACGCCCTGAACGTATGGGCCGATAGCTGCGGGTGCATTTTCCGTCGCGATAGTTTTGCTCATGATTTCTCCTGAATTACAGCGGTAAATTAGGTACAGGCCATTATAGGGAGCCGGATACCCATTACCAACCTCAATTAGTTGGCCAGCACCACATAATGCGAAAACTCTTTTTCGCAGTATTTACATTTGAGCGCAATGTCATCTGTGCGTTTTTTCACTGCAAAACTGGATGAAACCGGCTCAGCATGACTGATGCAGTTACTGTTCGGGCAGACCAGCACGTTGTCGATGCGATCCGGCAGGCTCGGGCGCGATTTGCCCACCACATCATAGTTGTCGATGCGGTTTACCGTTGCCTGCGGCGCGTACAGGGAGAGCTGGTTAACCTGTTCTTCGGTCAGGAAAGTGTTCTCGATTTTAATCAGGTCTTTACGCCCCATCTCGCCGGACGGCAGGTTAAGGCCGATGGTGATGCGCTGATCGGTCTCGGTCAGTTTGAATAGCGTCAGTAACTTAAAGCCAACCTGCGCGGGAATGTGGTCGATTACGGTGCCACGTTTGATCGCTTCAACCTGTAGTTTATTGTCGTGTGTCATCTCTTTTCCCCTTACAGTGCCAGATCGCTATTCAGAACCAGTGCCAGTAACGCCTGGCGAGCGAAAATACCGTTTCCTGCCTGCTGGAAGTACCAGGCGTGCGGCGTTTTATCTACGTCGGTGGTGATCTCATCAATACGCGGCAGCGGATGCAGAACCTTCATGTTTTCACGCGCGCCGTTCAGGTCGCTGGCGCGCAGGACAAACTGCGCTTTGACGTTGGCGTATTCGGACGGGTCCAGACGCTCTTTCTGCACGCGGGTCATATACAGAATATCCACTTCCGCCATCACCTCTTCGATGGCGCTGTGCAGACTCCAGGCAATGCCTTTCTCATCCAGCATATCCAGAATGTATTGCGGCATCGCCAGCGCGTCCGGCGCGATAAAGTAGAAGCGGTTGCCGTCAAACTTCGCCAGCGCCTGCGTCAGTGAGTGTACGGTTCGGCCATATTTCAGGTCGCCGACCATAGCGATGTTCAGATTGTCCAGGCGGCCCTGGGTCTCCTGAATGGTAAACAGATCCAGCAGCGTCTGGGTCGGATGCTGGTTTGCGCCGTCGCCGGCGTTCAGTACCGGCACGTTGCCGGAGAACTCGGTCGCCAGACGCGCTGCGCCTTCCTGTGGGTGACGCATCACAATCGCGTCCACATAAGTGCTGATAACGGAGATGGTATCCGCCAGCGTCTCGCCTTTTTTGCCCAGCGACGTGTTAGCGCTGTCGGAGAAGCCCACCACGCTGGCGCCGAGGCGGTGCATCGAGGTTTCAAACGACAGGCGGGTGCGTGTGGATGCCTCGAAGAAGCAGCTGGCGATCACTTTATGCTTCAGCAGCTCCGGCTGTGGATTGGCTTTTAATTTCGCCGCCGTCGCCAGAACCAGATTGAGGTCATCGCGGCTGAGGTCGTTTATGGAAATGATGTGTTTTTGGTATAGCGGGTTAGCCATGTTTATCTCCTGACGCCTGGGCAAAAAAAAAGCCCCTCAATGAGGGGCCTGGAATAGGTGAGCAACGGGAAGAAAAACGGCAGTCCAGCGTCTGTTTTCAGACGCGGTAAGACAGAATGTCGTACACACTGAACCATACTTCCTCCCGGCAAATTGTCCGCGATTATACTCAGCTATGTTATGGGATCAAGCGATTAATGCACATTTTATTCATCGCAAACGGTTCTCATGAATAAGAATTCATTTTTAATAAATAATTAATTTGCTTGTGAACAAGCCCGGTGCGCTGTACGACCCGTGGCGCGACCCAGACGATACTGCTGCCAGCGATCACACCTAAAATTTCCGGCAGGGCGTGATAATCCAGGATTCTGGCAACGGCGCGGCCATAACCGGCCACCGTGTGGATAAGGATAAATTCGCTATTGTGTTCCACGCTGACCACCATCTCGGATATCGATCGCGCAGCGTCAGGAGCGGGGCGCAATTGCGGATTTACGGAATAAATTTTTTGTCCCTTTGTATTTCTTATTTTTATGACGCCGAGCAGTTTCAACAGACGTGAAACGGTCGACTGGCTGATGCCTTCGAAGCCGTGGTTTTGCAGATCGCGACGTATTTCCTCCTGGGATAAGTAACTTTTTTCTGTAATCAGGCGCTGACATACCGCCAGTTGCTGCTGTTCTTTGGCGGAGCAATCATTGTATTCCTTCATATATGCACCTTGCTTTGTCATTGATATCAATGGACTAGCGAAATTCATCCTGTTTGTCACATTGATAACGAATCAACCGGTCGGTTTTGCAGGAAAGTGAGAAGCCAGTCAAAAAAGAAAGCGTATTGGCTGCGTTCGTTTGCCGGATGGCGGCGCTAAAGCGCCTTATCCGGCCTACGAAATACGCAACCTGTTGGCCTGTGCCGGATGGCGGCGCTACAGCGCCTTATCCGGCCTACGAAATGCGTAACCTGTAGGCCGGATAAGCGAAGCGCCATCCGGCGGGAGTTACAGTATTGCGCCAACGCTCAAAACAGCCATATTCAGTAGCGTCAGGATCAGCAGCAGCGGCGCGACCCACTTCAGATACCGCACATACGGTACGCGCGCAATCGCCAGCCCTCCCATTACGACCGCCGACGTCGGCGTAATCAGGTTCACAATCCCGGACGCCGATTGATACGCCGTCACCACCAGATCCCGTTGCACATGGGCGAAGTCCGCTAACGGCGCCATGATCGGCATGGTCAACACCGCCAGACCAGAGGAAGAGGGCACCAGGAATGAGAGCAATACTTCCAGCCAGTAAGTGACATTGATAAAAATGGTGGTGGACAAGCCAGATACCAGATTTTCCGCGCTGTGCAAAATGGTATGCGTAATCATGCCATTATCCATCACCACCACAATGCCGCGTGCAATACCGATAATCAGCGCTACGCCAAGCAGATCCCGCGCGCCGTCGATAAACGTACTGGTGAACGCCTCTTCGCTCATCCGGGCGATAACGCCGACGATAATCGCGGACGCCAGGAAAACGCCGGAAATTTCCGCCATCCACCAGCCGAGAACCGCGACGCCGTAAATCATCACGGCAAAGGCGGCGGCGAAAATCAGCAAGATCCATTTGCGGGTTGCAGTGAACTCCAGCAGCGTGCTGGAACGGTTGCCAAGAAAGTGAGCGCGGTTCTCCTCCATCTTATCTGCCACGATAGATAACTCCGGGTTGCTGCGCACTTTGCGGGCATAGCGCATCACCCAGACCACGCAAATGACATAGCCAACGACCAGCAGAATGATGCGTAACAGCATACCCTGAGTGAACGGGATTCCGGCAGCGTTGGCGGCAATCACCGTGGCAAAAGGGTTGATGGTCGAACCGAGTGTGCCAATACCTGCGCCGAGCAGCACGGTGGCGGCCGCGACCAGCGGATCGAAGCGGGCGGCCATCATCACCGGAACCAGCAGCGTGTAGAAGGGGAGTGACTCTTCCGCCATCCCGTAAATCGTCCCGCCTGCGGCAAAGAGTCCCATTAGTATGGGGATCATCCACTCCTCTTTGCCGTTGAGCCGTACCGTGACGCGTTCAATACCCGCATCAATTGCACCGGTTTTGTTCACTACGCCGAGAAAGCCGCCGATGATTAGTACAAACAGCGCCACATCGATTGCGCCTGCGGTATAGGTTTCGTGGTTGTAGAGGCCGTCAATGGGAGCCAACAGTACGGCGGTAATCCCTTGCGGATGCGACTCGGCAGGAGCATAGGTGCCCGCGACCGGAACCTCTTTACCCAACGTGGGGTTCATCGCCATCTGGTATTTGCCCGCCGGGACAATCCAGGTCATCACAGCGACCAGTGCGATAAGAATAAACAGGATGGTATACGCGCTGGGAAATTTAAATTTGCCCATGGTGTTCTCTCCAGATAACACGGGCATGCGTCGTCAGGCGGCACATGCCCGGAGGGGTTAGTCGCCGAGCGTCGCCACCATGACCGCTTTAATGGTGTGCATACGGTTTTCCGCTTCGTCAAACACGATGGAGTGGGCTGACTCGAACACCTCTTCCGTCACCTCCAGTCCTTTCAGGCCATAGGCGGCCTCGATTTCGCGGCCCACTTTGGTGTGCTCGTTGTGGAAGGCGGGCAGGCAGTGCATAAACTTCACGTTGGGGTTGCCGGTGGCGTTGATGACCTGCTGGTTGATCTGGTATGGCTTCATCAGGCTGACGCGCTCCGCCCATGCTTCTTTTGGTTCGCCCATCGACACCCAGACATCGGTATAGAGGAAATCCACGTCATAAACGCCTTCTTCCACATCCTCGGTTAGCGTAATGCGCGCGCCAGTGACGCTGGCGATGTCGCGGCACTGCGCCACCAGTGCGTCGTCCGGCCAGAAGGATTTCGGCGCGACCAGGCGGATGTCCATCCCCATTTTTGCCGCGCCGACCATAAGCGAATTGCCCATGTTATTGCGGGCGTCGCCGAGGTAAGCGAAGCTGAGTTCAGGCAGCGTTTTGCCCGGCGCATGTTCCAGCATGGTCATCAGGTCGGCGAGGATCTGCGTAGGGTGAAATTCATCGGTCAGGCCGTTCCACACCGGTACGCCCGCGTACTGCCCCAGTTCTTCAACGATCTGCTGACCAAAACCGCGATACTCAATGCCGTCATACATCCGGCCCAGCACGCGGGCGGTATCTTTCATGGATTCTTTATGCCCAATCTGCGAGCCGCTTGGCCCGAGATAGGTCACCTGTGCGCCCTGATCGAATGCGCCGACCTCAAACGCGCAGCGGGTGCGGGTGGAGGTTTTTTCGAAAATTAGCGCGATGTTTTTACCGACCAGCGTTTGCTTCTCGCGCCCGGCTTTTTTTGCCGCTTTCAGCTCGATGGCCAGATCGATCAGGTACTGGATCTCCGTCGGAGTGAAGTCGAGTAGTTTAAGAAAGTTGCGATTTTTCAGTGAAGTAGCCATTACAGTGTCCTTGTTAAAATGAATTACCTGATGGCGCTGCGCTTATCAGGCCTACGGTTATGCGCGTGCTGTAGGCCGGATAAGGCACCGCCGCCATCCGGCAGAAATCGCCTTATGCGTCGTAATCGACGGTTTCGGGTCGAATCAGGGTGCCTTTGTCACCGCTGAGAATGGCCGGGCCGTCGGCCAGTGAACCGATACCGGCAATCCCCTGGCAGTGGCTGACAAACTCGGCGCAGGCGGTGACTTTCGGCCCCATCGAACCGGCATCGAACTGCATTTCGCTGAGCAGTTCCGGCGTTACCTGAGCCAGCGGGCGTTGGGTCGGCTTGCCCCAGTCGAGGTACACCGCGTCGGCATCGGTCAGGATCAGCAGCGCGTCCGCGTGGATTTGACTGGCGAGCAGAGCGGCAGAGAGGTCTTTGTCGATCACCGCTTCAATGCCATGAAAACCATCGGCTTTTTCAACTACCGGCACGCCGCCGCCACCGTTGCAGATCACGAGATGGTCGCGGGCGATCAGGGCGCGGATCGCGTCGCTCTCAACGATGCGTTTGGGCTGTGGCGAAGGCACTACGCGGCGAAACGCTTTTCCGTCGGCTTTGAAAATCCAGCCTTTTTCCGCCTGTAGCGCGTTGGCCTGGTCGCCGTCATAAACCGGGCCGATATATTTGGTTGGGTTGCGGAATGCCGGATCGTCGGCGTCCACCTCCACCTGAGTGAGCAGGACGCTGATTTCACGCTGCGGAAGCTGGTTTTTCAGCGACTGTTGCAGCATGTAGCCGATCATCCCCTGGCTTTCCGCGCCGAGAATATCGAGCGGGTAGGGGGTGACGCGGTCATAGGCGCTGTTCTGTAACGCCAGCAGGCCAACCTGCGGGCCGTTGCCGTGTACCAGCACCACGCGCCACTGTTGCGTCAGTTGGGCGATGGTTTTTGCCGCCAGATCGATGTTTTTGCGCTGGATATCCGCTTCCAGCGGTTCGCCGCGTTTGAGCAGCGCATTGCCGCCCAGTGCGACAACCAGAGTGGGTTTGTTGTCCATAATCGCTTCCTTAAATGCCGTCGCGTTCCAGCGGGCAGCTCATGCAGCGCGCGCCGCCGCGTCCGCGTCCCAGTTCATCGCCAGGAATGGGCAGAACGGTGATGCCCGCTTTGTCGTATTTTTCGTTGGTCCAGATGTTGCGTTCGTAGCCGACCACCACACCGGGGCGCAGGGTGAGAACGTTGTTGGCGTCATTCCACTGCTCACGTTCGGCTTCGAAGGCATCGCCGCCAGTGGTGATCAAACGCACCTGATCAATGCCGAGGGCTTTTTCGATGGCGTGTACCAGCGTGCTTTCCTGGGTACGCTTCAGCCCGCCGCGCCCGTCCGGTGTTAAGGTCCAGCACTGGACGTCCGGGCGAACCACTTCCGGGTAGACGGAGAAGGTGTCGATGTCGATATGGGTCATGACGGTATCGAGGTGCATGCAGGAACGGTGTTTTGGCAACTCAACGGCGATGACGCGCTCGGCCTGGCGATGTTTAAACAGCGACTGGGCGAGGAACTCGATCCCCTGCGGGGTGGTACGTTCAGACATGCCAATCAGCACGGCGCCGCGACCAATAACCAGCACGTCCCCGCCTTCTAACGTGGCATGGTCGTAATTAATGTTTTCGTCGCCGAAATATTTAATAAATTCGCCATCTGCAAATTGTGGATGCCAGCGATAAATCGCCCGCAGATTATTGGTTTCACGCTGGCGCGCTGTTTTTGCCATTGGGTTGATCGACACGCCGTTATATATCCAGCATGAGGTGTCGCGGGTAAATAAGTGATTGGGTAATGGCTTCATAATAAAGTCATTAATATCGTGTGTATCAACCACCATATTTTTAATCGAGGCGGGGATTTCGCCATATGTCAGCCCACCGCTTAAATGGCGCGCTAATTCCCGATGCGGCATATCCGCCAGCCAGGTACGAATATCCGCCGCGAACGTCGGGCCCAGGCGATAGTCGGAGATTTGTGTTTCCAGCAGCCAGGTTTTGGCTTCGATAACATCCAGTGTTTGCGTCAGCAGGTCGGTTAGCAGCAACACCTCTATGCCTTGTTGGCGTAACGTATTAGCGAAAATATCGTGCTCTTCGCCTGCGCGTTCCACCGACAGAACGTCATCAAAAAGCAGCTCCTGGCAATTTGACGGCGTCAGTCTTTTCAGACTGAGATTAGGGCGGTGCAACATCACACTACGTAATTGACCGATTTCAGAACCGACATAATGTTTTTCCATCACGATACCTTTTACTCAATTTTCAGGAATAAAGAAGTGGTGGCTGCAAATAATTAAATTGTTTGCAGTCATTACTGTTCAGCTAATTTTCGGAAATCATCATTGATTCTAATTCGGTCTGATAATGTGATGTGTTTCACATCGGAAGGGATATTTAATTTTTCTTATTTAATATATGAGCGAGGTCAGAGAAATTGAAAAATAAAGAGAGTAATAACTGAATTACTACGCAATAAAATGTCTTGTTATTCTTTCTTGTTAATTATTTGTAGATAATCTGAATTTATTATTTAATTCTATCTTGTTGATTTTATGGTGTTTTGTTTTTGTCTGTGCATAGGTATGCGGGAGGGTTATTTTATTATTTTTACCTTAACGTAAATCATAAAATAACTATGGTGATAAATGCAGGTTATGCAGGGAAAAGGAAGTGTGATCAACAAGGTGTTTTTCTGATAAACCCTTTTATAACAGCATATTACGATTTTTACCGTAAAGTGGAGGGGGAAAGTTATGCAAAGGATATGCATAATCTTCGATGACGATTAACAGTCGGACAACATCTTCAGCGATAAACATGCGCTGACGCAAAACATCGTGAAATAGAAGTGGTATGGCAGCGGTTTTTTTCGTATAACCATAAAAATGAAACGTTGTTTTATTTAAGGAGTCTGTGATGATCGTTGGCAATATCCACAATCTGCAACCCTGGCTGCCGGACGCGCTGCGTCAGGCCATTGAACATATTAAAGCGCATGTGACGGATGAAACGGCAAAGGGTAAGCATGATATCGACGGCAATCGCCTGTTTTATCTGGTTTCGGAAGACATGACCGAGCCGTTTGAAAAGCGTCGTGCGGAGTATCACGCGTGCTATCTCGATATTCAGATCGTATTAAAGGGGCAGGAAGGAATGACCTTCAGCACCCAGCCTGCGGGCGCGCCAGAAACTGACTGGCTGGCGGATAAAGACATCGCGTTTTTGCCTGAAGGGGCAGAGGAGAAAACGGTGATCCTTAATGAAGGCGATTTTGTGGTCTTTTACCCGGGGGAAGTCCATAAGCCGCTGTGCGCCGTAGGGGCGCCAGCTCAGGTACGCAAAGCGGTCGTTAAGCTGCTGGTCGAGTAAGTTGCATTGCCGGGTGGCGACGCAAAACGTCTTACCCGGCCTACGGGAACACGATCTGTAGGCCGGATAAGACGTAATCGTTATTTCGCCAGCGTTGCCACCATCACCGCTTTGATGGTGTGCATCCGGTTTTCCGCCTGGTCAAACACGATGCTGGCCGGAGATTCAAACACCGCATCGGTCACTTCCATCCCGCCGTGCAAACCGAACTCTTCGGCCATTTTCTTGCCAAGCGTGGTCTGATCATCGTGGAATGCGGGCAGGCAGTGCAGAAACTTCACCTGAGGATTACCGGTCTGCGCCATCATTGCGCTGTTTACCTGATACTGACGCAGCAGTGCGATACGCTCCGCCCATTTCTCTTTTGCTTCACCCATCGACACCCATACGTCGGTATAGATAAAGTCCGCGCCTTTCACGCCCGCTGCGATATCTTCAGTCAGCGTAATATCGCCGCCGTTCTTTTGCGCCAGCGCTTTGCACTCTGCGACCAGGCTTGCTTCCGGCCAGCTGGCCTGCGGAGCCACCAGACGTAAATCCAGCCCTGTCAGCGCGGCGGCTTCCAGCATGGAATTTCCCATGTTGTTACGCGCATCGCCAGCGTAAACCAGGGTCATCTCATTGAAGGCTTTGCCCGGCAGATGTTCCTGCATAGTCAGCAAATCCGCCAGCAGCTGCGTGGGGTGAAACTCGTTGGTCAACCCGTTCCACACGGGAACGCCTGCATATTCCGCCAGCGTTTCGACCACTTCCTGGCCGTGGCCGCGGTACTGAATACCGTCATACATGCGTCCCAGCACGCGGGCGGTGTCTTTAATTGACTCTTTATGCCCAATCTGGCTGCCGCTTGGCCCAAGGTACGTTACGCGAGCGCCCTGATCGTATGCGGCAACTTCGAAAGAGCATCGGGTGCGGGTCGAGTCTTTTTCGAAGATGAGCGCGATGTTTTTGCCGGTCAGTCTGGCGACTTCTACGCCGTTTTTCTTGTCGGCTTTCAGTTTGGCGGCGAGTTGCAGCAGAGCGGTGAGTTCAGCGGAGGTGAAATCGAGTAATTTCAAAAAATGTTTCTGATAAAACGTAGACATGGTTCCCTCACATGGCAAAGGCCATTTGTTGAATTAAAATTCAATTTATATGGATGGTTATGCATTTGCAACCCCATTTAACAAATCTTTCCTGGAAAGGTGGAGGCAATGACAGCGGTGTGTGACAATAAGAGTATCGGCAGGACATTTATGAGGAACGAGCCATGGCAAACCCGGAACTACTGGAAGAGCAGCGTGAAGAGACGCGTCTGATTATTGAAGAATTACTTGAAGATGGCAGCGATCCAGATGCGCTGTACACTATCGAGCACCACTTTTCCGCTGACGACTTCGAAACGCTGGAAAAAGCAGCCGTAGAAGCGTTCAAACTCGGTTATGAAGTGACCGAGCCGGAAGAGCTGGAAGTGGAAGAAGGCGATACGGTGATTTGCTGCGATATCCTCAGCGAATGTGCGCTGAATGCCGATCTGATTGATGCTCAGGTTGAACAACTGATGAACCTGGCTGAGAAATTTGACGTGGAATATGACGGCTGGGGTACGTACTTCGAAGATCCGAACGGCGAAGAGGGTGAAGACGGCGACGATGAAGATTACGTCGACGAAGACGATGACGGCGTACGCCACTAACTCAGAAGCAGAATGTTTGCATAAATTGCCGGATATGGCGTCGCCTTATCCGGCCAGTGGGTGACTTACAGCGTTTTCAGCATGCGGACTTCGCAGTCAACATGCCCGGTGCAGCCCAGCGGTTCGCTGATATGCTCAAATCCCAGATGTTCATACAGGCCAATCGCTTCGCGTAAGGATGCGGTGGTTTCCAGGTAGCAGCGTTTAAACCCCTGCTCACACGCATGCTCCAGCGCCATCAGCGCCAGTTTCTTCGCCAGCCCCTGGCCGCGTACCGTCGGCAAAAAGTACATTTTTTGCAGTTCGCAGATATCCGGTTCGCTACAGCCTAACGGCGCCACGCCGCCGCCGCCCACCACCTGACCGTTCTGCTCGACGACCCAATAGGCCGCGCCTGGCTGACTGTAAACCTGGAACAGTTCATCCAGATTAGGATCGGCAACCGTATAACCTTTATCAGCGGTCAGGCCGTATTCAGCGGAAACCTGGCGGATGACGTGGGCGATAGCGGCGTTATCGTCAGCGGTAAGACGACGCAACGTTGCCGGGACAGAGGTAATGACACTCATAGCGAACTCATGACAGAAACGTGGAACATATGCAGTTAATAACACTGCGGGGAGGGGGAGTGCAAGCGAGGATAATTCAATAAAAAGCCTCTTAGCGAGTGCGTCAGAGGCTTTTATCGTCTGTGGTGTCGGATGCACTGAAGATGCCTGTAGGCCGGATAAGCGTAGCGCCATCCGGCAAACAGTCAGGCACTCTCTTTACAGCGCCGCGATAACCGCCTGCTGTTCAATCAGCTTCGCTTTCGCTTCCGCGTAGTTTTCCAGTTTCTCACGCTCTTTGGCGATCACCGCTTCCGGTGCGCGGGCGACAAAACCTTCGTTCGCCAGCTTGCCTTCAATGCGGCCAATTTCAGCTTCGACCTTCGCCACTTCTTTCGCCAGACGCGCCAGCTCGGCTTCTTTGTCAATCAGCCCCGCCATCGGGATCAGCAGTTCGGCGCCATCGATAATCTTCGTCACGGAAACCGGACCTTTGTCATCGGCTGGCAGCACGGTGATGCTTTCCAGACGCGCCAGGTTCAGCAGGAAGCTGCGGTTGTCGTTCACGCGGCGAATCGCCTCTTCGCTGCAACCACGCAGCAGCAGTTCCAGCGGTTTGCCCGGCGCGATATTCATTTCCGCACGGATGTTACGTACGGCAACGATCGCCTGCTTCAGCCATTCGGTATCGGCCAGCGCGGCTTCATCCACCTGGGAGGCATCGTACTGCGGGAACGGTTGCAGCATGATGGTGTCGGCGGTAATGCCGGAAATCACTTTCACACGCTGCCAGATGGTCTCGGTGATGAACGGGATGATCGGATGCGCCAGGCGCAGCAGACCTTCCAGCACGGTGACCAGTGTGTTGCGGGTGCCGCGCAGTTCTGCTTCAGAGCCGCCGTTCATGACCGGCTTGGTCAGCTCCAGATACCAGTCGCAGAACTGGTTCCAGGTGAACTCGTACAGAATGCCCGCTGCGATATCGAAGCGGAAGCTGTCCAGCGCTTCGCGGTACGCTTTGATGGTCTGATTGAATTCCGCCAGGATCCAGCGGTCTGCCAGTGACAGGGTCATCTCGCCGCCGTTGAAGCCGCAATCCTGATCTTCGGTATTCATCAGCACAAAGCGGCTGGCGTTCCACAGCTTGTTACAGAAGTTACGGTAGCCTTCCAGACGCTTCATATCCCAGTTGATGTCGCGGCCGGTAGAGGCCAGCGCCGCCAGGGTGAAACGCAGGGCGTCAGTACCGTGCGGCTCAATGCCGTCCGGGAATTGTTTCTCGGTACGTTTGGCGATCTTCTCAGCCAACTGCGGCTGCATCATGTTGCCGGTACGTTTTTCCAGCAGATCCGGCAGGGAAATGCCGTCAACCATATCCAGCGGGTCGATAACGTTACCCTTGGATTTGGACATCTTCTGGCCTTCGTCATCGCGAATCAGACCGGTCATGTAGACGGTCTTGAACGGTACCTGCGGCTTGCCGTTTTCATCTTTGATGAAGTGCATGGTCATCATGATCATGCGGGCAATCCAGAAGAAGATGATGTCGAAACCGGAGACCATCACGCTGGTCGGGTGGAGCTGACGCAGCGCGTCGGTGTTTTCCGGCCAGCCGAGAGTCGAGAAGGTCCATAGCGCGGAAGAGAACCAGGTGTCCAGTACGTCGTCGTCCTGACGCAGCGCAACGTCGGCGCTCAGGTTGTTTTCCTGACGCACTTCGTCTTCGCTACGGCCAACGTAGACGTTGCCCGCGTCGTCGTACCATGCCGGGATGCGGTGGCCCCACCACAGCTGACGGGAGATACACCAGTCCTGAATGTCACGCATCCAGGAGAAGTACATGTTTTCGTACTGTTTTGGCACGAACTGGATATCGCCGTTCTCTACCGCTTCCACCGCCGGTTTTGCCAGCACGTCGGCACGTACGTACCACTGGTCGGTCAGCATTGGTTCGATAACCACGCCGCCACGGTCGCCGTAAGGAACGGTCAGGTCGTGCGGTTTAATCTCTTCCAGCAGGCCGAGGGCATCGATAGCGGCAACCACTGCTTTACGTGCGGCAAAGCGCTCCAGTTTCTGGAACTCAGCCGGGATTTCGTTGGAGTAAACGTCGGACTCTTCGCCTTTGGTGTCATACACTTCCGCGCTTTCACGGATATCGCCGTCAAAGGTCAGAATATTGATCATCGGAAGCTGATGACGACGGCCCACCTCATAGTCGTTAAAGTCGTGCGCCGGGGTGATCTTCACGCAGCCGGTGCCTTTTTCCATGTCGGCATGCTCGTCGCCCACGATCGGAATACGACGGTTCACCAGCGGCAGCACCACGAATTTGCCAATCAGATCTTTATAACGCGGATCTTCCGGGTTGACGGCCACGCCAGTATCGCCCAGCAGGGTTTCCGGGCGGGTGGTGGCGACCACCAGGTAATCTTTACCGTCTGCGGTTTTCGCACCGTCAGCCAGCGGATAGCGGATGTGCCACATAGAGCCTTTGGACTCGCGGTTTTCCACTTCCAGGTCAGAGATCGCGGTGCGCAGTTTCGGGTCCCAGTTGACCAGGCGCTTGCCACGGTAAATCAGATCTTCTTTGTACAGGCGGACAAACACTTCTTTCACGGCATTGGAAAGACCTTCGTCCATGGTGAAGCGTTCGCGCTCCCAGTCCACGGAGTTGCCCAGACGGCGCATCTGACGGGTAATGGTGCCGCCGGATTCCGCTTTCCACTGCCAGATTTTGTCGATGAAGGCATCGCGGCCATAGTCGTGGCGGGTTTTACCCTCTTCTGCGGCAATCTTGCGCTCAACCACCATCTGGGTAGCGATCCCGGCGTGGTCAGTACCGACCTGCCACAGGGTGTTTTTACCCTGCATGCGCTGATAGCGGATCAGGGTATCCATGATGGTTTGCTGGAAGGCGTGACCCATATGCAAACTGCCGGTGACGTTTGGCGGCGGGATCATGATGCAGAAGCTTTCCTGGCTTTCATCGCCATTCGGCTTAAAGTAGCCCTGCTGCTCCCAGTGCTCGTAAAGCGGCTGTTCGATATCTTGTGGGTTATATGTCTTTTCCATTATTTCCAGGTTGCCGTATTCAGGTTAAAACCAGCCACGCGGTAGGCTTTGTAGCGTTCGCGCGCCAGTTGTTTCAAAGTTTCTTCGTAAGGGACAAAGTCTATCACTTCTGTGAAAGCGGTGGCAAAATCTGCAAAGCCAGTACGCAGGCTGATCAGAATATCACGCGGGCTGCTGTTGCGTTTTTGCGGCCAGGCGATTTCCACCGGCGCGCCGCCGCGCGGACCTTCTCCCGCCAGATTATGCGGGACAAAACTCTCCGGCGGTCTTGCCCACAGCGCTTCATCCAGACGGATGGCCTGTTTTTCGTCTTCACAGGCAATCAGCACGCGTTTACCACTGCGCCAACGTTCTGCGGCAATGTCGCACACCAGTTGTTCAACGGCGCTCAGGCCATCAACGGTGGTGTCATTGTCCAGAATATAGAACGTTGCATTCTTCATATATGGGGCTTCTTGTGGTGAATTTAAATGCGAAGCCGGATGGCGCTACGCTTATCCGGCCTACGGTTAAATACTCCATGTAGGCCGGATAAGGCGCATATGCGTCGCCATCCGGCAATCATGCAAACTTACTCTTCGCCGTTAAAACCCGCGCGATTGAGCAGGAACTGCGACAGCAACGCCACCGGACGACCGGTTGCGCCTTTCGCTTTACCGGAACGCCATGCGGTGCCGGCGATGTCCAGGTGCGCCCAGTTGTACTTACGGGTAAAGCGCGACAGGAAGCAACCGGCGGTGATAGCACCACCAGGACGGCCGCCGATGTTCGCCATATCCGCAAAGTTAGACTCCAGTTGTTCCTGGAACTCATCGCCCAACGGCAAGCGCCATGCGCGGTCGCCCGCCTGTTCAGACGCGCTAATCAGCTCATGCGCCAGCGGATTGTGGTTCGACATCAGACCGGTGATGTGATGGCCCAGCGCAATCACGCAGGCGCCCGTCAGGGTCGCGACGTCAATCACCGCTTCCGGCTCAAAACGCTCAACGTAGGTTAACACGTCGCACAGTACCAGGCGGCCTTCGGCATCGGTGTTCAGCACTTCGACCGTCTGGCCGGACATGGTGGTCAGCACGTCACCCGGACGATACGCTCGCCCGCCAGGCATGTTTTCGCAGCCTGCCAGCACGCCGATGACGTTAATCGGCAACTGAAGTTCCGCGACCATGCGCATCACGCCGTACACTGCCGCCGCACCGCACATATCGTACTTCATCTCGTCCATGCCTTCGGCAGGCTTGATGGAGATGCCGCCGGAGTCAAAGGTTAGCCCTTTGCCGACCAGCACAACCGGACGCGCGTCTTCGGACGGGTTGCCTTTGTATTCGATAACCGACATCAGCGATTCGTTCTGCGAACCGTGACCGACCGCCAGATAAGAGTGCATACCCAGCTCTTTCATCTGCTGTTCGCCGATGACGCGGGTGATGACGTTCTTGCTGTAGCTGTCGGCCAACTGGCGCGCCTGAGAGGCCAGGTAGGCGGCATTACAGATATTCGGCGGCATATTGCCGAGATCTTTCGCTGCTTTAATCCCGGCGGCAATCGCCAGACCGTGTTGGATCGCACGCTCGCCGCTGGTCAGCTCACGGCGGGTCGGCACGTTGAAGACCATTTTACGCAGCGGGCGACGCGGCTCGCTCTTGTTGGTCTTCAGTTGATCAAAGCTGTACAGCGTCTCTTTGGCCGTTTCGACAGCCTGACGTACTTTCCAGTAGTTGTTGCGGCCTTTGACGTGCAGTTCGGTCAGGAAGCAGACCGCTTCCATTGAGCCGGTGTCATTCAGCGTATTGATGGTTTTCTGAATGACCTGCTTGTACTGGCGCTCATCGAGCTCGCGCTCTTTACCACAACCAATGAGGAGGATTCGCTCGGAAAGAACGTTAGGAACATGGTGCAGCAACAGGGTCTGCCCCGGTTTTCCTTCCAGTTCACCACGACGCAGCAGGGCGCTGATGTACCCGTCGCTGATTTTATCGAGCTGTTCTGCAATCGGAGAAAGGCGGCGTGGTTCAAAGACGCCCACGACGATGCAGGCACTCCGCTGTTTCTCCGGGCTACCGCTTTTTACACTGAACTCCATGCACTACGCTCCTGAATCTTAAAGACAACGGCGGCGGCTACAGTTAGAATTGCAAGCTTTCGTAACTCATGTCCGCAGTTGCGGTGACTTCGTGTTAATCTTAACGTTATTACGGCATTGGCACGTCAGAACGCGTTCTGAGTGGCGAATCCGCTGAGTATAATAATTTTAGCGACGATTTCGACGACTCAAGAGAATAAATGACGTTTAAGCCATGAAACAAGCTAAATTCCTGCAAAAGACGAGTTTTTACGGGCGTATTTAAAGTGATAATCATAAGATATCTGGTGCGGGAGACGCTCAAAAGCCAACTGGCGATTCTTTTCATCCTGCTTTTGATCTTCTTTTGTCAAAAGCTAGTGAGGATCCTCGGGGCGGCGGTTGACGGTGACATTCCGGCAAATCTGGTGCTCTCGCTACTGGGGCTGGGCGTGCCGGAAATGGCGCAGCTCATCCTGCCGTTAAGCCTGTTCCTCGGGCTGTTGATGACGCTGGGCAAACTGTATACCGAAAGCGAAATAACGGTCATGCATGCCTGTGGTCTGAGCCGGGCTGTGCTGGTGAAAGCCGCGATGGTGCTGGCGCTGTTTACCGGCGTCGTCGCCGCTGTCAACGTCATGTGGGCGGGGCCCTGGTCATCCAGACACCAGGATGAGGTACTGGCGGAAGCAAAAGCCAATCCTGGCATGGCCGCGCTGGCACAAGGGCAGTTCCAGCAGGCGACCAATGGCAGCGCCGTGCTGTTTATTGAAAGCGTTGACGGCAGCGATTTTAAAGATGTGTTCCTTGCGCAAATCCGCCCGAAAGGCAACGCCCGTCCTTCTGTGGTGGTGGCCGATTCTGGACATCTGACGCAATTGCGCGACGGCTCCCAGGTTGTGACGTTGAACAAAGGGACGCGCTTTGAAGGCACTGCCCTGCTGCGTGACTTCCGCATCACCGATTTCCAGAACTATCAGGCGATTATTGGTCATCAGGCCGTTGCGCTGGACCCGAACGATACCGATCAGATGGATATGCGCACGCTGTGGCAGACCGATACCAATCGCGCCCGTGCGGAACTGCACTGGCGTATTACGCTGGTATTCACCGTATTTATGATGGCGCTGATGGTTGTACCGCTGAGCGTGGTTAACCCGCGACAGGGGCGCGTGCTGTCGATGCTGCCGGCTATGCTGCTGTATCTGCTGTTCTTCCTCCTGCAAACCTCCCTGAAATCGAACGGCGGTAAGGGCAAACTGGATCCGGTTATCTGGATGTGGGCGGTCAACCTGATCTATCTGGCGTTGGCGGTTGGTCTGAACCTTTGGGATACGGTGCCGGTACGCCGCCTGCGCGCCCGTCTTCTGCGTAAAGGAGCGGTATAATGCAGCCGTTTGGTGTACTTGACCGCTATATCGGTAAAACCATTTTCACCACCATCATGATGACGTTGTTCATGCTGGTGTCGCTCTCCGGCATCATCAAGTTTGTTGACCAGCTTAAAAAAGCCGGGCAGGGGAGCTACGATGCGCTGGGCGCGGGGATGTATACCCTGCTCAGCGTGCCGAAAGATGTGCAGATTTTCTTCCCGATGGCGGCGCTGCTTGGTGCGCTGCTGGGGCTGGGGATGCTGGCGCAGCGCAGTGAACTGGTGGTGATGCAGGCTTCGGGTTTCACCCGGATGCAGGTGGCGCTGTCGGTGATGAAAACCGCTATTCCACTGGTGCTGTTGACAATGGCCATCGGTGAATGGGTCGCTCCGCAGGGCGAACAGATGGCGCGTAACTACCGTGCGCAGGCGATGTACGGCGGTTCGCTGCTCTCTACTCAGCAAGGCCTGTGGGCGAAAGATGGCAACAATTTCGTCTATATCGAGCGGGTGAAGGGCGACGAAGAGCTGGCGGGCATTAGCATCTACGCCTTTAACGATCAGCGTCGCTTACAGTCAGTGCGTTATGCCGCGTCTGCGAAGTTCGACGCAGACAACAAGGTCTGGCGTCTGTCGCAGGTGGACGAGTCTGACCTGAAAGACCCGAAACAGATCACCGGTTCGCAGACCGTGAGCGGCACCTGGAAAACCAACCTCACGCCGGACAAACTGGGCGTGGTGGCGCTGGACCCGGATGCGCTCTCCATCAGCGGTTTGCATAACTATGTGAAGTATCTGAAGTCGAGCGGCCAGGACGCCGGACGTTATCAGCTCAATATGTGGAGTAAAATCTTCCAGCCGCTTTCCGTGGCGGTAATGATGTTGATGGCGCTGTCGTTCATTTTTGGCCCGCTGCGTAGCGTGCCGATGGGCGTGCGTGTGGTGACCGGGATCAGCTTTGGTTTCGTCTTCTACGTTCTGGACCAGATTTTCGGCCCGCTGACGCTGGTTTATGGCATTCCGCCGATTATCGGCGCGCTGCTGCCAAGCGCCTCGTTCTTCCTGATTAGCCTCTGGCTGATGATGCGTAAGTCGTAAAATTGATCTCTCTCGTTGTTGGCCGGATAAGGCGTTTACGCCGCTATCCGGCCAGATACGGCGCAGCGCCATCAGGCGCTGCGCTTAGCAAACCAGGATTCCTTCTGCTAGCGTTTTCTACCGCCCATCAGGCTACCTAACATCCCCCGGATAATTTGGTTCGTTACCTGACGCGCTGCGCTTTTGGCGACGCTCTGCACCACACCATCCCGTTTGCCGCCGCGTGGCCCGGTACTGCCAAACAATATCTCTTTCAGCCCGCCAAGAATTCCGTCATCAACGGCGACTTCTTTGCCTTTTGCTGGCGGATTGTTTTGCTGCTCGGTGGTAGCCTGAACGCCTTTTTGCAGCATTTCATACGCCGATTCGCGATCGACTTCGTCTTCATATTTGCCGTACAGCGAGGAGTGATTGATAAGCCCGTTACGCTCATCGTCCGTCACCGGCCCCATGCGTGAGCACGGCGCGATGACCATTGCTCGTTCAACCACTGACGGGCTGCCTTTGGCATCCAGGAAGGAGATCAGCGCCTCGCCGGTGCCCAGTTCCTGAATCGCTTTCTCGGTATCAAACGCCGGATTCGCCCGCATGGTTTGCGCGGCGGCTTTCACCGCTTTCTGATCTTTAGGGGTGAAGGCGCGCAGGGCGTGCTGTACGCGGTTGCCTAACTGACCGAGCACGTTGTCCGGGATATCGGAAGGATTCTGTGAGACGAACCAGACGCCCACGCCTTTGGAGCGAATCAGGCGGATAACCTGTTCGATTTTATCCAGCAGCACCTGCGGAGCGTCGTTGAACAGCAGGTGAGCTTCGTCGAAGAAGAACACCAGCTTCGGTTTCTCCAGATCGCCCGCTTCCGGCAGTTGCTCATACAGTTCGGAGAGCATCCACAGCAGGCTGGCAGCATACAGTTTGGGCATCTGGTAGAGTTTTTCGGCGCTAAGGATGTTGATAATGCCTTTGCTGTTGGCATCGGTACGCATCCAGTCTTTGATGTCCAGCATCGGTTCGCCGAAGAAGTGCGCCGCGCCTTGCTGTTCCAGCGACAGCAACCCGCGCTGGATCGCCCCGACCGATGCGCTGCTGATATTGCCATACTGGTTCTGGAAGGATTTGGTATTATCACCGATATACTGCGTGATCGCCCGCAGGTCTTTAAAGTCCAGCAGCAACAGCCCCTGGTCATCGGCGATGCGGAAGATAATATTCAGCACGCCGGACTGCACCTCGTTCAGGTTCAGCAGGCGAGCCAGCAATAGCGGCCCAAGATCGGAGACGGTCGCCCGTAGTGGATGACCTTTTTCGCCAAAAATATCCCACAGCACCACCGGATTCGCGTGCGGTTGCCAGTCGGTGATGCCGATATTTTTCAGCCGTGCGAGCAGTTTTTCAGAAGGTTCGCCTTCCTGCGCGACGCCGGTTAAGTCACCTTTCACATCCGCCATAAATACCGGAACGCCGATGTCTGATAGGGACTCAGCCAGTTTTTGCAGGGTAACCGTTTTGCCGGTTCCGGTTGCGCCGGTAATCAGCCCGTGACGGTTGGTCATGCCCGGCAACAGGAACAGTTCGCTTTCCAGCGTGCGGGCAATTAACAGGGGTGCACTCATGAGATTTTCTCCATTTATCCTGCCTGGAGTATAGGCAACTGCGGCGTACTCTTCACCGCTAAATTGCGGAGATTGCGAGAAGAATTCCAAAAGGGGGAGCAAAACCGGGCAGCGAATGCCGCCCGGTGAAGGCAATCAAAAGTCGGCTTGCAGTACCACACGGTAGCGAGCTTTACCGTCACGAACGTGCTGGATGGCCTCGTTGATTTGCGACATCGGGAACAGCTCAGTCGTCGGCGAGACCTTGCTGCGCCCGGCAAATTTCATCAACTTGCGCAGTTCATACGGCGTACCGGTTGCCGAACCGGAGATGCTGCGATCGCCTGCAATCAGGGTAAACGCCGGAACCGGTAGCGGCTTCAGCACCGCGCCAACGGTGTGGAAGTTGCCGCCATAGGCCAGCGCTTCGAAGTAAGGCTGCCAGTCGAGATCGACATTGACGGTGTTGAGGATGAGATCAAATTGACCTGCCAGCGCTTTCAACGCCTCTGGATCGCGGCTGTTGACCACTTTATCGGCGCCCATCGCCAGCACTTCCTGTTCTTTGGCCGGGCTGGAGCTGAATGCGGTAACCTCGCAGCCCATCGCGTGTAGCAGCTTAATGGCGATATGGCCGAGGCCGCCGATACCGATCACCCCAACGCGACTGGTGGCGGTAACGTGGTGCATCAGCAGCGGTTTGAAGACGGTGATGCCGCCGCACAGCAGAGGGCCTGCGGATTCAATATCGATGCTTTCTGGAAGCGGGATCACCCATTGCCAGTCTGCTCGCAGCTTCTCGGCAAAGCCGCCGCGATTGAGGATGGTTGGCACCGATCCTTCCAGACAGTTAATCTGATTGCCGCTGATACAGGCATCGCAGTGCCCGCAACTGCGCGCCGTCCAGCCAATCCCGACGCGTTGACCTACCTTCAGACCTTTATCCTGCGCGGCGCTGCCGAGTGCCACGACTCGGCCAATCACCTCATGCCCGGCAACCAGCGGATACTGAGAAAAGCCCCATTCGTTGTCGATCATCGACAGATCGGAGTGGCAGATACCGCAGTAATCTACCTGTACCTCAACATCTTCCGGCTTGAGTTCACCCGCATCATATTCATAGAGTTCAAGTTCGCTGCCCGCCTTTTTTGCGGCATAGCTTTTTATAATAGACATCGTGTTTCCCTCAGTGTGGTGTTGAACTGGAAGTGTAGAGCATGGGAAACGGAGTCGCTTCGCAGAAGGAGGGGTTAAGGAGGTGCCAGCCGTAGGGTTGTGCTGATTTTTTCAACACTTAGCGAGCCGGGCATATGCTACCGCTTGCATGGTGGCGTGTGACAGGTATAATCCACAACGTTTTCCGCATACCTCTTCAGTGCCGAAGTGGCGAAATCGGTAGACGCAGTTGATTCAAAATCAACCGTAGAAATACGTGCCGGTTCGAGTCCGGCCTTCGGCACCATCGGAACATCAATAGACGTCAACGGACGTCTTTTTTTGTGCCTGAAATCCAGTATTTACCCATCATTCCCGCTATATTAACTCTCTTAAGGTCAATCGGTTTCAACGTACATCTACCAACAGATGTTGGTACAGATGATGGTATTTCCGGTTCGATAACGCTTGTACCAACAGGGAGGGCATAAGCATGGCGTTAACAGATATCAAGGTCAGAACTGCCAAGCCAACGGATAAGCAATACAAACTGACCGATGGCAATGGTATGCATCTTCTCGTCCACCCAAATGGTTCAAGATACTGGCGTCTGCAGTACCGCTATGGCGGAAAGCAAAAGATGCTGGCTTTAGGTGTTTACCCTGACGTATCTCTTGCAGATGCCAGAGCTCGTCGCGATGACGCTCGTAAGCTTTTAGCAAACGGCATCGATCCGGGAGATAAAAAGAAAAATGATAAGATTGAGCAGGAGGAAGCACGTACTTTTGAGCAGCTTGCTATTGAGTGGCATGCCACAAATAAAAAGTGGTCGGAAGAACATAGTCGACGAGTGCTTAAAAGCCTGGAGGATAATCTCTTCCCTGCCATAGGTAAGCGGAAAATCGCTGATCTTAAAACTAGAGACCTGCTGGCCCCAATCAAAGCGGTAGAACTGTCAGGACGGCTTGAGGTTGCTTCACGATTACAACAGCGAACTACGGCAATTATGCGCTATGCCGTACAGAGTGGTTTACTGGACTATAACCCCGCGCAGGAGATAGTTGGCGCTGTTGCTTCAAGTAACAGGCAGCATCGACCTGCTCTTCAGTTGAAGCGAATCCCAGAACTATTACGGCGCATAGATAGTTATACCGGTAGACCTCTTACTAGACTTGCCGTCGAACTCACGCTCTTGGTATTCATTCGTTCAAGTGAACTACGCTTTGCCCGTTGGTCTGAGATCGATTTCGAAACATCAATGTGGACAATACCTGCAGAGCGCGAAGCTATTGAAGGAGTAAAGCATTCACAGCGTGGTTCAAAAATGCGTACGCCTCATCTGGTGCCGCTTTCTCATCAAGCTTTAGCAATTCTTAAAGATGTTTACAAACTTAGTGGTGATCGCGATTTTGTTTTCATCGGCGATCATGACCATCGCAAACCGATGAGTGAAAACACGGTGAACAAGGCGCTGCGCGTTATGGGTTATGACACGAAGGTAGAGGTTTGTGGGCACGGTTTCAGGACAATGGCCTGTAGTTCATTGATCGAGTCTGGATTGTGGTCGAGGGATGCAGTGGAAAGGCAGATGAGCCATATGGAACGTAACTCAGTACGCGCAGCTTACATTCATAAGGCCGAACATCTTGATGAACGGCGACTGATGCTGCAGTGGTGGGCTGATTTTTTGGATGCGAATAGGGAAAGCGAAGTTAGCCCTTATGACTTTGGCAAGTAGTCTAATTCCTGATGCTTGCTATGTTCGAATTTGAAAAGCCGGCTTGAACTATAACCCATACTTTTTTATAACTGTATTATTCTGGCGACTCAGAGGTGCACTATGAAAACTTTCGATACTCAACTTGCGATGAGCATTGTATCGCACTCAACGGGAGGTTTTAGTTATGACACACTCGCTAGGGCATTGATTTCTAAAGATAAAAACGAAAATTCTGACGTCCTTCTTGAGTCATGTCTAAATTTTTGTCTCTCTCTTGAGGAAAAAGGTATTCTGAGGCGATGCCAAAGATGTTCTCATTCTCAAGATGAGTATTTCGAGTATATTCCTCACTAACATCAGTCCCTGAAAATTTTTTCAGGGACTGATTACTCCCTTCTTGTCATCCCCTTTTTTCTCCTGTAGCTTGTGTAACACGATTCTGGGGGGCGATTGTGAGCAACATCAACTTAATAACCACATGTACAAACGGCAAACACTACGGTAGTAGGGATATATTGAGTCTGAGTCAATTTTCATCAGGCCGAACCCCTTCAAATGTGCTCGTGAATTCTTGGTGCAATGCTCTGAATGAAGCTATTTCTACATATGCAACTGTATGTGCAGAGGATCTTTATAAAGGTGGGCACTGGGCGACGGCTAAAGCCATCTTAGATGATTATCCTATTGATTTATGGATTCTTTCTGCTGGTTTAGGACTCCTTCACCACAAAGACAATGTTGTACCTTATAAAGCGACCTTTGCTGTTGGATATGACGAATCAATACCATTGTATTCTCAAGAATATGTAGGGAAAAGTTTTCATAGAACATGGTGGAAAGAAATAACCAATAGATCTATTTTTAAATCTAAGCATCCTACATCTATTGTAGAATTAATGAAAAAAAGAAAAAGAGACTATTATATTATCTGTGGCTCTCCAGATTATATTAATGCAATTGAACTAGATATCATTAATGGTCTTGAGTATCTAGTTGATGCGAAAAAACAACTGCTTATTATAACTTCCAAAAAAATCAATGGTAGGTTAACTACATACCTTTTCAAAACCAACCAAAATATGGCTCAGTGGCTGAGATGCAATATGCTCATGCTTAATATCAGTGTGGCAAAATACATTGTGAAGGAATTTACGTCAAAACAACTCAATGATTTAAATGAGTTATCTCAAAAGTTAATAGAAGAACTCAAGGAGTTACCTGAGCGTGAAGTGAAAAAAGGAATTCGTCGTAGTCCGGAGGAAGTTAAGTCTTTCATTTTAAAGATTATGGAAAAAAATCCTGGTATCAGTGCAACACACGCGTTGCGTGAATTTCGTGACTCGGGAAATTCATTTGAGGAAAAACGTTTTCGGGCTGAGTTTATGGCCCTGAGAGAGGCTAAACCTTAATGCTACTTGCCTGGGTTTCATGGTAGAATCCCCCGTTTTTTGAGGCTTTGCAGTGGCGTCACAGGAGAGTAAGTTGTCGAAGCTAAAGTATTTTTTCCCTGATAGTCAGGATTTTATCGATCCCAGTTTCGACTTCTTCCGCGAAACGCGTAACGAACATCGCGTGCGTCAACGTGACGATCAGTATCCGCATGAGGTTTTTCCTCATCCTTACGATGGTATGCTGGTTTCTAAAGCTGTAGTTGATGGTCTTGGCGGCGGCGAGAGCAAATATACTCGTGCCCAGCGTTTGCGTTACTTTCGTAATGGAATGAAGCACTTTTTCCGTCTGCCGGAAAATATGGAAACTATGGGTGATTGCGGAGCCTTCACCTATGTTAATCAGGACGTCCCGCCATACCGTGTGGAAGAGGTGATTGAGTTTTACGAAACTTCCCGCTTTAACCATGGCGTTTCTCTCGATCATATCGTTTTTGGCTATGAAAAACCTGGTGAGGTATTCAGTGGCGAAGTATTGACTGAGTGTCGCCGACGCCAGGATATCACGCTGACCTTGGCTCAAGAGTTTTTAAATAAGTCTCAAAAGTCCTGTTTCACCCCCTTTGGCGTTGCACATGGATGGAGCAAAACTTCCTATCGTCAGTCTGTAGAGGCCCTGCTGGCCATGGGATACAGAAATATCACCATGGGGGGGATGGTGCCGTTGAAAACGGCGCAGATCCTTGAGACTCTCGAAGAGATTAAACCGCTGCTGAAAAGTGATACACGTGTTCACTTGCTTGGCATTGCCCGTCCAGAGAGTTTCGCCGACTTTATCAAGTTTGGTGTGACCAGTATTGACTCAACAACACCGCTGCAGCAAGCCTTCAAAGATCGGAAAAACAACTATCATACGCCTGATGGCCCGGCCTATACCGCTGTGCGTGTCCCTCAGTTTGATGCGAATCCAAGCTTGAGTCGCAAAATAAAATCTGGCGTGATTGATCAGGATATTGCACGACATCTGGAAAAGGATGCCATGACTGCCCTGTTTGAATATGATAAAGGGGCTTTGTCCCTTGAGAAAACTCTTGATGCAGTCCTGGCATATGAACGCCTCCATTCGGGTGAAAAAGAGGCCGATAAAATCCGTGCGGATTATGAGCGTACGCTGGGAGAACGTCCTTGGAAACAATGCCAGTGCAATATTTGCCAGGCCATCGGTATCAACGTCATCATTTTCCGCGGAGCAGAACGTAACCGTCGCCGCGGTTTCCATAATATTCAGGTGTTGTACAACCGTTTACAGCACACATTGTCATTACGCTCAGAGGAACTGTCATGAGTGAATATCGTGTTCCCGCCCTGCGAATCCGACAGGGTGAGGAGAGGCAACTCTATAGCCTTGCGATAGAAGGTAAACAGATCAGCAAAATTGCAGCGATTTCGCGAATTCGTCGCGGTGAAGAGAATTTGGTTGGTTATCAGCGTCCAGAAGTACGTAACCATATTCGCGAAATTCAGCGCTATATTGAGAGTAAAAACCCGATGATACCAAACCCGGTGATTATCGCTTTTGATAAGCGTGTGCGTTTTGAACCGCTTACAGATAATGGCGACATGGGGCATCTGGTGATACCTTTCTCCGAAGATAAGGATTTTGAGAAGCCAGGGTTTATTGTGGATGGTCAACAACGTACTGCTGCTTTGCGGGATGCGGAAATCGACTCGTTTATGATGCCGGTCTCTGCATTTATCGCTAATGATGCAGAAGAACAACGCGAGCAGTTTATGCTGGTTAACTCCACAAAACCGCTGCCCAAAACGTTGTTATACGAACTGGCACCGCATACCCACGGTCGTTTGCCATCCGATCTGCAAATGCGTAAGTTTCCTTCGCTGCTGACTCAACGACTGAACTTCGGGGAAGGTCCACTTGCGGGGCGCATCAAAACGGCAACCAATCCTGATGGGGTTATTGCTGACAACTCGATGATCAAAATGATCGATGCTAGTCTTCGTGAGGGAGCATTGTATCGCTTCCGTGACCCTGCGACAGGGTTGGGGGATGAAGGGAAGATGGTGAAACTGCTGAATAACTTCTGGTCGGCGGTGGAAACCGTGTTTACCGATGACTGGGACAAAAAGCCGCGCTATTCCCGCCTATTACACGGCGTCGGTATTCTTGCACTGGGTAGCCTGATGGATGAAATTGATCAGGTGCATCAGGACTATAAAGGTGAACCTGGCTGGACTGAGATCCCTTCCTATACTCGTTTTGTCGAAGAGTTAAATCGCATCAAGTCGCTTTGTGCATGGAGTAGTGGCGCGTGGAACTTCGGTACGGATATTGATGGTCAGCCTATCGTCCGTAAATGGAATGAACTGCAGAACCTGTCGAAAGATATCTCATTAGTGACGGATTATCTGGTCACAAGTTATATCAAAGCAGCGAACGCCAATATATAAAAAAGGGGCATTTGCCCCTTTTTTTATGCCACTACTGCAGAGACCTGCTGAACGTGCGCAATAAACGCGTTCAGCATTGACCCGGCACCTTTACCTGTAGGGTAGATTAAATCTCTGCGCTGTGCTGAGACCGCGTAAAAGGCCTGATGAGTGGCGCTGCCTGCAGAAAAGATGAAGTAATCAGCCTGTTTTGCTTGATTAATCAACTTGTCGGTTGCAGTGTGCGCATGGCTGATCTCCACTCTGATCCCGGGGAACAGCGTTTCCAGCATCCGTTTCGCGCGTCTTACCGCGCCTTCTGTCAGGCTATAAATCGCCACTCTGGCTCCGGATAAGTCCGGCAATTCATCTTCTGCATCTGCCGTACAGCTATCCTGCTCAGCCGGAAATACGCGCTCTGCACCTTCCCCTAGCACGTCAGTCGCCAAGTTGCGCATCACTGTACGAGTAGTCGGATCTAATCGCGCCCATATTCCGCTCACAAAAGACTGAACGCTGAGCCACAGCGAGGTGAGCGTCGCCCGATCCTGCACCGGAGCATCAAGGAAGAGTTCGATCAACTCGCCCAGCGCTGGCAGGTTGCGGAATGAACTGGCGCGTTCGACGATCAGTTCCAGCATGGCACCGGACTGTTGATACGCTTCCTGGCTAACAGAGCCTTGTAGGAAGCGGTCCGTCACCATTGTGGCCAGCTTGATATCCGCCTGACTGACGCTTTGTTCCATCGCAAGAACATCCAGCCACTTTAGCCACGTCGTACTACTCAGACTGAACTGATGACGTTCAAGCCATTCAATAAAGGCAGGCATCACGTTACGCAGGATCGGGAACGCGTCTGGTGGAACCTGACTTGATAGTAACTGGAGCATCGTCGCTTCATGGAACGAGTCGGCGGGCCAGTTTTCACTTTCCAGCGCGACCAGTTGCACCAGGCTGTTGCTGTCGACTTCTGACTGACATAGTCGGGAGAAACAGATATCCCAGCCCACGATTTGCGGATTGGTCAGATGGCGGATCTCCTCGATGAGTGTTTTCAGCAGTGGTACCGCCATCGCCTGCTCTATCAACTGCTGATCAAGCGTGTGGAGCGTTTGTGCGTAGCCGGTAATCTCCTCTTGCGTTGCGGTCAGGGAGGTTTGCAGATATGCGGCAAGCTGTTGCAGCGTATCCGGGAGCGACGCCGTCGCTGTCGCTGCTGACGGACTCACAACGTAGAACGGCCGACTGGCCCAGGTGTGCAATCCACTCAACCAGTCGGTTTTTAGGCGTTCTGGTAACGCGTTGAGCAGGTCGACTTCGCCAATAAGCATCACGCCGGTGGCCCAGGTTTTCCACGCCGCAAAGTCAGCCTCATCCTGGGATAAAAAAGGCATCTGCGTAAACAGAGGGTGTAGCGCCAGACATTGCGGGCGAAGATCCGCCGGGGAGGCCTGCGGATACCCGTGGATGTCGGGTGTAAAAAAGCGCTGCTGGTATGCTTTCAGCAGCATCCGCATCAGAGTTGTGGGAATGCGTCCCCGAACCAAATCAGCAAGCGAATCGTGATTCAGCAGCGTGTCCCACTTCTCTAACTTACCCGCCTGCTGGAGTTCAAGCAGCATAAGGTTGCGTCGCGAAAGCGCGCCGTTGTTCTTCAGTTCCTGTAGTAAAGCGTCGCTTGTGGCTTCGTCTTTTTGGCTATTCGCCAGAATGAAATCACTCAAGATCCGCCCAAAGGGACGTTTGACCGTGCGTACGATTGATGGCCTATCACGAAACAGGGCGATAACGTCTTTGAGCGCGGCGAAGACCCGCTCTTTTGCTGGTTTATCTTTCTGCTTTGTGGGCAGTAATTCGATCCGGATAAATCCGGCCGGACAGTGCGTCAGCAGAGCCGTTTCAGACAGCGATGTCGCTCCCTGCGCGGGGACGAAAGTCACCCTTCTATCGGCAATAACATCGGCAGACCCCAGCCTGGCATTCAACACATTGCTGAGCTCCAGCGTGGTGCGATCCGTTTCTGCCGCGGCAAAAAATACCCAGCGATGAGCATCGCACCAGGGCAGAATGATCGGCCACTGAGCGTCAGTCGCGCTCTCGTAGAGCGGCAGTAAGACGGTTTTTAAGTCCGCAGGGTAGGCGTTTTCAACGTTTTCTAGCAACCTGTCCAGCTTCAGTAAATTTCCGTTGCCAAAGAAGTCACGCACCCATTGAGGAGTATCAGTCATGGGTGTCTCCAAAGGTGTACTGGCCGCTAAATTCAATCAACGCATCTGAAATCACCGTATTATTAGTTGAAAACAGCAGATGCTCATCGTTCAGGTTTGCGCCGCTCCAGGTGTAATTCATGGATCCTTTCAGAAAGAAATGTTTGGTCAGCAACCCCTTGGCGTGCAGGTTCTCGTGATATAGGTATTGCATGTCGTGATCGGGCGATAAGCGCGTCAACAGTCGCTCGATAAAGACCACGCTGCGCGTGTCTTCACGTGTCACGATGCGTAGCGGACAGCCATTGTTGACGGCGGTGGCGAGCAATTCTTGGAAGCTGACCATCCGGGCCCCCCATGAAGGATCAAGAAAACTCCACTGACCGCCCCGGTTATCAATCACGTCAAAGTCGCTCATCCACGGTGAGATCAGCCAGATCGGTTCTGGGTAGAGGATCAAGCCACTAAACTGCGCGCTTAGAATTTCCCGCAAATGTCGCTGGCCCAGTGGGCCATGTAGGAAAATTTGTCGTTGTTCTTCCATTTCTGCGTTCCTTACAGCAGCGCTTCGGCCAGTTCAATACGTAACACTAGATTGCCATCCTGATAATCCACGGCGGATTCGCGGGGATAAAGATGCAAACCAAAGTACTCAATCGGGGTCACCTGCACCAGAGAGATCACTTCCACAATACGATGGCGGGCCTCGCGCGGGATATGCAGTTCTGCAAAGCCGTGTTGGGTAATGGCTTGATGTAACTGCGCTAACCAGTCGTTCTCGCTGATGCTGATGCTGCACGCCGTCTGTTGAAACAGTGAGCTTAGCAGCAGTCGTTCAGTCAGGTTGTTACCGGACTTAAACGGATTGTAATAGCTGAGAACCGACTGACGGATGGCATTGCCGCGCTGCCAGAGCATTCCCTGAATTTTGCAAAAGCGCTCAAAAACTTTAATCACACTGGCGTCAGGCAGTTCTTGCGTCGCTTGGGTATGGGCAAAAATATTCAGAGCGATTTCGTATCCGGCTTTGTCTTCCAGTTCCCGCCATGCGTTGAGATATGCAAGCATCTGCGCATCATGTGATGCCTGGCTGCCCGGACGTAGTACCCGTGTGTGCAGCACCGACATAAAACTGTGACTGAGTGCAAATCCCTGCGCCTTCAACAGCGCTCTGAGGTGGGCGTTAGCCTCACGGCGCTGCGGATGGCTGCTGGCCTTACGTATCGCATTTAAGGCCTCCTGGAGCTCGCTGGAAGAGGGGAGCCGCGAAAGCATTTCGAACAGGTCGTAGTCGATCTGCTCGTAATCGCTGGCGGCAAAACTACGCATAAACAGATTCAGTACGGAGACCGGATCCTGATGAAAAACGTCTTCCAGACGGGTAATGATGCCACAGCCGCCGGGTTCTGATTCGGTCAGCCAGATGTCCAGTACTTCGTCGTTGAGTTCGGTATCCACCACCAGACCGCGTTCATCGACATCCGGCAGCAACAGGTGGCTGGTTTGTTTGACCGCTCCGGCAAGGGTCGTTGTCAGCAGATGCTGTAGCCAGTCCTGAAAATCGACATCATCACTGAGATCCTGAGTCAGGATCGCGCTGTGCCTGTCCACCATTTCCAGAATGTCGGTCTCTTTAAACAGGTTGCGCAAATGTTGCTGCAGTTCCTGGCTTTCGGCGTCGTCTTCACCATCCTCGCTATTTTCAAAGATATTCTCTGCCTGGAAGAGTGTGTCCGCGATATCAGTCAGTCGACGTCGGCCGTCCGGGGTTTTTAATTCCGCGATAGAGTCTGCCAGAGACGACTGTGTGGCCAATTCCCGCGTAACCGCCGCTAGGTAGCACTCGTAGATCCAGTCAGCGGTGAACGTGTCATATTCGAAGCGTGGTTCATGTTTGATCCGATGCTGGAAATAGAGCGTTCGCAGTGCGCGCTGAATGGCCGGGTCATGCCGGAGGCGTTGCAGCAGAGTGGGCGGCAGCGTAAATCTGAGCCGGGCGCCATCCACCCACTGCCGCACGCCAACCCCGACAGGCTCGCCATTGTCGACCCACCTGAAGTTCACATGCGCCTGTTGCTTGGTTTTATTGCGTAATGAGGCTGTTGCGTGGGTGGCGTAACGCGTGACGTCGAGAGGTGTCATGTTCTGGTGGGTAAAGAACGTAATGGAGCGGAGGGTGTCCGTCCACGGGCCGGCAGGAATGGGGAGCGGATCGGCCTGATCGTCTGGGTTAAACCGGGTATGCCAGTACAGTTGCGAGTTGCTTTTCTCGGTGAGATTTTGCTCGAATCGCAGCGCGCGCGTAAGCACCTGCATCGGGCGAATGACCCTAATAGGAGGCTGACCTTCATACTCAATGATACACTCGGGCTGCCAGGTATCGCCGAAAGCCTGCTCAATTTCAAAATCAACATCCGAAACGCAATTCATCGCCGGAACAAAGTTGTTCGGGATAAGCCAGTCTGCTTCATTGTCGGAGTAAACGGCATAGCGCTTGGAAATGCGCCCCGGCGCAAACTCTTTCAGACCCTGAATAAAGGGCAAATGTTCACGTTTCTTGAACTTCCGCTCGAGATGGATCTCCAGTTCCGGCAGATTGAGTTCACTGAATAGCGCTGAAGGAATAAAGGCCGGCAGCGGGGAACGTCCCGTCGAACGGTCTGCCTCCGGTTGGCCCATCCGCGACCATTGGGTGGTGAGTTGTCGTTTTAATGTCGGCAGCAACTCCATCATGATCGAACGGGGCGGCGACCACAGTACACGCTGAAGTTGCTCGTCAGTGATGCGCAGCGCGTAGAACAGATACTTTTCCAACTCCTGCTGCCATGCATGTTGTTCGATCACGGCGGTAATCAGGTGGAACATACGATCAAGATGGTCAAGAGACTCTCGCTTTGTCTGCGGTTTATTCAGCAATGACCAGATATTACTTCCGGGGATCTTCATGCTCAGCCAGTCAAGTGTCGCCATTGCCGCCTGCATTTTCTGGATATGAATGTTGCCCATCGGCAACGACTGTCCTTTTATCTCTGGATTAATGAGCTCTTCATAGCGTTGATAAACGACGCGGTCGCGGCCAAATTCGGACAGGACTGCGACCATCCACGGACGCATAGTTCTTGAACGACCGGCACGCCCTTTACGCTGCAAATAGGAGGCAACGTTACGTGGCGCTTTATGCTGAATAACCATGCCAACTGAGGGGTCGTTAAAGCCCACCTCCAGCGACGCGGTTGCAATTACCACTTCCGCTCTAGGATCGACCCCGACGTCCTGACTGGACGTTCGGGCAACGATGGCCCGGTCATTTTCGTCAAGTGGGTGACCAATATCCTGCGCGATACGCCAGTTCTGTCCTGCCAGAGTCAGCGTATGGCTGTTTTGCGGTGTTTCCAGACGCTGAGCGGCCAGCGGCGGTTTCGCAACGTATAAGTTTTGACCACGTGACCGCCAGCCTTCGGCGTCACACAGTTGATGATAAAGTCGGTTATTGATATCCAGATCGTCGGTGAAGACGAAGGTTTTTTGCCCCCATGTCCCGCGTGATTTTTTCCTTTTCGTATCCAGAATACGCCGGGCGAGCATGCTGGTCTGGATAGTAGTAGACAGCAGGGCGGTTTGCGAGACCGGATCACCGCGTAATGCCAGCAGATATTCAGCCCCTTCATCTTCCATTTCGTGGATCTTCGGTTCGATAAAAGCCACATGTTTTTTATGCGCGCCTACCAGATCGGCGAAGAAACGTTCGGCGTCACTTAG
Source organism: Citrobacter sp. CK181 (assembly GCF_030333595.1). Taxonomy (NCBI): domain Bacteria; kingdom Pseudomonadati; phylum Pseudomonadota; class Gammaproteobacteria; order Enterobacterales; family Enterobacteriaceae; genus Citrobacter; species Citrobacter sp. CK181. The sequence continues at coordinate 339,822 of NZ_JAOWFN010000006.1, read as the reverse complement.
CGTTGCCGACAGCCCGACAAAATGGGGGCGGTTGCGTGCAAGTTGCATCCAGCGTCGCAGCAGATAGGCTGTCTGCGCACCGGTATTCCCCACATAGGTGTGTACTTCATCCAGCAGGACTACCGGCGGCGGTGTTACGCCGATGCCAACGCCAAATAGGTGATTCGTTTGGTTATTCCCGAGGTGCTGATTGAGCATTTCGGTGGTAGTAAACAGGATGTCAGGCGGTTTTTTCATCAGCGAGACGCGGGTTAGGATCACTTCGTCACTGTCTACGCTGTGATCGCAGTGGCTACAACGAAGAATCTCTCTTTTCGCTTTGATATCTTCTGCTTTCCAGTGCATTTGCCCCGGACATTTCGGCGTGGTGCAACGGAGTAAATCAAAGGGCATATCCTTGTCTTTATCTTTCGTTGCGTATTGATGGTTGAACGGGGTGTCACCGAAAAAAGAACCAATACGGATCTTGCGTCCTGCCAGTGCTAGGGCCTGACTGTCGAGTTCACGACATTTGCCCCAGGTTTCCATGAACTGATCTTTAAGCAGTTCTTTACGCGGATACAGTGCCAGCGTCCTGACCCGCTGTGCGTTGTCGCGCTGAATATCATTGAGGAGCGAGGTGAGTGCCGGGAGATAGAACGCCAGCGTTTTACCACTCCCCGTACCGGCACAGACAATGGTCCCGGTGGCTTCTTTCGCGTGAGCATGATGACTATGAAAGTGCCAGGCGCGCAAAATACGTTCGGTTGAGCGTTCCTGAAAGCCGGCAATGGAAAAGTCGCCGATCAGTCGGGAAAGCGCCTTGCGTTTAATCTCGTTCATCCACGGGACGTCGACCCATTTGCTCAGCACTGTTTGCGCCGGAAGTTCCCGCTTCGGATAGTTGCGCGGGCGACGGACGAAACGGTAGTCGGCGACAAGCGTCCGGGCTCGCTGAAGCGGTTGATCGCGGAACCATTGACGCTGGTGGCGGAACAGGTAGACCGATTCCGCCATACGCGTGCGGTAGCGCGTCCCCCCTTTGCTGGTCGGGACGCTGAAGAGCATGGCAGCATTCTGCAGTTCTGCCAGTAACGACTCTGCATCTTCGTAGGGCAGGTGCCGGGTAAAGAGTGAGATGATATCGGCATGGGTAAATGCGCCATCCGTATCCCCCCAGACCAGCAGTTCCGCTTCCCGCTCTTCGAGCAGGTCCAGCGCCTGGTGCAAGTGGGACAAATCAGCCGTAGACATAAACTATTTCCTTGTGATCACGAACTCATCCAGCATCTCTTCATCCCTTAACCACTCAAGCACCTCGGGCGTCAGGGCACTTAACGTCGGGCGGAGACTCTGCGGGCCATTAATGCTATTGAAAAATGCTTGCACCACGTCAGGCCAGTCTGTTTTCATCATGCCGCGCAGGGAATACAGTTTTTCGGCGAGCGCTTTGATTTGGTGAATCTTTTCACCGCTAACTGGTTGGCACTGCGTTAAGTTTTCGAAATCCTGACGTCGACGCTCATAGTCGGAGGCGATATCGTCAAATTTGTTCGCATTTTTTTGGAAATTCAGTGTCTTGTCATCGACATGAACCTGCTGATGTAACTCTTCCAACCATGCATCCCAGGCATCTTTTAGTTCTTTGCTCAGGTCCTTGTGTAGGGTGCCGAGTTGGCTGACGCAATGGGTCAAGGAATCATTCTGGATGATGTCGTAAGCGGTAGGTTCCTCTGAAGCGGCCAGCGTCTCATCTAGAGAGTTCTGTGGCGACTCTTCCTGATCTACAAGGTTTTCTTCCTCGTCGGGATTGTTTACCGACTGGTTTTTCAGCCAGCGTCCCCACTGTAACTTGAGACTTTTGACGCTGTTCGCGGCAGCGATCAGTTCGCTACGCTGCTCGTCATTCCAGGTAACCGCAATGCCCCGCGGGAGTTGTTGCTGGGCTGGATATTGCTGTTTAAGCAATGCAAACTTATCGGCAATGGTGTTAGTTTTGCTGCACACCAGATTACATTTATCGATGATTTGTGAGGCCTTACCAGCCTGAACGCTAAGATCGAGTTCTTTTTGCATTTCAGCCAGTTGTTGGCGCAAGGTGGTCATTGATCGGCTCCAGAGGCGATGATATCGCTCACAAGTGTTTTCAGACGGTCATTCACTTTATTCAGAGCAAGAGTCAGTTGCTGGATATCCCCTTTGGCGTTCATCTGCTGGAGTGTGAACGCGATCTTGGGTTGTACCAGTTGCCATTGCGCAAGTACGCTGCTGATTCTTGAAACGTAGTCACCGTCAAGTCGACAGATCTCCAGCCACAATTTCGCACTATCTTTCTGTTTTTCAATGGAAAGTAACGCAATTAAAGTCGCCAGACTCTCCTCGGCGTCGGTTCTGAGGGCTTCAATTTCACCCAGCAGCCACGAAGATGGTTTGTACTGAGCGCTGCCTGTGGGATAGTGCTCGGTCCGCACAGTCTCAATAAACGTCTGCCAGTCGTTCAGTTGGCTGAGGAAATCGTCGCTATCTTTAATGTTGGCAAAGAGATGAACATTTTTTAGCGTGCTGGCAAGTTCCTGTTTGACGGAGAGCGCCGCACGTTCAATTTCCGCACCAAGCGGCTGTTTTAACACTGTTTTCAGCGCGGAATATATTACATCGGCATCCAGCGCACGACTGCTGCCCAAGCCTGAGCCTTGCTCAGTGATGGCAACCTGTTCAAGCCACGCTTTTCTGGCATCATCCCATCCTACGAGCGCCTGCGCCCTGGCTTCGGCGACTCTGGCGCTGGCGTGCGGATGCAGGGTCGCCTCAATCCCTCTGAAACAGATCTCGGAAGGAGAGGTCGTCAGCGTTCGACCGGTACTTTTCCCTTCGGTTCTCCCGACACCTTTCTGGGTGAGGCATAGGGTATTGACGATCTCCGCCGGTTCTTCTTTACCCGTCACCAGGCCAAGCAGCAGAGCTTTTTGCAGATGCTTTTTAAGCGCATCCTGTAAGTTACGCGCCCGGAAGTGATTAATGGCGCTTTCCGTAGCCTGCGGCACCCACCACTGGATGAAGTTTTGATAGCGAGTGTAGTCTTCCTGCGCCTCTGGATAATTAAAGCCTTGCTTTAAACCGGCGTAATACTGGATACGTAACAGGGCTACCGCAGCGTTATACACATCTACCCGTCGGGAAGGATCGGTCAGGTCCTGCTCAGAGTAAAAGTTCGTAATAATGCTTGAGGGGTCAGACGCCGCTTTTGGCAGTGAAATCAACGTAAAACGACCTTCTTTCAGCGGTGGCCGAGAAGACATACCGAACAACTCTGGCTGTGCATGAATTTCATAACAGGCGTTCAGTGCCGCACGCAAATCACGGGCAACATCCTGCGGCAGAATGACATTGTCATTCACCCATGCACGGACCGCCCTGATAAAGGGTAGTTCGGATTTGGCAGTGTATTTTGCCTCTTCTTTCGGTTTGAATTCCGGATTGTCAATCTTTTTACCCGCCGGCGTACTGCCTGTTTTGCCCGCCGTTTCGTGTGCGTTCTTTGTTGCTGGTTCCGCCGACTCCATGGTGGGACCTTTGCCATTCAGTTGCGCTGCTAGTTCATCGAGGCCAAAGGCACTCGCAACGCTGCCCGGCAGTTTTTCGCGTAGTTCATCAAATGAATCAATGCCATATCCCCAGATGGCGGCAAGCGTCACCGAACTGCCAACCCGGTTGACAACTATCTGTGAAATCTTGTCTTCGATCTCGGGAACGGCATGAATTCCAGCGAAATTTGCTGGCGGGAACTGTGTTTTTTCCGCTTCTATTCTGCAATCGCGCAGAATATCTAACAGGATGCGGTTAATGATTGTACGCGGGTTAAAAATCAACTCGCCGCTGCTGTCGCGGCAATGCTTATCCGCCAATGCCAAAATGGCATTGCGGTTATACGGGAAGAGCGGGAATTTCTTATTGGCAGAATAACCAAAATCTTCTAGTGCATTGGGGATCTCATCACTGTGCCAGACAGGTGGCCACTGGGGCTTACCTTGCTCAGGACTGTTTTTTAACTCCTCTGATCCAAAGCGTGCGGCGTTCAGATAGCGACCACAGAGCGAGACAATACGATCTTCGTTATTGTCTTTATCGACGTTCTCGATGACCCACTCGTAGCCAGCACGCGTGATTAACGTTTCCTGGCGGCGTTTATAGCCGGGATAATTGTCGGTGACTGCAATCACTGAGTGGACAGGGCAGAGAATTTGCACGCCGCCAGGTGCCGCTTCTTCGATCAGGCTGTCGATCAGGACATCTTCAATGGCGGAGATCGCCGCCATATCTTCTACCAGAATCACCAGACGGCGATTAAGTCGCAGAAACTCCTTGCGGATTTCCTGAAAAAGCTCCTGAAAAGATCCTCCATTGAAGGTGAACAGGCGCTTGAAGAGTGATTTCAGCGAGGTATGCATGGCTTCATTGAGCACGCGCGCTGCACGGGTACGCGCCTCCACTTGGTCTGACTCATGCAGTTGAGAATGGTTAAGATAGCGGCGTGCACGCGCGGACAGATCGTCAGGCTCAAAGACAAAATAGAGATCTTCCGGAAGAAGTTCATATTTATCATGATCTTCTTCTCCTTCTTCCAGACCACTACTCATCCGACTGGCAAGTTTGAAAATACAGTGGCCCGGCTTCAGAAGATTCTGTTTGAAGTTGGGGTCGGTGATCAGATCACAGATACCGTTTTCCACCTCTTCAATGATGGCTTCCATATAGGCGAGTCGGTCTGCTGGAATGTCTTTACCTTGTGCCAGCAGCGTTTGACCTTCTTCCATGACCGCTTTTTGCATGTCCTGCAACTGATGGGCCATCATGGTCAACAGTAGATCTGCCAGATCTTTCGCCGGATACTGTTCTGTTACTTCATTAACGCGCATGCGTGCGTTGTCGAAAAATTCCCCCGTCAAGTTTTTCAGGATGCGTAAAAGCACCTGTCGTAGACTGGAGTTTTTGGGTATCCGGACAATTTCCCATTGCTCGCTCTGGTCGTTTTCCGCCAGGTACATGTTGAACCGGCAGTCTAACCAGCGCACCAGATGTGATTTCCCCATCCCCGAGCGGCCAATCAGTGGGATGGCGCGCTCCGTATGAAGTAACTGCTGGAACAGGTCTTCGTCACGTAATATTTTATGATTTTCATTGACGTCGCGTCGGGTCAGTAGCATCGGTTCATGCACGGCCAGAAGCACATGATCCTCTAATTCTTCTGCTTCATTGCGAATGCATTGGACGATATTTTTCCTGGATGGCCAGTACTCCATCATGCTCATTCTGCATCCTCCCTTAGCGTGATTTGGCTAACCCGGCGAATTTTACCGCCAGGTAAGTGGAGTGATAAGGCGTCTTTATCATCACTGCCGATGGCGAGGATAATGCGCTTACTGATTTCAAGTCGTTGCAGCGCAACGGATGTGCTGGTGCAGATATTGTCACCTTCCGGCGCGACCCAGTCTTTTTCCTGCTGCATCACGTCATGAACGGAGTTTCTGAACTGGCCCCCGTCCATCATTGGCATGACCTCCGCCATGTTTGCCATAAAGATTTTGGCGGGAAGGGTACGCGTATCGTCAAAGATCTCCGGCAGAAAATATTGAATGGCCCGGGTAGGGTCGGTGACATAATTTCCGTCCGGCATTAACTCGAGAAAACCGAGAAAACGACCAAATTCTCTCACTAGTTTTTCGGTGTTGGTATTGATGGTTTCGCCGGGTAACCATTTATGCACTTTGTTGGTGATGATCGTAGGGGAGAGAGGTTCCAGGCCCCCGAGCGAGTGTTGCTGAAGGCTCAACAGGCAACTCAGTACCCGCCACAGCGGTTCGCATTCATTCCCACTGGCAACGCCGTTTTCACGACAAGCATCAATCGTACAGGCAAGCAACCGATGCGCCAACGGACGCACACCTGCTTCAAGCGGTAACATCTTTCCGTCGAGCATCGGCCAGAGTCCCAGATTGCACCAGAAGCTCAGGTTCTCTTTTAATTTTCCCCATGCGTTATCGTTAGTGGGCAGGTTATCAGGACGATAGCGGGCGAGCAGCGTGTCCTGAGACAACGGTTCCTGTGCGCTTTGCAGAACGCGTTCAATCAAAGGAAGCAGTATCAGGCCGCTTCCTGGGTTTGCGTTGTTAATTATTGACATGTTGTAGTTGCCTGATAAAAGTGTCCAGCGACAGCGCATTAGCGGCGCTTGCACACCATGTTCGATGTGGGAACTGAGGATCGGCGAGATGCTCAGGTGCAATAATAATTCGCTCAAAGCGCGTCATGGGTAGGTCTGGGAACGCATTGGCCGTGTTAGGGATGATCACGATCTCTGGTCCATCCGATGCAGGTGCTGTCATTTTCTGTGCGCTCCAGAAATGCGAAAGCGAATCCAGGTTGTTCTCTAGTTGCAGGAACACTGGCCTGTCTGCACGAATAAACACGTATTCGCCAGAGGTGATCAGCGACCGCAACGTCACACGAAGTTCCATCAACAACGAATGTAACTTCATATTTTCGTTGTAATAAACTTTCTTTTCCGCACCTACGAAGAGTGCTTTTTTCTTCGGCTCGGAGCGTAAAATTTGTACATCTGTGCCCACGGTGGGCGAAAACGCTCCTTTCCCTTTCTGACGACATCCCGGACAACCTCCACAGGTTAACTCGGGAGGATGGCTCTGATATTCATAGAATTTCTGCAGAATTTTACACAGTGGTTTGCCAGGATCCTCCAACCACATTTCCATTACCGTAAAGGCTGCCCGGCGGTTATTCAACTCGGACTGGCGGATCTTCTCCACATGGGTGTTCCAGTGCGCTTCTGAATAATGCGCATCGTCACAGTGACGGATATGAACGTGGTTATAGTAGCTTTCGAACCATTCAATCAGTTGCGTGTTGTTGTCATCCAGATTATCTCGCAGGTCGTCAGGAATTTTCGGATCAGCAAAGACCAGTTTGATGAGTCCGGCTCTTTGCATTAACAGCAATGTCCGACGGTTCCAGGCTTCGTTTTTATCGCCTTGGTGATCAATATGAACGGGCTTGGTGTTCAGTGAAATCATGTAGTCAGCGATCGGGCTTTTCTTACGATCGTCAAACATTGCTTTCCAGCGGGCAAAACCTTTTTCTACGCCAATCAGCGTCTCAACGGCCAGCGATTTTGCCGTTTTCATTTGCGCCTTATGCCATACCAGATGCACCTGGCAGGATCTGCCGTCACGCCCAGCACGCCCGCAGTCCTGGTAATAGCGGTCGATATTTTCCGGAATGGCAGCATGAATGATGCTGCGGATTTCCTTTTTATTCATCCCTACCCCAAAGGCAGAGGTAGCGACCATGATATCGAGCTGGTCATTTTTCCATTTTGAAATCAATTTCTTGCGATTGTTTGTGTCAATTTGACCGTGGAACATGCCGGTTCGCCAGTAGCCCAGTTCGTTCAGACGGGCAGACCACATTTCCGCATCTGTGCGGGTAGTGCAATACAAAATCAGCGGGCGGGGTAAGGTCATCAGAAGCTGTTCGACCCGCTGACGATGCGCGTTTTCATTTGCCTCATGATGCACAAAATATTCCGGCTCCGGGCGTAGGAAATTAGCTGACACTTCAATCAGTTCGCTGTTTTCATCATGGAACTGCTCGACCAGAATGTCCCGGGTGCTTTTGCTGTAAGTCGCCGAAAGCAGCAGCGTACGAAAACGGCATTTTCCTAGGGCTTTCAGTGAGCGAATCATAGGGGCAATCAGCTGAAAGTCAGGGCGGAACTCTGCGCCCCATTGATCGATCAAATGCGCTTCGTCGATGACGATCGCGCCAATCATATTCAGTCTGGAAAGCTCAAACAGCACCGGAACCAAAGAAGAGCGAACGGATTCCGGGGAACAGAAGAGCACACGCTGTGTCCCCGCTTTGATTCTTTCCTTAATTGCCTGACGCGAGGGCTGATCTTGTCCTCCGATCCAAGCATAACTTCCACCATGATCTTGGTCGGTGCCGCGAAGCAGTTTTTGCATGTCGTCAGCCTGCTCAATTGCGAGGGCGACGGTGGGGACGATCACCAGCGTGAGGGTGTTTGTCGGTGCGCTGAGCGCCTGGAGTTGGGTGAGCAGACTTTTACCGCAACTGGTGGGCAGATTCACCAGCAATGTACAGTTATTATCAGACGTTAGCAGCGTCCGGATGGCGGCCTGTTGACCGAATCCCTGATAGTGAGTCAGCCAGGGCTCCTCGGGTAACAGGCGCTTCAGTGCCGGATCGGTCTCGGGGCGCAGCAAGTTCCTGCGGATCTTACGCTGATAGGTGGCTCTGGTCAGCGCCAGGTCCGCCTCTTCAGCCAGTTGAATTTGTTGCGCGGCAGGCGACTTTGTCATGCCCCACTCAGGCGCCGGAGCGTCGGTCAGTTCCGGCGGCAGGGGTAGCCACGGCGCGCTAATACCACTTGCGTGAGCGGCACGTAACGCATCGGCGTAGCCGGCAAAAATGTCACCATGACCTGCCGAGGCATCGGTGATGATCTGAATCAGTCTGTTCAGAAACTGATTTTCGATACCGTCCTTAAAGGTGACCCCTTGACTAAAACAGGTGGTTAGCGCCTGCTGCAGGCGTGACCATTCCTCTTCCATCAGACGATTTCCTCCAGTAGATTTCTGCTGCACACCACCACGGCTTTGACGGCCATTAACTGGAGTCTGGCTTGTTCGCCGAAGGTTGCCTGTTGTTGTTCCCGGTCACTGGCATAGACTCGTTCCACCATCTCTTTCCAGGTGTCCGGTGAGACAAGCTCTTCAATTTCTTGCCAGAGATTAGGGCGCAGATTCATATCTGCATAGAATTTCTGCGATGTTTCATGTTTGGCGTACTCGCTATTGAGCAGTTCCAGCAACTGCGGATTCGTCACCGGTGTACCCTTAGAGGACAGCCAGTGTTGCACAATACGCGGCGGGTACAACTCGTCTGCGATACGGCGTTGGGCGTAGGTGTCCTGCGTCTGGCGATGGGTGACAAGCCAGGTAGACTGGAAGAAGTAATTGGGCTCATTCAATGGCTTTGGGAGCACCCGCAGTACCGCCATGGAACTGCCCCGGGCATCTTGGTTTAACAGTTGCCAGATCGTATCGACAAATGGCTGCCCATAACGCAGCGGATAAACGGTTGTTCCGTCGATCGCCGGAATGCGTTCAGCGCTCATCAGATGCGTTGACGGTGGGTTACCCCCTTCTTTATCGAAGCTGAGCATGCAGGTGGTGAGAAAGGTTTTAAAATCGACCAGCGTCCCTGTGCTGCGGTCAGAGAGTTCGAACTGAAACTTGATACCTTTTTCTGCGGTGCCGGTGGCGCGAAAACGCAGTGCACGCGTGATCCAATTTGTCAGCGCATTACACTGCGCTACTGCAAGATGATCGTCAGCGCTTATCTGTTGCGCAAAAATCGCTGCCTCGGCAATCTCGTCATCCATCGCCAGCAGCTTTTCCTGCATGTTAATTTTATGCGTTTCGTTGGCCAGAATGCCCTGTTCGCCAGGGAATTCGCTGGCAATACGTTCAAGGGCCACCGGACCTTCTTGGTAGACATTTTGCCACGCATTTTCCAGATAATCGTCGAGGACGAACTGGAGGCTGGCGATGGTGTTATTAAATACGCCAATGCTGTCTTTCAGAATACTGGCCCACACGTTGCGTAATCCGCGGTCGGCGTGATTTTTCAGGATCAGACTCTGGACGGGTTTTACGCCTTTCAGGTTTGCACTGTACCTGTTCAGACGACCAAGGCGCTGTTCAATACGGCTACAAGAGCGCGGTAAACCGTAGTGAACGGCCAGTCGCAGACCCCCATGGAGATTCAGACCATCTTCGCCGCTTTTATCGCAGATCAGGATCCGAATGGGGCTGCCGGGTTTCAGGTACATCAGGGGTTGACCCGGCTGATAGCGCTCCAGGGGGTACTCCAGCAGCAGTTCGAGCTTTATTGCCAAGTGCTGGGCAAGATCCGGACGATCGCAAAAGACGATGGCTTTTCCTGTTGAATTCTTTTGCAGCCACTCATTCAGGGTGATGGCAAGCTTGTTATCAATGGCCTGAAGTTCATTTTTTGCAGTTGAAACAATGTGTTCTAACAGATCTCGTTCTTCCTGAGTGCGTTCCGCTTCACCCAAATGTACTTTAGCGCGTTGCATGACGCAGAGTGGGCTGGATAGGAGATCGTCAATCCAGAAGAGGTACGTGTCTTCACTCATTGCCCACTGCGTATTCTGCGGTAGTAAAGATAAGGAACGATACTCATCAATCAGTTCGTCTAACGCTAACCCATCGCAATACCAGCGGCACTCCGCTGCTCCATTTAGCCCTGGAAACAGAAGGTTTAGGTTGAGGTTTTTCGTTTCATCGAAGCTGAGTGAAACCTGACGGCGGTTACGCAACAGTCGATGATGAATGCGATAGTTTTCCCCTAGGTGCCGACGAATATCCCGGATCCTTTCTTCACGCTCCTGGGTATTGGGGGAGAACGTCCCAATAAGCGGGATGAGTTGCTGGCAGAGTGTCATCAGAACAGTATCTTCTGGGAACTGCTGCTGCAGTGTTTCCAGATTACGGCGTAAGCTGACGTTTGAGACGGAAGGTACTAACCCCGAGAAGATCCCGCCGAGGTTTTCACGATTTTTGACCAGTTCGGTAAAGTCTCGCAGATGGGCTTCATCCACTTGGTAGGCTTCGGGATTGATACAGTGCAACATTGACAAGAAGTTCCTTTCGTGTCCATGCAGAGGTGTCCCTGTGAGTAACAGAACGTAGTGGGCTTTCCGGCAACCCTGAGCGATCAGGTTGAAGTAATAACGTTCATCTTTGTCTCCTGACCATGGCCAGGAGGCAATCTGGTGAACCTCATCGACCACGATAAGCGAAGGTGGGAATCCCTGTTCAATCAAGGTGCAAGCATCAAAATAGCTACAAATTACGATGCCTTCTGTGACCTCATCTTGTCGCAAACCCGCGAGGGCTGACGAGGCATCAATAATAAGTTGTTTCAGTTGAAAGCGTTCACCCAGTTCTTCCCGCCACTGGTTAACGAGCGGTGCAGGAACTGCAATAAGCATGCTGACGTGGCCAGTAGTTTCTAACGCGTGTTCACGGACGACCATACCAGCTTCGATGGTTTTCCCCAGCCCAACCTCATCGGCCAGAATATATTTAGGGTTTTTATCCTGAAGCACACGGCGCACCACCGCCAACTGGTGGGGCTCAAGTTCAACGGCGCTACTGGAAATAGATGCCATCGCCCGGCAGGCAGCACGTTGTTGGATGTAAGTTTCAATAAAGGCTTGGCGGTGAGGGAAAAAGAACGGCGCGTCATTAGCTTGGTGGGCAAGGAAATCTGCAGGGTTTACTGGGGTATCCGGCGCTTTGTTCAGAACAAAAATTTCGTCGATTGTCAGCGTCGTACTTTCATCTTCGCGAAAGATGACGAGAAAATCCCCTTTGGGGCGCGAACCGCCAAATCGGGCTCTAGCCCATCGTTGGCTTTTTGGTTCAATGCAATAAATTACCGCCTCTTCGTGCGGGATTGTCGGGCTGAGTTGTTCTAAAGGAACATTCGTTTGCCGTGCATAAGGTTGAGTCGGTGACTCAAAAAAAGCGACCGTGGCGTTATTTGTATCACTATCGACGGTGACAACTTTACCTATGCCTTCAAATTGCTCAGAGACAACAAGTGACCCAATGGGTAATACGTTCATCCTCACAGTCCTTGAATCGCTTTTTATAATTGTATTGGCTTAAAAATAACCAGACATAGATTAAGAAGTGTGACTTTGCTATGCCTGAGCGACATGCTTATAAGTGCTTAATTTGAACATTATGAACAGGATACTGAGATCACTCCCATACACAAGGGAAAAAGGAAAAAAGATTGACGAGATGTTGGTTTATATTATGTAAATCTAAATAATATCAATTTGTTAGGTTTTTATCGGCACTTTTCAACCTATCAAAATTAGCCAGATACATTCCTAACCTAATTGTTAAGTAATAATGAAATGGTTTACCATTAAAACTAAATTTTAATATCAGCATTAATATTGATATAAGAAAGATATAAACTACACTAGAAGTGTGACATAGGTTGGAAAAAGGGATATTGACTGTTGCCATCTAGCAAAAAGAGTGACTGGTTGAAATAACAACCAGTCACTAGATTGATTATAATTCACCCCGGTAAATGCAACCTGCCGTGCAGGTTTCTTTGACTATCACTGCGCTTAGGAGTGGCAACTGCGGTTTAATCTGTTGCCAGACCCATTCCGCCAGTACTTCACTGGTCGGGTTTTCCAGACCAGGGATATCGTTGAGGTAGTAGTGATCCAGTCGGTCCAGAGTAGGTTTGAAAATCGCTTTCAACTCAGCAAAGTCGATAATCCAACCGGTGTTAGGATCAACCTCGCCGGTGATTTCAAGGCGAACTACAAAAGAGTGACCATGTAAGCGACCACATTTATGACCTTCCGAAACGTTTGGGAGACGGTGTGCGGCTTCGAAGGTGAAATCTTTGTACAATGTTGTTTTCATAGTGACCTCATTTTTTGTTATACAGTAACAACAATATGCAAAAACTCCTAGAGGCTCTGAGCCGGTTATTAACATTATTGTATTGGTAAGATTGTTCCAGTCGAGGCCTAAATAGGCCGTTGTAACCGCAACCCCATCATGCAGCATAAGTATGCTAATTAATTGTATGTTATCGCTGGCTTGACCACCTTTGGTCAGGTCAGTGTCGGAGTGCTCAAGCCATGGGAGTTCTGTGTCGTGTTCCGGATGGTATTTAGTGAACTAACGCAGAGGTGATAGGTATACCTGTCGTAAGGGGCGCTCTGTGTAGTACGGGCACTGGTCAAGCGACCGTTACCATCGAGAGCAATAAAAGATTTTGCGTACATTGTATTGTTCCTTGCTGCGAGATAACACGCAGGCGTCAGCAGTCCTTGTACGGGCTACGCGGGCAGGGTGTGAATGGCGGATTAGCTAAGTTTTATCGGAGGAGGCGAAGTAAGCCTGTGTGGGGTGTCGTTACTGTTCTTTGGTTAGCACACTATGGAGTTCAAGCGTAAAACATTCAGACATCTCGGCATTTATCAACTCGTCCAACGCTCCTCTGAAATTTGCGGGATCGGTTTAGTTTCAGGTGGGGGCGCTGAGGCCCCCGATTTATCGTACTCAGGATTGTGCGGTGTAATAGACGAAAGCCAGCTTGTTGCCATCGGGATCTCTAACATAAGCGCTGTAGAAACCTTCGCCGTAATGCGGGCGCAGGCCAGGTCCTCCCTCGTCCGTGCCGCCGTGGTCTAAAGCGAGCGCGTGAAGCTGCTGAATGTGTTCGGCAGAACGCGCAATCAGGGCGACCATCACACCATTTCCGGTCGTGGCATCCTGTTTGTCAAAAGGTCTGCCGATACCCAGTGCCGTCGTGTTATTACCGTTGAATACGCCCCACCATGCGACGTTCTCATTCCTGCCGCCACGGGGATACCCCAGCATCTCCATTAGCGGATCGTAGAATGTAATGGCGTGTGGCAGGTCGTTGGTTCCAAGCATAATGTAAGAAAACATCGGCTCTCCTGAATAGATTCAGAGGGAGTGTAGATAATCAGTTCAAATCACTCGTCCGCTTTATGAGCCCAGGCTGGCATTGCCGTCAGATAACGTTTTGCACGCTTATGTGCTTCCTCCGGGCCGACTTTTTGCCAGGAATCAAGGAAGCTGGCTAAACCTGATACCGCTTCTTCCCATGGTTTGAGATTGCCGTTGCTGTCGCTGCAGTACGCACAATATTGATCACTGGCACTGTGTGCATCGGGTGCCGACATAGGCATTCCGCAAGCCTGGCAGAACTGTTCATATTGTGACATATGATGCTCCTTATGGTGATATCCTGATTAATAAACATACTGAATATGTATTGTGCAGGTGATGCATCAGATCAAAGCAAAGGCGAAGCCCCGGTATCTCCGGTCAGAAATACCGGGAACCTGTTGTTACCTGGCGATGAGCGCGAACACGCCCCAGCCAAAGTATTCCCGCGCGTACGTTACATGGCGTTTCGGCGAGATGTTTAGCTCGGCCCTGACTTCGGCGGCGAAGTCGTCGTCAGGATTGGCTTCCAGCCAGCGGCGCATGGTCAGCCATTTCGCGGCCTCATACCGGTCCCAGCCTTCCTGGTCCGCCAGTACCATTTCCACCACGTCGTAGCCGAGGTCGTCAAACGCGCTGACAAGCCCTGGAAGCGTCAGGAAATCGCTTGTCGAACTGACGCCGCAGGCCTGGGCTATCTCGTCCGTTGCCGGAAGCTGACGCCAGTAAGGTTCACCGATGAGCATGATCCCGCCCGGTTTAAGGCTCTGCGCCAGCAGTTCGACTGTCCCGGCAAAGCCTCCGGCAATCCAGGTCGCGCCGACGCAGGCTGCCACGTCACATTTTTCATTGGCGACGTAACCCGCCGCATCATTATGAATAAAATGTACGCGTCTGCTGACGCCGAGTTCTTCCGCGCGGCGTCTGGCCTGCGCGGTGAAGAGCGAACTCATGTCGATGCCAGTCCCCGTAATGCCATGATCCCGGGCCCAGGTGCAGAGCATCTCGCCCGAGCCGCTGCCGAGGTCCAGAATTCGGGTCTCCGGTTTCATGCGCAGCACGCGACCCAGCGTGGCGTACTTCTCTTCCGTGAACGGATTGTGGATGCGGTGTTCGCTTTCACTGATGGTAAAAATACGTGGGATATCCATGATCCTCTCCTTAACGGTTATCTGGCTGGGCGCGAACGTTGTTCAGCCCGGTGGTATTAATACGGTAGGGTTGACCATTGACGGATTTGATCAGCTTTTTATTTTTGAGTTTTTTGAAGACGGCGAGTGTATAGTCCGCAAGCAACAGCCCTTCGCGGCTGTAGCACTCAACGGCGGTGACGCGGCCTGACGTGTCGCGAACGTGCGAAATACGTCCACCTTTGGCGAGAACGTGTAAGGTACGTTGTTCCTGACGGGATAAATTCATACTGGAAAACCTGTTTAATCATCGTGTGCAAAACGTGCAAACACACAGCGGTGTCCGCATTCGATTTCGGCGCATTGATAATCAGTTCGTCCTGAAAAGGTCGGGGAAACTGATTATCAGATGATTACATTCTCCAGCATCAAAGCCTCGGGTGGAGTTGAAAGATATTTACGATGCGAATGCTAACACGTAATTTCAGCAGGGATATGTATTAGTCGGAAAAATGTGATCGATGTCCAGAACGCAATCCGGCCCACGATCATGGCCTCATCTTTAGGCTATCCACGGTCCCACAGACAGGCTGAAGAAATAAATCACTAACCCATTGATATACGACACTAAATTTTAATTTTTTTGACTTTCATTAAAATAAAACAATAAATAATTATTGTTTTATTTTAATTTTGTGTATTGTTTGCACTATCACGCTTTGCTGACTCACAGAGGTTCTATGTCCACGGATGCACTGGCACAACTCAGCCAACGAATGGTCACTTTCACCATGATACTGCTGATCGCCGTCGTTTTGTTAAATTCGATTGTCTTGTTTTTTCCCGCATTGTCATTTTCGAATGAGTTCTATGGGATAACGCTGTCTCTCACTGACCAACGGCTCGCTGCGCTCAACGTCAGTTTGCAGACGTTGCCATGGTGGCAGGCTGCGGGTACCGGCGTCATCAGCCTGCTGGTTATGGCGCCACTTTGCTACTGCCTGTATCAACTACGATCGCTGTTTCAGGCCTATGCCCGACGGAACTATTTTTCCACTCGATCGGCACAACATATGAGCAGAGTTGGTGCCTCACTGGGAGTCTGGACGGTGATGACCCTGCTTGCCGATCCCATTACCAGTTACTGGCTGACGATGCTGAACTCCGCAGGAGAGCGTGTAATATTAATCGGGTTTGAGCTCTATCATGTCGTCTGGTTTTTTATTGCGCTGTGCGTAATGGCAGTGGCTAAAATACTGGAAAAGGCGAGTATCCTGTACGAAGAAAATAAACTTTTCCTCTGAGGCGGTAACTGTTATGGCAATTATTGTAAAACTGGATGTATTACTGGCCGCGCGGAAAGTCAAGTCAAAGGAACTTGCTGATGCGATTGGAATTACGGAGCAGAATCTGTCGCTAATAAAACAGGGGAAGATTAAAGGCTTTCGATTTTCAACCCTTGATGCATTATGCAAATACCTTGATTGCCAGCCGGGCGATCTGTTCAGTTACATTCCCGTGAAAGAGAATGACGGAGATTAACCAGAATACCCGTCATGATATTGCATTTCTGTGCGTCTGAATAAACACCGCTGCCTGTGGCGGTGTCGATTATTGCGTAGCAACCATATTGATTACCCCCGACCTTCTGGTCTCTGATGTTGACAGAAACGAGTTAATTCCCGCATCACAGCATTACTCATCTTATCAGAAAGGAGCATTAATTATGTTTATAAGGATAATAGCAACATCCATTGCCCTCTATTCAATTTCGTTTATCC
This sequence comes from Citrobacter sp. CK181, assembly GCF_030333595.1. Lineage (NCBI taxonomy): Bacteria > Pseudomonadati > Pseudomonadota > Gammaproteobacteria > Enterobacterales > Enterobacteriaceae > Citrobacter > Citrobacter sp. CK181. Next base: position 323,289 of record NZ_JAOWFN010000006.1, on the reverse strand, counting down.
CCTTTGCTGCGGGGGAGAATGAGAATACGCGCCAGGATGAAAATACTCAGGAGCACATTTCTGACGAGCGACTGAATCGCCAGGATTATCGCGATCTTCTCGTTTCCAGAACAAGTCGTCTTGCAGAACATCCTGCTGATAATGCCCTGCGCTGGGATATTGCACAGGATGAATTGCTCGCAGGAGATCTCGCTAAAGCCGAAGAATATCTGAAGCCGTTATTAGATGACCCTCTGTACGCGGACGAAGCGACCTATACACAGGGATTGATTCGTTATTTGCAGGGCAATTATGCGCAGGCGGAAACATTGTTTCTAAAGGTTCCCGGAGATCTGAGAAGTCGGGTTCAGCTACTTTACGTCTATTATCAGACAGGCCAGTATTCGAAGGCGAAAACGCTGTTCGACGACACGCAACTAAAGTCCCTCAGTCAGCATGAAAGCGCCCTTCTGAGTTTACTGAACGCATTTGGCACAGACCAACCCTACAAACCCGAGTGGAAAGCTGACCGGGCCGTGCTGCCGTTTATCTCCATGAATCATCTACCGGTGGTATCCGTCAGGGTAAACGGGCAGCCTGTTTATGTTTTCATCGATACTGGCGCCGATTTATTTGTTCTTAACACGACAATGACAAAAAAACTGGATCTCAAACCGCAAGCCAGTTTCACGGGGACGTATGCCGGCGGAAAGACCGCAGAAACGCATTATTCCCGACTGCAGACATTGGGTCTGGGAGAAGTCACGTTGCATAACGTACCGATTGATATTGCAGAATTTCCAGACTCATGGGTTTTTACGGATGAAACGACGGGAGAAAAAATTAATGTCGACGGTATTTTATCCACTGGCGTGTTTCACCAGTTCCTCACTACGCTGGACTATCCAGAACGACAACTGGTGCTGATGCCCAGAAATAAAAAAAGTCAAAACAACGTCGCCAAAGGTGGTGGCGTAAACGTTCCATTTATCCTTGAGGGAACGCATTTCATGATAGTCAAAGGCGCGGTGAACGGTAATAAAGACATGACCTTTTTCCTCGATTCCGGTCTTGACGATCCGGATGCCGCAATTTTGTTGCAAAAAGAAGCCTTAAATTATGTTGGGGTGAAATTGCAGGACGGAGAGCACGTGATTCCGGATGACGATAAAGGCGGACTTGGCGGTGGCGGTTTTGCAATAACCCGTCTGCCCATCGACAGAATCTCTGTCGGTACCTTAATTCAAAAAGATTCGACAGGACTTTATGGTGTCTTACCAGAAGAGCTCTATTTCACTGAATCGGGTATGATTCTGGACGGTTTTATCAGTCATCAGTTTTTAAAACACTATAAATGGACCATCGATTTTGACTCAATGATGATGACATTCCAGTAACGGAACAATGTCCATACCAGCGATCTCACGTCAGGGATAAAAGGTCTAAAAAGACCTATTCCCCCTAATCAATATCGTCACTTGCGTAACTGACGGCCCGCCGTTACAGGCAGGCCTGGTTAACGGTCTTACCCCTGACGCGTTGCCGCTTTCATGCTCATCACAAATGCCTTCAGCTCAGCCAGCATCGCCTCCTCATTATCGACATGTTTCTCAATGATCTTGACGATGGCAGAACCTGAAATGGCCCCCGTTGCACCGGCGTTAATTGCGCCCGCCACCTGCTCGGGCGTGGAAATACCAAACCCCTGGAGGGTTGGCGGGGCCTGATATTTATCCAGCGTTGCAATCAGATGTTGCAGCGGCTTTGTCGCCTGCCGTTCGGTACCTGTGACCCCTGCCCGGGAGAGCAGATAAGTATAACCTCTCCCATGACGAGCAATCTCCTGGAGGAGTTTATCGTCGGCATTCGGTGGACAGATAAAAATGGGGGCCACGTCATGCCGCATCGCGGCCTGACAGAACGGCCCCGACTCTTCGAACGGCACATCCACCACCAGCACCGAATCAACCCCAATACGTGCACATTCGGCATAAAACGCGTCGATGCCACGGTTGAAGACCAGATTGGCATACACTAATAGACCCATCGGAATAGCCGGATGCGTCTGGCGAATCGTGGCCAGCATTTCAAAACATAGGGGTGGTGTGACGTCTGCAGCAAAGGCTCGTAACGCGGCATTTTGAATTGTCGGACCATCGGCCAGCGGATCCGAAAATGGGATCCCCAGTTCCAGCGCGTCTGCGCCCGCCGCAATCAGGGTATCGATGATTCGGAACGACTGCACCGGGCCCGGATCGCCGATCATGACAAAGGGGACAAAAGCGCCTTCGCCACGGGTTTTCAGCTCAGTAAAAAGCGTGCTATAGCGTTCCATCATATTTCTCCTTGTGCGTGCAGAATATCGTTTACGGTAAAAATATCCTTGTCTCCCCGACCAGAGAGGTTCACCACCAGCAACTGCTCCTTGTCAGGATTATCACGCATCATTCTCAGGGCGTGAGCCAGCGCGTGAGAGGACTCCAGGGCGGGAATAATGCCTTCTTTCCGGCTCAGAGTTTTGAAGGCATTCAGTGCCTCATCGTCGGTAATGGAGACGTAGTTCGCTCGCCCCGTGCTGTTCAGGTACGCATGCTGTGGTCCGACGGAAGGGAAATCCAGACCGGCAGAAATGGAACAGGATTTAATGATTTGTCCCTCATTGGTCTGCATCATTGGTGACCTCATGCCAAAGTAGATCCCCACACGACCGTGTTTCAGCGGGGCACCGTGCTCGCCGGTTTCAATACCATGACCAGCAGGCTCCACGCCGATCAGCCCGACGCATGTCTCATCAATAAAGTCAGCAAACATGCCGATGGAGTTGGACCCGCCACCCACGCAAGCGATCACCGCATCCGGCAGGCGGCCTTCTTTTTCCAGAATCTGTGCTTTTGTCTCCTCGCCGATCATGCGCTGGAACTCACGAACAATGGTTGGGAATGGATGAGGGCCAGCCGCCGTGCCTAACATGAAATGCGCCGTTTCGTAACTTCCTGACCAGTCGCGAAGCACCTCGTTGGAGGCATCTTTCAGGGTTGCAGAACCGCTGTGCACCGGGATCACCTCCGCCCCCATCAGGCGCATACGAAAGACATTCGGCGACTGACGCTCAATATCCTTCGCGCCCATATAAATACGGCATTTCAGGCCAAGCAGTGCGCTGGCGAGCGCCGAGGCAACGCCGTGCTGTCCGGCCCCCGTTTCGGCAATGATTTCAGTTTTCCCCATGCGCTTTGCCAGCAGCGCCTGGCCCAGAACCTGGTTGGTTTTGTGCGCGCCGCCGTGGAGCAGATCTTCACGTTTGAGATATAACGTGGTGCGGGTTCCTCTGGTGAGGTTGCGGCACAGGGTCAAAGCTGTTGGACGCCCGGCGTAGTTTTTCAGCAGCCCGGTAAATTCGGTATGAAATGCCGGATCTTTCTGTGCGTTAACAAAGGCCTCTTCCAGTTGAAGCAAGGCGGGCATAAGGATTTGCGGGACGTACATTCCGCCGTATTCGCCGAAGCGTGGGTTAAGTATGGTACTCATTATTGCTCCTTAATGTTTGCGCAGTGCCTGGAAACCGGGCCTGGTGCTGCGGTCTGGACTCTGCACATGAAGTAAAATCAGTGACTACGCAGTGCTTCCTAGCTGCGTTTACGCGATGGACTTTTCGCGTATGACAAAATTTGGGCAAAAAAAAGCCCGCTCATGGCGGGCAGGGTATCGGTGTACGGATTGCAGACGTGACGATACTGCCCGTTAACGGGAAGTGCGCCACCAGCCGTGCAGAGTCATCATTGAGAATGTCATGGTCCAATACCTGTTTAAAGTGTACTTATGTACTAGTTAATGGGTTCTTCGCGGTGGGGTTAACTCTTTTTTGGCGATTAATTGTTCGAACCTCTGTTCGTCGCATCCAGGAAGAAACGTTACCAGAATTGATTAAACTCATGTCCCCGATGATGGCTACTTTGTTAATCTCGACCTAAGTATTGTTGGCTGACAGGATTTTAGCGTTGGAAATCTTTTTTTAACCCACTGAAAAATATCTCATAAATATTTTTCATACATAAACATCTATGGTCCGCTCAGTACGGATCCGGTTTTGTATGGGTTAAAAAAGGTGGGATATGAAAGTTACCTGGACCGCCACGCCCGTGGGGTATCAGCGCATTGCGAAACGCTGCCCTTCATGCAGCATTAAACTGAACTTTTTGCCTTCGGGGGCATTTCGGGTTAATTTGCAAAAGAAGGTGCTGGACGTGTGGAGTATCTATAAATGCACACACTGCGATTACACCTGGAATATCTCCCTGTTTACGCGCTTGTACGTCAGCAAAATTGACCGCGAACTTCATCACCGATTGATGATGAACGATGTAGCCACGGTTCTACATTTTGCCTATGACACAACTACGCTGAAGCGAAATAATGCCGAGATCTCGGGTCGGCCTGACTTTCGCATCTAGGAGCAGTGGTTGGTCAGCTTTTCTCCCGGCAAACGGGTCAAGGTTAGCGTCAGGATTTCCCGTTCTTTTCAGGTCAGCTTGCTGTCGATTTTGCAGAAGCAACTCATGCTGAGCACAGGCGAAATCAAGAGACAAGTTGAGTCTGGGAAAACAAGTGGTATCACGATGAAAATGCTTAAATCAAGAAGGCTGAAGGCTGCGGAATATAAGTTTCAGCTGCCTGCGGAAACGCTGTTCGCCCGGCACAAGATAGTTCTGACACATCGTTAAAAGTAAGAAGCTCATCCTGAGGTCGGTTGTGCCAGTAGGATAATGGCTTAACAGAAGGACTGATTCAAGATGAGCTTCAGGTGAATTACATTGCCTGTGACATAAGCTAAAGGCAGTGATGAAACTTAGGGGGAAATATGAATGAGCATGCGGTTCTGAAATTGCTTAATGAGCTGGATATATCTTTTCAGTACATATCACATCTGGAAGTGAAGACAGTCGCTGACCATGCGAGTTTTGCTGCGGATTTTCCGGCACAGTTGCTGAAGAACCTGTTGCTGAAAAATAGTTCTGGTAAGCATTTCTACCTGCATATTCTTGATGGCAATAAAAAGGCAGATCTTCGCGAGCTAGCGCTCCAGCTTAATGAATCGCGTCTGTCTTTCGCTAAACCAGACGAGTTAATAGAAATACTCGGTGTGGAACCTGGTGGGGTTACGCCTTTCGCTATTGCACATAACAAGGAGAGGGATATTCGAATTATTATCGATTCTTCTGTATCAGCGAGTCGTTCACTGGGCTTTCATCCTCTGATTAACACAGCTTCGGTTTGTATTTCTAAAAAAGACTTATTGCGGCTACTGACATTTTTCGGTTATTCCCCTGTAGATATTCAGACCGATAGCGTGCTCTTGCTACTCGCGCGAACAACGGATGCGTTCTAATAGCCAGTCTTCGACTTCACTCTCTCGCCAGCGGGAGCAGCGGCCCAACTTAATTGGTCTCGGGAACAGGCCATCTTTTATCAGTTTGTAGAACCACTTGTCCGTAAGCCCTGTAAGCTTCGTGATGAACCGCATATCCACCAGTTGGTCATCAAGCAAAGAAATTTGTTCTGTCATGATGTTTTCTTCCATTGTGGGATTATCCTGAGCTGGTGGTTGATTGCTCGTTACTACCAGCCCTTCCACATCAATGGATTGATACGTAATAAAATGCAGAACGTAAGTTACAAAGTGCGAGGACGCCCCAGTCCACTGGGGGGCTGTACCTCACTGGCTCCGTAGTGATAGTGACCGTGCTTTTGCTCTTCTTTGGCGAGATAGCTGATGATGTAGCGCAGGTTATCGATGGCTTCGGTATCACCGTAGTTCACCGGCCTATCAATACTGACTTCATAAGTGGACTTGTATTCGCAGCGGTTGTAATAGCCTTCTCGTTGCGTTATTCCCCTCCATATTGTTCCAACTCTCTCAGCTATTGGGTAGGTAGCCTGATTAAGGTGCCTGTCGAGATAGAACACGATATGGGTATGGCAGCCGTGGTCTACAGAATTCTCGAGTACCCAGAAATACCCAGCCAGATTTGTGTGCTGCAGGGTACGTTCAACCAGCATGCGCACTTCTCGCTCGGTTTCATTCCATGAATGACGTTTATAACGCTCTGTACCTTTCTGATAGAACAGGTCGAGTCTGAGTGCCTGTATTCGCGAGTATCGGTTCAGTAGCTGATTCAGGTGGTCATTGAGTAGAGACAGTAGAAACCAGTTCATCGTGTATCTGGAATTGAAAGGGTAAGGTGTGTGCATTGATTTATCCTTTGTCAGGTGGAGTACAAAGGATTGGAATGAGATGTAATTTTTAAGAGAAGGGGATACGGCAGATACAGGGAGCCGTGTATCCAGGGGAATACAGACAGGGTTAATGATTGGGGGAAGGAGCTGTGAACAGGGTGGTATAGAAACAGGGAGTGCCCCTTAATTATACTAAAAACCCAAATGTTCATATCTGCTGTTGAACGATTCTAATGAGGTGAACAGAGGAGGATCGTAGAGTGAAAACAACAGGAATAATGCAGTAAAATGTCAGGCTTTTATCACAATAAAATCAGTAGGATATCAGTAAAAAATCAGCCATTCCTCAGCCTGTGACCCGCCTCCCTCTACCTAAAAGATGCTCATGCTAATCTGTGTTCAGGAGCCAGAGTTAGAGGGAAGAGACGATGTTGCATTACGATATGATCCGTTACGAGATAATGTACCTTAAAATGTTGGATAGGTTTTTCGATTCAGATCACTCGTTACTGTGCAGTACTTATGAAACGCCGGATCAGTTTCGACGTTTGATCTCTCAGATCCTTGAGCGGTATTTCTTGGGCGATCAGGACAGTATCAAAGTTGGCCGGAAAACTCTTAAAGAATGGGCTGACCTGCAACTGATTGATAAAGACTATTTTGAATGTTTCAAAGGTACACCAAGAGCATCGTGGTTTGCTCACCATTACATTTTTGAATACCCAGTAAAATCTGCAGGGTTGACGCTTGGTGGGTTGGGGAATGACGTCGGTTGTTCTAGTGATTTTAATTCCCTTTTAATGGACGATAATATCTTCACCAATATTGATTTCTCTAATTTGAATATCGATTTGGACGATATTGATTGGGACTTGATAACTAATCCACAGGCGACTGCTTCGAAAAAAACGAAACGTCTTTTCTCTCGATTTTATCTGAACGCGGGAGCAAGTACCGATGTGTACAATCCCACTCCGGTAACTGAGCGTGAACTGATCAACGGTGTGATGAGATACATTGATGAAGCTCCATGCTCACTTGGAGATAAGATCTCTTATTTCAGAAAACTGCATGATCGTTGGCTTGAGCAATATGATTTTTTTCTGACAGATTTTGACTGGATTTCACGTGATGATGAAACTCAGTTAGTTTATCTCTGGGACTATCTCAAAGGAAAAGGACGAATAGCGGGCTATCTTCGCCCTTATAATACGTCTATGCGTTATGACATGATTATTGCGGCTATGGATGTGTGGAACATCCAACCTGAAGAGAAACTGGAGTTTATTGAGAAGATGAAACATGCCTGGCAAGCGGCGAAATCTTATCGGCGATCTGCTAAATAGCGTTGTGATCCCAGTGGTTTCTGCGTCTGATTTCTCATTGTAGTGATGAATCTGAGTCGACCCTTTGAGTCGATCCAGGGTCCTCTCACTATCTCCTCCTTGTCCCGTTACGTACAGAGCACATAGTCGAGGTATGAAAATTAGAACGTTTACTTCTGGCTCGAAGCGTGCAAGCTGGCTGATCTGAAGGTCCGCTATGAGCGAGGAGCGGACGAAACGGTCTTCCTATATAGAAGAATTTGCAGATACAATTGATAAAATGGCTAATGCCTTATACCAAAGATGTGATTGACAACCAAGTAACACTAAATCATTATCCTAAAAATATTAAGCTTAATGTACATTTGGTTTTAGCAAAGAGAAGAAAATGATAAGTTTTATAGTTACAAAAACAGGACTTGAATTTCATTATTCTGCGGGGCCTTTAGAAAACAACGAGTGGGTATGGATCGAACTAAAGAAACACAGTGAGGTAACGATATCTCGCGTTTTTTTATTTGAATTTAGTGACCTGATATGCAAACCAAGTTCTAATGAGGATTTTGAGAGTTTTACCTTCCGCTTTAAATTTGGAATATACATTAATAATTACATTAAGATTCCAGCCCGTATCCTTGATATTGCGAATGATCTACTTATAAGCAAAGATATAGCTTTAAATCGTAAATTATTTATTGCTGAACGATATATCTCAATTTTTAGGCGTCTGTCTGAACTTTTAGACCATACAAACCCCATTGTGATAGGAGGCCCAGATCCTGAAGCAATACCTTGGGAGGCTTATAAAAAATTAATTGATAAATTCCCTAACACTACAGAATTGAATAAATATGCAGATGCACGTGTAAGTACAATGCTATCCCAATATATAAATGGCATGAAAGATGCTCAGTACAGATATGAAACATACCTTAAAAAAAGGTCTACCTACTATAAACCTCAGCTAGATTTAGAAGCAATCAAAAAACTTGAGATTCAAAAATACATTTTAATCAGAGATCTAGTAAAAGATGCATTACATAATAAGAAACATTGGACAGAGAAAGAATGGCAGGATTTGATGGTTTCTTTTATTCTCCTCCTATTTCCAAAGTACATTATGGTAATTAATAATGTAACCATTCATGATTATTACAGCAATAAAAATAAGAAAACCAATCGATTTATTGACATAGCACTTATCGATGCCAGCGGTAATATTGATATAATTGAAATTAAGAAACCTTTTGATGACAGAATTCTCAAGAAAAATGATTACAGAGGTAATAGCATCCCCACTTCAGAGTTGAGTGGGACTATAATGCAAGCTGAAAAATATCTCTTTCACCTATCAAAATGGGGAGTAAAAGGAGAACAGACCCTTACTCAAAAGTATGCTTCTTCATTGCCATCAGGAATGAGCATTCATATTTCCAACCCTAAGGCTATTATCATTGTAGGACGTGATAAAATCGATGGTTCGGATATGAGTCCTAACCAACAACTTGACTTTGAAATCATAAAAAGAAAATATGCACACATGATGGATATTATCACTTATGACGATCTTTTACGAAGACTCGAAAATACCATTACTGCTTTAGGTGGTTAGATTAAACATATTTATTGTCTAGTCTTAAATTTACCCCTTAAAACTTCTATCTGAAAATAAGTTCTATTTAGTCTAAGAAGAGTATCTGAACTGCAGATGCTCTATTGAATTATATAAGAGCCTATAACTGTTACAGATATATATTGTCCATCTGCTTACTCTCGATGAAGTCATGATGATTTTAGTAAAGTCCGTTTCTGGCACGAAGCGGATCTCGTTTAGTCCTGGGCTACACAAGGTCCTTTGTATATTAATCTAAAATTCAAAATAATTTCAGATAGATATCATCTCTGTGAATCCCCGCCTTCCTGACTGGAACGCGGTTTTTTTATTTTTCACGCTGAGGCTACTGTATGAATAAACCTGACTGCCTTCAGGCCCTTGAACAACCGCTCGCGTCGCTTCCGTTCACACTTCGCCAGCTTATTCTTGAACGTATCCAGAACCTGACCCATTACGAGCCGGTGATTGGCATCATGGGCAAAAGTGGTGCTGGTAAATCCTCTCTCTGCAACGAACTTTTCCGGGGCGAGGTATCCCCGGTGAGTGACGTGAACTCCTGTACTCGCGACGTACTGCGCTTCCGGTTGCGCAGCGGTCGTCACAGTCTGGTGATTGTCGATTTACCGGGGGTAGGTGAAAACGGGTGGCGGGATCACGAATACCGTGCCCTGTACCGTCGTATGCTGCCGGAGCTGGACCTGGTGCTGTGGGTCATTAAGGCCGACGATCGGGCTCTGACCGTGGACGAGCAGTTCTGGCACGGCGTGATGCAACCTTACAGGCAAAAGGTACTGTTTGTGATAAACCAGGCCGACAAAACCGAACCCTGTCATGAATGGGATACCCTCACCAGCAAACCTTCACCGCACCAACTGGGAAATCTTAAAGCGAAGCAGGCTGCGATTATGGCGATGTTTAAACCGCATCATCCGGTCTGTGTGGTGTCCGCCCGCACTGGATGGGGCATTGAGGAGATGGTGGCAACCATTATGCGTTGTCTGCCTGACCGCGCCACCAGCCCGGTGGTGACACAATTGCACGGGAGATTCTGCACAGAGCCGGTAAAGTCGCAGGCCCGTGACAGTTTCGGTGACGCTGTGGGCCGGGTTTTCGATACCGCAGAATCATCTTCGTTCCTGTCTGCATCGCTGAAAACGATGATTCGTAGCGTGCGTGATGCGGTGGTGTCGGTCGCACGGGCCGTCTGGGACTGGATATTCTTCTGATATCGCAATTTTCTCTGCGAATGATGAACTTGTTGTTAATGATGTGTTAATTGTGGACACGTCCTTTCCATTGCGTTTTATCATCAACTAAATCAGGAGAAGTATCATTATCTGTCAGACGAGCGCTCACAAGCCCGGGGCGCAAATAAAAAATAGTTCCGATGTTGTCCATACCCTGTCCACCCCTTCCTTTAAAGTAATCATTATTAATTCAGAGAGTTAACTTCTCAGGAGAAATCTTTCATGACGCTTCAGGAGCGGCGACATGACCGGCTTGCCGTCAGGTTGTCGTTGATTATTAGCCGCCTGGTGTCCGGTGAAACTCTGTTTATTCGCAAACTGGCAACTGAATTCGGGGTGTCAGAGCGCACGCTGCGTCGTGACTTTCGGGAGCGGCTGATGTATCTCGACCTGGATTACTACCAGGGGCAGTGCAGTCTGCGCTCAGATATTCACAGTACGCGGCAGGAAATAGATATTCTGACCTTTGCTCACCGCACAGGGTTGGCCGGGGTTTTCCCGGGCTTTGACCGGCGACTGGTAAGCAGCCTGCTGGACTGTGATGAACGACCCTGTCTGGTATGGCATCAGGACAGACCTCACCCCCCGGCAGGAAAGCTCTCCTTCTACAGGCTGGTCAGAGCTATTTCGGGATGTCAGCGCATCACCATTCTGACTGAAGGGGAGCGTCATGAGGCCGTTGCACCTTACCGGCTAATCGCTCTTGACGGTTACTGGTATCTTGTCGCTGAACATAACAGGCAATTACGTGTCTTCCGGCTGGATGAGATTCATCTGGTAAGGCCATCGCGGGAAACATTTATTCGCAGTGAGCTTCTCTATCAGTTGTCGGAGGATAAGCATTTTATCTCTGCCTTACCTCATTTCCGTTTTATTCAGCAGTCGCTGAATTCATTTTCTCCATCAGAAAGTCGGCGGCAATCCGGACAAACTGATTAGAGATGGTCTCCACAATTGAATGTAAGGTTAATCTAATGAAAGAATTGAAATTGTTGTCTTTACTACCAGTCATGTTGTTCCCCTTACTTATCACAGGTAGTGCTCACGCAGCACGTCCTTATAGCGGGTTTCTGCCTGCGGCAGTGAATAATAAGAGTGGGAACATATTCTGGTGTGATGCCCACCGCCAGGTCAGAAAACTGTGTACAGCGACGGAAGTGGATTCAATGGGATGGTTTATTGTTGTTCGCTCGAAACCTTCCAGAGATTGTCCGGGGGGCATTTGGGGGTGGATCACTCCCAGTAAAGACGATGTGGCAACAGGGTATACCATTACGCCAGGTAAAGAATTCAATCTCACCATGAAGGATATGTGCAGTCCCGATATGAAAGTAACGTTCCGCCCGAATAAAAAGGACCCTCGTTATGACGATCTCGTCGGGATTTATGCAGGGAAAGAAGCGTTTCGCTACAAACAAATAAAATAATCCCACTGTTTTTTCGTTACTTTATTGTTTTAAATAACAAAAGCTTTATTACATGATTTGAGGACAACATTATGCGACTGCCTTATGTAATAGTTACATTAGCTATGCTGGCTTCTGTATCAACAGCACAGGCTATTCCCAATATGTGGACGAGTGGTTTTGGGATGGGCGTGACCGAATATATCATTACCAGCCCGGATAAGGTGGTGTTTAATCTGAACTGTACTGGCAATCCGGATGCGCAGAATATTCTGCAACACGGCGTTAATCTCACCCTGCCTGATGGAACATCAGTAAGTTCTCATGACGACGGGACGGAAATAACGGTCGTCATGGATAACAGTCAGTTCCCATTACCTTCATCCCTCGGCTGGAGGAATGGCGATAATGCCTGGGTGTCATTTATTGACGCACTGGGGCAGGCAGCAAATTTCGATGTTTATGTCAGCGATAAAAAAGTAGGCACTTTCAGTCCGGGTCTGAAGAATACGCAAAAAGAGCTGTCTGACCTCAGTGAGTGCCGGACCACACACTACAGCGATTAGTTACTTACATTTCAGACCTCTTCACCCCACAACATACCAACACCAGATAGCAACAGGCCATGCTCCTTCGGGAACATGGCCTTTTTGTTTTTAATTTATTATCAGATAAGGAGTTAGCCATGCGATTAGCCAGCCGCTTTGGTCGTATAAATCAGATACGCCGTGACCGGCCTCTGACCCACGAAGAGCTGATGAGTCATGTACCCAGCGTGTTCGGGAGTGACAAGCATGAATCTCGTTCAGACAGGTACACCTACATCCCGACCATCACCATCCTCGAAAACCTGCAGCGTGAAGGCTTTGAGCCGTTCTTTGCCTGCCAGACAAAGGTTCGCGACCAGAGCAAGCGGGAACACACCAAACATATGCTTCGCCTGCGTCGTGCCGGTCAACTGACCGGACATCAGGTGCCGGAAATCATTCTGCTTAACAGCCATGACGGCTCATCAAGCTACCAGATGCTGCCGGGACTGTTTCGTGGCGTCTGTACTAATGGTCTGGTCTGCGGTCAGTCATTCGGCGAAGTGCGGGTACCACATAAAGGGAATGTCGTTGAGAAGGTGATTGAAGGGGCTTACGAAGTGCTCGGTGTGTTTGACCGGGTGGAGGAGAAGCGCGATGCAATGCAGTTACTGGCACTGCCAGAACCAGCCCGTAACGCCCTGGCGAATGCTGCGCTGAAGTATCGCTTTGGTGAAGACCACCAGCCGGTCACGGTATCGCAGTTGCTTACCCCACGTCGTCGGGAGGACTACAGCGATGACCTGTGGACCGTATACCAGCGCGTGCAGGAGAACCTGATGAAAGGGGGATTGTCAGGGCGAACCGCTCAGGGGAAAAGCAGCCGCACCCGTGCTGTTACCGGTATTGATGGCGATGTGAAGCTCAATCGCGCCCTGTGGGTAATGGCAGAAAACATGCTCGATTTTTTCGGGCGTTAAACAACCGTTCCGGCATAAGGAGATAGTTTAATGAATACACAAAATCATCAGTTCGCGGAGCATACCGCAATTACTGCCTCAGTGGTCCCGGACGAGTTACGCATCGGCTTCTGGCCGCAGCACTTTGGCTCCATCCCACAATGGATAACCCTTGAACCTCGCATTTTCGCCTGGATGGATCGGCTGTGTGCCGATTACCAAGGTGGTATCTGGCGCTTTTCGACACTCAGCAACGGCGGCGCTTTTATGGCTCCCGAGTCAGATCACGATGAGAAGTGGACATTGTTCAACAGCATGAACGGAAATGGCGCAGAGCTTGCCAGTGAAGCTGCAGGGATGGTCGCCTGTCTGATGGCTTACAACCACCACGCCTGTCGCACCGAGTGTGACGCGATGACTGAGCACTATTATCGCTTACGCGACTACGCGCTGAACCATCCAGAGTGCAGCGCCATTATGCATCTCATCGACTGAGGGATACCGAACATGAATACCGCATTATCCCCGCTGTCATCTCAGCCTGAACTCTTTCCACTGGCGATTATGGCCCAGCATGGTTGTTTGCTCCCCGCGACCTCCGGATTAACCCCCTATGCCCAACGCACCATTCGTCGTGCCATCAACCTGCTGGATAAATATCTGCGCCAGCCCGGTATATCCTTTACCTCTAGTACTGCTGCCCGTGACTGGCTTCGGTTACATCTGGCAGGACAAGAACGGGAAGTGTTTATGGTGCTCTATCTCGATAACCAGCACCGTTTATTGGAGAGTGAAACGCTATTTGCCGGTTCGATTAACCATGTCCAGGTCCATCCTCGAGAGGTAGTGAAGTCAGCGCTTCGCTTTAATGCTGCAGCTGTCGTACTGGCACATAACCATCCATCCGGTGATCCGGAGCCCAGCCAATGCGATCGCAACATTACGGGCAGGCTTAAAGAAGCCCTGGCACTGGTTGATGTGAACACGCTTGATCATCTGGTTATCGGCTCAGAGGGCATTGTGTCATTTGCTGAGCGAGGCTGGATATGAAAATCATCAGTAAACGTCAGGCAATGGCTTAGTACCGACAGCATCCAGGCTCCCGGCTGTTTCGCTTCTGTACCGGCAAATATAAATGGTCCGGCAGTATCTGCCATTATGCTGGCCGGGAAGTTCAGGACATACGCGGCGTTCTGGCTGTATTTGCTGAACGTCGTCAAGACCGCAATGGTCCCTATGTCATTCTTCGAAGCGTTACTCTTAATTAATCCTTCCCTTTAATCAGGAACAATAATGAACAATCACTCAGAATCCGGTACAAAGCCGGAGAATCCCGCCTGCCAGCAATGGGGGCTTAAACGTGCTATTACCCCCTGTTTTGGTGCCCGTCTGGTACAGGAGGGCAACCGACTATATTTTCTCCCTGACCGCGCAGGATTTAGCGGGGCATTTGCCGTCGATGTTGCATTGCGCCTTGACCAGGCATTTCCGTTAATGATGAAGCAACTTGAGCTGATGCTGACCAGTGGAGAGCTTAACCCTCGCCACCCGCACTGCGTCACGCTTTACCACAATGGACTCACCTGCGAAGCCGATACACTAGGCTCATGTGGTTATGTCTACATTGCTATCTATCCTGAGCAAACTGAGCCGCAGTAAATCCCCACTTATCCTCTTAAACTCACAGAGCAAACATCATGCAAACCATATCATCACACCCGACACGGGCGACTCAGCCCTGCCTGTCACCCGTTGAAATCTGGCAGCGGTTACTGACTTGTCTGTTGTCGCAGCACTATGGTCTGACGTTGAATGACACACCGTTCAGTAATGAAACCACCATACTGGAACACATTGATGCTGGAGTATCGCTCTGCGATGCGGTGAACTTTCTTGTCGAAAAATATGAGCTGGTAAGAATTGACTGTAATGATTGCTCTGTCATGGAGAAGTCACCGTTCATCACCAGTATCGATATTCTACGTGCCCGGAAAGCCTCCGGTCTGATGAAACGCAGCGATCACAAAATTGTTACTAGGGTAACGGCAGGCCATCATCAGGAGCTATAAGCAATGGGAAATCAATTAATGTTGATATCGACAACATTGATACAATGCTGTCCAATGTAGGGAAGCTACCAGTAAAAAGATAATGAGGAGTTCGCCAAGGCTAAAGCCTGCTCCTCATCTTTATCTGTATCATCCACTCTTAGGGGAATTTTTGTTCACTTGGCTTTGCCCCGATTCGAGTCCCAAATCTAATGAATTAATATGTTGGTATCTGCGTTGGTACGCATAAAATTATTTTGTTTTTATTGATTTTAATTCAAGGGGTTAATTGTAATGTTCGAGTCCGGCCTTCGCACTTATCCCCTTAACACCTCTCTCATGTACCATTCTACAAGCCCTTACGGCACGTCAATCGGCTTGTCGGCAGAACACAGTACAGCCTGTCGACAATCCTGCCTCCATTCATCATCTTCGACATCTGTACGTGCATAGTCTCGTTTGGTCCAATCGTTCCTTTATCAAAACTTTTATGATGGGCCACATTGTTTGCGTGTCTGTTGGATAGCGAATCCCACCTCGTCAGCAGAGAGTAATGTTCTTCATCAAAACCACTGGCAACGTTGTGTTCGACGGTCTCTTTTTATTCTCAAACTACGTGAACTTTGCTGCTTATCTACTCTCCCCAAATCCATGCCAAAAAATGTGAACCTCATCCCTGAAGCAAATCGTAATCTCTGAAATCGATCTGTATCGTAAACTTTACTTTACACTTTTAGTGATGTAAGTCACAAAATTAAGCGCGGAGGGTGATCGCAATCTCACAATAGCCTGGTATACAAAATCGACAATGTGAGCGGAAAAGAGGCTGGAAAGTTAAGTTTTCACTGCTTTCTCTCTTTTACCGCGTCTGGAGGGAAACTGCAATTCAAAAGATAAAAAATAACTTGTTGAAATTGAGTCAGTAAAAAAATGCTATGTGATTTAAATCACGCGTATTTACAGATTTTATGATTTACGCCAATGGCGAATATTGACGGAGCTATTTTCTTCATGAATTAAATCTTGCATAGTGCCCTCACATTATTTCTCCCCCTGAATCAGGAGGCGGATAGTTATATTCCATCAATCTTTATTGATGGACCAGGTATGCTTTACTTCACATTAATACGAACATGACCACTGTTAACTGGAGAAACAAAATGAATTATCCGGCAGAACCCTTCCGTATTAAAAGCGTTGAAACTGTATCTATGATCTCGCGTGATGAGCGCATCCAAAAAATGCAGGAAGCGGGCTACAATACCTTCCTGTTGAACTCGAAAGATATCTATATCGACCTGCTGACGGACAGTGGTACGAACGCCATGAGTGATAAGCAGTGGGCCGGGATGATGATTGGTGATGAGGCCTACGCAGGCAGTGAAAACTTTTATCATCTGGAAAGAACGGTTCAGGAGCTGTTTGGCTTTAAACATATTGTTCCTACGCACCAGGGGCGCGGGGCGGAAAACCTGCTATCGCAGCTGGCGATTAAACCGGGGCAATATGTTGCAGGGAATATGTATTTCACTACCACGCGTTATCATCAGGAAAAAAATGGCGCCACCTTTGTGGATATCGTCCGTGATGAGGCGCACGATGCCGGTCTGAATATCGCCTTTAAAGGCGATATCGATCTTAAAAAGCTGCAAAAACTGATTGACGAAAAGGGCGCTGAAAATATTGCCTATATCTGTCTGGCGGTGACGGTGAACCTTGCGGGCGGTCAGCCGGTCTCGATGGCGAATATGCGTGCCGTCAGGGAGTTGACGCAGGCGCATGGCATCAAAGTCTTCTACGATGCAACCCGCTGCGTAGAGAACGCCTATTTCATCAAAGAGCAGGAAAAAGGCTTTGAGAACAAGAGCATCAAAGAGATCGTCCATGAGATGTTCAGCTACGCCGATGGGTGTACCATGAGCGGGAAAAAAGACTGCCTGGTGAATATCGGCGGGTTCCTGTGCATGAACGATGATGAGATGTTCTCGGCGGCTAAAGAGCTGGTGGTGGTATATGAAGGGATGCCATCCTACGGCGGTCTGGCCGGGCGCGACATGGAAGCAATGGCCATTGGTCTGCGTGAATCCATGCAGTTTGAGTACATCGAGCACCGCGTGAAGCAGGTTCGTTATCTGGGCGATAAGCTGAAGGCGGCAGGTGTGCCGATTGTTGAACCGGTAGGCGGCCATGCGGTATTCCTTGATGCTCGTCGCTTCTGCGAACACCTGACCCAGGACCAGTTCCCGGCGCAGAGTCTGGCGGCAAGCATCTATATGGAAACGGGCGTGCGCAGCATGGAGCGTGGCATTATCTCCGCAGGGCGTAATAAAGAGACGGGCGATCACCACCGGCCAAAACTGGAAACGGTACGCCTGACTATTCCACGCCGCGTTTATACTTATGCGCATATGGATGTGGTGGCCGATGGCATTATTAAACTCTATAAGCATAAAGAGGATATTCGCGGGCTGAAGTTTATTTATGAGCCTAAGCAGTTGCGCTTCTTTACTGCACGTTTTGATTATATTTAATGGTATTGATAGCCCCATTTTTAAATGGGGCTTTTTGTTTTTTATTATCCGAAGATGTACAAATGACAGCCGTAATTATAATTAATAGTCAACAGGAACATTTATCATGGATATTAATGCCATTGAACGACAGAGTTCCCCCGGACTTATTAGCGGGACGATGCTTGTCATCGCAACAGTAGTCGGCGGGGGAATGTTCTCCCTGCCTATTGCGATGGCGGGAGTCTGGTTTCCCGGCGCCTCTGTTATTCTGATCGTTATTGCCATCATGATGTTATTAACCGGCCTGATGCTGGTGGAAGTGAACCTTCACTATGGTGCCGGAGCCAGTTTTAACACCTTTACTCAGGATCTATTAGGGCGAAAGTGGAATATCGTGGTTGGCATCGCCTTTGGTTTTGTACTCTATATTTTAACCTATGCGTATATCTCCGGGTCATCGGCGGTGATGGCGCAGACGGTGTTTAAATATAGCGGTTTTCGTTTCCCGGCAAACATCTCCGTTATTGTCGTCAGTATGCTGGTTGGCGTAATCGCCTGGTATAGCTCGCTGCTGGTCGGGCGGATCACCACCATTCTGATCGTCGGTAAGTTTGTGGCGTTCTTTGCCACGTTCTCCGGGCTAATCGGCCATATTGAGGTGGCGAAACTGGTCGATAGCGTCGCCATCGCACTGCCGAATACGCAATATCTGCCCTATATTCTGATGACGCTGCCGTTCTGCATTATCTCCTTTGGTTTTCACGGCAATGTGCCGAGTCTGGTGAAACTGTATGGCACCCACGGCGTATCCCATATTACGCGCTCCATCGTGATTGGCACCCTGTTTGCCGTGCTGCTCTATATCTTCTGGCTGGCGGTGACGATGGGCAATATCAGCCGCGCCGAGTTTTCGCCGATCATTGCCAAAGGCGGCAATATTGATGTGTTTGTGGAAGCCATCAGTGGGCTGTTTACCAGTCGCTATATGGATTTAATCCTGACCTTTTTCGGTAACTTTGCCGTTGCCAGTTCGCTGCTGGCCGCTACGCTGGGTCTGTTTGATTATATTGCCGATCTGTTCCACTTCCCGGATAACGGCATCGGCAGACTGAAAACCGCGCTGGTGACCTATTTCCCGCCCGCTGCCGTCTGTTTCTTTTTCCCGAATGGTTTTGTCCACGCGATTGGCTATGCGGGACTGGCGTTTACCATCTGGAGCGTGATCCTGCCGCCATTTCTGGTGAAAGCGTCCCGTAAGCGTTTTGCCACGGCGCGTTATACCGCCCCCTGTAACAATACGGTGCTGAATCTGGTGATTGTCGGCGGAGGGATTGTGTATCTGACGGTGGTGCTGGATGTGTTTGGTTTACTGCCGACGTTCCGTTAGCGGGAGGCGCTATGTTTCTGACATTACTCAGGTTACAGCATCCGCTGGTTTATCGTTACGCCTGGCTGAGGATGTGGGTGGTGGTGTTAAGAAAATGCGGACTGCGCAAGAATAAAACTCATAAAAGCAATCAGGCCTGTCGCTGACAGGCCTGCCTGGATTTACACCCGGAAGTAGCGTGGTGGAATCAACGTTGAGAATGCGTCGATCTTCTTCACCATCTTTTTCCAGAACAACATAACAACAATCCTCTGTTTAAAATGCAGGCGCTATTTTAGTCAGCGCAGGCATTGCGTAAAAGATCGCCGCATCGTTCTTATCGTGTGCGCGGTGTAAAGCTTTTTGTTCACTCTGCAAAATGTGGAGGAGTAACACGATCGGCAACCCTGCCGCCGGGTTGACAAGCGTTAAAATAGTATGGGCAATCCCAGCCCGCGTTTCACTTCCCGTAGCGTTGTCTGTGTGACCTCATGCGCCCGTTCACTGCCTTGTTGCAGTATCTGCATCAGCATGCCTTTATCCTGAATATAGGTTGCCCGCCGTTCGCGCATTGGGGCAATCAACTCCTGCAAACAGGTTTCCAGTTCGTTTTTACAGGTGCGATCGCCAAGCCCGCCCTGCTGATAATGCGCTTTCATCGCCGCGACTTTCGTTTTGTCCGGGTGAAAGGCATCCAGCCAGGTGAACACGACATTTCCTTCGATCTGACCCGGATCGCTGACGTTAAGGTGGTGAGGATCGGTGTACATGGCGCTAACCGCTTTGTGGATCGCATCTTCACTGGCGGAGAGTTGCAGGGTATTGCCGAGAGATTTTGACATTTTAGCGCCGCCATCAATGCTGGGCAGACGGCCGGTGTCGCTCAGAATCGCCTGACAGTGGCGTAGCAGCGGGGCAGGTAGCAGGCTGTTCATCTTGTGTACAATTTCGTTAGTCTGCTCGATCATCGGCAACTGATCGTCTCCTACGGGCACATATTCCGCTTTAAACGCGGTGATATCCGCCGCCTGGCTGATGGGGTAGACCATAAATCCGACCGGTAACGAGCGGGTAAAGCCTTTCTGCGCAATTTCATTTTTCACCGTCGGATTACGCTCTACGCGGGCGACAGTGACGACATTCATATACAGCATGGTCAGTTCCGCCAGTGCAGGTAAGGCGGATTGCAGGCAGAGCGTGGTGAGTGCAGGGTCGATTCCGGCAGCCAGATAATCCGCCAGCACTTCCGGGATGTTGTCGCGGATCTTTTGCGGGTTCGTACCGTTATCGGTCAGCCCTTGCAGGTCAGCAATCAGCACAAATTGTTGATGGGTATGCTGCAAGGCAACGCGCTGGCGCAGTGAGCCAACGTAGTGCCCGAGGTGCAGGGTGCCCGTAGGGCGATCGCCGGTCAGAATGGTGGGTTTTGTGTTCATCAAAGACTCCTTTACGTGAAAAAACCGAAAGACGTCTCTGGAACGCAATAGCCGCCTTTCGGCGGCTATTAATACGGGGATAAAACAGAACCGTGCCGCCTTTAGTCAGGCAGCCACCAGCGGTTATGGCGTTGGGGAATCGCAGTCTGTTTATTCATAAAAATGACCGTATCACGGTTAAGCGCAGGGGTAAACCTGCTATGTCAGGGTTGTTAATGGGCAACCTGTTCACTCTGCTTGCCATCAGCGCTCTTCAGCATTCTCTTTTTTGCGTAAACTGCCGCTGCTTAACAAGTTGAATCATGCTGATGACGGCGCCGAAAAATAAGGCCGCAGCGCCGCAAAGCGTTGCGCTGGCGATCGCCTCCGTGCCGCTGCCTAGCAGGCTGGTTAACAGTGGGCCGACGATCTGACCGATGCCGTAGGTAAGCGTGACAAGACCCAACAGATTGATATTCCCCGGCACGCTCAGCTGCCGCGCCAGCGGCATCACCAGCGAGGTTGTCCCCATGAACGTCGCGCCAAAACCAATGCTGCTGATAATAAGAAGCGGCAGTGCGTCGCTGGCGAGCGTGAGTATGACGCAGACTCCCTGAATCAGCAGATTCGCCGTCAGGCATTGTAATACGCCCCAGCGCTTTGCCGCCCACAGCCAGCCAAAACAACCGGGAACGATCGCCAGTCCCACCAGTGACCAGAGATGGGCGGTGAGTAGCGGCGAGCCCGCGTTTTTCGCCATCAGCGGCAGATAGGTGGCGACGATGATGTAGCCAAATCCGGCGAAGCCATATAGCAGCGCCAGTTGCCACCAGCGCATCAGCGGATGATGCGTCGGCGCCGGAGGAGCGGGCGGCAACGCGTGGGCGCGGGCAGGGATGAGGAGCGCCAGGAGCAGCAGTAACACGGCGGAGATAACGGCAGCGCCTGACCACAGCATATGGGAAGAAAGCGCATAGCGTAAACCGGCGATAACATACTCGTTGCCCAGCAAGATACCGGCGCCAACGCCGGAGAAAAGCGACGCAATCACAAACGGGTGACGGGTATGTTGCAGGACGATCATCGAGCCAAAAATCATCATTCCGGCGCTGGCGACCCCGGCCAGAAAACGGATCAGCATCACGATGGCAGGTTGCGTAAATATCGCCATCGCAAGGATTAATCCTCCGGTTGCTACCGCCGACGTCAACAGCATTGGTCGTAAGCGAGAGGGGAGGTGAAAGGCGCCGAAGGAGAACAACAGGCTGCCCGCCAGATACCCCGCGTAGTTGGCGCTGGCAATCCAGGAAAGCGCCGCGAAGGTAAACTGACCTTCAGACAGCAGGACCGGTAGCATCGGGGTATACAGAAAACGTCCGATCCCCATTCCCAGTGTTAGTACCATTAAGCCGAAGAGTGCCGTACTGATGGCATGACGGTTTGAATCGGCATTGCCCTGAACCATACTTGCTCTCACTTAGCGCGTTAATTTGTGTTTGTTATATTACATGTGTAAATGATAATAAAAAGTAAAAAATAGAGGGCGTGTGAGAGCCCGGCAAGGCATACGCGTTGGGAAATTCAGCAGGCGTCGATCGTTTTTACGCAGTGCCAGCCATCATCCACACAGCGATAGATGGATTCGGTATGACCGGGGATAATCCACCGCGTTTCTTCGCCGGGGGGGCAGCTCAGGTAAATACATAACCCGCAGCCGCCGCGTAGCTGGCGCGGAATATCCGCCACCCGAAAGGTCATTCCCGCAGCCTGAAGCGCTTTGCGGGTCTGAATGACGCCCACCGTCGAATGAAATAAAAACAGATATTCCATCATCCGCGTTTTCTCTGGCGTTGACCAATCAGCGCCGCACCAATGGCCCCGGCAAACTGCGCGTCGGGATGGGTGTAAACCGGCATCGCAACGTGTCTTTCCAGCATACGCGCGAATGCCGCACAGTGGCTGACGCCGCCGGTAAACAGCAACGGCCCCCCGGCAGACAGTCGGCCGATAAAATTGGCGCTACGTCTGGCCATCGCGTTGATCACGCCGGAAAGAATGGCTTCTGGCGCAACGCCCGCAGAGCGCAGGCTGATCACTTCAGACTCGGCAAAAACCGTGCACATGCTGGTGATGGCATGAGGCTCAACGCCGTCGGTGATCGTATCCAGTTGATCCACGCTGGCGCCGAGGGTGCGCGAAATCACCTCCAGAAAACGCCCGGTTCCGGCGGCACATTTATCATTCATCAGAAAGTCGGTGAGATTACCGTCGTTATCCAGCTGAATAACCTTGCTGTCCTGGCCGCCAATGTCGATGACCGTGCGGGTTTCAGGAGCCAGGAAGCGCGCCCCCAGCCCGTGGCAGGAGATTTCCGTCACCTGTTTATCGGCAAAATCAACCAACTGGCGTCCGTAGCCGGTTAGCGTCAGAAACGGGCGCGTGTCCAGCCCTGCGCTTAGCGCTTCCCACGCCTCGTGGATAGCATCGGCGGGGCGAAACGGCGTGGGGCAGAGGAAACGGCGTGTGATAACGCCCTCCGCCAGCAAAACGCCTTTTGTCGCCGTGGAGCCGGAATCAATGCCAATCGAATACGTCACGGGCGCTCCTTACAGCATTTCGATAAAGGCCGCGACGCGGGTGCTGAGTTGCCCGATATCCGAAGTGGAGTAGTCCGTTTCGATGGCGATATAAGGGATGTTGTGCTGCTGGCGTACGTGGCGCTTAATCGCCATAGACTCAACGGCATAGGTATGACAGGCCTGCAAAATCACATCCACGACGCCGTCCGCCTGATACTCCTCTACCATCTGGCTGAGCAACGTCAGCCGCTGGTCGTTGGGCGAAATGCAGGAACAGCCAATTGCGAGGTATTTGTCGGTCAGCGCGTCATAGACATCGCCCGTCTCTTCAACGCACTGTTCGGTGGCTTTTGCCCCCGTGCAGTTTTCAAATCCGACGACCCAACCGCCGTTTTCTTCAATGGCGCGTACCACTTTTTCTGCCGCGCCGCCAATCGGGCAGCCGGTGATCAGAATACGTGGGCGGGCGTCCAGCCGCTTGCCGTCCTGCCACTCCTGGCGCACGCGGTCAGCCATGCCGTTGAGCTCGTCGATAAGCGCTTCTTTATCAAAACGAAACGTCGCGCCGTACACCACTTTCAGGATATCGCTGCCGCTAAGAGCAGGAGGATTAAGCTGGCCGACGCGGTAGAAATTGGCCAGCGCGCGGCGTTCGCGGTTTTTCAATACGATCGCGTCGCGCAGGGCGGTTTCGCTGATGGGGCGGCCAAAACGCGTTTCCACAGCCTGTTGCAGACGCAGGATCTCTGCTTTCCATAACGCACGGGAGGCAGCGTCATTGGCGCTGTTGGGCAGTTGCATGACGTGTACGGCCTTAAATTCGGCCATGTATTCGTACATTTTCTTTTTGCCGTCGCAGGTGGTTTCGCCCACCACCAGATCGGAAAAATAAAAGTAGGGGCATTTGTCCGTTTTGCCGAAGCCGTAGCTGCTTTTGATCAGCGGACACAGGTTGCGCGGCAGATCCTTTTCGGCTTCTTCGATGGTTTCGTCCGACGTTGAACACAGGGAAACGACAACCGCGCCCGCCGCCATCGGGATCTCCTGCGGCATGAACGTGCAGTAGGTGCCGACCAGCGGGGTTCCCTGTTCTTTAAGATCCATAACGGTGAGAAAGCCTTTCTGACGGGCGTCGGAGAACTGGTTAAAAATGGCGGGTAGATCGGTAATAAGCGACATGGTTTTCCTTCCCCGTAACACGGGAGACAATGAAAAGACCACGCATTATAACCATGTAAAAACCAGGTGTTTATTGATCTGCTTAAAAGTTGGGTAACGTCAGCAGGGACGGTATTTGCGACAGCAGATACAACACCAGCCCGATGGAGCCGCCGACCAGCGTGCCGTTGACGCGGATAAACTGCAAATCTTTGCCGATGTTCAGCTCTATCTGGCGTGACATATCGCGGGCATCCCAGCTTTTTACCGTGTCGCTGATGTGGCGCGTCAGAAACGCGGCGAATTCCGGCGCGACCCGGTGCGCAGCCTGTTCCAGATGGCCGTTGAGCGAAGCGCGAAGGGCATCATCCGCCACCAGCGTTTCGCCGAACCATTGCCCGGCATGGGCGATCCGCTGCTTCACGCGGGAACCCTCTGCGTTAATATCTGCCTTCAGCCACTGGCGTAAATCAGCCCAGAGTTCACCAAGATAATGGTTAAACGCCTCATCTTCTTTCAGGTACGCTTTGATGCTTTCCGCCCGGGAGGCCATCTCTGGATCGTTTTTGAGTTTGTCGATCAGCTTAAAAGTGGCGCGATCGAAGGCATGGCGGATCTGGTGCGCCTGGTCGTGGCTGATATCATCCAGCAACGAATTCACCGCATCGGAAACCAGTTCTGCGCTGTGTTCCCCCAGCCATTCGGTCGGTAAAATTTTCGCTTTTAGCGGATGTTCCGTCTCCAGCCAGCGCACGATTTGCTGTGCGATAAACGCGCGTGAGCTGTCGCGCTGAAGCAGGGCGATCAACTGCGCGATCAGGGTGTCCAGCAGTACCTGATGACGATCGTTTTTGGTCATGCTCTCCAGCATTAACGCGCTGGTGCCAGAGAAGTCCACTTTATCGATCGCTTTGTGTACCGCCCGCTTGAGCAGGCGCTGAATACGGGCGTCGTCCGTCAGTTCGAGAAAACCGCTCATGATTTGCAGCAAATGCATCCCAACCCGCCGGGCGTTATCCGGCTGACTGAACCAGTTGCCGATCAGCAAGGCTGGTTCATGACGGCGAATGAGCGCGACCAGCGACTGGGTATCAAGAAATTTCTCCTGCACGAACTGGCCAAGATTTTCGCCGATTCGATCCTTATTACGCGGGATAATGGCGGTATGCTGCGCGATAAACGGAATCGGCACCCGACGAAACAGCGCCACGACGGCGAACCAGTCCGCCAGTGCGCCCACCATTGCCGCTTCCGCAATGGCTTTAATGCCGAGTACCCAAAAATTTGGCGGCAGGAAAAGCGTCGTGATGAACGTGGCGGCGGCAATCAGCAGCAGCGAGAGCGCCAGTTGTTTGGCGCGTTTGAGTTCAGCAATTTTATTCATAGCGTTAAGGATAGAGCCAGACGGGGGGATCGTGCAAAAGATCATCCCGGGATCCAGTTATCCCATGCAGGCAATGTTCCCAGTTCCGCCACCAGAAAATCGATAAACGAACGCACCTTCGGGTTGCTGTATTTACTCGGGAAATAGAGCGCATAAAGGGCGTGCGTTTCGCAGGTGATGGTGCCGTCGAGCATCAGCGGCGTGATCTCCTCCTTCTGGATGTGATCGCCAATCAGGTAGGTCGGCAGATAAGCCACGCCCTGGTCTTCCAGCACCGATTTTAGCAATACCAGACTGCTGTTGGCCTGGATCGGCATATGCAGCTTTAACTGGTGCAGGCGCTCCTGCTCGTCCGCCACTTTAAGCACCGGGGTGAGTCCGGGATAGACCAGGCAATCATGGTTCACCAGCTCGACGCGACGCTGCGGCATCCCTTTTTTCGCCAGATAGCCGGGGGAGGCGCACCACGCCCAGCGGATCGGCACCAGCTTGCGCATGGCATAGTTTTGCGGCGGCGCGGTGGAGATGCGCAGAGCGATGTCGAAATCCGTTTCGTTCAGATTCACAAAATTATCGTTGAGGTCGATGTAGAGATTCACGTCTGGATATTGAGTACGGTATTTATCCACCAGATTAACTAATCGGGAATATCCAAAGGCAATTGAACAGGTTATGCGTAATTCACCTTGCGGGCTGTGATAATAACCGGAAGTGGTATTTAAGGTTTCATCAAACTCGTTGAGTAATTTAGTCGCACGGTTAAATAAATATTGCCCGGCATCGGTCAGGGTAATACTGCGGGTGGTACGTTTAATTAACGTTGTACCCAGCGTATCTTCCATTGCTGCCAGACTTTTACTTACCGCTGAAGGTGACACGTTAAGCTGGGCAGCGGCTTCAGATAATCCACCGCAATCCACAATCTTGATAAAAAACTCTAAATGCTTCAGGGAAATGGATGTGTTCATTGTTTCCTTTTATTCACAAGTGATTTGCAAAAACGGTACGAATAGGCCGTTACATTCGCGTTTGAAACATGTAACTATTGAATCACAGGAAATAACTTGCTGACAAAATGAAAAAATAACAACTTAAGTGAGTTATGTCACAAATTAAACAGGAGGCAAAAGAAAGAACGCGAAAAATTGTGAATTTAATCTCATTTAATATAATTTAAATTAAAAGGTGCCTGTTATGTGGTCACGACTCGAACCCTACAGATCTTCACTTATTTTATTACTCGCTCTGGTTGTCGGCGGCTTATTAGGTATTTATGCTCCGACGTTTGCAAGTCAACTCCAGCCGATAGGTCAGATTTTCCTGAACCTGTTATTTATGATTATCGTTCCGCTGGTGGGGATCAGCGTAATGTCTTCTATCGCCAGCATGACCGACCTGAAACGTCTGGGACGCATTATGGCGATTATCTTTATCGTCTCTATCGCGATGGCTTTTATTCCGGCCGCCGGAATTGTGGCGCTCGCGCTCTGGTATAACCCGGCGCAGGGGGTGACTATCGATCTTTCGCAATCCGTGCAGGCGGGCAGCGGCAAGATGGATTTTGTTAGTATGATCACCACCAGCGACTTTATCGGACTGTTTTCTAAATCGAATATTCTGGCGCTGATCGTGATGGCGATTATCGCCGGGATCGCCATTGGGCAGTCAGAACAGGCGGGCAAACGCATCGCCTCACTGCTGGAAGACGCCAACACGGTGATCATGAAGATTGTGGCGATCATCATGAAGGTGGCTCCCATCGGCCTCGGCTGTTACTTCGCTGCGACGATGGCTAGTCAGGACTCCGGCCTGTTGCTGACCTTTGCCCGGGCTATCGGCCTGTTCATGGTTGCCACGCTGGTTTACTACATCTTCGGTTCTGTTCTTTACTCTTACATTGGCGGCGGGCTACCTGCGGTGAAGGCCTTCTGGCGTAACGCCATTGAACCTTCGGTGACCGCGCTGGGGACGTGTTCCTCGCTCGGCACGCTGCCGGTGACTCTGCGTGCGGGTAAGGCGATGGGCATTAACCCGGAAATCGTTGATGTCTCCATCCCGCTGCTGGTTAACCTCAATAAGGGCGGCGTGGCGATGATTGCCGCATTGAAGATTGTTTTTATCTATTCCGTTTTAGGCATGGAGTTCACCACCGAAACGTTCTTCCTGACGATGCTGATTGCCGTACTCTCGGCGATTATCGTCGGCGGCGTCCCTGGCGGTGCATTCCTCGGTGAGATCTTTATTGTCACCACACTGGGGTTGCCGATGGAGGCCATTCCAATGCTGGTGGTGCTGGGCACGATTACGGATGCGCCTGCAACGCTTATCAACGTAATTCATGATTTGAACGCGGCGCAGATTGTGGAGCGCTTCGCCGGAAAGAAACCGGTGAACGCTGATATCAACACCACGGACGCAGTAGTCCCGGCTTTCCGCATGGATTAAGGATGTAACAGGAGACGTTATGAAAGATTCAGTTAAGCTCGACACGCAGTTAATTATCGCCGGACGCGACAAACGTTATACCCAGGGAGCGGTGAACCCGGTGATCCAGCGCGCTTCTTCACTGGTGTTTGATACCGTGAAGGACAAAAAATTTGCGACGGCCAATCGTGCGAACGGCGAGCTGTTCTATGGTCGCCGTGGTACTTATACCCACTTCGCGTTTCAGAAGGCGATGAGTGAGCTGGAAGGCGGCGTTGGCTGTGCGCTCTATCCTTGCGGCGCAGCGGCGGTGACGAATGCGATTCTCGCCTTTGTGCAGGGCGGCGATCATCTCCTGATGACCGGTGCGGCCTATGAACCCACGCAGGACTTTTGCAATAAGATTCTGAGCAAGTTTGATGTATCAACGACGTATTACGATCCGCTGATTGGCGCGGGCATTGTCGATTTGATCCGCCCGGAGACCAAAGTGGTGTTCCTCGAATCACCCAGTTCCATCACTATGGAAGTTCAGGATGTACCGGGCATGGTGAAGGCGATCCGTGCGGTGAACCCGGAGATTGTCATTATGATCGACAATACCTGGGCGGCCGGCGTGCTGTTTAAGGCGCTCGACTACGGCGTGGACATTTCAATTCAGGCGGGTACTAAATACACCATCGGCCATTCCGACGGTATGCTGGGAACAGCAGTGTCTAACGCCCGCTGCTGGGATCGTCTGCGGGAGAACTCTTATCTGATGGGGCAGACGCTGGATGCTGATAGCGCTTATAACGGCAGCCGCGGTTTACGCACGCTGTCAGTTCGCCTGAAGCAGCACCAGGAGAGCAGTATTCAGATTGCCCGCTGGCTCTCGGCTCGCCCGGAAGTGGCGCGAGTGAACCACCCGGCGCTGCCGGAGTGCCCTGGACATGAGTACTTTCGGCGTGACTTTTCCGGTAGCTCTGGCCTGTTTTCATTCGTGCTGAAAAAGCGGCTGACCGATGAGCAGATGGCAAATTTCCTCGATAACTTCTCGCTGTTCCATATGGCCTACTCATGGGGCGGATTTGAGTCGTTGATTCTGGCGAACCAACCGGAAGAACTGAACAGTATCCGTCCTGCTGGCGATGTTGATTTCAGCGGCACGCTGGTCAGGGTGCATATCGGGCTGGAAGATGTGGGCGATCTTATCGCAGACCTGGACGCCGGGTTTGCGCGTATCGCTTAAAAAAGCAGGCCCCGTATAGCGGGGCCTGCTGTCGGCGCAGATAAGCGTAACGCCATCAGGCATGAGTTTATTTCTCAGTTGCCAGTTCAGTCACCTCATACTGACGCACGCGCTGTAACAGCCCTTTCAATGTGAACACCGCCGTAATTCCTGCCACCACCGCCAACAGATGAAACGGAATCTTGCCGCCGTTAAACCACAACCCGCGTCCGACTTCGATAGCGACGGCCATGACTGTCAGGATGACGATATTCAGCGACGCTGAGACGGTACCTTTAGGCAGAGTGTTGGAAAACAGCGTAAAGCGGAACAACGTCGAGAAAATCATCCCGATCCCGAAAGCGTACAGACTGGTGCCCAGCACTGACCACAGCCAGACATGAGGCCACAACAGATTTCCTGCGATCAGGATGGCCAGACCGACAAGCTGTATCGGCGGCGCGCGCCAGATAAAACGCGGATCGCCGGGATCTTTCACCACCCGAGCGACCATCATATTGGCGATGATTACCGCGCCAAACACCGGCACCTGCGCCCAGGCGAACTGCGCGGTGGTCATGCCGCCCGCATCGATTAAGATTACTGGCGAGACCGCCACCCAACTCATTAGCGGGATGTAGCTCAGCGAAAGCGTTGCGGCGCCGAAGAGGAAAATCCGGTTGTGAAAGACGTGGCGAAAATCGCGGAGGACGGCGGGAATGCTAAACGGCGCCGTGCCGCGTTGTACCGTCTCTGGCATCGCCAGCGCCAGGCCGCACAGGGCGATCAGCCCCATCAGCGCAATAATGCCGAACAGGGCTTTCCAGTGAACAAAGTGCATTAGCGCAGCGCCTGAGAGCGGGCCGATAACCGGCGCAACCAGAACTATTGAGGTGATGATCGCCATCAGTTTTATGGCTTTGGTCTGGCCGAAGGCTTCCTGCACGGTGACGTAACCGACCGTGGCGATAAAACAGATGCTGGTGCCCTGAATGAAACGCGCGACCAGAAACTGCGTCATTGACGTTGTAAGGAGCGTGGCGGCGCAGGCAACGGTGAAAATAAGCGCGCCCGTAATCAGCACTGGTCGGCGGCCAATCCGGTCGGAAAGCGGGCCGAGCAACCACTGCAATGCCATCCCTCCGGCCAGATAGAGACTGACGGATGCCGGAGCCAGGCTGACATCGGCATTGAAATCATGCACGACATGGATGATGCCCGGCTGAATCAAATCCGTCGACAGGTAGGCGGCAAAGTCGTACAGAATCAGCGCCATCGGGAAAAATAGCGTTGTCGCGCGCCGGGAGAAGAATTGACGTATCCGTTGCATATAAATCGCACTCCATGTCGGAGAAAACCCTGAACGGGTACAGTGAAACATTTCTGCGTGGCGTATTCAGAAAAAATGTACGCCTTGCAGAAAGGTGAATTTATCGTTGATAGCGCCTCGCAGCAACGCATAATACCGAATGTCGTTGGCATCCTGACAAGGTAAGGTGACGCCGGATAGTGAGATCATGCAACATCGGCGTATTGCCTTGCTGGAGTTGATACAAAAACATATCCGCCAGCGTGACCTGATGGGGCTGGTGGAGCAACTGGCCTCACTTTTGGTGATGGGATACACTACCGACAGCCAGCTTAAAGTGCTGTTTAATTATATGATGCAGTGCGGCGATGCATCTCGTTTTAGCCAGTTTATTCACGAGGTGGCCGAACGTTCCCCCCAACACAAGGAGAGTCTGATGACGATAGCTGAACGATTACATGAAGCGGGTCGCCAGGAGGGTATGCAGCAAGGCTTACAGCAAGGCCAACGGGCTGAGGCGCAGCGTATCGCGCGTACAATGCTGGAAGACGGCATCGATCGCGATACGGTTTTACGTATCACCGGACTTGCTGTTGAAGAGGTTATCGCGCTGAACCACTAAACACATATCCACCAGCGCATCACTGGCCCGGTAAACGCCGTTCTGCCGGGCGGGCTTATTCCATCGCCACTTTCACCGCCTCTCCAAGTTTTTGCATCACTTCACGATGTTTCTCGTTCGGCGGTAACGCACAGTTGATGCGCACGCAGTTGCGATACTTCCCGGAGGCGGAAAACAGTGACCCCGGCGCGACCTGGATTTTCAGGCGGCATAGCTGTCTGGCGACGCAGACCATATCGATATGCTCCGGCAGCTCGACCCATAGCATAAAGCCGCCTTTTGGTCGGGTGACGCAGATCCCGCAGGGAAAATATTCGCGTACCCAGCAGGTATAGATCTCCATGTTGCGCTGGTAGATTTGGCGCATTCGCCGGACATGACGGTGATAGTGGCCCTCGCGGACGAAGGTGGCCGCCGCCAGCTGCGTGGCGGGAACGTTGGTGCCGATGACGGCGTATTTCATATGCAGCAGCCGATCGTGGTAACGACCCGGAGCGACCCAGCCCACGCGCAGGCCCGGCGCGATGGATTTGGTAAACGAACTGCACAATAGCACCCGACCATCGATATCCCAGGAGTGGATGGTGCGGGGGCGCGGGTAATCCGTCGCCAGCTCGCCATACACGTCATCTTCAAAAATCACAATATCGTGGCGCTGTGCGAGGCTGAGCACTGCCCGTTTGCGTGCGTCCGGCATAATAAACCCGAGGGGATTATTGCAGTTTGGTACGAGGATAACCCCTTTAATCGGCCACTGATCCAGCGCCAGTTCCAGTGCTTCAATACTGATACCGGTATCTGGGTCGGTCGGGATTTCAATGACTTTTATTCCTAAGCCGCGCAGGAGCTGCATGGTGCCGTAATAGGCGGGGGATTCGACGGCGACAATATCACCCGCCTGGCAGACGGTCAGCAGCGCCAGCGACAAACCGCTCTGGCTACCGTTGGTGATAACGATATCATCAGCGCTGACGACTGAACCGCTGTCAAGCATCAGGCGGGCGATCTGTTCCCGCAGTTCGCGGTATCCGGCCAGTTCATCGTAGCCCAGCACCGCCCCCAGGTTATGTTGCGCCACGCGGCTTAGCTCGCGCCAGAGCGGTTTCAGGCTGGGTTGGTGGATATCGGGGACGCCGCTGCTGAAAGGAATGATTGATTTGTCGTTGTGCCCTTCCAGCATGTCCAGCACCTGATCCCACTGGGTGATCTCTACCGGTCGTTGTACCGGGCGTGACATCAGCGGCACCGGCGGTTGCGCCTTGCGCGGGGCGACAAAGTAGCCGGAACGCGGCTGTGGAGTGATGAGCTGCAACGTCTCCAGCGTCTGATATGCCTGCTGTACGGTACTGATGCTCACCCCATGCTCCTGACTCAGGCTACGTACCGAGGGCAATTTTTCCCCGTGGCGATACAGCCCTTGCTCAATACGCTCGGCCAGCAGATTAGCCAGATGTTGGTAACGCGTCATGCTGTATCCCTCACTCTTGCCATACAGATGGAAAAACCAGTACAGAACGGTGGTCGAAATCGCGTTCAGATACCGTTTTAGCCAATCTGTATGGCAAAGAAAAGTATTTTTTGAATCTGTATTGTGGTGGTGAAGATCCGGGAAGATAAAGCCTCTGACCAGGTGGGGAGGTGGAGTATGGAATTTCACGAGAATCGCGCAAAACAGCCGTTTATTGGTTTTGTTCAGGTCTGGCAGGCAATAAAAAGATGGCGACTGCGGGCGCAGACGCAGCGCGTATTGCAACGCATGAACGATGAACAGTTAAAGGATGTGGGGCTGCGACGGGATCAGATTGAGTGATCCACCGTAACATCACAGAGGCTGGGCTGTATTCAGCCCGGCCTTTTTTACATTCACGTAATTTATCAATTGATGCTTCCTTATCAGCTGTTTCTTGATACTTATCCTGATAAGTATTATTTTCCCATCTGCTAAGAGGGGAAAGAGAGATGACTGAAGATGAGCTGTTTGCCCGCCGTCCGATGGGGATGCGCATGGCAATGGTGGTACGCCAGTGGCGTGCAATTATTGATGCTGCCATCACCGATACCGGCCTGACGCAGTCAAGCTGGACGGTGCTGATGCAACTGCATCAGTTGGGTGATAACGTCTCGGTCAGCGAACTGGCGGAGGTGCAGGGCATTGAGCTGCCACCGCTGATGCGTACCCTCACGCAACTGGAAAAACAGGGCTATCTGGTGCGTTCAACATCGCCATATGACAAACGCATCCGCCTGCTGACGCTGACAGCGCAAGGCCGTTCAAGGCTGGAAGAACTGAACCGGGTGATTGAGACCTATCAGCAACGCGTCACCCGTACTATCCCGGAAGCGGAACTTGCCGCCTTCAGCGCCACATTAAATCAAATCGCCTGCAATCTGCGGTTAATCCGCGAAGAAGATAATTAACTCTAAAAAACTATGATGACCCCAGAACAAAAATTTGCCCGTTGGGTAAGGGTGAGTATTGCCGCTTTCCTTGCAATATTCGCCTGGTTTATTGTTGCCGATATCTGGATCCCGCTGACGCCGGATTCCACCGTGATGCGCGTGGTGACGCCGGTCTCCTCGCGCGTCTCCGGCTATGTCTCTCACGTCTACGTACGCAACAATAGCCAGGTGAAAAAGGGCGACCTGTTGTATGAACTGGACCCAACGCCGTTTATCAATAAAGTTGAGGCCGCACAGATTGCCTTTGAGCAGGCGAAACTGAGCAACCAACAGCTGGATGCGCAGATCGCCTCTGCGCGCGCCAACCTGCGCACCGCGCAATACACCACCCGCAACGATAAGCTCACGCTTGACCGCTATCAGCGGCTGAGCGCGATGCAGAATGTTTCGCAGTCGGATCTGGATAAAGTGCGCACCACCTGGCAGACCAGCGAGCAGTCGGTGGCGGCGCTGAATGCCAGTATCCAGAACCTGCTGATCCAGCGTGGTGAACGTGACGACAGTCGCAATGTGACGCTGCAAAAATACCGCAATGCGCTGGAGGAGGCGCAACTGAACCTGGGCTGGACGAAGGTGCGGGCGGAAACCGACGGGACGGTGAGCAATCTCCAGCTCAACCCTGGGCTTTACGCCACCGCTGCCACGCCTTTGATGGCGCTGGTCAGTAACCAGACCGATATTGTGGCCGATTTTCGTGAGAAAAGTCTGCGTCACACCCGCGTAAATACCGATGCCGCAGTGGTGTTTGACGCCATGCCGGGCAAAGTGTTTCCTGCGCATGTGACCAGCAGCGATGCCGGGATTCTGGCCGGGCAGGAAGCGGTTAACGGACAGCTGTCGCAGCCGGAACAGTCGACGCGCTGGGTGCGCGATGCCCAGCGTATGCGCATTCACGTTGCGTTGGATACCCCGCTGGAGAAACCCCTGCCGACCGGCGCCCGCGCTACGGTGCAGTTGTATAACAGCGAGGGGATGTTTGCCCGCACCTTTGCAGGGGCGCAGATCCACCTGGTAAGCTGGCTTCACTATGTCTATTAACACCCTGGCCCACGTCTTTACGCCGCACGGGAATATTGTCTACACCGCCAATGATTTTCGCCAGACCGTGCGTATTTCCGTTGCCGGGACGATAGCGCTGAGTATCTCGACCTTCTACAACGTGCAGTACGGCGTGTTTTTTGTGGTTTATCCGCTGATGCTGTTGTCGCTGGTGCCGGTGTTTAACCGCCATGTTGCTCGTCAGTTTGTATTCAGCGCGGCGGTGAACTGCGTTGAAATGGTGTTGATTGTCGGCTATCTCTCACAGTGGCCGGTAATTATGACGCTGGTGGTGTTTGGCCTGTACGTGATGCGCTTTCGTTTTATGAGCAAGGGGCCGCTGTTTTTGCTCGGTTCGATGGGCGTGGTGTGCCAGAGCACGATGCTCAACTTTATGAGTTACCCTGGCACCAACTGGCACACGCTGATGTTCTCCAATATGGAGGCCTGCGTGATGGCGGTAGCCCTGAGCGCGCTGCTGCACTATCTGATCCCGGATGTCGAACCGCGTCAGCCGCCGCCGCGTATTGAGAAGGATGATGCCCGTATTCGCCATGAATCGCTGCTTTCCGGCACCGTGGCGACGATGATCTTTGTGATTTTCCAGATCTGCGATTTGAGCGACTCGCTGTCGGCGCTGATGGCGGGAATTTTGATTTTGTTTCCGATGCATTATCGTGGCGCGGTGCTCAGCTCTATCTGGCGCGTCGTCGGCGTGGTGCTGGCCTGCCTGTATATCCTGCTGGTGCAACTGCTCATTTATGACTTCAGCAACCATATGCTGCTGATGATGCCGCTGATCGGCCTCGGGCTAGGCTTCAGCGCTCGTCTGCATGTGATGGAAAAGGTTGGTGCGGGCGTTGGTTTTGCCAGTATCACCACCATCGGCATTATGTTCGGCCAGAACCTGCACCCGGACAGCGATCTGGTGTTCAGCGATCTGTACCGCATCACCTCAGTCACCGTCGCGCTAGTAGCGACGCTGACGATGGTGTTTCTGGTGCACCGCATCCTCAACTGCTTTGCAGCGACACGGTTTGTGATTACTGAGTGAGTGGGGGAAGGGGTAGTGAGTGCCGGATGGCGGCTGCGCCTTATCCGGCCTACGTAGTTGATTTCCAGGCCCGGTAAGCGCAGCGCCACCGGGCATCCGGGCGGCTATTTCTGCCTGGCAGGCTTCGCCGAAATTACGTCGATAAACTCCTGCACCTGCTGTTGCTTACGCGCGGACAGCTTGCACACCCGACGCAGCGACTGTAATAACGCCGGTTCTTCCGGCTCCGGTAGCTTTGCCGTTAATACAATGCAACTGGGCATCACTCTGACATCGAATTTGCAGCCGGTGGCGAAACCGGCGGTTTCCAGCCACTGGCCTTTCATAATAATTGCCGGAACATGCGTGTAATCCGGATAACGACTCGCATAAGTGACGGTGCCCAGACGATTATTTGCCGGGGAGACTTCTGGATCGGTGAATTCTGCAATAGAATGCGGGGTAGTCATGATGGCTATTCTCTGTAAATAGTGATTGTGATTAGCGAGGCGCTCGTGTTGCAGCACGGGCGCCTTGCGAAAAGTACCTGTACATATCATCAGGGAATAGAAGGAAAGTCCAGCTGAAAATGAATGAAAATAATGGCGTGGATGCGGGGATAGATTATTTTTGGTGATGGGAATAAAGCGGCTATTTAGCCGCTTTATTGGTTTCTGGGGAAGGGTTAATTTATGGCGGCCTCGGTGAGGGCGTCGGCCAGGTGGAGCTGGGTTTGTTGGGCGGATTGAATGTGTGATCTTAATTGTTCACAAACTCCATTCAGTTCATTGATCTTTTCAATTATCTGATTCTGCTCTTCAAGTGGAGGGTAAGGAATGGGATATCCTTTTACAGTTGAAACATTAATTCTTGGAGCAGCTCCGCCAGTAGTCATTTTTTGAGCCAAAGACGTAATTAAAGGGCTGTTTAATACAATCTCAAGATACTCAGAAGAAATATTCTCCTTAGGTCTAATCAACATCATCCTTTGCCCTAAACAAATCTTAATTTTTTCGGGAACTCGGCATGCGACCCCTAATATTCCACCTTCCCTGCTATAAAGTATGTCACCATACGATGGTTCTAAACGTTGGGTTCGTTCAATATAAGTTTGTTCGCTGACGTATCTTGAATTATTTAAATCTAGATATCCTGGTTTAAATTGGTTTGTTCTTACACAAATAAAACCTTGTTCTGTCCATTTAGGTGTCGAATGTGGACAATCTATGATAGCTGCTGATATCTGATCCAAGGTACAAAGATTCCAATGTGCTGGAATATATTGCATTAGGTCACTGAAGATAGAGTTGTTTTGTGCGGTTGTATTTTTGTTCTTTGTAGAGGGAGATATTTTCGGAGTTGTTATTTTGCCCATCACTGCCAGTTGCAGAATGGTCTGTTTTAAGGCGTCAATGCTGGCTTCGGTGGTAAAAAACGTGTCGAAATGCTCGCTGATACGCGCCCAGTTTTCGGCCAGTTCATCGGCGTTCTGGCTGTCGGTGAGTGTGGTTAGCAGGGTTTCAACCAGCTGTTGATGAGCGTCCAGACTGGTCAGGGAGTGCTGTTCCAGTTGGTCACAGAGGGACATCAACTCCTTAACTTTAACAACAATTTTATTTTGTTCATTAAATGGAGGGAATCCCGTGATGTAATTCACCAATTGTTCTTGCTTGATTCCTTCTACTGTTGTGCCTGTACCTTTTATTTTTACAGTGGAATAGGTATTAAAGAAAAAATCAGGAATAATATTACTTGTGAGCTTTACCGATTTTAAATCTTGGTTAAATGCTATTGGGCAAGAAGCAATAGCAATCTTTCCTAATCCCATACGAGTGCAAATTAATACATCTCCAGAATCAGCTAATTTACTACCAGATAACAAACCTGCCTCTGTAATATAGTCTTGGGTTTTCGAAATATATTGCGAAGAGCCTAGGTCTTTTACGCTGGCCCAAGGTATATCCCCTCCCCAAAATGCAGGGTTGATTTTGCTTGGAGTTCCTCCACTCTGGATTGAGTTAAATAAGGTTCCCAGCCGCACCCATTCCCACCCCACCGGTAGCTCAAACGGTTTCTCCTCCTCGCTAATCTCCGGCAGCGGCTTGGGTTTCTTAATTTTCCCCAGCTTCACCAGCTCGGCTTTTTCCGTCGCAATACGCTCCAGCAGCACCGACGCTGGCTCATCGTTCGGATCCTGCGGCACCAGCTTGCCGCGCACCGCCAGCTCCAGAATCAGCTCGCGCAGCTTCTTGAT
Source organism: Citrobacter sp. CK181 (assembly GCF_030333595.1). Lineage (NCBI taxonomy): Bacteria > Pseudomonadati > Pseudomonadota > Gammaproteobacteria > Enterobacterales > Enterobacteriaceae > Citrobacter > Citrobacter sp. CK181. The sequence continues at coordinate 285,184 of NZ_JAOWFN010000006.1, read as the reverse complement.
GCCGTACAGGTCAATCTTACCCGAACTGCCGCGCCCGGCCGTGGAGCGGGTTTGCAGCGCCGTGGTCCAGGTATCGATATGGTCGACAATCAGTTTTTCCACCGCCATCAGTTGGCCTCCTTGCCGGAGAGCGCCGCGCCGAGGATATCGCGCAGCTGGTGGCGTAGGGTCTGAATCGCTTCCTGCTGCTTGGCGTACTGCGCCAGCAGTTCATCCGGATCGTGACTGACGGTTTCCGCCTGGTGGGGGTTCTTGATATCGAGGTTAAAGTTGCGGGCAATCACCTCATCGATGCTGACCTTCCACGCCTGCTCGTTTTCGACGCGGCTGGCGAAGCCGTCGGCCTCGTTGCCCCACCAGTCGATCTCGGCCTGGAATTCTTCAAACTTCATCGGCTTGGTTTTGCTGTAGTTCTTCACGCCCGCCGGGTACGGATGCTCGTAGAACCAGATGTCTTTGGTCGGCTGGCCTTTGGTAAAGAACAGCAGGTTGGTTTTGATCCCGGTGTACGGGTTAAACACGCCGTTCGGCAGGCGTACGATGGTGTGCAGGTTGCACTCCTCGGTGAGCAGCTTTTTGATCTTGGTTTTCACGCCTTCGCCAAACAGCGTACCGTCCGGCAGCACCACCGCTGCGCGGCCGTTTTTCGCCAGCACTTCAACGATCAATTGCAGGAACAGATCCGCCGTTTCGCGGGTCTGCATCTCTGCCGGGAAGTTCTTCTCAATGCCGTCTTCTTCGGTGCCGCCGAACGGCGGGTTGGTGACAATCACATCCAGCTGTTCATCCCACGACGACAGTGGCTTGTTGAGGGTGTTGTCGTGACGAATTTTCACTGGCACTTCGATGCCGTGCAGCAGCATATTGGTGGTCGCCAGCAGGTGCGGGAGCTGCTTTTTCTCCACGCCGTGGATCTGCTGTTGCAGCGTCTGGTGATCGGCTACGCTCTTCACGTAGTTGTTTTTTACGTGATCGAACGCGCAGGCGAGGAAGCCGCCGGTGCCGCAGGCCGGGTCCATAATTGACTCGCCGAGCTTCGGATCAACGCGATCGACCATAAAGCGGGTGACGGCGCGCGGGGTATAAAACTCACCGGCATTGCCCGCCGATTGCAGATCTTTGAGGATCTGTTCGTAAATGTCGCCGAACAGGTGACGTTCGCTGGCGCTGGTGAAGTCGATTTCGTTGAGTTTGTTGATCACCTGACGCAGCAGGGTGCCGTTTTTCATGTAGTTATAGGCATCGCTGAACGCCTGTCTGACCACAAAGCCGCGCGGATTTTTATCGATGGGGGCGGTGAGGTTTTTCAGTGTCGGGAACAGGTCGTCGTTGACGAATTCCAGCAGGGAATCGCCGGTAATGCCCTCGGCGTTCGCCGCCCAGGTGCGCCACAGGTAGCGCTGTGGGATCGGGTACTGATAGTTATCCTGCTCCAGTTCCAGCGCCTCTTCCTGGGCGTCAAAGATTTTCAGAAACAGCAGCCAGGAGAGCTGGCCGAGGCGCTGCGCATCGCCGTCCACGCCGGCGTCTTTGCGCATAATGTCCTGTAATGATTTGATAACCGAGCTGATTGACATGATGTGTTCCATGTTTCATTAACAATAAGGCCTTCTGCTACGCGGTGGCAGCAGAAGGCGCAAAAGGGGGAGTGGTTACGCGGAGCGGGGCGGTAAGTGGTAGATTTCGCTCTCCAGCTCGCTGATGGCCTGATTATACCCGTTACGGTCGCCGAATCCGCTTTTAATGATCTCCGGCAGCGTACCCATGCTGTCGAACGGCTTGAGCTTCAGCACCTGAATACTCTCTATCTCCTGCACGCCCGCGTCGGCGTATTTATCCAGCAGCGTATTCAGCACCGCCTGCGCGGCGTCGGAGTATTTGGTGAAATAGTTGCGCTTACGCACGTTCTCCGCCCGCTCTTTGCGGGTTAACGGCGGCTGACCATACACCACGTGGCACAGCATGTCGAACGGGTCGAGGTCTTTACCGACCTCTTCCGCCAGCACTTCCCAGATGATGCCTTGTTGTTCCAGTTCCTTGATGATGGCCTCTTTGCGCTCAGCGTCCAGCCATTTGCGGGTGAAATCATCCAGCGAGGCGTACTCTTTGAGCAGCGTTTTGCGGGTGTAGTCTTTAAAGGATTCGGTGACCAGCTTGCCGTCGGCATCGTAATACTGCACGCGCTGGGCGATCACGCCGACGGCCACGCCGTTGACGTGGAACTTCCGCACTTTGTTCTCGTCGTCTTCCGGCAGCGGGCCGACATCATCTGAACCGGTGACGGTATACGGCGCGGGATCTTCATTGGCACCGATGATGTCGTCTTCGGCTTCTTCCTCGTGCTCGTCGAACTGCTCTTCAAAATCAGACTCCGGGTCGGCGATATCTTCCGGCGTGGTATCCATCACCTTTTCCGGGATGCCGTCGAAGCGTTCGTCGGCGAACAGTTCGGTGGCCTTTTTGAAGTCGAGGATGGTGAACCATAGCTTGCCGTAGCGTTCATCGATGCGGGTGCCGCGACCGATGATCTGCTTGAATTTAGTCATCGACTGAATGTTTTGGTCCAGCACCACCAGTTTGCAGGTTTTGGCATCCACGCCGGTGGTCATCAGTTCGGAGGTGGTGGCTATAACCGGATAGGCTTTTTTGGGGTTAATAAAGTTATCCAGTTGGGCTTTGCCGATGTCGTCATCGCCGGTGATTTTCATCACGTACTTGTCGTTCTTTTTCACCTGTTCCGGGTTGAGATTGACCAGCGCGCGGCGCATTCGCTCCGCGTGATCGATGTCGTTACAAAAGATGATGGTTTTATCCATCGGGTTGGTGCGTTTGAGGTAATCGGTAATGGTTTTGGCCACCAGTTCGGTGCGCTCATCAATCACCATCGTGCGATCAAAATCTTTCTGGTTGTAGATGCGGTCGTCAATCAGCTCGCCGTTTTTATCCGCCTGGCCTTTGGTCGGGCGCCAGCCCTGGAGATCGACGTCGATATCGACGCGCACCACTTTATAAGGGGCAAGGAAGCCGTCCTCGATGCCTTCTTTGAGCGAGTAGATATACACCGGGTCGCCGAAGTAATCGGTGCTGGAGACTTCATGAGTCTCTTTCGGCGTGGCGGTTAGGCCAATCTGCGTGGCGGCGCTGAAATAGTCGAGGATTTCGCGCCACGCGCTGTCTTCCGAGGCGCTGCCGCGATGGCATTCGTCGATCACAATCAGGTCGAAGAAATCCGGGGCCACCTGTTTAAAGGCTTTTTGATCTTCTTCCGGGCCGGTGATGGCCTGGTACAGCGCGAGATGGATTTCAAATGCCGGGTCGATGGTGCGCCCGGTGACCTTAGTCATCGCCGTGCCAAACGGCAGGAAGTCGTTGTTTTTGGTCTGATCAACCAGAATGTTGCGATCGGCGAGAAACAGGATCCGCTTCTTACTTTTCGCTTTCCATAAGCGCCAGATAATCTGGAAGGCGGTGTAGGTTTTCCCCGTTCCGGTCGCCATCACCAGCAGAACGCGGTTCTGCCCGGCAGAGACCGCTTCAATCGTTTTATTGATGGCCTGTAGCTGATAGTAGCGCGGCGCTTTGCCACTGCCGTCATCGTAGTAGTCCTGGGTAATAACCGGAAGCTGAGTTTCGGTGTAACCTTTCCAGACGCAGTATTTTTGCCACAATTCGTCAGGCGTTGGGAATTCGTCGAGGGTAATTTCTCGCTCAATCGCGCCGATTGCCGTTTTATCGTGGAAGATAAAGCCATCGCCGTTAGAAGCAAACGCAAAGGGAACGTCCAGCAGGTGGGCATAACCCAGTGCCTGCTGCATGCCTTTGCCGATTTCATGTTTATTGGCTTTGGCTTCGATCACCGCCAGTGGCATGTTTAATTTGTGATACAGCACGATATCGGCAGATTTCACCGTTCTGCGCGCCGCGACTTTGCCGCGCACAATGACCTTACCGTCCCGGAGTTTGACCTCTTGTCTGATTTGCGTTGTGTCGTTCCAGCCAGCATCAAGGATGGCGGGCATAACGCGTTTGGTGATGATGTCTGCTTCCGTCAGGGTACTCAGGTTCAGGTCAGCCATTGGGGATTCTCATCAAATAGCGATGCGCGAATTCTACACAAAAAATCAGATGAAATCATTACACGCTATGTGCATTATTGGTGTTAAGTCTCTGTTTTAGATGAATTCGTGAATTCTGTACCCAACATATAAGGTTTTAATATGGAAGTTATTAATATTTGGAGATCCTTTCTTAAACATTTTAAACAGAAAAAATTAGACTCTGCGGTGGTTGTCTACGGCATGATCGCAATCTATTTAATTCCCTATAAGTTTCCTTTAAAAAGTTACCTGGTTGCATTTCTTTTTATATCTATTCTGATATTCTCTTGTACTCAAGAAAATCGAGTCAGGGAATATATTAGTTTCTTTATACGTACAGACAATAACTATTTATTGACTCGGTTTGCTGGTATTCTATCGCTAACTGCATGGTCAATTTTTTTGCTTTTGTTGTTGTCTGCTAATGTGTTTGTTAACACCATAACGTATTGGTTAGCAATTTTATTTTCAGTCTCTATCCTCATTAGTAGCATTTTGACTGTTTTAGATCTTGCCAGAAATAATACAGCAAAAACCCTTAAGGTAATCGGCCTGGCTGTTACCGCATTTTCAGGTATTTTTGCTTTTACTAGTAGTTACTCTGCCAGCATTTTCTGGCAAATTAGTAATCTGGCGCTATCCTCTTCTCCGTGGTTAGAATATTGTTGGAAAGCCACCGCATTTCTTATGTTTTTCTTGTGGTTATCACAACCTATTTGCTATGGGCTATTTTTGCGTTACGGTGATAAAGCAAAAGGGTATCGAATCTTTACATTAACGGGTGCCTTTATCATGTCAATATTTTTGTTTCTGCTTGTTCCTATGCTGATCGGTGATGCCGCTTATTTTGTGCTAAAAAAGACCATCAACTATGAATGGCGTGATGAAGCAAAATGTGGTGAGCTAAAAATTAAGAATAAAAACGAAAAGTATTTTGGTTTTAATACTAATAAATATACTGTCTTTTATTCAGATAAAAATGAAAAATGGGGGTTCTATGAGCTTACCTGCAAAAAAGGGAGTGACAGGAGAGATTCTTATATTGTAGAACCTTTGCCGGAATATAATATACCCTCGTGGTTAAGGTAGCTTGTATTTATCCTTATGTGGTGGTGTGCTGGTGATGGGAAGAGTACGACAACGGCGAATGGGGTGTTTCTTATCAGCTCAGCAGGGGCCATCATCCCGTGATGGCCCTGATACGCATTACTTCTTCAACCCCGCAAACGCGGCTCTGATCTCATCTTCCGGCAGTTGAATGCCGATAAACACCAGCGTGCTGTGCGGCTGTTCGTCGCCCCACGGGCGGTCCCAGTCGGCGCTGTACAGACGCTGGACGCCCTGGAACAGCAGGCGGTTCGGTTCGCCTTCAATCCATAGCATTCCTTTGTAGCGCAACAGTTTCTCGGCGGACTCCAGCAGCAGGTTTTCCATGACGCGGGAAACGTCGCTGATGTCTACCGGATAATCCAGCTCCACCACAATTGATGAGATATCGTTTTGTTTGTCGGCGATAAAGTGGAAGCGCGGTGTGGCGCTGACTACGTTCTCCTCCAGCATAAAGCCGTTGGTGTCGAACAACAGGGAGAGGTCGATATCGCCGTGCGTGACGGTGTAAACCGGAGCGCGGGCGTTGATGCGCGCTAAGCGTTCACGCAGTTTTTCGCTAACTCCCGCCACGTCGGTTTTGGTCAGCAGGATGCGGTCGGCATAACCGACCTGCGACTGGGCGATGGTGAACTGGTTCATCTGATCGTCGGCGTGTACCGCATCGACCAGCGAAATCACGCCGTCCAGCAGGTAGCGCTGGCAAATCACGTCATGGGAGAAAAAGGTCTGAATGATCGGGCCGGGGTCGGCCATACCGGTGCACTCAATCACCAGACGGTCGAAATGGATGTTGCCCTGGTCGAGGTTGTCGAGCAGGTCTAACAGCGCGTCCTCCAGTTCACTGGAGCGGGTGCAGCAAATGCAGCCGTTAGTCAGGGTTTTGATCTGGGTGGCGCGGTCGCCAATCAGCTGATCGTCAACGGAAACTTCGCCGAATTCGTTTTCGATAACGGCAATCTTGTAGCCGTGCTTTTCGTTAAGAATGTGGCGCAGCAGGGTGGTTTTACCCGCGCCGAGAAAACCGGTGAGTAGGGTAACTGCAATCGGGGTCATCAGTGCCTCCATTAACAGCAGCGCATGCCGCCTTTTCCGTCGCCGCCGTAACGTGCCTGCTGGCGCTCGCGGAAGAATTCTTCATAGCTCATGTACGGCTTGTCTGGATGGTTGGTTTGCATATGCTCGACATAGTTGTCGTAGTCTGGAATGCCAATCAACATCTTCGCCGCCTGGCCGAGATATTTTTTTGCCTGACCTAAGTTACCAAACATTTTCTCATCCAGATATGAATAAAGCCCAGCGAACCGGGCGTTGGTTTTGCCGGATGGCGGCTTGCGCCTTATCCGGCCTACGTTAACTGCATTTTGTAGGCCGGGTAAGCGTAGCGCCACCCGGCATCCGATTAATGGTGTGAAGAGGTCTTCACGCCGCCTTCCGGCACCGGTACATACGGCGTCTCTTTATCGGTACGACCGTTGATGGTGCGGGCTTTCTGCCAGGTACGGAACCCATAGAAGATGATGCTGTACACCACTACCAGGAACAGAATACTCAGGCCTGCGTTGGTGTAGTTGTTCACGACGATGTGGTTCATATTGGCAATTTGCTGCGCGGTCAGTTCGCTGCCGTTGGCAATCTTCTCTTTGTACTGGTTAGCCATGTAGAAGAAGCCTTCCATCTGCGGGTTGGTGCTGAACAGTTTCAGACCCAGCGCCCAGGTGGTGCAGATCAGCAGCCATACTGCCGGGATAACGGTAACCCAGATGTATTTGGTGCGCTGCATTTTAACCAGTACCACGGTGCCCAGAACCAGCGCCACAGCGGCCAGCATTTGGTTGGAGATACCGAACAGCGGCCACAGGCTCTTCACGCCGCCCAGCGGATCAACCACGCCCTGATACAGCAGGTAGCCCCACAGACCGACGCAACCCGCAGTACCGATGACGCCAGCAACCAGAGAGTCGGTTTTCTTCAGGAACGGGACGAAGTTACCCAGCAGATCCTGCAACATAAAGCGGCCGGAGCGGGTGCCTGCATCCAGCGCGGTCAGGATGAACAGCGCTTCGAACAGAATACCGAAGTGATACCAGAAGCCCATGTCAGCCATCGGCAACACTTTGTGGAATACGTGAGCGATACCGACCGCCAGCGTCGGTGCGCCACCTGCGCGGTTCAGTACCGACGGTTCGCCGATGTCTTTCGCGGTTTGCAGGATCTGCTCAGGCGAAATCACAAAGCCCCAGGAACTGACGGTTGCCGCCGCGTGCGCGGTGACGTCTTTCAGCTGCGCCATAATCAGCGGCGCGTTCTCGCCACCCATTTCGTGCAGGTTCGGCATGGTGATACCGAGGCCCGCTGGCGGGGTGTTCATCGCGAAGTAGAGACCCGGTTCGATGATAGACGCCGCAACCAGCGCCATGATCGCCACGAAAGACTCCATCAGCATTGCGCCATAGCCGATGAAACGCGCGTCGGTTTCACAAGCCAGCAGTTTCGGCGTCGTACCGGAAGAGATCAGCGCGTGGAAGCCAGATACCGCGCCACAGGCGATGGTGATGAACAGGAACGGGAACAGCGCGCCTTTCCACAGCGGGCCGGTACCGTCGATGTACTGGGTCATCGCCGGCATTTTCAGCTCTGGGTTGAGGATCAGAATCCCCAGCGCCAGACCGACGATAACGCCGATTTTCAGGAAGGTTGCCAGATAGTCGCGCGGGGCGAGGATCAGCCATACCGGCAGCAGTGCGGAAATAAACGCGTAACCGATCAGCGCGAAGGTAATGGTGGTGTCTTTAAAGGTCAGCGCCGGGCCCCAGTACGGGTCGTGCGCAATCACGCCGCCGAAGTAAATAGAGGCAACCAGCAGCACGATGCCAATAACGGAGACTTCACCCACACGTCCCGGACGCAGGAAGCGCATGTAGATCCCCATAAACAGCGCGATAGGTACGGTTGAGCAAACGGTGAAGACGCCCCACGGGCTTTCGGCCAGCGCTTTTACCACGATCAGCGCTAGTACCGCGAGGATGATGATCATGATTAAGAAGCAGCCAAACAGGGCGATGGTACCCGGCACCGGGCCCATCTCTTCTTTGATCATCTCACCGAGAGACGCGCCGTTACGGCGGGAAGAGATAAACAGCACCATGAAGTCCTGTACCGCACCGGCCAGCACTACGCCCGCCAGCAGCCACAGCGTACCCGGCAGGTAGCCCATTTGCGCGGCCAGAACCGGGCCGACCAGCGGGCCGGCGCCAGCGATAGCGGCAAAGTGGTGACCAAACAGTACGTAACGGTTTGTCGGGACGTAGTTCAGGCCGTCGTTATTAATGACCGCAGGCGTAGCACGCGTTGGGTCGAGTTTCATCACCTTCTGGGCGATGTACAGGCTGTAGTAGCGATAAGCCACCAGATAAACAGAGACGGAAGCGACCACGATCCACAGGGCGCTGACGTGCTCACCTCTGCGTAAGGCGACGACCGAGAGGCAGAATGCACCGATGATTCCAAGAATCACCCAGGGTATGTGCTTGAATATCTTTTTCGTATCCATAGTAAAACCTGGTTTTTAAGATTAATAATTGGCCGAAGCCGTTGGGTTTGAGTCTGTGTTTGAGGAGGTAAATTGACTGCTATGCTGAGGTGATCCTGCCAGAGATACGCGCGCGTAAAGTAAGGTAAATAAGTGAGTGGTTATATGTGGGCTTAAGCGGTCAGGAGTGTCAGTGAGTGGTTTTTCCGACGGAGGGATGCGGTCATTTATGTGATTGAGATCACTAATTAAAATCCAGCATTTCTTTTTCGTCGATCGTGAACGGAGAATCATTCGTGCTGATATCGTCCCAACCAGTACGAATTCGGTAAAGTTTTCCCTTTCCAGGCCGAAAATTCTGGTATCTGTCTAGCGGAAAGAGAAAACATGTTAAAACGAATCAAGATTGTGACCAGCTTGCTGCTGGTCCTGGCAATATTTGGCCTTTTACAACTCACCTCAGGCGGTTTGTTCTTTAACTCATTGAAGAATGACAAAGAGAACTTCACCGTTCTGCAAACCATTCGTCAGCAACAGTCCACGCTGAACGCCAGCTGGGTTGCGCTGCTGCAAACGCGAAACACCCTGAACCGGGCGGGTATCCGTTACATGATGGATCAGAACAATATTGGCAGCGGCGCGACCGTTACCGATCTGATGCAAATTGCGACGACCTCTCTGAAACTGGCGGAAAAACACTGGGCTGAGTACGAGGCGTTGCCTCGCGATCCGCGCCAGAGTGAAACGGCGGCAGTGGAGATCAAGCGTAACTACGATATCTACCATAATGCGCTGGCGGAGCTGATCCAGCTGTTGGGCGCAGGTAAGATCAACGACTTCTTCGATCAGCCCACTCAGGGTTATCAGGACGGTTTTGAGAAGCAGTATGTTAACTACATGCAGCAGAACGATCGTCTGTATGACATTGCGGTAGAAGATAATAACCGTTCATACAGCCAGGCGATGTGGGTACTGGCGAGCGTGTTAATCGTTGTGCTGCTGGTGATCGTCGCCGTCTGGTTCGGTATTAAGCTCTCCCTGATCGCGCCGATGAACCGTCTGATCGAAAGTATTCGTCATATTGCGAACGGCGATCTGGTGAAACGCATTGATGTGGAAGGCTCTAACGAAATGGGACAACTGGCGCAGAGCCTGCGTCATATGCAGGGCGAGCTGGTTCGTACCGTCGGTGATGTGCGTAACGGCGCGAATGCGATTTACAGCGGCGCCAGCGAAATCGCGATGGGCAACAACGATCTCTCTTCCCGTACTGAACAGCAGGCCGCCTCTCTGGAAGAGACCGCCGCCAGCATGGAAGAGCTGACCGCCACGGTGAAACAGAACGCCGAGAACGCGCGTCAGGCCAGCCATCTGGCATTGAGCGCGTCTGAAACCGCGCAGAAAGGCGGTAAAGTGGTGGATAACGTCGTGCAAACGATGCGTGATATTGCTTCCAGTTCGCAGAAAATTGCCGACATCATCAGTGTGATCGACGGTATTGCTTTCCAGACCAACATCCTGGCACTGAACGCGGCGGTAGAAGCGGCGCGTGCGGGTGAACAGGGTCGTGGTTTTGCCGTGGTAGCGGGTGAAGTTCGCAACCTGGCACAACGCAGTGCGCAGGCGGCGCGTGAGATCAAGAGCCTGATTGAAGACTCCGTCAGCCGTGTGGATGTGGGCTCAACGCTGGTCGAAAGCGCCGGTGAAACGATGGATGAAATCGTGAACGCGGTGACGCGTGTGACCGATATCATGGGGGAAATCGCCTCGGCATCTGATGAGCAAAGCCGTGGTATCGACCAGGTTGGCCTGGCGGTAGCGGAGATGGATCGCGTTACCCAGCAGAACGCCTCGCTGGTGGAAGAGTCTGCCGCCGCCGCTGCCGCGCTGGAAGAGCAGGCCAGCCGCTTGACGCAGGCCGTTGCCGTATTCCGCATTCAGCAGGAACAGCAGCGTGCGCGTGATGCCGCAGCGGTGAAACCGGCTTCTGCGTCTGTACTGCCGCGTAAAGCAGCCGTCGCGGATAGCGGCGATAACTGGGAAACCTTCTAAGCCGTCATGCCGGATGGCGCTGGCGCTTATCCGGCCTACGGGCAGGGAGCTGCTGTGTTGCCGGATGAATCCGGCCTACGGTATGGATGCGGTGCTATGTAGGCCCGATAAGGCGACAGCCGCCATCGGGCGCTTCAAACCAGCCTCAGGCGCATGGCGCAGCGTGATTCATACGCCAGACCGTGCGCCGCTTCTTCCTCTCGCTTTTGACGTAACCCTGGCGACAGGCGCTCATCATCCAGCACCACAAATCCCATTCGCGCATAGAGCGGCTCATTCCACGCCACGTCCCGAAAGGTGGTAAGCGTCAGCGCATCAAAACCGCTGCTGCGCGCCTGCTCCGCGACGTATGCAATCAGTTGACGGCCAATGCCTTTTCCCTGCCATTCACGCAGCAGAGACACCTCGGCGATAAACAGCGATGAATCCAGCGCTTCGGCCAGTAAAAAACCGACAGGACGCTCATCGGCCAGCGCCAGCCAGCTCAATCCTTTTGCGGCGTGTTCCCGGTGTTGTTCAACTGAAATAACAGGGCCGTCGGCTATCCATGCCAGCGCAGGCACGTCCCGAAAGCGTTGACCCGCAGAGCATTCAATGGCGGGCATGACGGTGATATCAGCCAGCGTGGTAGGGCGAAAAGTCATCTTCATGCGCGGGAGTATAGCGTGGATTGCGCAGACCCGATAAACGTTGTGTTATCGGGCCTGTACTAAATTTAGCCTTCGGCATTCACCACTTTAATCTCAACCATCCCGATACCCAGCTTACGCGGGGAGTGGCCGAGAATATTGCCTTCATTGGTCGATACCGGGTCGGGCGGCACAATCACCAGCGTACTGGCATTTGACGGGTTATCAAAATGCAGCGTTGTTGTGGTGACTTCGTTCTCTAACACCAGCGTCTGTTCTTCCTTGCCTACGCGAACAGGAATAGGGCGATTAGCATTCGCGCCAAAGGCTTTGGCGGTGATCACCAGATCGAATTTCTTCGGTAACGGCGTGTTGTATTCAATCTTCACCTCATCACCCAGTTGCGCATTAGACCAGCGCCCCCACGATTCCGGTCGTGAAATCCCGCTGAACTGCTTCACCTCTTCCGGCGCGCCAGCCACGTTAAAGATAAAACTGTCGGCTTTGTAACGAATATCGTTATCGACGATCTTCAACGTATCAACGTTGCCTTTGTAACGCTCCATATCGATAACCGTATCTTTAAACGCCGTTTTGCCTTTCCACTGTGCTTTATCGACGTGCTGGACGCTTTGTTGCCCGCCCAGTTGCCCTTGTGAAACGCACCAGTCGGTGGAGAGCGCCAGCTCCGGCGCCCACAGTTGCGCCATTTTGTAGCAGCGATCGACCCAGACGAAGTTATCGCGTGGGGCAAAATTAGCCAGCTGGAAACGCAGCGGGGCGGAGTATTCACTTTCCGGCAGCGGTTCGACGCGCTTATCCGACACTCGCAACAGCAGCGGCAGGCGGAAGTGGCTCCCTGAGAAAGCGATCATGTCTTTATCCCGATCGACGGTAAAATCCTTCATCTCTTTCGGGAAGTTCCACAGGCGAATAATGTCCGGCTTCATCGCCAGGATCTTCTCTTTGCTGTTCAGGAAGACTTCCGACAGCGACTGGCCGGAGAGGCTGCTGCGCCCCAGGCCGATAAAGTTATCCCCGCCCAGAATATCCAGCACGGTCGCGCCGTTATCCATCGTGTTGCGTTTCACCGCCAGCGTATCCTGCTGAGGCTGGTCGCCGCGCAGCACGAAAAACAGGTTGTTGCGATCCTGTTTGTTCAGGTACTTCCACGCGGTGTTGTTCATCGCCAGATGGTCGGAGGAAACCACGATGACGGTATTTTTAAACCACGGCGATGCTTTGATTTTATTGATAAATTCGGCAATGTTCTCCTGGCTGCAACTGACGGCGCTAAAGGACTGGTTCGGCTTACCGTCGAAGTCGTAACGCTTGCGGTTACAGGTGCGTGAGATAAACCCGTCCGGGTGGTGAGTATCCACCGTCAGCGTAAACAGCGAGAAACGCTGGCCGGAGCGAGAGAGTTCTTCAAACTTTTTCCATGCTTCGTCGAGCACCGTATCGTCGTAAAAGCCCCAGTCGTTACGATAGCTCGGGTCAGCCACCACGGTTTTTAACTCTTCCGCACCATACAGGTGGTCGAAACCGTGGGATTTGAGGAACACGTCTTTTCCGGCGAAACGCAGATTTGCGCCCTGCACAAAATAGTTCTGATAGCCGGAGTTTTTCAGGATATCGCCCAGGCAGATATTCTGCGGGAAGAAGCTGGATACGGAAGCCGACGCGTTGCCTTCAAACGGCGCAAACAGCGGGATGCCGCACTGCGAGGCGACCATTCCGGCGATGGTGTAATCTGTGCCCGGCAATTGCATGGTGTGGCTGAAATCCAGCCCTTCGTTTTTCAGCGCTCCGAGTTCCGGCGTGAGATCCGGGAAGGCATCGTTATCAAAATAGGTGCGCTCCAGGCTTTCACCGTAGATATAGACCAGGTTGAGCTGTGGATTCGGGATCGTTTTCGACGGTTCTTTGTAATAAGCCGGGAAGTCCGGGTCGCCATCGCGCGACTGGGATTTGACCAGTTCGGAGATCTGGCGAAATGCCGGGCTGGCATCCACCGATCCCAGCGCCAGTAAGAGCGCCAACAGGCTGTAGCCAAAATGGTGAGGATGGTGGCGACGCCTGCGCAGAACCCAGCCTAACGCGCCAAATACGGCGGCCAGCGCAAGTACGATGCCGGCGCCGGGCAGAATATATTTGCTGACGCCGGCACCCGTCAGGCTGTTGGTCAGCGTGTAGAGAACCGCATCGTTAATGCCGTCACCGGTAAAGTAATCACTGGCATAGAGCGTAATATTTAAGACAACAAAAAGCCCAAGTACCGCTAAAATGGCGGCAAACCACCAGGTGTTGCGACCCGCTTTCCACGCATAAATCAGCACGGACGCGAGAAACAGGGCGATGGAAAGTAACTCAGACAACTGATGATCCTCAATAAACCCGCATTCGGCAGGCGGCGTAATCTCTTTTCAGGACATACAATGTAATGGCGATGTCATATTGCTGCAATTATGGTGACATTAAAATGTGCAGTGATTAAGAATTGGTTTAGAACCTGGCTTTTTTGATCGTCGTCACTTCCCGTGATGCGGGGAAGGCGAGACAGAGAGAAGTAGAAAGAGAGAGGTCAGGCCGCGCTCAACGCTAAACGGTTGAAACGCGGCATGTTGGCGCATCAGGAAATGAAGTTCATCCCCTGTTTTAACACCAGGTCGCAGGCTTTGGTTTTCACTTTTTCCGCCAGCGGCGTGCTGCCAATATTATCCAGGCTAAGCTGTTCGCCGTTTTGGGTATTCAGCAGACCCTGAATGCCATCCAGATAATTGGTGTCCTGCTTCTGTTCGGCGGCGCCAAGTCCCAGTTTATCCAGCACCTGGTTTTTAACGTTTTCCGCATCGGTAACGGAAGTCAGTTTCTGTTTCGCGCAATACTGCAAAATACCCGCCGCGTTGTTCATGTTATCAGCGCTTAATGCCTGATTGCCGCCATTCAGCAGGCTGGTCAGGGAAGACAGCGACATGCCGCCCTGCTGTGAAGAGCTGCTTTGTTTGCTCAGTTCGCTGGCGGCGCTGGAGAGAGAATCCTGCCAGGACGCGGCGAAGGCGCTGGTGGCGATAAACGCGCTGGCGGCAACCGCGCAGCACAGAAGACGTTTTGTGGTTTTCATCGTTATGACTCGTGTGTGTGTACCTTTCGTCGCAGTATAGCGCTTGCCTGGGTCGGAATGGTCTTAATACTCTTTGCCGGTGACGCGGCTACGGTAGCTTTCCCAGTTGAAGATCACCCACAGACTGTTTCCCAGACGCATACGATCCATTACGCGTTCGCCAAGGAGTTTGGTCATCTCATCCATATTGCTGTTGGTTAACATCCCGGTAGGGCGTTTGGATGATGAGCGGCGATCGACGATCTGGTTGATGATCACTTTTTCATAGCGGGATTCGGTCTGCATGCCGATCTCGTCGATCACCAGCAGATCCACATTGCTGAGATCGTTGAGCAACTGCTCTTCGCTGGTTTCGCGATTGCTAAAGGTGCCTTTCATCGCGGACATAATATCGGCGACGGTAATGATCAAAACCGATTTTCCGCGCAGCAGCAGTTCATTGCAGATTGCCGCCGCGAGATGGTTTTTCCCGGTGCCGGGTTTGCCCGAAAAGATAAAGCTGGCGATGTTGCCGTCGAACTCTTCGACGTACTGCCGCGCTTTGCTCAGCGCGTTCATCTGCCCGTCGTTCTCAACACGATAGTTATCAAACGAGCAGTTTTGATGCAGCGGACGGATGCCGGAACGGTTGAACGTGCGCTGCATTTTCATCGCCCGGTTTTCACGCGCCAGCGCTGCCGCACGCATTTCGCCTTGCTCTTTCTGCCATGCCAGCAGTTCTTCGCCCGTTTTGAATGCAGGCTCAACATTTGCTGGCATCATTTTTTGCAGACGTTTCATCAGGTCGCCAACGTTTTTCATCGTTACCCTCGAAAACCAGGTGGAATATGGTCGTCAGGTTCGCTGACGTTGTTCACATCACGTTTCGGCATACCGCCGTTACTGGCCCGGCTGATTTGCACGCTGCGCGCCAGCTTTTGCTGCCACTGGATGTGGTGAAAAATCTTACCTTCCGCTTGCCAGTAAGCCACAAACGAGGCCAGCTCTTCGGCGGTGACGGGTTCCCTTAGCGCGACGCCCCACAGCGCAGCCTGCCGCTGGAAGTCAGCATCCGGCTGCCAGTCTGCGTACATGGCGAATTTCCCCAGCGGAACGGCCACAGGCGCGGCCTGGGAGTCTTCGTAGAGTTGAGCATCCAGTGTGACATCGCTTCCCGGACGCGATAACTTTTCCTCCAGTGCCAGCAGTTCCGCCAGACGTGCCGGCGTCACGGCATAAAACGCAGGCGCGTTATTGGCGAAGACCGCCACCGCGCCGCTTGCCGATTTTGCCAGCACCGCGTTGTGATCGTGTAATAAGGCGTCAATACCGATGACGTCCGGGGTCAAAATTCTGGAAGACATAATGTTTCTCAACAGGGAACCACAACCGAGAAGGAATACTGTTTTTATAGTAACACACAGACGGGAGATATCGGCAGGGTGAGGGAAAGCAGCCTCACCCTGCCTGAGCGCAGGGAGAAAAGCATCATACCCGTGGGCGTTTGCGATACAGCCACAGACCGGGAACGGAAAGCCCGATGGAAAGCGCGCCGACAATAGAGGAGGCTTTCAGGAAATTGGTCAGCAATGTGATCATCAACGGTTCGCTGTAGCCAAAGTGGCTGATTTTGACGGCGGAGATCATTGCCGTATAGGCGGATATCCCCGGAAACATCGGGATGACTGCCGCGACGGTAAAGACTTTGGGGTGCGCCAGATACCAGCGTGACCACTGAATGCCGATGCTCCCTACCAGCAGCGAGGCCATAAATGTTGACCATTCGATATTAAACCCGGCGGTCATCATCACCATGCGTGAGCCGTGGCCCAGCGCGCCGAGCAGCGCACACCAGGGGAGCGCCCGGTGCGGCACGTTGAACACCATCGCAAAGCCCACTGCCGGGATTGCGGAGAGAATCATGTCCTGCATCAGCGCCAGAAGAAAATCGATTACACCCATCCGCGTAGCCCCCACAGCGTCATCGACATCACCACGCCGACGCACGTCGCCAGCGTTAACAGACTGGCAATCGCCCAGCGCGCCAGACCGGTATTAATGTGGCCCTTAAACATATCCGCGACGGAATTAATCAGCGGAAACCCCGGCACCAGCAGTAAGACGCTGGCGGCCATGGCGATGGTCGGGGTATGGCTGAAAGTGGGCAAGCGAAGCAAAAGGCCGGAAATGGTAGTGGCGACAAAAGCGGTGACGCAAAAGTTGATTTGTGGGTGTAAATGCCGGTGCGCCAGCATCTGGCGAATATACATCGCCACCATGCTGGCGAAAAAGGTGATCACCGCGCCATCCCATCCGCCGTTATTCAGTTTGCAGAAGCAGGCGCAGGAAAGCCCGACCATCAGCGATACCAGCCACCGCGGGTAGCGCAACGGTCTGAGCTGGCTAAAGCGCTTCTCTACGCCTTTTATATCCAGCAAATTATGTTCGGCCAGGATGACAATATGCTGCACCTCCGTGACAACGTGCATATTAATGCCGCGATCCTGGTTCTTACGTGTCGATGTCAGACACTGCCCATCTTTAATGGTGGTGAGAACGATAGCGTTGGAGGAGATGGCGCTTTCCACGCTGTCCATCCCTAACGCCAGCCCCAGGCGGGTGGAGAGTTCATCAACCAGCGCGCTCTCCGCGCCGTGTTGCAGTAAAAAAAGCCCGCATTGAATACATAACCGTGTAACCGTTCGCTGTAACGACTGCTCTGTTTGCATGACTCGCCCTGACTGAAAAGACGCGTTGCGTACCATCTGAATGACGAAAGTCTTCTTTGTATCATGAAGCCCGACCCTTTTGGCTCTGGCTAAGATCAATTTTGTGATGAAAAAAGAGGCAGGATGCCAGACAATCAGTCGCTGAATGTCATAATTGCAGTATATTGAATGCCTTACGTCGGACGTGAATGACAGGGAATGAAGTATCGTCTGTAACCTCTGAAATTAATGAGACGATATTCTTTTCTTGTGCTTCCTGAAAGCATAACTATCTGATGCGAAACATAGCGTGAGTTTATTAAATTCCCCTTGCATATGTTAGAAATGCTAATGATCTAATTTAGTTAATTTAATTGTACCGCAATTATTTTTAGCGGTAATTATGCAATAATAGTTTGGTGATTTTATACTATGCGGATCATTGTATAGAGTCGTTATTGCTATAACATTTCAAATAAAAGCCAAGGATAAACAATTCACTTCGTCTATTACCACGTCTGTTTTTCTCATTAATTATATTATTTATTAATGAGTGAACAGGAGGGGAGACCTGTGGATATGGAGGAGATATGTTGCCAGGATGCCGCAAAAACATAATTATTATCAGTAAAATACCTGTTATACAGACGGGGTTAAAAGAGGTGGTGCAGGGCCATTTCCCTGCTTATGAACTGATGTACTGCCGTTCCGTAGAAGAACTGACATTAATGCAGCTGCGCCGCTCCGATGTAGTGATTACGGATTTAACGGGAGAATGTAAACATCCCCGCGCTGTCTGCGAGCAATTTTACGCTTTATTATCTCAATACCATGATATTCACTGGGTATTTCTTGTTTCCCGTGCGTTTTACTCACAGGCGATTGAGCTTCTGATGAGCCCCTTCAGTACGTTGCTGTCTGACGTTGAACCGGTTGAGAATCTGGTAAACGTGATTGAAGCAGGCAATGCCCATACGGACAGGATCAGTAAGACGCTGCTATCTCCCGCTCTGCCAGATGTCTCGAGTTTTGGCCATCGTCCGGTTGTTCTTACGCTGTCGGAACGGAAAGTGTTACGGCTTCTGGGTAAGGGTTGGGGGATTAATCAGATAGCGATGTTGCTTAAGAAGAGTAATAAAACGATTAGCGCGCAGAAAAACAGTGCGATGCGACGTCTGTCAATACACAGCAATGCTGAGATGTATGCCTGGATAAACAGTTCTCAGGGAGCAAGAGAATTGAATTTACCTTCAGTTTATGGAGATGCTACTGAATGGAAAACCGAATTGCCAAGGGAAATGTCGCACTCATAGAGAAGTGCGTAATGAGCAGTATTGGAATGAAGAGTTTATTTGACGCGTTTCCTGATTGCCAATATAAACTTCATATTTTTCCAACTCAATCTGCTTTCCAGAAAGCGATGTTAAGTACTCCCTTTTCCGTCGTTATTTTTTCACTTTCTGCGATGCGGGAAGATCGCCGGATGGGGCTGGCTTATCTGGCGGAACTGGCTGTGAATTTTCCTCGTGTGCGCCGACTGGTCATCGCGGATGATGATGCGGAAGCCCGGTTAATTGATTCGCTGTCGCCTTCGCCGTTAGATGGGGTCTTAAGTAAAGCGTCGTCACTGGCCAGTTTGCAGGAAAAGCTCTTTTTATTATTGAACAGTAAGCGAGAGGTGACGGAACACACTCTGAACCTCTGGTATCTCAATCAGAGTCGAATGATAAGCCCCACTGAGCGTGAAATTCTGCGTTTTATGTCGAATGGTTATTCGATGCCACAGATAGCCGTCCAGCTGGAACGCAATATCAAGACGATTCGCGCCCATAAATTTAATGTGATGTCTAAACTGGGCGTCAGCTCAGATGCCGGATTGCTTGATGCGGCGGATATCCTGCTGTCTCTGCGCGCCGAAAAGCCGGGTCGCTTATCCGCGTAATTCTGTAGTCGCTCTGTATTTACAGGTTGCTTGTGCCGGGTTTATCGCCCGGGCACAAATAGCATCACTGGCACACATCAATCCAGGTTGCTGAAGTGAGTTCTGCCATTCTGTCGGGGGAAATTCGGACTGCACTGTGCGTTGCCCCTGCTGCTGGTAAGACTTCAGCATAATGTTTTAATGAGACGTCGCAATAGACGGGCAGAGGCGTTTCCAGCCCGAAAGGGCAGACACCGCCGACCGGGTGCCCTGTGGCGATCACGACTTCATCGCTGCTGAGCATTCGCGCTTTTGCGCCAAACGTGCTCTTGAGTTTCTTATTGTCCAGGCGGGCATCGCCTTTGGCGACAACCAGAATAATGTCGTCTTTCACCTTAAGCGAAAGCGTTTTCGCTATCTGTCCTGGCGCAACATTATGCGCTTTCGCTGCCAGTTCCACCGTCGCCGTACTCTGATTTAATTCGATGATTTCAATATCCGGGGCACGTTCGGCCAGAAACTGCCGTACCGATTGCAGACTCATTCTTTTCTCCTGACGCTGTATTAGCAGTCCTGTTTTTCAGAAAACCGCGTGGCGTAATTTGTCATAAGGAAAGCGGCACTGTAAATAATTTATGTAATAAACCAGCAGCATGAACGATTTTTCGATCGTCTTCACATTCACGGAAACCGGTTACAGTAACCGGTTGCAGTCCGGCGGGCGGGGATTAATACTGAACCTGTCACTTCCTCTGTATCACATAATAAGAGCCATTTATGAAACTTCATTCTCTCTGCTGTATCGCTGGTGTTCTCCCCGGCGCGGTCGCGAAAAGTAGTAATGGACCCTTACACGGCGGTGCTGCTGCCAGCACGTCTATGTTGTTTTGACTGACAGGAGAACGCTATGTCTACCAACCATGCTGTGTTTAATGTGATTTTTCGGTTTGTCGAAAACTACGTGAGTCCCGTTGCCGGACGTATTTCCTCACAACGTCATGTTATGGCTATTCGTGATGGCTTCATTTCGGCAATGCCGTTTATGATTGTCGGCTCCTTCCTGCTGGTTTTCGCCTATCCTCCTTTCTCACCGGACACCACCTGGGGATTTGCCCGTGGCTGGCTGGCGCTGGCGAAACAGTTTGAAAGCCAGATTTTGACGCCGTTTGATATGACGATGGGGATCATGTCCATCTATATCTGTGCGGCCATTGCCTATAACCTGGGCAAACACTATGCTAAATCGCATCAGTTAGATCCGTTTATGTGCGCCATGCTCTCGATCATGGCCTTCTTGCTGGTTGCCGCGCCGAAAACAAACGGCACTATGCCGGTTGACAGCCTGGGAGGAACGGGGATTTTTACCGCGATTCTGGTGGCGATTTACTGTGTTGAAATGATGCGCTTCCTGAAGGCGCATAACATTGGCATTCGCCTGCCCGACCAGGTGCCGCCGATGATCAAGAACTCCTTTGATCTGCTGATTCCGGTGCTGGTGGTGGTTCTGACCTTGTATCCGCTGAGCCTGGCGATCCAGTCGCAGTTCGATATGCTGATCCCACAGGCGATCATGGCGATCTTTAAACCGCTGGTTTCCGCTGCGGATTCATTGCCCGCTATTTTGCTGGCGGTGCTGATTGGGCATCTGCTATGGTTTGCGGGGATTCACGGAGCAGCGATTGTCTCCGGGATGTTGCAAATGTTCTGGCTGACCAATCTCGGTATGAACCAGACCGCGCTGGCGCAGGGGGCGCCGTTGCCGCACATTTTCATGGAAGCCTTCTGGACTTTCTTCATCGTCATTGGCGGTTCTGGCGCTACGATGGGGCTGGTGATTTGTTATTTACGCAGCCGTTCCGTACATTTGCGCTCTATTGGCCGCTTAAGCGTCGTGCCGAGTATCTTTAATATCAACGAACCGGTTATTTTCGGGACGCCGATTGTGATGAACCCGGTGTTCTTTATCCCGTTCCTGCTGGCGCCAATGGTGAATGCCGTGCTGGCGTGGGCGGCGATGAAACTGGATCTGATTGGGCGGGTGATTTCCGTGGTGCCGTGGACTGCGCCCGCACCGGTTGGCGCTGCGTGGGCATTGGGCTGGGACTACCGTGCGGCGATCCTGGTGGTCATACTGGCGCTGGTGTCCGCCATCATATACTTCCCGTTCTTTAAGGTTTATGAGAAGCAGCTTCTGGCGCAAGAGGCAGAAGAAGCCGGGCGTGCAGAAGAGGAGAGCCAGCAGATGGCCTGACGTGTTGAACAAGGCGCTGCGGCGCCTTGTTTATTTCAGCGTACAGTCACCGCATTGCTGAACGTCTGGCAACCGGTAGCGTTGACAGCAGGTTCGGCGCACCAGCAGACCTTCGCGAGGGACGACGGTACGCCACAGCGGGTTATCCTGGCCACTGGAAAGTTGCTTTTCGAAGAAGCAGCTCTGGCGCAGCGTTGCCAGCAATGCTTCGCCAAGTAGCGGTTTCATTTCGGTCAGATACCAGTTGATCAGATACCCGGTGTTACTCCAGATAAGCTTACCGTTAATATCGCCGGTTGATTCCAGTGCCTGAACGACCGGCATCAGCGCAGAGACGATCAGCGTTTCCATTCTCTGTTGAGGAGAATGCGCGGTTGCCCGCTCGTCCTGATGCACATCAACCCAAAAACAGGCTGCGCGTCCGGTTTCGTGGAACTCAACGTGCATGTGCTCGGGCGAAACGTCAATGGCCCTTTCCTGGGTGAGCAGGGCAAGCATCAGAGGCGGTACCATCAGACCGATATACCATTGCGCCCAAAGCGAAATGAGCGGCTTATTTTCGCGTGGTTGCGTCGGTTGATGACGATAAATATGGTCGGAATAGATAGCCAGCAGGGAGCGCATCGTACCCGGTCGAGCCCACTGCGCCAGCGTCATGGCGCCCGTTGGGTGCGGTTCGTCCAGCCGAATAAAATCAAGCAGATGTTCGCGCGTCCGGGTTATCGTTTCACGCACGGCTTCAGCCAGCGAGGGCATCTCAGGCTGGAGATGGGCTCGCCAGGTGACATCTTCAATGATCGGTGCGGAACGGTAAGGCATAGCGCTGTATATAAGGATAGTAATCTAAATGATAATGATTGCTAATCCTAATGATGGCGATAGCTGATGGCAAGCGCTTTGTCGTGACGCTGTGCGCGGTAGCACGATGATATCGCCCTGTGTCAGACCGTACGCAGTTCGTCACTCGCAAGAATGTTGTTGCGCCCCAGGTTTTTGGCTTCATACAGCGCTTTATCCGCCTTGACGATTGCAGCCTCCATGTCCTGACCCAGTAGCGGCGCGATGCCAACGCTGATGGTGACATTGGTCGCCACGCTGACATTAAACATATGTGGGATTTTGAGATCGTAGACCTTCTGGCGAATACGTTCGGCGGTCGTGCGCGCCTCCTGTGGATCGGTCGCGGTCAGCAGGACCATAAACTCTTCGCCGCCAAAACGGGTGACAATATCCCGGGAACGGACAGCGTCACGAATCGCGGCTGAAACGCGAATGAGAGCCTGGTCGCCCATCATGTGCCCATAGTGATCGTTATAAGCTTTGAAGTGATCGATATCCAGCAGCAATACGTAGTGTTCTTCGTGCGTTTCCAGAGCAAGGAGCGTATTCAGCTTATTTTGCAGGCCGCGGCGATTATACAGGCCAGTCAAAGGATCGAGCATACTCAGCCCGTTCAGCGTTTCTCTCTCTTCCAGCAGTTTGTACATCAGTTGTTGAGCGAAATCGTCATAGCGTTTTTGAATAACATGCTGGATGGCAATGCCCGCCATCGGGAGCGCCATGAGATAAATAATCCGTATGCCGTGTTCGCTGCCATTAAGCCACAGGCAGGCCAGAACGGAAGGCAATGAATGGAACGTAAACGCAATGATATTATTAGCAAAGGCGATGGAGCCAATAAATAACACGCAGAGAAGGGCGATGAGTAGAAAAGTATAATCGCTATGGTTCATAGCATTATATTTCAGTGTGATATGCCAGGCCCACAATATGCCTGATATAACAGAAATAAAGGGGATATTAATCTTTTTATGCGTATATTTTCCGTGCCATATCAGAATTAACGTACTTGCAACAAAGAGCAGTATTGCCGGGACTGAGACAGCCCTGACCTCATAAAGAGGAAAGACAAGCGTAAACAGCCCGGACACCGCATTGAGAAACAGAAAAAGGCGTAAAGAGAATTGATATTTTTTGGTGCGTAATGCGCGCCAGGATTGAGCTGTCATATCTGAATGTCGTTATTTATCTATGAATTACGCTGGTTGGGGCCAAAATGAAAAATAACGTGCGGGAAAAAGCCCGCATAAATAAACGTTTTTATTGTTTGTAAGTTAACCACCGCCCAATCTATCACCTTGCTGAATTCATGTCATCAATTGTTAAGACAATCTCATACAAGGAAGTGTGACGAACTGCTGACAAATGAGAAATTTTATCATATGCTATTGGTTATCATTATCGGTATCAGAGGTAAAGCCATGTTGCAGCGTACACTGGGCAGTGGATGGGGGATATTGTTGCCGGGTATTTTTATTACCGGACTGGCGTTTGCCGGCCTCTCCATTGACGCATGGAAGGTACTGATTGTGTTAGGGTTACTGCTGACTTCGTTGATGCTGTATCACAAACGCTTACGGCATTTCGTCCTGCTGCCGTCATGTGTCGCGCTGATCAGCGGCATGGTGCTGGTTATGATGAATTTGAATCAGGGATGAACAAACAAGACGTAAAACAGAGAAGGGAAATAAGATAATTGGTGCGAGGGGGGGGACTTGAACCCCCACGTCCGTAAGGACACTAACACCTGAAGCTAGCGCGTCTACCAATTCCGCCACCTTCGCACAGTCATCTTACTTTTTTGATATCGCCTCGTTGGTGCGAGGGGGGGGACTTGAACCCCCACGTCCGTAAGAACACTAACACCTGAAGCTAGCGCGTCTACCAATTCCGCCACCTTCGCCCAGTGCGAGCAATATCAACGTGGTTTTGGTGCGAGGGGGGGGACTTGAACCCCCACGTCCGTAAGGACACTAACACCTGAAGCTAGCGCGTCTACCAATTCCGCCACCTTCGCATACCATCGATTCTTAAAAAGAATCGCTACCACGGAGGCGCATTCTAGTGGTTTTCAGCTTTTCGTCAATAGTTAATTACGCAGGATGGATTGATTGCTGCAAAAATGGGCGCTAACCGCAGGCCGGATAAGCGAAGTGCCATCCGGCATCCGCAAACCATGCCGGATGGCGGTGCAGGCACCTTATCCGGCCTACGATGACCACTCTACTTCTTCGCCTGGCGCGTCATCACCGTGCGGTAAACTTTAAAGCGCCCGGTTTGCGCAATCACTTCGTGGAAGCCAAACGTTTCATCCAGCACTTTCGGGTAGGGCAGGAAGGCGTTAGCCACGATACGTAACTCACCGCCGCTGTTGAGGTGGCGAACCGCGCCGCGAATCAGCGTCTGCGCGGCATCCAGGCTGGTTTGTATTCCATCGTGGAACGGCGGGTTAGAGATGATCATATCAAAACGCCCTTTTACGTCAGAAAAGACGTTACTGGCGAATACCTCACCCTCAACGCCGTTTGCCGCAAGCGTTGCGCGACTGGCCTCAACGGCAGGCGCGGAAACATCACACAGGGTTAAACGCACTTTTGGCG
Source organism: Citrobacter sp. CK181 (assembly GCF_030333595.1). NCBI lineage: Bacteria > Pseudomonadati > Pseudomonadota > Gammaproteobacteria > Enterobacterales > Enterobacteriaceae > Citrobacter > Citrobacter sp. CK181. The sequence goes on along the minus strand of NZ_JAOWFN010000006.1, from coordinate 260,344 downwards.
AGTGGCTGGCTAAGGCCGCAGAGAGCACGCCTGCGCCGCAACCGACATCCAGCACTTTGCCTTTGGTATGTGGCGTCAGCGTGGAAAGCAGCAACTGGCTGCCGACATCCAGACCGTCGCGGCTGAAAACGCCGGGCAGCGTTTTGATGGTCAGATCGTTAATGTGGTACTCGCCCCAGTATTTTTCCGCATCAAAGACAGGCTGTTTTTCCAGACGGCCATGATACAGCCCGCAGCGGCGCGCGCTGTCGATTTTGTTCAGCGGCGCGTAGTCGGCCAGCATTTGCTCTGCGCTGCGAACGCCGCTACGGTTTTCGCCCACCACGAAGATGTCGGTGCCGAGCGGCAGCAGCGACAGGATATTCATCAACTGGAACTGGGCTTCAGGTTTATTTTTCGGCCAGTAGTAGATCAGCGTGTCGCAGTCCGCGACGTCGTCAGCGTGGGCGACCAGGCTAAAGCGCGCCTTCTCGCCCATCAGCTGGCTTAACAGCTGCCAGTGGTGGAATTGTTGCGTATGCACGCGGCTGGCGGCGCTTTCGAAGCGGGCTGGCAGGTCATCCTGCAAATCTCCGGCAAACAGAATACGGCTTTGTTCGAAATCATCACTGTGGCGCAGCAAGACTTCACTTGCCGGGGTAAAAGCAGACATGAAAGGTTCCTCTATTGTTCCTGGCGGCGATTATAGTTGTTTGTTGGCGCAGTTTCGACGAATTTGCTATATTTGCGCCCCTGACAGACAGGAGCGTTTCGCTATGACATCCCGACGAGACTGGCAATTACAGCAACTGGGTATTACCCAGTGGTCGCTGCGTCGCCCTGGCGCGCTACAGGGGGAAATCGCGATTTCCCTTCCGGCGCACGTTCGTCTGGTGGTCGTGGCGGAAGAATTACCGGCGCTGACCGAACCCCTGATGAGCGATATTTTGCGCGCATTGACCGTCAGTCCCGACCAGGTATTACCGTTGACGCCTGACCGCGTCGCCATGCTGCCGGAAGGCAGCCGGTGCAACAGCTGGCGGCTGGGTACTGAAGAGCCTTTGCTGCTGGAAGGCGCTCAGGTGACAAGTCCTGCGTTTAATGAATTACGGGCAAACCCAACGGCACGCGCCGCACTATGGCAACAAATTTGCGCATATGAACACGATTTCTTCCCTCAATCCGACTGATTTACCTGCTGCGTTTCTGATTGAAAAACGCGCCCATGCGTTTCCGTGGAGTGAAAAAACCTTTGCCAGCAATCAGGGCGAACGTTACCTCAACTATCAACTGACGGTCGGCGGAAAGATGGCGGCGTTCGCGATTACGCAGGTGGTGCTGGATGAGGCGACGCTGTTCAATATTGCGGTCGATCCAGATTTTCAGCGTCGGGGGCTGGGGCGAGAACTGCTGGAACATCTGATTGATGAACTGGAAAAACGCGGCGTCCTGACGTTATGGCTGGAGGTGCGCGCCTCAAATGCCGCCGCCATCGCACTCTATGAAAGTTTAGGTTTTAATGAGGCAACGGTGCGCCGTAATTACTACCCGACGGCTGACGGGCGTGAGGACGCGATAATCATGGCATTGCCAATCAGTATGTAAGACAAGGTGGAATGATGAAGTGGGACTGGATTTTCTTTGATGCCGACGAAACGCTGTTTACGTTTGACTCGTTTACCGGCTTGCAGCGGATGTTTCTCGACTATAGCGTCACCTTTACCGCTGAAGATTTTCAGGACTACCAGGCTGTCAATAAACCGCTGTGGGTGGATTATCAGAACGGCGCTATCACTTCGCTTCAGCTTCAGCGCCAGCGCTTTGTCGGCTGGGGCGAGCAGCTGAACGTCCCACCTGAAGAGTTAAATGATGCGTTTATGAATGCTATGGCGGAGATTTGCGCACCGCTGCCGGGCGCGGTTTCGCTGGTTAACGCCCTGCACGGTAAGGTGAAGATGGGCATCATCACCAACGGATTCACCTCATTGCAGCAAATTCGCCTTGAACGAACAGGGCTTCGCGATCGTTTTGATCTGCTGGTTATTTCTGAAGAAGTGGGCGTGGCGAAGCCCGATCCGCGCATCTTTGATTACGCGCTGGAGCAGGCGGGCAGCCCTGACCGCTCTCGCGTGTTAATGGTCGGCGATACCGCAGAGTCTGATATTCTCGGCGGCATTAACGCCGGGCTTTCCACCTGCTGGCTGAATGCGCACCATCGCGAGCAGCCTGCGGGCATTGAACCGACCTGGACCGTGGCGTCATTAAGCGAACTGGAGCAACTCCTGTGTAAACACTGATTGCCTCCCCCCCGTTGATGGGTAAAATAGCCGCAATTTTTCGTATTCAACATGCGTGGTCAGACGCCGCGCTTACTCAAGAAGATTGAACTATGACGTTGTCTCCTTATTTGCAAGAGGTGGCTAAGCGCCGCACTTTTGCCATTATTTCTCACCCGGATGCCGGTAAAACCACTATCACTGAGAAGGTATTGCTGTTCGGACAGGCTATCCAGACTGCCGGGACGGTAAAAGGCCGTGGCTCCAGCCAGCATGCAAAATCTGACTGGATGGAAATGGAAAAGCAGCGTGGTATTTCTATTACCACGTCGGTAATGCAGTTCCCGTATCATGATTGCCTGGTCAACCTGCTGGACACCCCCGGGCACGAAGACTTCTCGGAAGATACCTACCGCACGCTGACGGCGGTGGACTGCTGTCTGATGGTGATTGACGCGGCAAAAGGCGTCGAAGATCGTACCCGTAAGCTGATGGAAGTAACCCGCCTGCGCGATACGCCGATCCTCACCTTTATGAACAAACTCGACCGTGACATCCGCGACCCGATGGAGCTGCTGGATGAAGTTGAGAACGAACTGAAAATCGGCTGTGCGCCGATCACCTGGCCGATTGGCTGCGGGAAGTTGTTCAAAGGCGTCTATCACCTTTATAAAGACGAAACTTACCTGTACCAGACCGGTAAAGGCCACACTATCCAGGAAGTGCGCATTGTAAAAGGTCTGGATAACCCGGAACTTGACGCTGCCGTAGGGGAAGACCTGGCGCAGCAGTTGCGCGACGAGCTGGAACTGGTGCAGGGCGCGTCCAACGAGTTCGACCATGAGCTGTTCCTGGCAGGTGAAATCACCCCGGTCTTTTTTGGTACAGCGCTGGGTAACTTCGGCGTTGACCATATGCTGGATGGTCTGGTGGAGTGGGCGCCTGCGCCGATGCCGCGCCAGACCGATACCCGTACGGTAGAAGCGAAAGAAGAGAAGTTCACCGGTTTCGTGTTTAAGATTCAGGCCAATATGGACCCAAAACACCGCGACCGCGTGGCGTTTATGCGTGTGGTCTCCGGTAAGTACGAGAAAGGCATGAAAATGCGCCAGGTACGTATCGGCAAAGACGTGGTGATTTCTGATGCGCTGACCTTTATGGCGGGCGATCGTTCCCACGTTGAAGAGGCGTATCCGGGCGATATTCTGGGCCTGCACAACCACGGCACCATTCAGATCGGCGACACCTTCACTCAGGGCGAAATGATGAAGTTCACCGGTATTCCGAACTTCGCGCCGGAGCTGTTCCGTCGTATCCGCCTGAAAGATCCGCTGAAGCAAAAACAGCTGCTGAAAGGGCTGGTTCAGCTGTCTGAAGAAGGAGCGGTACAGGTGTTCCGTCCGATCGCCAACAACGATCTGATCGTGGGTGCTGTCGGCGTGTTGCAGTTCGACGTGGTGGTTGCCCGCCTGAAGAGCGAATACAACGTTGAGGCTATCTATGAGTCCGTCAACGTCGCCACCGCACGCTGGGTTGAATGTACTGACGCGAAGAAATTCGAAGAGTTCAAGCGTAAGAACGAAGTACAACTGGCGCTGGATGGCGGTGATAACCTCACCTATATCGCACCAACAATGGTTAACCTGAACCTGACGCAGGAACGCTACCCTGACGTTCAGTTCCGCAAAACGCGCGAGCACTAATTGTCCCTCCAGGGCGCGTCATCCGGCTCGCCCTGTTACTTTCCCTGCCTTTTTAACCGCTTGCGGAATGTTCTTAAATCCCTCAGTTTTTCTTATGGTTGCTTGTTTTTTAAGCGTATCAGCAAGCGATTTTGCGATTGTGATCTATATTTAACAAAGTGATGACATAAATGACGACTTTTAACACTGTTCAATGCGTGAATACTGGTTGTTAAGGCCGTCATTTATCTTGTCTGCGATATTAATAACTGAATAAAGATGGGATTAGCGCCGCGATTCTGCATAAGTATGTTGATTGTGACGGCTGCCATCCATACAGGAATGAATCGATGACGACGACAAGACTGAAGATTTCTAAAACTCTCCTGGCCGTAATGTTGACCTCCGCTGTCGCGACCGGTTCTGCATTTGCGGAAACCTCTACGCTGGATAAGGCACAGTCCAGCGCAGAAAGCGCGGGACAGAAAGTCGATAGCTCTATGAATAAAGTCGGTAACTTCATGGATGACAGCGCCATCACCGCAAAAGTGAAAGCGGCGTTGGTGGATCATGAAAGTATTAAGAGCACCGATATCTCGGTCAAAACCGATAACAAAGTGGTGACATTAAGCGGCTTTGTTGAAAGCCAGGCTCAGGCTGAAGAAGCCGTGAAAGTGGCGGAAGGCGTTGAGGGTGTGACCTCCGTCAGCGACAAACTGCATGTTCGCGACAGCAAGTCCGGCACGATGAAAGGCTATGCCGGGGATACGGCCACTACCAGCGAGATCAAAGCGAAACTGTTGGCGGATGACATCGTGCCTTCCCGCAAAGTGAAAGTCGAAACCACCGACGGCGTGGTGCAGCTCTCAGGAACCGTAGATTCTCAGGCGCAAATCGACCGTGCTGAAAGTATCGCAAAAGCGGTTGATGGTGTGAAAAGCGTCAAAAATGACCTGAAAACTCAGTAATTCGTCTTAATTCGCCCTCCCGACGTTTGTCGGGAGGCGCAATGTACACCACACTAAAAATATCGCGAATGAGCAACCTGAACGCTCATATCAAGCGGTCGACATTAACTATGGTAAAGGAGAAGCTTATGTTTCGTTGGGGCATTATATTTCTGGTTATCGCGTTAATTGCCGCCGCTCTGGGTTTTGGTGGACTGGCAGGCACCGCGGCAAGCGCAGCGAAAATTGTCTTCGTCGTCGGGATTGTCCTGTTCCTGATCAGCCTGTTTATGGGCCGTAAACGACCCTAGCACGTCACCCGTAATACCCATGATTCATGCTAAGCCAGTCCATCGGACTGGCTTTTACGGTTTTAGCTATCGCGAATTTGCGTTACTTTGTCATTCTATAAAATAAAACACAGGAAGGCAGAGGTGGGGCAGCGAATACCCGTGACGCTCGGCAATATTGCGCCATTATCATTAAACGCGTTCCGACCAGGCCGAATGGCTCTGGTGTGCGAGGGCGGGGGGCAGCGGGGAATCTTTACCGCTGGCGTGCTGGATGAGTTTATGCGCGCGAAGTTCAATCCGTTCGACCTCTACCTCGGCACCTCTGCCGGGGCGCAAAACCTTTCTGCCTATCTCTGTAACCAGCCCGGCTATGGGCGCAAAGTTATTATGCGTTACACCACGAAGCGGGAGTTCTTCGACCCGGTGCGTTTTGTTCGCGGGGGGAACCTGATCGATCTCGACTGGCTGGTGGACGCGACATCCGGGCAGATGCCGCTGGCGATGGACACCGCCGCGCGTCTGTTTGATAGCGGAAAATCCTTCTATATGTGCGTCTGTCGTGGGGATGACTACACGGCGAACTATTTCTCGCCGACGAAGCAAAACTGGCTCGATATTATTCGTGCGACCAGCGCGATTCCGGGGTTCTACCGTACAGGCGTGGCGCTGGATGGCATCAATTATCTGGACGGCGGGATCAGCGATGCGATCCCGGTACAGGAGGCGGCAAAGCGTGGCGCGAAAACGATTGTGGTGATCCGCACGGTGCCTTCGCAAATGTACTATACGCCGCAGTGGTTTAAGCGCATGGAGCGCTGGCTGGGGGAGAGCAGTTTGCAGCCGCTGGTGAATCTGGTACAGCACCACGAAACCAGCTATAGCGCCATTCAGCGTTTTATTGAGAAGCCGCCGGGTAAGCTGCGTATCATTGAAATCTACCCGCCGAAACCGCTGCAAAGCATGGCGTTGGGCAGCCGTCTTCCTGCGCTGCGCGAAGATTACAAAATTGGACGCCTGTGCGGGCGCTATTTTCTGGCGACGGTGGGGAAACTGCTGACGGAGAAACCGCCGCTCTCCCGCCACACGCCGAAGATTGTCATTCCTGGCCCGGTGGTGGTGCCTCCGGCGGCGGTGGCCAACGATATGCACGTAGCAACGGTCAGCGGCGCAGCGCAGGCCAACGACACTACCTTCAATAATGAGGATCTGGCGTGAGTTGCCGATTTATCGACACGCATTGTCATTTTGATTTTCCGCCTTTCACCGGTGATGAAGCGGCCAGCATTCAGCGTGCCGCTGACGCGGGGGTTGGCAAAATCATTGTTCCGGCGACGGCTGCGGTCTGTTTTTCACGCGTGCTGGCACTGGCGGAACGCTTCCCGCCGCTGTTCGCGGCGCTGGGGCTGCACCCCGTGTTTATTGAGCAGCACGCAGATGACAGTCTGGATCGCCTGCAACAGGCACTGGATCAACGCCCGCAGAAAGTCGTGGCGGTAGGGGAGATCGGGCTGGATCTTTACCGCGATAATCCTCAGTTTGATGAGCAAGAACGGCTCCTGGAGGCGCAGCTTAAACTGGCGAAACGCTACGATCTGCCGGTGATCCTTCACTCGCGTCGCACCCATGACAAGCTGGCGATGCATCTCAAACGCCACGCCCTGGCGCGAACCGGGGTGGTACACGGTTTTTCCGGCAGTCTGCAACAGGCGGAACGCTTTGTTCAGTTAGGCTACAAAATTGGCGTTGGCGGCACGATTACTTATCCGCGCGCCAGTAAAACGCGTGATGTGATGGCGCAACTGCCGCTGGACGCATTGCTGCTGGAGACCGACGCGCCGGATATGCCGCTAAATGGTTTTCAGGGGCAGCCAAACCGCCCGGAACAGGCTGCACGGGTATTCAGCGAGTTGTGTGCGCTACGCGATGAACCCTCTGAGGTGATAGCCGAAACGCTGTATCGCAATACGACGGCGTTATTTCGTCTCTGATTGCCGGATGCGACGCAAAAGCGTCTTATCCGGCCTACGGGCCGACATCATTTGTGGGCCGGATAAGGCGGCCAACGGGTCGACATCATTTGTAGGCCGGATAAGGCGCAGCCGCCATCCGGCGATTCACAAATATAAAGCTGGGAAAATCAGGTTATGCACCCCGTGCGCCCATAATGCGTTTGCCAGCTGTTGCACGTCGTCAGGCGTTGCGCCCGGCCACGTTTTTGCTTCGCCATACACCCCATGCGCATGGAAAGCGTTTAACCGGACGGGAATATCGCCCAGACGGGAGATAAACGCGGCCAGCGGCGCTATCTGTTGCAGGTAATCCACCTGACCAGGAATCACCAGCAGCCGTAGCTCGGCCAGCTTGCCATGCTCCGCCAATATCCTGATGCTGTGCTTGATCTGCTCGTTATCCCGCCCGGTAAGACGCTGATGGCAGGCGCTATCCCAGGCTTTTAGATCGAGCATCGCGCCATCACAAACGGGCAGCAGTTTCTGCCAGCCGGTTTCGCTCAACAGGCCGTTGCTGTCGACCAGACACGTCAGCGTACACAGCTGCGGATCGGCCTTGATCGCGGCAAACAGCGCGCAAATAAACGGTAACTGGGTGGTGGCTTCGCCCCCGCTGACGGTGATGCCTTCAATAAATGGCGATGCCTTACGGATATGGCCCAGCACTTCATCGACGCTCATCGTCTGCGCCATCGGCGTGGCCTGCTGCGGGCACATCCGCAAACAGGTATCGCATTGCTCGCAGACGTCAGCCTGCCATACCACTTTCCCCGCGCTGAAGCCCAGCGCCTGATGAGGGCACTGGGGAACGCACTCACCGCAGTCGTTGCAGCGCCCGATCGTCCACGGATTATGGCAATTCTTACAGCGCAGATTGCACCCTTGTAAGAACAGAGCCAGACGACTGCCGGGGCCGTCCACGCAGGAGAACGGTATGATTTTACTGACTAAACACTTCATCCTTCGAACTGCCTCTTTGTTGGCTGCACTTATTCACCCCAGTCACGTACTACGTGTACGCTCCTGGGGGGTCATTCGCTTGCCGCCTCGATGCCTCTCGAATGATTTTGCGTTAGGAAGCGCATCTGCTGTTCATGACTTATTACGCGTGCTTGTCGTTCCAGAATGCGCGTATTGCGCGCGGCTTCTTCCCCCAGCCAGGTGGTGTTTGTTCGCGATCCTTCGGCGCGATATTTTTCCAGATCCGACAGGCGCACCATATACCCGGTAACGCGCACCAGATCGTTGCCGCTGACGTTGGCGGTAAACTCCCGCATGCCGGCCTTGAACGCGCCCAGACAAAGCTGCACCAGCGCCTGAGGATTCCGCTTGATGGTTTCGTCCAGCGTCAGGATGTCGCTGATCCCGGCATGGTAGTGCGCATGATGGGGGGCGACGGTTTGCAGGTGGGTAATGGGATCGGGTTCATCGCCGTACGGTAAACGCGCGCCCGGCGTCGTACCGATATCGGAGCTGATGCCTGACTGGGCATGCAGCATCGCCCGCTGTTTCCAGCCATGCTTAACGGGCGTGTTTGCGACGAAATCGGCCAACTGCGCGCTGATGCGATAGCCCAGCGCATTGGCCGCGTCGTCTTTCCCGTAGCGCGCGTTCATCCCCGCGTTTTCACACAGCAGGTTTACCGCTTCGGCCAGGCCATACATCCCAAACATCGGTACAAAACGTCCGGGATCAAGCAACCCTTCCTGCACCAGGAAGCTATTCTCAAAGAAATGTGATTGTTCATAGAGGAAGTCACATCGGGCATCAATGATGGCGATCTGCTGCTGGCAGTAGTGCGGTAGCGTGCGCGTAAAGAAGTCATCGACAGAGGTGCTGCGCTCTGCAACGGCTTTCAGATTGATCCTGACCAGCGTGCTGCCGCCGCCCGCAAGCGGCAGAGAGTTGTAACAACTGACGACGCCATATTGACCTTTTGTGAAAATTTTATCATTTACCGGGCCATTAGAAATATGCGGTTTGCTGCATTCAAAAATGTTTTTAGCGACATCAAGCAGTAAATCATCCGGTGTGATATCGGGATCGTAGATAAACGTCAGGTTAGGTGAAACCTGCTTTAACTCAGCATCGGCACGTAAAATAGCGCGGGTGACAGGCGTGTCGGCCGGGCCAATATTGGCATGCATAAAGGCGTCCGGCAGCGTTCTGTCGAGATAGCGCCAGAAACGTTTTATTCGAATATCGATCTCGTCTTGTGTTAGAATTTTAACATGCGGCTGCAATAGTGCATCCAGTTGCCCCAGATAGACCGGCATCGATGTTACGGAAGGAACGTGATGGTAGAGGATGGTCAGCAAAGATAGCGCGTCATCCAGATCTTTTGCGCCTTCCAGCTCCAGCCACTGTGAGCCATTAGCCAGAAAACGGGCGTAATCGGGCAAAACATAACGAGGTTTGAACGGGGCATGACCTTCGAACATATCGCAGATAACCCCGTCGTCCAGCGCCTGGCGAGCCTCTGCGGGCAAGGCCGGATAAGGCAAAGCGTTCTCAGCTTCCAGCGCCAGAAAATGACGTTTTTGTTCGGGGCTGAGCACCGGACTGGTCACAATTTGCTGGCAACGATGTTGCAGCGCGGTTTCGCATGAAGTGGGCATCTTCGTTTCCTTTTTGTGCCGAAGGTTAAGCGCCATTGTAGGAAGTTGCGTGATGATGGCTTTTGATCAGGATGCGCCTGTTGCCCACTCGCGAGGCCGGGAAAGGTCATTTATTTGAAGTGGATCTCGTTACAGTAATGCAAATTTGTACGTAGTTTTCATTAACTGTGATGTATATCGAAGTGTAATGGCGAGCGGATGTTAGAATACTAACAAACTCGCAAGGTGAAATTTTATACCGGCGATGAGCCAGGAGAATGTAATGACTGATTTAACCGCAAGCAGCCTGCGTGCGCTGAAACTGATGGACCTGACCACCCTGAATGACGACGACACCAATGAAAAAGTGATCGCGCTGTGTCATCAGGCGAAAACCCCGGTTGGGAATACTGCCGCTATCTGCATCTACCCGCGTTTTATTCCGATTGCGCGTAAGACTCTGAAAGAGCAGGGCACGCCGGATATCCGCATTGCGACCGTCACCAACTTCCCGCACGGTAATGACGACATCGACATCGCGCTGGCAGAAACCCGCGCAGCCATCGCGTACGGCGCGGACGAAGTTGACGTGGTATTCCCGTACCGCGCGCTGATTGCCGGTAACGAGCAGGTGGGCTTCGATCTGGTGAAAGCCTGTAAAGACGCCTGTGCGGCGGCAAACGTGCTGCTGAAAGTGATCATTGAAACCGGTGAGCTGAAAGAAGAAGCGTTAATCCGTAAAGCGTCTGAAATTTCCATCAAAGCCGGTGCGGATTTTATCAAAACCTCTACCGGTAAGGTTCCGGTTAACGCAACGCCGGAAAGCGCACGCATCATGATGGAAGTGATCCGCGATATGGGTGTTTCCAAAACCGTTGGTTTCAAACCGGCTGGCGGCGTGCGTACCGCTGAAGATGCACAGCAGTTCCTGGCCATTGCTGACGAACTGTTTGGCGCTGACTGGGCGGATTCCCGTCACTACCGTTTCGGCGCATCCAGCCTGCTGGCAAGCCTGCTGAAAGCGCTGGGTCACGGGGACGGCAAGAGCGCAAGCAGCTACTAAGCCTTATATTGCCGGAGTTGTAGTGACGTAGGCCGGATAAGGCGCAGCCACCATCCGGCATCAATACGACTGCCGGGTGGCGCGTTGCTTACCCGGCCTACAATGGCCTTCTACTCTTTTCCCCTGGGGGTTACCGTGTTTCTCGCACAAGAAATTATTCGTAAAAAACGTGATGGTCATCCGTTAAGCGACGAAGAGATCCGCTTCTTTATCAATGGTATTCGTGATAACACCATCTCTGAGGGGCAGATTGCCGCTCTGGCGATGACCATTTTCTTCCACGATATGTCGATGCCTGAGCGTGTGTCGCTGACCATGGCGATGCGAGATTCAGGAACCGTTCTGGACTGGAAGAGTCTCAACCTTAACGGCCCCATCGTTGACAAACACTCCACCGGCGGCGTGGGTGATGTGACTTCGCTGATGCTTGGCCCTATGGTGGCGGCCTGCGGCGGCTACATTCCGATGATCTCCGGGCGCGGCCTCGGTCATACCGGCGGTACGCTCGACAAACTGGAAGCAATCCCGGGATTTGATATTTTCCCGGACGACAACCGTTTCCGCGAAATCATTAAAGACGTGGGTGTGGCGATTATTGGGCAGACCAGTTCGCTCGCACCGGCGGATAAACGTTTTTACGCCACCCGCGACATTACCGCGACGGTGGACTCCATCCCGCTGATCACCGCTTCAATCCTCGCGAAAAAACTGGCGGAAGGGCTGGATGCGCTGGTGATGGACGTGAAAGTGGGCAGCGGCGCCTTTATGCCGACCTACGAACTCTCTGCCGCGCTGGCTGAAGCCATCGTTGGCGTTTCCAACGGTGCAGGCGTGCGCACAACTGCGCTGCTCACCGACATGAACCAGGTGCTGGCCTCCAGCGCCGGTAACGCCGTCGAAGTGCGCGAAGCGGTGCAGTTCCTGACAGGTGAATACCGCAACCCGCGTCTGTTCGACGTCACGATGGCGCTGTGCGTGGAGATGCTGATCTCCGGCAAGCTGGCGAAAGATGACGCTGATGCGCGAGTGAAACTACAGGCGGTGCTGGATAACGGCAAAGCGGCGGAACTCTTTGGTCGCATGGTTGCGGCACAGAAAGGGCCGAGCGATTTCGTGGAAAACTACGCGAAATACCTGCCGACGGCGATGCTCAGCAAAGCTGTCTATGCCGATACTGAAGGTTTTGTATCCGCAATGGACACTCGCGCGTTGGGTATGGCGGTGGTCTCAATGGGCGGCGGTCGTCGCCAGGCGTCGGACACCATTGATTACAGCGTCGGCTTTACCGACATGGCGCGTCTGGGCGACAGCGTTGACGGGCAGCGTCCGTTGGCTGTTATCCACGCCAAAGACGAAGCCAGCTGGCAGGAAGCGGCGAAAGCCGTCAAAGCGGCAATCAGCCTTGACGACAAAGCGCCTGAAATTACACCGACAGTCTATCGTCGTATTACCGAATAGCTGTATACTGATCTGATCGCTTTTTTGCAGCGCAAGATGTATGGAGAACAAGATGAAACGTGCATTTATTATGGTGCTGGACTCCTTTGGTATTGGTGCAACTGAAGATGCGGATCGCTTTGGCGACGTAGGTTCAGATACCCTGGGCCATATTGCAGAAGCCTGCGCCAGGGGCGAGGCCGACAATGGCCGTAAAGGCCCACTGAATTTGCCTAACCTGACCCGCCTGGGTCTGGTGAAAGCGCATGAAGGTTCTACCGGTAAAATTGCTGCGGGTATGGACGGCAATGCGGAAGTGATTGGCGCGTACGCGTGGGCGCACGAGCTCTCTTCCGGTAAAGATACCCCGTCTGGCCACTGGGAAATCGCGGGTGTTCCGGTTCTGTTTGACTGGGGCTACTTCAGCGACCACGAAAACAGCTTCCCGCAGGAACTGCTGGATAAGCTGGTAAAACGCGCCAACCTGCCGGGTTATCTCGGTAACTGTCACTCTTCCGGTACGGTCATTCTGGATCAATTGGGCGAAGAGCATATGAAAACCGGTAAACCGATTTTCTATACCTCCGCTGACTCCGTATTCCAGATCGCCTGCCATGAAGAGACCTTTGGGCTGGATAAACTGTACGAGCTGTGCGAAATCGCCCGTGAAGAGCTGACCGAAGGCGGCTACAACATTGGCCGCGTTATCGCGCGTCCGTTTATCGGCGATAAGGCCGGTAACTTCCAGCGTACCGGCAACCGTCACGATCTGGCCGTTGAACCACCGGCGCCGACCATCTTGCAGAAACTGGTCGACGAGAAAAAAGGGCATGTGGTTTCCGTCGGTAAGATTGCGGATATCTACGCCAACTGCGGCATCACCAAAAAAGTGAAAGCCACTGGCCTGGACGCGCTGTTCGACGCCACCCTTAAAGAGATGAAAGAAGCGGGCGACGAGACGATCGTCTTTACCAACTTTGTTGATTTCGACTCATCCTGGGGGCATCGCCGCGACGTAGCGGGCTATGCTGCGGGTCTGGAGCTGTTTGACCGCCGTCTGCCGGAACTGATGGAACTGGTCGGTGAAGATGACATTCTGATCCTGACCGCCGACCACGGTTGCGACCCGACCTGGACCGGTACGGACCATACTCGCGAGCACATTCCGGTGCTGATTTATGGCCCGAAAGTGAAAGCGGGCTCGCTCGGTCACCGTGAAACCTTCGCGGATATCGGTCAGACGCTGGCAACGTACTTCGGTACGTCGCCGATGGACTACGGCAAAAACATGCTGTGATGCAATTGCCCGGTGGCGCAAGCTTACCGGGCCTACGGTTTTGTAGGCCTGATAAGGCGTAGCCGCCATCAGGCAATAACAACGAGATAAGGATAAAAGATGGCAACTCCACATATTAACGCAGAAATGGGTGATTTCGCTGACGTCGTTTTGATGCCGGGCGACCCGCTGCGTGCGAAGCACATTGCTGAAACTTTCCTTGAAGACGTGCGTGAAGTGAACAACGTTCGCGGCATGTTAGGTTTCACCGGGACGTACAAAGGCCGTAAGATCTCCGTCATGGGTCACGGTATGGGTATCCCGTCCTGCTCCATCTATACCAAAGAGCTGATCACCGATTTCGGCGTGAAGAAAATCATTCGTGTCGGTTCCTGCGGTGCGGTACGCAACGATGTGAAACTGCGCGATGTGGTGATTGGTATGGGTGCCTGTACCGATTCCAAAGTTAACCGTATCCGCTTCAAGGATCATGATTTTGCGGCGATCGCTGACTTTGACATGGTGCGCAACGCGGTAGACGCGGCGAAAGCGCTGGGTGTTGACGCACGCGTGGGCAACCTGTTCTCCGCCGATCTGTTCTATTCTCCTGACGGCGAAATGTTTGACGTGATGGAAAAATACGGCATCCTGGGCGTGGAAATGGAAGCGGCGGGTATCTACGGCGTAGCGGCTGAGTTTGGTGCGAAAGCGCTGACCATCTGCACCGTGTCTGACCATATCCGTACTCACGAGCAGACCACTGCCGCTGAACGTCAGACGACCTTCAACGACATGATCAAAATCGCGCTGGAATCTGTTCTGCTGGGCGATAAAGCGTAAAAAAGAAGGGGGCAGTTTGCCCCTTACGCCTGATGGCGCTTCGCTTATCAGGCCTACAAAATATTTTACGTGATTTGTAGGTCGGGTAAGGCCAGGCCGCCACCCGACATAAATGCTGCACAATCCTTTGTCAGCACTCTGAAGGGGCAGTTTGCCCCTTTTTCCTGCCTGTTTATTTACCGCCCTTTGGCGATTAATGCGTTAGCAACTCCCAGCTTAAATTACTCTCCATCTCAGTATTGTCGCTGACGTTACGGAACTGCTTTTCGTTCAGCACTGGCGTTAGCGTTAACGTAAAGTTCAACTGCTGCCCGCGCGCGGCTTCATTGTTCTCGATAGCGATAATGGCTTCATTATTGTGCAGCAGCTGTGTATCGGCATGGCCGTCTGCGGGAATGAACTCATTGCGATCGGTTGTTTTCCCGATCATATAGCTGCGGCCATCCAGTATCATTTGGCTGGCTTTCAACGCCAGCCCCCCGCCGTTACCGAAAAGAAATCGCCCTTGTGGGCCTGCGGCGCCATGTACAAATAGCGCCATCACCTGTGGTTGCGGGCAATAGATGCTGACATTGATATCGCGCGAGGGCATTTTAAACCAGTTTTGCTGTGAGCCGACGTTGTCATTTCGCTGCATCGGGGGAAAGGCCACGGTAGCGCGAGAGAGCGATACCTGGCAGTTCTCGTCTGCCCATGCTATGCGTGACCCCAGCGCTGCTAACGTACATAATGCAATGATCCACTTTCCGTATGACTTCATTGGCAAATACCCTCCGCCGTTTCGTAAAACGCCTCTTTATTCTGCACATTGCTTAATGTGTAAGTGATTTTGCAGATACGGTTCATATTGTCATCAACGCTATAGAGCGTTGGCGTTTCGTCAATATTGCTAATAAAGACGCGGCCGCTGTCCACTGCGCTGACCAGGTAGTTTCCTTTTTCATCAACAACAGACGTGCCTTTAGGTAGCCAGGAGCCATCCTGCTGTTTTATCTTCAGCATGACGCGACGGGTGTTTAGCACGTTAAAATCCAGGTCGCTGACGGTGGCATGAGCGGGCACCAGTAGCTTTGTTCCGTTAGCCAGATCCATATTTTTGGGCAGCGTATTTGCGTTCACCTCAATACGTGACTTACGCCACTCCGTCAGTCCTGGCACCACGGCCTGCCCCCAGAAATCTGTCCAGACCGGGCCTTGCGGCGTTGCGATTTCGATGCCGCTTTCTGGTTCGCTCAGGTGGGCAATACCAAAGGTATCTTTAATGGTATAGGGGGAGAAGGTTACCCCCTGGCGATGCAGGGCAATGCCGCCCGACAGCATTGCGCTGTAGGTACGCTGATCGTCATTGTTGGTTGTTGCGCCAACGCTCATCTGCGTGTAGTGCAGGTTGCTGTTGATGTTGCCGTTGAGGGTGTTGAGATCGTTTCCGATATCGCGATCCGCCGAAACGGAATAGCTGGTATTGTCGCTGAGAGGGCCACTGCTGCGTAAGCCATATGTCGTTCGGTCGCCCTGATTGCGCATATATGCGTTAATCGACTGCGACTGGAAAGGAATGTTGAGGTTGATGTAAAACACATCATCGTCATAGCTGTCATCGTTGATGTCGTCATTATCGTTATCGTTGCTAACAGAGTGCTGCCAGTTCACGTTTATTGACGCGTATTTAAATGTTTTTCCCCATGAAAGACTCACGTAACTGGAGTCTTCATAATCATCCGTGGCCTGATTATAGCTATAGGCTAACGAGAAGGTTCCTGCTGTTCTGCCGCTCCAGTTCACATTGGCGCTATAGCTGCTTTGATAGCTTGCGCTGTCGTCGTCCATCGCCTCGGACAACTCACGATAGTCGTCAGAATAACGCGCGGTGCTGACCCCAACAGAGACATGGCCGGGAAGTGTCAGCTGGTTTTGAATTTCCGCCTTTATACCGCTGCGCGTATCGCCGAAGGATTCACGGCTGCCCAGCAGACTGGCAAATACTTGCCATTTCTCGTTTGAACTCCACTCCAGCATTGCACCGCTTGCCTGATAATCCTCGGCAAGAACCCCCGCCGCCAGCAAACTTGTTTGTGGGGTAAGGCGCCAGCCGTCTGAAATGTTATATACCCAGGGGTCGCTGTAATCGCTGTCGACGTTGCGCACCTGGCCTACTGACATCATAAGCCCTTGTGGTCGCGGAAGGCCGTTCAGGTTGATTGAGGAGGCAGGTACGATGAAACTGGTTGTGACGTTGTCGGTTTCGACGATGCTGACCTGAAGATCGGCGTTATTTAACAGGATGGGGACATTGTCCAGCCTGAATGCCCCCGCGTTTACCAGCGTGGAATAAACAAGCTGCCCCGCCTGGCGGACTTCTACTCGCGCCTGGTTCGTGCGGGCAATCCCCGTCACGGTGACGCCTGAATTATCAGAGGTCATGCTGGACTCGGGGAGTAACTGAATGCCGCTGAGGGATGTTCCAGAAAACAGCGCCGATCTGGAGCTGATTTGCCCAACCTGGACACGCATCTGTTGCGCTTCAAAAACGTGTTCGCCATAAGTGAATAAATTTTTAGCGCTGCGATCGCCGTCAGAGTCCAGCAGAAAATAGCGGCTGCGCAATGCCCAGTTGGCCAGATTGGCGCCCGCTTCTATATCGCCCTGCGTGTAGTTATGGCTGTCGCCGCCGTTGTATTCATTTCGCGTGGAAAACAGGCTGTAGTTGAGCAGCCCGGCGCTGCCGCCGTGGCTATAGTTTTTCTCCCGGGACGCGCTATTTTCCAGTGCGTCGGGCGGGACAGTTAACTCCAGCATCTCCTTACCGGGAAGGGACTTTATGACGGCGGAGGGATAATCTTTTTGCAGGTCATGACAGTGTTCTTGCAGGGAGATCCCCAGAGGACGTAGCCCGATCGCTGTCAGAAAATCGTCATCTACGCAGAGTTGCCCTTGTTCGTCAAATTTGGCGCCCAGCGAACCTTTTTCTGACCCGTTTACGTTGATTAGAACGCTATGTACACCGGGCAAAAAACGCGGCTCTTCTGCGAAGTAATTTGCGATATTTTTACTGATGCCGCGCGTATTGAGTATATCGGTACTGAACGTTACCTCACGGGCTAACGCCGTTGAGGTTAATAACGTACATGAATATAACGCGATCTGAATATGGCGAGACAGCAGGTTGATTCCTTTCATATACACTTACTTTGTCCCCGTTTTTTATTGATTATGGTGTTAACGGCGCAGTGAAATTGGGTATGTCGATGCCGTAGCGGCTGGCCGGGAAGAAGCGTACAGATTGATCGGAAATGATGGATTTCTTGACGGTTACATCCAGAACTTCTCCGGGTAAAATATAGGTTTTTGCGATTTCCCCGGCTGTTTGCGAAGGTAAAAAAATCACCTGTTGCGCCAGGCGCACCACATAGGCGGAAGGGTTGCTGACTTTAATATGCTGCCCGGAGCTGGACCATTTCAGCAGCTTCCACGCATCGGTGACGACCGGTAAATTTTTGGGGCGAATTAATACCGGCAGATCCTGACGCAGATTGAAGTTAACTTTCATTGCGCCTTTAGACACGCCTGATGGCGGGATGCCTTCAAAGGTGACGCGTTTATAGTGCTCTTTGGTTAGCGGGGCGCTGCTTTCCATAATAAAGCGGACCTGCTGTTCCTGACCGGGTTCCACGCGTACGACGGGCTGGGTGACGTTGACGGTGATGCCATTGTCATCTTTTACATCTTCTATTGTGGTGTACAGCAACATCGGAACCGTATCGCTGTTTTTGACATTTATCGTTCCGCCATTATGGCTTTCTTCAATAACCAGTAGCGTGGAGGCGGGAACCATTCCTGCCGCATAAGCCTGAGATAAAGGTAAACAGAGAAGCGTGGCGGCAAATATATACGCTTTAACGGTACAAGATTTGTCAGACATTATTGTAATTCCTTCTATTGGAAAAACTCCCCACCCATCCATGTAGGGAGTTGTTGTACAGATATGATTAATAACGATGTGATTAGATATATCTCAGGGTAATGGTGGCGGAACCTGAAATATCGGTATCATCGCTAATGGCCAGTTTGGTGGTATTATCTACAGCCAGAGAAACCTTAAGCGGATAAGTTGCATTGTTATAGGCTGCTGGTTCCAGCGTGCCTTTGGCGCCGACGGTGATGATATCCTGCGTCCCTTCCTGGTTCCGAAAAGAAGTTTCCGTTGTCGCCTTAGCCCACAAACCCGTACTTGCGGCGGCGCTTACAATATAGTCAGCGTCAAAAGTGTCTTCGCCATTGACGGCTTTCGCGCTTGCAGCCTTGACAGAATCGATGGATACGGCATAGGCGCCAATGTTGACATTGCCTGCTGTTTTACCTACGCCGAATGAGACTCCTTTACCTTTAATGATGCCGGTTATCCAGATCTCTGCGTTGCTATCCGCTTTGTTATCGGTCAGCGTCCAGCCTACTTTCGTGGCGCTGGGGCACTCGATGACCAGATCGGTGTCTTTCGTGGCGATATCGTTGACGGCCGTTGAACTAAGGTCGCTGATCAGATGCGAGCCGAAGTCAAGTGCGTTGCCGCCGTTGACTGTCGCGGTACAGCCACCGACCAGCAGTTTCCCCGTTACGCGCAGTTCAGTGGTGGCGCCGTCGGCCGCCCATGCGTTAGACATGGTCAGTGCCGCGATTGCGGTGGCAAGAAGTGCTTTTTTCATTTGTTGATCCTTAACTTGAATTGTGTGATGGTACGAAAAGGCATGTTACTTGCCTTCTGAATACGTTTTATATCAACCAGATAGCTATGGAATATGGTTGGGATAGAGTTATATTCCAGAAGTAATATATTATCTGGACACAGCAGACAGTGGTTTTAGTTTTATTTAAAACTGATTTCTGGTGATCTTTATTATTTTTTGTTTTAGAGTTGCTGCTATTTTGTATGCGGTTGGAATATGGCGAGAGTGTATGTTTATATATTCATGCGGTGAATATTATTGATAAATAATATGCCAGCCTGAGCGTTAATCGGCAGGCTTTTAATGCATTACTGATGGTTATTGAGAAAGTAACGTGCCGCCCTTGTTAAGGGGAAACGGGCACGTCCTGGAGAGGGTTAACGCACCGCCCGCGCAATCCACGCCGACAATTCCCGTAGCTCTTTTTCCTGCTCTGGAAAATCGACTAACAGCGCATCACACTCCTGTTGCAGCATATCCGCACGGTACAGACACCCCTGTAAACGGCCCGCCAGCGCTTCCAGCGGCGCAGGATTAAGGCTGTCGGTAAAAACCTGAGTGCGCGTGATGTGCCCTTTTTCAACGTCGAAGTGCAGTTCAACGCCGCCCCAGATAAAGCGTTCGTCCAGAAGATGCGTAAAAGCTGGCGCCTGGCCGAAGTTCCATTCCCAACTGCTCTGGCGAGCAAACGTTTCGGCAAAATTGGGCAGATCCGGCGTTTTATCTGGAGAGATTATTTCGGCTTCCACGCGTTCGCCGTAGTGGCTGAAGAACGCCTCGGTAATGGCGTCGCAGATGTGTTCATGGGTAATACCAGGCAGCAGTTCGACCAGATTGGCGACGCGCCCGCGCACGGAGGCGATCCCTTTGGCCTGTAATTTTTTCTTATCAGGATTGAGGTAGTTCGCCAGACGGCTGAGATCGGCATTCAACAGCAATGTGCCGTGGTGGAAGCCGCGATCTTTGGTTTCCCGATAGGCGGAGCCGGAAACCTTGCGGTCGCCTTCCGGCGTTTTCACCACCAGATCGTTACGACCGGAAGCCTCTGCGGTAACGCCCAGCGCGTTCAGCGCATTGAGCACTATCGCGGTGGAGATCGTTTTGTCGTACTCCGGCTTCCCGGCCATAAATGTAAAACAGGTATTGCCGAGATCGTGGAACACCGCGCCGCCGCCGCTGCTGCGACGCGCCAGCCGGACATTGTCTTCTTCCATGCGCCGGGTGTTGCACTCTTTCCACGGGTTTTGCGCCCGCCCGATGACGACCGTATCAGCGTTGCGCCACAGGAACAAAACGCGCTGTGTCGCGGGCATCTGGCGAAAAATACACTCTTCAACCGCCAGGTTGAACCAGGGATCGTAAGAGTCAGAGATAAGCAGACGTAATGTCGTCATGGCAGCATTCCTTTTCGTGGTCTCAACTATATTAACGACAAAGCGGCGGCTATCCTATGGTTCTTTCTTCTCGCTCTCTTCCTCTTCCGGTACGGATTTACTGGCGGTGAGCAGGAAAGGCGATTGCTGCCAGCGCGTGCGTTTGCCCTGTAGCAAGGTGCGCGTGAGCACCACGCCAATTGCCAGTGACAGAAGCAGCATCAGGCGTAAAATGTTGGTGGTGTTATCGACCTGTTTCGCTTCGGTCGCCAGCGTATGCGTATCCAGCGTCAGGCGCAGGTAGCCCAGCGGGCCATTTTTACCCTGAATAGGTTCGACAATCTGCTGATTAAAATAGCCGCCCGCTTTTTTACCGTCCAGCGCCAGCCTGTCGCGCACATTGACGCTTTCGCCTGCGCGCGTAATGAGATCGCCTTGCTCGTCGTAGACACCGGCATCCAGAATGCGGCTCTCTTCCGTTAGCTGGCGGAGTACGACGGCGATCCGCTTCTCATCCGGCGTTTCGGTGCGCATCAGCGGCGCGATATTTAAGGTCACCTGGCGCGCCAGCGTGCGGGCCAGTTCTTCGAGCTGCGGATTGCGCTGCCGTTGATGGTTTTGACTGAACCAGGACGCCCCCTGCATCAGCCCGACGAGCAGTGCGAGACAGAACAATACAATCACTGCACGATGAAGCCGGAATTTCAGTTTTGCGCGAGCCATATTCCACCTGCTGAAAATTTGAGGCTTAATGTTGCCAGAAGCGATGGTTACAGGGTAGCCTCATGCGTTATTTTCCCCAGGATGATTCCCGACCCGAACGATTTTACAGGAGCTTTAATGCCTAACATTACCTGGTGCGATCTGCCTGAAGATGTTTCTTTGTGGCCTGGTTTACCCCTTTCATTAAGTGGTGACGAGGTGATGCCACTGGATTACCACGCAGGCCGTAGCGGCTGGCTGCTGTACGGTCGCGGGTTGGATAAGCAGCGCTTAACGCAGTACCAGAGCAAGCTGGGCGCGGCGATGGTGATCGTGGCGGCCTGGTGCGTTGAAGATTATCAGGTGATTCGTCTGGCGGGTTCCTTAACGCCGCGCGCGACGAAACTGGCGCATGGCGCCGGGCTGGACGTCGCGCCGCTGGGCAAAATTCCGCATCTGCGTACGCCAGGCCTGCTGGTTATGGATATGGATTCGACGGCGATTCAGATCGAATGCATCGATGAAATCGCGAAGCTGGCCGGGACGGGCGAAATGGTTGCGGAAGTCACGGAACGCGCGATGCGCGGCGAACTGGATTTTACCGCCAGCTTACGCAGCCGTGTGGCTACGCTGAAAGGCGCGGATGCCGATATTCTGCGCCAGGTGCGCGAGAATTTGCCGTTGATGCCGGGTCTGACGCAACTGGTGCTGAAGCTGGAAACGCTCGGCTGGAAAGTGGCGATCGCCTCCGGCGGGTTTACCTTTTTTGCGGAATACCTGCGTGAAAAGCTGCGTTTAACCACGGTGGTGGCGAACGAGCTGGAGATCATCGACGGGAAATTTACCGGCAATGTCATTGGCGATATCGTCGATGCCCAGTACAAAGCTAACACGCTGACCCGCCTGGCGCAGGAGTATGAAATTCCCGTGGCGCAGACGGTGGCGATTGGCGATGGCGCTAACGATCTGCCGATGATTAAAGCGGCCGGGCTGGGGATTGCGTACCACGCCAAACCGAAAGTGAATGAAAAGACGGAAATCACGATTCGTCACGCTGACCTGATGGGGGTGTTCTGCATTCTCTCCGGCAGTATGAATCAAAAATGATTGAATTGCCCGATGGCGCAGGGCCTACGGGAAAGTGACTGTAGGCCGGATAAGCGCCAGCGCCATCCGGCAACTGCATGAAATAAAGAGGTAAACCGTGGCAAAAGCTCCAAAACGCGCCTTTGTTTGTAATGAATGCGGGGCTGATTATCCGCGCTGGCAAGGGCAATGCAGCGCCTGTCATGCCTGGAACACCATCACCGAGGTGCGTCTTGCCGCGTCGCCAACGGTGGCGCGTAATGAGCGACTCAGCGGCTATGCCGGTAACGCAGGCGTGGCAAAGGTGCAGAAATTGTCTGACATCAGCCTTGAGGAGCTGCCGCGTTTTTCCACCGGGTTTAAAGAGTTCGACCGTGTGCTGGGCGGCGGTGTCGTGCCCGGCAGCGCCATCCTGATTGGCGGCAACCCCGGTGCGGGGAAATCCACGCTGCTGCTGCAAACGCTTTGCAAACTGGCCGAGCAGATGAAAACCCTGTACGTCACGGGCGAAGAGTCCCTGCAACAGGTAGCGATGCGCGCGCATCGGCTGGGATTGCCGACGGCTAACATGAATATGCTGTCAGAAACCAGTATTGAACAGATCTGCCTGATTGCGGAAGAAGAACAACCGAAGCTGATGGTGATCGACTCCATCCAGGTGATGCATATGGCGGATATCCAGTCCTCGCCGGGCAGCGTGGCCCAGGTGCGTGAGACGGCCGCTTATCTGACGCGCTTTGCCAAAACGCGCGGCGTGGCTATCGTGATGGTTGGTCATGTAACCAAAGACGGCTCGCTGGCTGGCCCGAAGGTGCTGGAGCACTGCATTGACTGCTCGGTGCTATTGGATGGCGACGCTGACTCCCGTTTTCGCACGCTGCGTAGCCATAAAAACCGTTTTGGCGCGGTAAACGAGCTGGGCGTTTTTGCGATGACGGAGCAGGGGCTGCGTGAAGTCAGCAACCCGTCCGCAATTTTCTTAAGCCGTGGCGATGAGGTGACTTCCGGCAGTTCGGTCATGGTGGTGTGGGAAGGGACGCGCCCGCTGCTGGTAGAGATTCAGGCGCTGGTCGATCACTCGATGATGGCGAATCCGCGTCGCGTGGCGGTCGGCCTGGAACAAAACCGTCTGGCGATCCTGCTGGCGGTGCTGCACCGTCATGGCGGATTGCAGATGGCCGATCAGGATGTATTCGTCAATGTCGTGGGCGGCGTGAAGGTCACGGAGACCAGCGCGGATCTCGCGCTATTGCTGGCGATGGTCTCCAGCCTGCGCGACAGGCCGCTGCCGCAGGATCTGGTGGTGTTTGGCGAAGTGGGGCTGGCGGGGGAAATTCGCCCGGTGCCCAGCGGTCAGGAACGTATTTCTGAAGCGGCTAAACACGGTTTCCGCCGCGCTATCGTACCGGCTGCCAACGTGCCGAAAAAGCCGCCGGAAGGGATGCAGGTTTTTGGCGTTAAAAAGCTTGCGGATGCGTTAAGTGTGTTTGACGACTTATAATCATCTGTATGCACTGATGTTGTATAATTTGCCGGATAGCGACGCAGTGCGTCTTATCCGGCCTACGGATTGATGTTGTAGGCCTGATAAGCGAAGCGCCATCAGGCATTGTTACGCGTTTTTTAGCAGGAGGCTCTTGTGTCATCGTTCGACTATCTCAAAACCGCGATCAAGCAAAAGGGGTGTACCCTGCAACAGGTGGCGGATGCCAGCGGCATGACCAAAGGGTATTTGAGCCAACTTCTGAACGCGAAGATTAAAAGCCCCAGTGCGCAAAAGCTGGAGGCGCTGCATCGTTTTTTGGGGCTGGAGTTTCCCCGGCAGCGGAAAAACATCGGCGTGGTGTTTGGCAAGTTCTACCCCCTGCATACCGGGCATATCTATTTGATTCAGCGCGCCTGTAGCCAGGTGGATGAACTGCATATCATTATGGGTTATGACGATACCCGTGACCGCGAACTGTTTGAAGACAGCGCCATGTCGCAACAGCCTACCGTGTCGGATCGTCTGCGTTGGCTACTACAGACCTTTAAATATCAGAAGAATATTCGTATTCATGCCTTCAATGAGGAAGGGATGGAGCCGTACCCGCACGGCTGGGATGTGTGGAGCAACGGCATCAAAGCCTTTATGGAAGAGAAGGGGATTCAGCCCAACTGGATCTACACGTCCGAGGAAGCCGATGCGCCGCAGTATCTCGAACACCTGGCTATTGAAACGGTGCTGGTCGATCCGAAACGAACCTTTATGAGTATCAGCGGGGCGCAGATCCGTGAAAACCCGTTCCGCTACTGGGAATACATTCCGACGGAAGTGAAGCCCTTTTTCGTGCGCACCGTGGCGATATTAGGCGGAGAGTCGAGCGGGAAATCCACGCTGGTGAACAAGCTCGCCAATATTTTTAATACCACCAGCGCGTGGGAGTACGGGCGCGACTATGTCTTCTCGCATCTGGGCGGTGACGAGATGGCGTTACAGTATTCCGATTACGATAAGATCGCACTGGGCCATGCACAATATATTGATTTTGCGGTGAAATACGCCAATAAAGTGGCCTTTATCGATACCGATTTCGTTACCACGCAGGCCTTTTGTAAAAAATACGAAGGGCGCGAGCATCCGTTTGTACAGGCGTTGATCGATGAATACCGCTTTGATCTGGTGATCCTGCTGGAGAACAATACGCCCTGGGTCGCGGATGGGTTACGGAGTCTGGGCAGTTCGGTGGATCGTAAAGAGTTCCAGAATCTGCTGGTGGATATGCTGCGGGAGAACAACATCAATTTCGTCCACGTAGAAGAGGCCGATTACGATGGTCGATTTTTGCGCTGCGTGGAGTTAGTGAAAGAGATGATGGGCGAGCAGGGTTAAGCCTGAAGCGCCGGATGGCGGCCTACAAGGTGTAGGCCGGATAAGTCTGTAGGCCGGATAAGCGTAGCGCCATCCGGCATCTGATACATTACTTAGCGATACGCTTGTACTTGATACGCTTCGGCTCCAGCGCGTCGGCGCCCAGCGTGCGTTTCTTGTACTCTTCGTACTCGGTAAAGTTACCCTCGAAGAACTCCACCTTGCCTTCATCCTGGTAATCCAGAATGTGCGTGGCGATACGGTCGAGGAACCAACGGTCGTGCGAGATAACCATTGCACAGCCCGGGAACTCCAGCAGGGCGTTTTCCAGCGCGCGCAGGGTTTCGATATCCAGGTCGTTGGTCGGTTCATCGAGCAGCAGCATATTGCCGCCAACCTGCAACAGCTTCGCCAGATGCAGACGACCGCGCTCACCGCCGGACAGTTCGCCCACGCGTTTACCCTGATCGACGCCTTTGAAGTTAAAGCGGCCCACATAGGCGCGGCTTGGCATTTCGGTGTTGCCGATCTTCATGATATCCAGCCCGCCGGAAACTTCTTCCCACACGGTTTTGCTGTTATCCATCGCGTCACGGAACTGGTCAACGGAAGCCAGTTTTACGGTTTCCCCCAGCGTGATGGTGCCGCTATCCGGCTGTTCCTGACCGGACATCATGCGGAACAGGGTGGATTTACCCGCGCCGTTCGGACCGATGATGCCGACAATCGCGCCTTTCGGTACTGAGAAGCTGAGATCGTCGATCAGCAGGCGATCGCCGTAGGATTTACGCAGGTTGCTGACTTCAACGACCTTGTCGCCCAGACGTGGTCCAGGTGGAATAAACAGTTCGTTGGTTTCGTTACGTTTCTGGTATTCGGTGCTGTTCAGCTCTTCAAAGCGCGCCAGACGGGCTTTGCCTTTAGACTGACGGCCTTTAGCACCCTGACGCACCCACTCCAGCTCTTTCTCAATGGATTTACGGCGGGCCGCTTCCTGAGAGGCTTCCTGCGCCAGACGCTGATCTTTCTGTTCCAGCCAGGAGGAGTAGTTGCCTTCCCACGGAATCCCTTCGCCACGGTCAAGTTCGAGGATCCAGCCCGCCACGTTGTCGAGGAAGTAACGGTCGTGGGTAATCGCCACAACGGTGCCTTCGAAGTCGTGCAGGAAGCGTTCCAGCCACGCGACGGATTCCGCATCCAGGTGGTTGGTCGGTTCGTCGAGCAGCAGCATGTCCGGTTTTTCCAGCAGCAGACGGCACAGCGCGACGCGGCGGCGCTCACCACCGGAAAGATTCGCGATTTTGGCATCCCAGTCCGGCAGACGCAGGGCGTCAGCGGCGCGCTCCAGCTGTACGTTCAGGTTGTGGCCGTCATGCGCCTGGATGATCTCTTCCAGCTTGCCCTGTTCGGCGGCCAGCTTGTCAAAGTCCGCATCTGGATCGGCGTACAGCGCGTACACTTCATCCAGACGTTTCAGGGCGCCGACCACTTCAGCCACCGCCTCTTCGATCGATTCGCGAACGGTATGTTCAGGGGTGAGCTGAGGTTCCTGCGGCAGGTAGCCAATTTTGATGCCTGGCTGTGGGCGAGCTTCGCCCTCAATATCTGTATCGATGCCAGCCATAATGCGCAGCAGGGTAGACTTACCGGCGCCGTTCAGACCCAGTACGCCGATTTTCGCCCCAGGGAAGAAGCTCAGCGAGATGTTTTTCAAAATATGACGTTTCGGCGGAACCACTTTGCCGACACGATGCATGGTATAAACGAATTGAGCCACGTTGGACTTCGCCTCTATAGGTTTATCGTGATGAAGAATAATTTTCAAAGGCGAAGTGTAGCCTTTTTCCCGGGCTAATCCCAGCCAGCAACTCTCACTCGCAATAAAAGTAAAAAAGTGTCCGTAACGTGGCGCATTTAGCAATGTCTGGTTAGCATAAATTCATTACGCGGCATGATGCTGCATTGATGTATTACGACAAGAGGAAGAGCTTGTGGACAAAGCCAAACCATTTACCTGGCGTCTTATCGCCGCCAGCGTATGCCTGCTGACGGTAAGTCAGGCGGCGCGAGCGGATTCTCTGGATGAGCAGCGCAATCGCTATGCGCAAATCAAACAGGCCTGGGATAACCGACAGATGGATGTCGTTGAGCAGATGATGCCTGGCCTGAAGAATTACCCGCTGTATCCCTATCTTGAGTATCGCCAGATCACCGACGATCTGATGAACCAGCCTGCGGTCACCGTTACCCAGTTTGTGCGCGCCAACCCTACGCTTCCTCCTGCGCGTACGTTGCAATCGCGTTTCGTTAATGAGCTGGCGCGTCGTGAAGACTGGCGTGGACTGCTAGCGTTCAGCCCCGAGAAGCCGGGCACCACCGAAGCGCAATGTAATTACTACTACGCGAAATGGAATACCGGGCAGACGGAAGAGGCCTGGCAGGGGGCGAAAGCGCTTTGGCTGACCGGGAAAAGCCAGCCGAACGCCTGTGACAAACTGTTCAGCGTCTGGCGCGCTTCCGGCACCCAGGACCCGCTGGCCTGGCTGGAGCGCATCCGCCTGGCGATGAAAGCAGGCAACACGGGGCTGGTAACGGTGCTGGCCGGGCAGATGCCTGCGCAGTACCAGACCATTGCTTCGGCGATCATCGCGCTGGCGAACGATCCCAATAGCGTGATGACTTTTGCGCGTACGACCGGCGCGACCGATTTTACCCGTCAGATGGCGGCAGTGGCCTTTGCCAGCGTCGCGCGTCAGGACGCAGAGAATGCGCGTTTGATGATCCCGTCACTGGTGCAGGCCCAGCAGCTTAATGAGGAGCAAACTCAGGAACTGCGCGATATCGTCGCCTGGCGGCTGATGGGGAACGATGTGACCGATGCGCAGGCGAAGTGGCGCGATGATGCGATTATGCGCTCGCAATCCACCACGCTGGTGGAACGCCGCGTGCGGATGGCGCTGGGCACCGGCGATCGGCGTGGGCTGAATACCTGGCTTGCCCGACTGCCGATGGAAGCGAAGGAGAAGGATGAATGGCGCTACTGGCAGGCGGATTTGTTGCTTGAGCGCGGGCGTGAGGCAGAGGCAAAAGAGATCCTCCATGCGCTGATGCAACAGCGTGGTTTCTACCCGATGGTCGCCGCGCAAAAGCTGGGTGAAGCGTATGTGCTGAAGATCGACAAAGCGCCGACGACAGTGGATGCTTCGCTTACGCAGGGCGCGGAAATGGCGCGAGTCCGCGAACTGATGTACTGGAACCTGGATAATACGGCGCGCAGCGAGTGGGCGAATCTGGTCTCCAGCAGGACGAAGTCGGAGCAGGCGCAGCTGGCGCGTTATGCCTTCAATAACCACTGGTGGGATCTGAGCGTACAGGCGACGATCGCAGGAAAACTGTGGGATCATCTGGAAGAACGCTTCCCGCTGGCGTACAAGGATCTTTTCGCCCGTTACACCGGCGGCAAAGCGATCTCGCAAAGTTACGCTATGGCGATTGCGCGTCAGGAGAGCGCCTGGAATCCGAAAGTGAAATCCCCGGTAGGAGCCAGCGGTCTGATGCAAGTTATGCCGGGCACGGCGACGCATACGGTGAAAATGTTCTCGATACCGGGCTACAGCAGCCCCAGCCAGCTGCTTGACCCGGAGACGAACATCAACATTGGCACCAGTTACCTGCAATACGTTTATCAACAGTTTGGTAATAACCGTATTTTCTCTTCAGCGGCTTACAATGCCGGGCCGGGGCGCGTTCGTACCTGGCTTGGCAACAGCGCAGGGCGCATCGACGCCGTCGCGTTTGTTGAAAGTATTCCGTTCTCAGAAACGCGGGGCTACGTGAAGAACGTGCTGGCTTATGATGCCTACTATCGCTACTTCATGGGCGATAAACCAACGTTGATGAATGACGCAGAATGGCAGCGCCGTTACTGATCGCATCGGTTATGTTATGCTATCGTACTCGTTAAAGAGTACAATCGGGGGAGGCAGATACGTTTCCCCCTGCAACGATGGCGACATTCTATGACTCAGCAATCACCCTATTCAGCAGCGATGGCAGAACAGCGTCACCAGGAGTGGTTACGCTTTGTTGAGCTGCTCAAGCACGCTTGTGCGGAAGACCTGCATCTTCCCTTACTCAATTTGATGTTGACGCCGGATGAGCGTGAGGCGCTGGGAACGCGCGTGCGTATCATTGAAGAGTTGTTACGCGGTGAAATGAGCCAGCGCGAGCTTAAAAATGAGCTGGGGGCGGGCATCGCCACCATTACGCGCGGTTCCAACAGCCTGAAATCCGCACCGGTAGAGTTACGCCAGTGGCTGGAGCAGGTGTTGCTCAAGAGCGAAAGGTAATTTCGCCTGATGGCGCTACGCTTATCAGGCCTACGGGAATGACGGACGCTCACGCCTGATGGTGCTACGCTTATCAGGCCTACAGGAATGATGAACGTTCACGCCTGATGGCGCTATGCTTATCAGGCTTACAGGAATGACGGACGTTCACGCCTGATGACAGGCCTACAGAAACGGTGAACGTAGGCCGGATAAGGCGAAGCCGCCATCCGGCGTGGATCGCGAGCCCTACCGATACACCGCATTATGAAACGGACTGAGCGCCAGAATCACCGCCTGGTGATAAACGCTGGAGCGGGTCAGTTTTCCGGCGGTAAACACCCCGATAGCCCCCTCTTTACGGCCAATCTCATCAATACCGGTATACTGCGACATCACCGGGCCGAGCGCTTCGCCCTGACGAACTTTTTCAAGGATAACCGCAGGAAGCGGCAGCGTTGCCGATCGCGCCTCGCCTCGCTGGGCGGCATTCTCTATTACCACCCAACTGAACGTACTGTCATCATCAATCCCCGCTTCGATAGCCACCCAAAAATCGGCCTGAGGACGCAGACAGCGCGCATTTTCTACCCGATTCCGTGCGCCAGCGCGCGTTTCCTGACTTCCAAAAGGCTGTTCCGGCACGCCGCTCTCGACGGAGACGGACTCAATATGGCAGGATCCTTCACCGAAAATCTCGTTAAATGCTTGCAGAATTGCCTGAATTTTAGCGGGATTGGTGGTTGCTGAGACAACATGGTGCATAATCAGAATTACTCAGAAATGAATGTCATCGCAGTATAACGGATAAAAAGCATGTTACAGGTATACCTTGTTCGCCACGGTGAAACGCAGTGGAACGCCGAGCGACGTATTCAAGGCCAGTCTGACAGTCCGCTGACCGCTAAAGGTGAGCAACAAGCTATGCAAGTGGGAGAACGCGCCAGAACGCTCGGCATCACCCATATCGTCAGTAGCGATCTCGGTCGCACCCGCCGCACGGCTGAAATCATCGCCCAGGCATGCGGTTGCGATATCACTTTCGACGCCCGCCTGCGTGAGCTGGACATGGGCGTGCTGGAAAAACGACACATCGACACCCTCACCGAAGAAGAAGAGAACTGGCGTCGCCAGTTAGTGAACGGCACGGTTGACGGGCGCATTCCTGATGGCGAATCCATGCAGGAACTGAGCGATCGCGTCAATGCCGCTCTCGCGTCCTGTCTGGAACTGCCGCAGGGCAGCCGCCCGCTGCTGGTCAGTCACGGTATCGCGCTGGGTTGCCTGGTTAGCACCATTCTGGGATTACCGGCCTGGGCGGAGCGTCGGTTACGTCTGCGTAACTGCTCTATTTCCCGCGTCGATTATCAGGAAAGTTTGTGGCTGGCGCCTGGTTGGGTCGTTGAAACGGCAGGGGACGTCTCGCATCTCGATGCCCCTGCGTTAGATGAGCTACAGCGTTAACGGCGAACGGGGATCAGGAATTCGCAACGCAGGTTAATAGGGCGACCGCCTGTTTTGGCATCTTCTGCCGGGTAGTATCGCTCTATATCCTGCCCTTTACGGCGGGTCAGGTTCAGCATCGGCATACAGGTGCCGTATACCGTCAGGATAAACTCCTGTACCCCGGTTCCTAAACCTTCGTAGGTGAACATCACATATTCGCCGCCCTGTAGGGTAACAGGCTGCGCTGACGGCACATACCCGTTGGCATGTTCTTGCGGTAGCGCGGTGGTGTAGAACACCTCCTGTTCGTCATCTTTCTCCAGGCTGGGGCGCGTTTCGTTAAGGCCGTAGAGCAGTGGAGGAATCGTTGGCGCCTGGCTGAGAAAGTCTTGCCAGAACTGTACGCGCATTTCGTGTCGAAAATCGGAGATTTGCTCCAGCGAACAGGAATAGCTCTGGGTGGTGCCGAGCAGTTGCGTATCTTCCAGGGTGACAAACTGATGCTCAGGCATGGCGAACTCACCCAGACGCATCGGCGGACGAATGCCAAAGGCGCTCCATTCTGGAGAACGGCGATATAACGCCGGCGTCTGAGAGAACTGCTTTTTAAACGCGCGGGTAAAGGTTTGCTGAGAATCGAAGCGGTACTGCAACGCGATATCCAGAATCGGACGCGCCGTCAGGCGCAGGGCCACGGCGGATTTAGATAAGCGGCGAGCGCGGATGTAAGCGCCAATAGCATGGCCCGTCACGTCCTTAAACATTCTTTGCAGGTGCCACTTGGAATAACCTGCTTTTGCCGCCACATTGTCAAGCGACAGAGGCTGATCCAGATGGCCTTCCAGCCAGGTTAAGAGGTCGCGAATAATGCCAGCCTGATCCATAAAATATCCTCATCCTTTCCACAACGAGCACCTGACATCAGGTAAGTGGATAATAGCATTTTTTGCTGTTTTAGCATTCGGTGTTTTTTTTGCTCATCTGTGCTTTTTTGGGGCACACTAAAGCATGATTATTCTAATCCTGTGATCTGTAAACAGTTTATCCAGACGTGTCGAATAATTGCGCAGTGTAACTTTTATGAATGGTAACAATATGAAATACAAGAGCTTAATACTTTCCTCAATTCTGTTGATGCTGGGGCAGTTTGCGCATGCAGAACAGGTGGGTTCCGTCGATACCGTATTTAAAATGTTTGGGCCTGACCATAAAATCGTCGTCGAAGCGTTTGACGATCCCGACGTCAAAAATGTGACGTGCTATGTAAGTCGGGCGAAAACGGGGGGGATTAAAGGCGGTCTGGGACTGGCCGAAGATACCTCCGACGCGGCGATCTCCTGTCAGCAGGTAGGGCCGATTGAGCTGAGCGATAAAATTAAGAACGGGAAAGCGCAAGGGGATGTCGTTTTTCAGAAGCGCACGTCGCTGGTGTTTAAAAAATTACAGGTCGTGCGTTTTTATGATGCCAAACGCAATACGCTGGCGTATCTGGCCTATTCTGACAAGGTCGTTGAAGGGTCGCCAAAAAATGCCATAAGCGCGGTGCCCGTTATGCCGTGGCGGTAACGTTCCTGACGCGTCTCTGGAAGTGATTCCCGTTCTGGTCGGATAACCCATTGACAGACAATAAAAAACGGCGCGTTTTGCGCCGTTTTTGCTGCCGGTGGTAACCGATTAGTCCTGTAGATCACCGCAGAAACGGTAACCTTCACCGTGAATGGTCGCGATGATTTCCGGGGTATCCGGCGTGGATTCGAAATGTTTACGAATACGACGGATAGTCACGTCAACAGTACGGTCATGCGGCTTCAGCTCGCGACCGGTCATTTTCTTCAGCAGTTCTGCACGAGACTGGATCTTGCCCGGGTTCTCGCAGAAGTGAAGCATGGCGCGGAATCCGCTGCGTGGCAGTTTGTACTGCTCACCATCTGGGCCGATCAAAGAACGGCTGTTGATGTCGAGTTCCCAACCGTTGAACTTGTAGCTTTCGACGCTACGGCGCTCTTCACTGACCGTACCCAGATTCATAGTACGGGACAGCAGGTTGCGCGCACGGATAGTCAGTTCGCGTGGGTTAAACGGCTTGGTGATGTAATCGTCTGCGCCGATTTCGAGGCCGAGGATTTTATCGACTTCGTTATCGCGGCCAGTCAGGAACATCAACGCAACGTTAGCCTGTTCGCGCAGTTCACGCGCTAACAGAAGACCGTTTTTCCCTGGCAGGTTGATATCCATGATCACCAGGTTGATGTCATATTCAGAGAGGATCTGATGCATTTCCGCGCCATCTGTCGCTTCGAATACATCATAGCCTTCCGCTTCGAAAATACTTTTCAACGTGTTGCGTGTTACCAACTCGTCTTCAACGATAAGAATGTGCGGGGTCTGCATGTTTGCTACCTAAATTGCCAACTAAATCGAAACAGGAAGTACAAAAGTCCCTGACCTGCCTGATGCATGTCGCAAATTAACATGATCGGCGTAACATGACTAAAGTACGTAATTGCGTTCTTGATGCACTTTCCATCAACGTCAACAACATCATTAGCTTGGTCGTGGGTACTTTCCCTTTGGACCCGACAGTGTCAAAAACGGCTGTCATCCTAACCATTTTAACAGCAACATAACAGGCTAAGACGTACCGGACACCCAATAAAACTACGCTTCGTTGACATATATCAAGTTCAATTGTAGCACGTTAACAGTTTGATGAAATCATCGTATCCAAATGCTAGCGTTCATCACAAATTTGCAATAATCCAACTAGTTGCGCATGCCAACTAATAAATGTAATGAATCCAATAGGTGTGATTCATTCTAAATTAAATTATCCTAAATAAACAGAAGGATATGTAGTATTTCTTAACATAAAACGCAATAGTAAAGATAAGAAATAGTTTAGTGCCTTTTACTGAATGTGAAATGGTTTTTCAACGATTTTCGTTAAAAAATTGTAAATTCGTGCTGCGTAATATGTTGACATTGGTCACATTATTGCCAGCGGCTGGTCAAAAAGAGAATCGAAATGCGTGTAACAATTATTCTGGTCGCGCCTGCCAGAGCGGAAAATATTGGCGCGGCGGCACGGGCAATGAAGACGATGGGGTTTGGCGATATGCGTATTGTCGACAGCCAGGCGCACCTGGAGCCGGCGACCCGTTGGGTCGCACATGGTTCCGCTGATATTATTGATAATATTAGTGTTTATCCAACGCTGGCGGAAGCGCTGCACGATGTTGATTTCACTGTCGCCACCACGGCCCGCAGTCGCGCGAAGTTCCACTACTACGCAACGCCCGCAGAACTGCTGCCGCTGTTGCAGGAAAAATCGCAGTGGATGAACCATGCGGCGCTGGTTTTTGGCCGGGAAGATTCGGGCCTGACGAATGAAGAACTGGCGCTGGCAGACGTTTTAACCGGCGTGCCAATGGTTGCTGATTATCCTTCACTCAATTTAGGGCAGGCAGTAATGGTGTATTGCTATCAATTAGCAGGCTTAATGCAACAATCGGCGAAACAAACAGAGGTGACTGACGCGCCGCAATTGCAGGCGTTACGCACACGCGTTTCGCAGTTACTGGCGACGCTGGATGTTGCTGATGACATCAAACTGGCGGACTGGCTGCAACAACGACTGGGGCTGTCAGGGCAGCGCGACACGGCCATGCTGCACCGTTTATTGCATGATATTGAGAAAAATATAACAAAATAAAATCTTGTTGAATTGCTTGATGTGAGATTTTAAATCTGGTTTCAAGAGGTTGCTTCATTCCGTATTGGTTGAAAATAAATGCGCAAGCAGCAGCTCGTGAACATGTTGCGGAATGTGATCAAATTAAAAATTTATTGACTTAGGTCACGAGATACTTTAACCCTTTAAAGATACAAGACAGACAGATAATAATTACAGAGTACACAACATCCATGAATCGCATCAGCACCACCATTACCACAACCATCACCATTACCACAGGTAACGGTGCGGGCTGACGCGTACAGGAAACACAGAAAAAAGCCCGCACCTGAACAGTGCGGGCTTTTTTTTCGACCAAAGGTAACGAGGTAACAACCATGCGAGTGTTGAAGTTCGGCGGTACATCAGTGGCAAATGCAGAGCGCTTTCTGCGTGTTGCCGATATTCTGGAAAGCAATGCCAGGCAGGGGCAGGTAGCGACTGTTCTCTCTGCCCCCGCCAAAATTACTAACCATCTGGTGGCGATGATTGAAAAGACCATCAGCGGTCAGGATGCTTTACCGAATATCAGCGATGCCGAACGTATTTTTTCCGAACTTCTTACGGGTCTTGCAGCCGCTCAGCCGGGGTTCCCGCTGGCGCAGTTGAAAGTTTTCGTTGAGCAAGAATTTGCGCAAATCAAACATATCCTGCACGGAATCAGCCTGCTGGGCCAGTGCCCGGATAGCATCAATGCTGCGCTGATCTGCCGTGGCGAGAAGATGTCGATCGCGATCATGGCTGGCCTGCTGGAAGCGCGCGGTCATGGCGTGACGGTTATCGATCCGGTCGAAAAATTGTTGGCGGTCGGGCATTACCTCGAATCGACCGTTGATATCGCCGAATCTACGCGCCGTATCGCGGCGGGCCGCATTCCGGCTGACCACATGGTGCTGATGGCAGGTTTCACCGCCGGTAACGAAAAAGGCGAGTTGGTCGTGCTGGGCCGCAACGGTTCTGATTACTCCGCTGCGGTATTGGCTGCCTGCTTACGCGCCGACTGTTGTGAGATCTGGACTGACGTCGACGGCGTGTATACCTGCGACCCGCGCCAGGTGCCGGACGCCAGGTTGCTGAAGTCGATGTCCTATCAGGAGGCGATGGAGCTTTCTTACTTCGGCGCCAAAGTCCTTCATCCTCGCACCATCACCCCCATTGCCCAGTTCCAAATCCCATGCCTGATTAAAAACACCGGAAACCCGCAAGCCCCTGGTACGCTGATCGGCGCTAGCGTCGATGAAGACGAACTGCCGGTGAAAGGGATCTCGAACCTGAACAATATGGCGATGTTCAGCGTTTCCGGCCCAGGAATGAAAGGGATGATCGGGATGGCGGCGCGCGTCTTCGCGGCAATGTCCCGCGCGGGGATCTCCGTGGTGCTGATCACGCAATCCTCTTCTGAATACAGCATCAGTTTCTGCGTACCGCAGGGCGACTGCGCGCGGGCCCAGCGTGCAATGCAGGATGAGTTCTACCTGGAACTGAAAGAAGGGTTGCTGGAGCCGCTGGCGGTGACTGAACGTCTGGCGATCATCTCGGTGGTTGGCGACGGTATGCGCACGCTGCGCGGCATCTCGGCGAAGTTCTTTGCGGCGCTGGCGCGCGCGAATATCAATATTGTCGCGATTGCGCAGGGCTCGTCCGAACGATCGATTTCGGTGGTCGTGAATAACGATGACGTCACAACGGGCGTACGTGTTACCCACCAGATGCTGTTCAACACCGATCAGGTGATTGAAGTGTTCGTTATCGGCGTTGGCGGCGTTGGCGGAGCGTTACTTGAGCAGCTGAAACGCCAGCAGTCCTGGCTGAAAAACAAGCATATCGACCTGCGCGTCTGCGGCGTGGCGAATTCGAAAGCGCTGTTGACCAATGTGCATGGCCTGAACCTGGATAACTGGCAGGCGGAACTGGCGGAAGCGAAAGAACCGTTTAATTTAGGGCGCTTAATTCGCCTGGTGAAAGAGTATCACCTGCTTAACCCGGTTATTGTTGACTGTACCTCCAGCCAGGCGATGGCGGATCAATACGCCGACTTCCTGCGTGAAGGCTTCCATGTGGTAACGCCGAACAAAAAAGCCAACACGTCGTCGATGGATTACTACCATCAACTGCGTTTTGCCGCGGCGAAATCCCGACGTAAGTTCCTGTACGACACCAACGTAGGTGCGGGATTACCGGTTATCGAGAACCTGCAAAACCTGCTGAACGCGGGTGACGAACTGCAACACTTCTCCGGTATCCTGTCTGGATCGCTCTCTTTTATTTTCGGCAAGCTGGATGAAGGCATGAGCCTTTCGGCCGCGACCACGATGGCGCGCGAGTTGGGCTATACCGAACCCGATCCGCGTGACGATCTTTCCGGGATGGATGTGGCGCGCAAATTGCTGATCCTCGCTCGTGAAACGGGACGTGAGCTGGAACTGTCCGATATCGTGATTGAGCCGGTGCTGCCGGAAGGTTTCGACGATTCCGGCGATGTCGCCACGTTTATGACCAATCTGTCGCAGCTTGACGACGCGTTTGCCGCCCGCGTGGCGAAAGCCCGTGATGAAGGCAAAGTATTGCGCTATGTTGGCAACATTGAAGACGACGGCGTGTGTCGCGTGAAGATCGCCGAGGTTGACGGCAACGATCCGCTGTTTAAAGTGAAAAACGGGGAGAACGCGCTGGCGTTTTACAGTCACTATTATCAACCGCTGCCGCTGGTTCTGCGCGGTTACGGTGCGGGGAACGATGTGACGGCGGCGGGTGTTTTTGCCGATCTGCTGCGTACCCTTTCATGGAAGTTAGGAGTCTAAAATGGTGAAAGTCTATGCTCCGGCTTCCAGTGCCAATATGAGCGTCGGATTTGATGTGCTTGGGGCGGCCGTCACGCCGGTTGATGGCTCACTGCTGGGCGATGTGGTCTCGGTGGATGCGGCAGAAAGCTTCACGCTGAATAATTTAGGGCGTTTTGCCGACAAGCTGCCGTCAGCGCCGCGTGAAAATATCGTTTATCAGTGCTGGGAGCGTTTTTGCCAGGAGTTAGGTAAACAGATTCCGGTGGCGATGACGCTGGAAAAGAACATGCCGATTGGTTCCGGGTTAGGGTCCAGCGCCTGTTCCGTGGTCGCCGCGCTGGTGGCGATGAATGAGTTCTGTGGCAAACCGCTGAACGACACGCGTCTGCTGGCGATCATGGGGGAACTGGAAGGGCGTATCTCTGGCAGCATTCATTACGATAACGTCGCGCCGTGCTTTCTCGGCGGCATGCAGTTGATGATCGAAGAAAACGGCATTATCAGCCAGCAGGTGCCAGGATTTGATGAGTGGCTGTGGGTACTGGCCTATCCGGGGATTAACGTTTCGACGGCTGAAGCGCGGGCGATTTTACCCGCGCAGTATCGCCGTCAGGACTGTATCGCCCACGGGCGGCATCTGGCCGGGTTTATCCATGCCTGCTATTCCCGTCAGCCGCAGCTTGCTGCGAAGCTGATGAAGGATGTGATTGCCGAACCGTACCGCGCTCGTCTGCTGCCGGGCTTCAGCCAGGCGCGTCAGGCGGTGGCGGAAATTGGCGCGCTGGCCAGCGGTATTTCCGGGTCCGGGCCGACGCTTTTCGCGCTCTGTGATAAGCCGGATACGGCGCAGCGTGTAGCAGACTGGCTGGGTAAAAATTACCTGCAAAATCAGGAAGGCTTTGTTCATATTTGTCAGCTGGATACGGCGGGCGCACGAGTACTGGGATAAACAATGAAACTCTACAATCTGAAAGATCATAATGAGCAGGTCAGCTTTGCGCAGGCCGTTACGCAGGGGCTTGGCAAGAATCAGGGGCTCTTTTTCCCGCACGACCTGCCGGAATTTAGCCTGACTGAAGTTGATGAGATGCTGAATCAGGACTTTGTGAGTCGTAGCGCAAAGATCCTTTCCGCGTTTATCGGGGATGAGATCCCGCAGGAAATCTTAGAAGAGCGCGTCCGCGAGGCATTCGCTTTTCCGGCGCCGGTGCGTCAGGTGGAAGGCGATGTCGGGTGCCTGGAGTTGTTCCACGGCCCGACGCTGGCCTTTAAGGATTTTGGCGGTCGCTTTATGGCGCAAATGCTGACGCACATCAGCGGCGACAAACCGGTGACTATCCTGACGGCGACCTCTGGCGATACCGGCGCGGCAGTTGCTCACGCATTCTACGGTCTGAAAAATGTACGCGTCGTGATCCTCTACCCACGCGGCAAGATCAGCCCGTTGCAGGAAAAACTGTTCTGTACGCTGGGCGGCAACATCGAAACGGTTGCGATTGATGGTGATTTCGATGCCTGCCAGGCGCTGGTAAAACAGGCGTTTGATGATGAAGAACTGAAGGCGGCGCTGGGGCTGAATTCGGCGAACTCTATCAACATCAGCCGTCTGCTGGCGCAGATTTGCTATTACTTTGAAGCGGTCGCTCAACTGCCGCAGGACGCGCGTAATCAGTTAGTGATTTCCGTGCCCAGCGGTAACTTTGGCGATCTGACGGCGGGGCTGCTGGCGAAGTCGCTCGGCCTGCCGGTGAAACGCTTTATCGCCGCCACTAACGTCAACGATACGGTGCCGCGCTTCCTGAAAGAGGGGCAGTGGTCGCCGAAAGCGACGCAGGCTACCTTGTCGAACGCGATGGATGTCAGCCAGCCCAATAACTGGCCGCGTGTGGAAGAGCTGTTCCGCCGTAAAATCTGGCGTCTGACGGAGCTGGGCTACGCTGCGGTTGACGATGAGACGACGCAGGAGACCATGCGCGAATTGAAAGCGGCAGGTTATACCTCTGAACCGCACGCTGCCGTGGCGTACCGCGCGCTACGCGATCAGCTGCATCCGGGGGAGTACGGCTTGTTCCTCGGGACCGCGCATCCGGCGAAATTCAAAGAGAGTGTGGAGGCGATTCTTGGTGAAACATTGGATCTGCCAAAAGAGCTGGCGGATCGTGCCGACCTGCCGCTGCTCTCGCATAATCTGCCTGCGGATTTTGCCGAATTGCGTAAGCTGATGATGACACGCGGCTAACAGTTGTGCCCGGTGGCGCTTCGGGGCTATTGTAGCTATTGTAGGCCGGATAAGGCGTTAGCCGCCATCCGGCTTTTTTATGGAGAAAATAAGGAGAAATTTAGCAGGTAAAAAGGAGTAATTCTCAATAAATGCGGTAACTTAGAGATTAGGATTGCAGAGAATAACAACCCGCGTTCTCATCAAGTAATCTCCTTTCATCGACCCAAATCGGGCAATGGTAAAAAGGAGTACCTCATGAACAAGTTGAAACCCGTGCTTCTTGCACTTTCCATGATGCTGGTGGCTCCCCTCGCAGCACAGGCTGCCGAAATTACTCTCGTACCGGCAGTTAAACTTCAGATTGGCGATCGCGATAACCACGGTAATTACTGGGATGGCGGTCACTGGCGCGACCACGGCTGGTGGCAGAAGCATTATGAGTGGCGAGAAAACCGCTGGCAGCCGCATGGACCACGTCCGCAACCGCATCATAATAAGCATGACGAGCATCGTCATGATGATCGCCGCGACGACCACCGTCATTAAGTACACAGGCCTGATAAGCATAGCGCTATCAGGAAGTTATGCGGTTTTAGCGCCGGATAGCGACAAAAGGCGTCTTATCCGGCCTGCGCTTCAGGACATCAGTTTTGCTCGTGGCGTTTAAACACCAGTTCGCCTTTTCCTGACGCTTGCTCATCATAGAAATAGCCTTCGCTGTTAAATGCGGTGAGCTGTTCCGGCTTCGTCAGCCGGTTTTCAATGATGTAACGGCTCATCAGGCCGCGCGCTTTTTTGGCGTAGAAGCTGATAACTTTGAATTTGCCGTTTTTCTCGTCAAGGAACACGGGCTTGATAACCTCCGCATTCAGCTGCTTCGGCTTCACGGATTTATAATATTCATCCGAGGCCAGGTTGATGACGATTTTATCGCCTTGCGCAGCCAGCGCTTCGTTCAGCTTATCGGTAATCACATCGCCCCAGAACTGATAAAGGTCTTTCCCTTTGGCGTTCTCAAGGCGAATGCCCATCTCCAGACGGTAAGGCTGCATCAGATCCAGCGGACGCAGGACGCCGTACAACCCGGAAAGCATACGCAAATGCTGCTGCGCGAAATCAAAATCGGCTTCGCTGAACGTTTCCGCCTGTAGTCCGGTATAGACGTCGCCTTTAAACGCCAGAATCGCCTGGCGGGCGTTTTCAGGGGAGAAGTCAGGCTGCCAGTCATGAAAACGGGTGGCATTCAGATCGGCCAGTTTGTCGCTAATGCCCATTAGCTTGCCAATCTGCGGCGCCGAGAGCTTGCGCGCCTCGCGGATCAACTGCTGGGAGTAATCCAGCAGTTCAGGCCGCGTATAGCGCGTCGTGGCCAGCGGGCTTTGGTAATCGAGCGTTTTTGCAGGTGAAATCAGAATCAGCATATCCAGTCCTTGCAGGAGATTTACTGCGACTTTAGCAAAAAAACCGACCGATTTGATCGATGGTTGTGATTGCCACGCTAGTGACGCGGCAACTCATCCCATGTATCCGGCGCCAGTTGCTGCTCAATTTCAGGGTAGCGGAACGGGTCGAACACGGGTTGTACGCCGAGCTTACGCTGTCGCAGATAGTCGCTGGCGATCGTATGCACCACCGGCGAGAGCAGCAGAATCGCCGTCAGGTTGGTGATGGCCATACAGGCCATAATAATGTCGGCCAACTGCCAGACGAGCGGAAAGCTGAGTAACGTGCCCGCCACGACCATCCCGACGGTGACAATACGCAGCGCCCAGCGCATTCGCAGACTGTCCAGACGCAGAAAAATCAGGTTATTTTCGGCGTAAACGTAGTTGGCGACAATCGAGCTGAAGGCGAACAACACCACAATAAACGCGACAAGGCTTGCGCCCCATTCGCCGGTCAGTGAAATCATTGCCTGTTGCACCAGCTGGATGCCTTCCGTTGGCATATGCGAGGCGCCATTGCCTGCCAGCAGAATAATCATCGCGCTGGCGGTGCAGATAATAATGGTATCGGTAAAGACGCCGATCATCTGCACAATTCCCTGCGCGGCAGGGTGCGGCGGCCAGGATGAAGCGGCGGCCGCAATGTTAGGCGCAGAACCCATTCCCGCTTCGTTGGAGAACATGCCGCGCTGGAAACCGCTGGTAATCGCCTGGCTGAGCGTATACCCGGCCGCCCCGGCAGTGGCTTCCTGCCAGCCGAATGCGCTTTTCACAATCGACGCGATAATGTCGGGCAACTGTTCAATGTGCCAGAGGCAAATCACTAAACCGGTGAGCGTCCACAGAAGGGCCATTGCAGGGACGAACCATTGCATGAGTTTTGCGACATCTTTAATGCCGCGAACGATGACAAAAAAGGCCGCCAGCGCCAGCACGATACCGGAGATAATGGGCGGTATGTCAAAGGCAAAAGCGAGAGCACGCGAGACGGAGTTCGCCTGTACGCTATTAAAAATCAGACCATACGCAATGAGTAAGAAAATCGCGAAGAGAACGCCCATCCAGCGCATACCCAGGCCACGCGCCATATACCATGCCGGGCCGCCGCGATACTGTCCTGTGCTGTCGCGCTCTTTGTAGAGCTGGGCCAGAGAGCATTCGGCAAACGAGGTCGCCATGCCGATAAGCGCAGATACCCACATCCAGAATACGGCGCCGGGCCCGCCTGCGGCGATAGCCAACGCAACGCCTGCCAGGTTGCCGCTGCCAATACGTGCGGCAAGGCTGGTACACAGCGCCTGAAATGATGTAAGCCCGCCCGGCTGGGGATGTATGCTGTTTTTAAGACTTTTGCCAAACTGGCGGATATAGCGAAACTGAACGAATCCGGTACGGTAAGTAAACCAAAACCCTGCGCCAAGCAGGAGGTAGATCATTACCGATCCCCAGAGTATTTCATTAATAAAGGCGAAGAAATCAGGCATTAACATCCCTCTTGTTGATGCCGGTACGCTTTTGGGTTCCAGTGTAAGCGTTACCAATTCACGAACAGTATAGACCCTGTCAGGCTATTGAATGGGGGGAGTCTACCATACTATATGGCAATATCCTTTAATTGCGCGCAGCCCTGTCGAGGGGCCGAAAAGAGGCAAACAAAGAGGGGAGTGGGATAACCGCATTGTCTGCGGTTGCGCTGTGAGTGCGTCGTGTTATCATCAAGGCAGACCGGTTACATCCCCCTAACAAGCTGTTTAAAGAGAAACACTATCATGACGGACAAATTGACCTCCCTTCGTCAGTTCACCACCGTGGTGGCCGACACCGGAGACATCGCGGCAATGAAGCTGTACCAGCCGCAGGATGCCACAACCAACCCTTCTCTCATTCTTAACGCAGCACAGATCCCGGAATACCGTAAGCTGATTGACGATGCCGTTGCCTGGGCGAAACAGCAGAGCAGCGATCGCGCGCAGCAGATTGTTGACGCGGCCGACAAGCTGGCGGTGAACATTGGTCTGGAGATCCTGAAACTGGTTCCGGGCCGTATCTCCACCGAAGTTGACGCTCGTCTGTCCTACGATACCGACGCGTCTATCGCCAAAGCAAAACGCATCATCAAGCTCTACAACGACGCGGGCATCAGCAACGATCGCATCCTGATCAAACTGGCGTCTACCTGGCAGGGGATTCGTGCTGCTGAACAGCTGGAAAAGGAAGGTATCAACTGTAACCTGACTCTGCTGTTCTCCTTCGCGCAGGCGCGTGCTTGTGCGGAAGCGGGCGTATACCTGATCTCTCCGTTCGTGGGCCGTATTCTTGACTGGTACAAAGCCAATACCGACAAGAAAGAGTACGCTCCGACAGAAGATCCGGGCGTGGTTTCCGTTACGGAAATCTACGAATACTACAAACAGCACGGTTATGAGACAGTGGTGATGGGCGCGAGCTTCCGCAACGTCGGCGAAATTCTGGAGCTGGCGGGTTGCGATCGTCTGACCATCGCTCCGGCGCTGCTGAAAGAGCTGGCGGAAAGCGAAGGCGCTATCGAACGTAAACTGTCCTTCTCTGGCGAAGTGAAAGCGCGTCCAGAACGCATCACCGAGTCTGAGTTCCTGTGGCAGCACAACCAGGACCCGATGGCGGTAGACAAGCTGGCGGACGGTATCCGTAAGTTTGCTATTGACCAGGAA
Organism: Citrobacter sp. CK181; assembly: GCF_030333595.1. NCBI lineage: Bacteria > Pseudomonadati > Pseudomonadota > Gammaproteobacteria > Enterobacterales > Enterobacteriaceae > Citrobacter > Citrobacter sp. CK181. Next base: position 216,566 of record NZ_JAOWFN010000006.1, on the reverse strand, counting down.
AAACTGGAAAAAATGATCGGCGATCTGCTGTAATCATTCGGCGTGACCAGACAGGTTTCTGGTCACGCTACTTCTTCTGAAACCTGTCTGTCCTTTCCTTTGCAGTGTATCATTCTGTTTAACGAGACTGTTTAGACGGAATAATCATGAACACCTTACGTATTGGTTTAGTTTCCATTTCTGACCGCGCGTCCAGCGGCGTATACCAGGATAAAGGCATTCCTGCTCTTGAAGAGTGGCTGGCCTCCGCGCTGACTACCCCTTTTGACGTGCAAACCCGACTGATCCCGGATGAGCAGGCGATCATTGAGCAAACGCTGTGTGAGCTGGTGGATGAAATGAGCTGTCACCTGGTACTGACGACGGGCGGTACGGGGCCAGCGCGTCGTGATGTCACGCCTGACGCGACTCTGGCCGTCGCCGACAGAGAAATGCCCGGCTTTGGCGAGCAGATGCGCCAGATCAGCCTGCACTTTGTTCCTACGGCGATCCTTTCCCGCCAGGTTGGTGTGATCCGTAAGCAGGCGCTGATCCTGAACTTACCGGGGCAGCCAAAATCCATCAAAGAGACCCTGGAAGGGGTGAAAGATGCCGAGGGTAAGGTTGTCGTGCCGGGAATTTTCGCAAGCGTACCGTATTGTGTACAGTTGCTTGAAGGGCCTTATGTGGAAACCACAGCGGAAGTGGTAGCATCTTTCCGCCCGAAAAATGCCAGACGCGACATAAACGCCTGAAGTTGGCCTTTCTGTGACATAAATTACGCAGGTGGTGGAGTATTGAATTGTTTACGATATAGTAATTTTTGATTTACACATATCGATAAGCGCCCTCAATAACTCCACTGACTCATGGTTTGCTATGTCACAACACACACGACCTCTGAATCGCCAGGATTATAAGACTCTTTCACTTGCCGCTCTCGGCGGCGCGCTCGAGTTTTACGACTTCATCATCTTTGTTTTCTTCGCAGCGGTTGTGGGCGAACTATTTTTCCCCGCCGATATTCCTGAGTGGCTTCGTCAGGTTCAGACGTTTGGGATCTTCGCCGCCGGTTATCTGGCGCGCCCGCTGGGCGGCATTATCATGGCGCACTTTGGCGATCTGGTAGGGCGCAAGAAGATGTTCACCCTGAGTATTCTATTGATGGCTGTTCCAACGCTGGCGATTGGCTTGCTGCCGACTTACGCCTCAATGGGCATCCTTGCGCCGTTGTTATTGCTGCTGATGCGTATTTTGCAAGGCGCAGCGATTGGCGGCGAAGTGCCGGGAGCGTGGGTGTTTGTGGCTGAACATGTGCCGGAGCGCCGTATCGGCATCGCTTGCGGCACGCTGACTGCGGGACTGACGGTCGGTATCCTGCTTGGCTCTGTCGTGGCGACGCTGGTGAATACCAGTATGACCCAGCAGGCGGTGCATGATTATGGCTGGCGTATTCCCTTCCTGCTCGGCGGCGTATTTGGTCTGATTGCGATGTATTTACGTCGTTGGTTGCAGGAAACGCCCATCTTCCTTGAAATGCAGCAGCGCAAAACGCTCGCGCAGGAATTGCCCGTCAAAGCGGTAGTGGTGAAACATAAAAAAGCGGTGGCGATTTCGATGCTGCTGACCTGGTTGTTATCGGCCGGCATTGTCGTCGTGATTTTGATGTCGCCGGTCTGGTTGCAAAAGCAGTACGGGTTTGCGCCCGCGTTAACTTTACAGGCAAATAGCGTGGCGACCATTATGCTGTGCGTGGGATGCCTGCTGGCAGGGTTCATTGTCGATCGGGTTGGCGCCAGCAAAACCTTTATTGTAGGCAGTTTTCTGCTGGCCTGCTCAAGCTGGATCTTCTATCACCTGTCTGGTGCGCATCCCGAGCAGTTGTTTTTATTATACGGACTGGTGGGGCTGTGTGTTGGTGTTGTTGGCGCGGTGCCGTACGTAATGGTGCGAGCCTTCCCGGCGGAAGTGCGTTTCACCGGCATCTCTTTTTCTTACAACGTCTCGTATGCCATTTTTGGCGGCCTGACGCCAATTGCGGTCACCATGTTGATGGGCGTGTCGCCAATGGCGCCGGCCTGGTATGTGCTGGCGTTGTCACTGGTGGGGCTGGGGTTGGGCGTCTGGTTGCGACAGGATATTTATTATCGCGATGCGGATGTGCAGGCAGAATTACAACAGCTGTAAAAATTATCCCCCCGGTCGGGGGGATAACGGAAGATTAGTGCGCTTCACCGATTGGCAGGATGGTGCGGCCAAACTGTTCGTTCAGCACTTCGCCCATCGCCAGGTAAATGGCGCTGGCGCCACACACTAAGCCAATCCAACCCGCAACGTGGATCACCGCTTCATTACCCGCGATGTTGCCGAAGGCCAGCAGGGCGAACAGTACGGTCAGGCTCAGGAAGACAAACTGTAGCGCGCGAGCGGCTTTCAGCGTGCCAAAGAACATGAACAGTGTGAACACGCCCCACAGCCCCAGGTAGGCGCCCAGGAACTGCGCGTTCGGCGCTTCTGTCAGACCCATTTTCGGCATTAACAGGATCGCGACCAGCGTCAGCCAGAAAGAACCGTAAGAGGTAAATGCGGTTAAGCCGAAGGTGTTGCCTTTTTTATATTCCAGCAGGCCAGCAAAAATTTGCGCGATACCGCCGTAGAAAATGCCCATCGCCAGAATAATGCCGTCTAAAGCGAAGAAACCCGCGTTGTGCAGGTTAAGCAGAATGGTGGTCATGCCGAAGCCCATCAGGCCCAGCGGAGCCGGGTTAGCCAACTTAGTGTTGCCCATAATTCCTCAAAATCATCATTAATCGAATGGTGAAATAGTTTCCCCGAACAACCGATACCGTATTCGGGGCGCGGCATGATAATCAGGGGAATAGAGGCTGTCTATGATCTAATAGGGGGAAAATGAAATATTTCCCCTTGTGATGACGATCACGGAAGAAAAAGGCTTAACCGTCGCGCCAGCAGAGGTGTTTTCCATATGCCCGGTGAAGATAATTATCGTTTTTCGCAAAAAAAATTTTTCATGTCCCCCTTGATGACGTGGGTTACGACCCCATCTTGTAGTCAACCGCAGTGAGTGAGTCTGAAAAAAAACGATTCAGGGTAGTTGAAACCGCACGTTTCGCCCTTATTACAGATTCACAACCACATGATGACCGAATTTTTAGTGGAGACGTTTAGATGGGTAAAATTATTGGTATCGACCTGGGTACTACCAACTCTTGTGTAGCGATTATGGATGGCACAACTGCACGTGTGCTGGAGAACGCCGAGGGCGATCGCACCACGCCTTCTATCATTGCTTATACCCAGGATGGTGAAACTCTGGTTGGTCAGCCGGCTAAACGTCAGGCAGTGACAAACCCGCAAAACACCCTGTTTGCGATTAAACGCCTGATTGGCCGCCGCTTCCAGGACGAAGAAGTTCAGCGTGACGTTTCCATCATGCCGTACAAAATCATCGGCGCCGATAACGGCGACGCATGGCTTGATGTGAAAGGTCAGAAAATGGCACCGCCGCAGATCTCTGCTGAAGTGCTGAAAAAAATGAAGAAAACCGCAGAAGATTACCTGGGCGAACCGGTAACTGAAGCTGTTATCACCGTACCTGCTTACTTTAACGATGCTCAGCGTCAGGCAACGAAAGATGCCGGTCGTATCGCAGGTCTGGAAGTAAAACGTATCATCAACGAACCGACCGCCGCTGCGCTGGCTTATGGTCTGGATAAAGAAGTCGGCAACCGTACTATCGCGGTTTACGACCTCGGTGGTGGTACTTTCGATATCTCTATTATCGAAATCGACGAAGTTGACGGCGAAAAAACCTTCGAAGTTCTGGCAACCAACGGTGATACCCACCTGGGTGGTGAAGACTTCGACAGCCGTATGATCAACTACCTGGTTGAAGAATTTAAGAAAGATCAGGGCATTGACCTGCGTAACGACCCGCTGGCGATGCAGCGTCTGAAAGAAGCAGCAGAGAAAGCGAAAATTGAGCTTTCTTCCGCACAGCAGACCGACGTGAACCTGCCGTACATCACCGCAGATGCCACCGGTCCGAAACACATGAACATCAAAGTGACTCGCGCGAAACTGGAAAGCCTGGTCGAAGACCTGGTGAACCGTTCCATCGAGCCGCTGAAAGTCGCGTTGCAGGATGCTGGCCTGTCCGTATCTGATATCAACGACGTTATCCTCGTTGGTGGTCAGACGCGTATGCCGATGGTGCAGAAAAAAGTGGCGGAGTTCTTTGGTAAAGAACCGCGTAAAGACGTTAACCCGGACGAAGCTGTTGCTATCGGCGCAGCGGTGCAGGGCGGCGTACTGACCGGTGATGTGAAAGACGTTCTGCTGCTGGACGTTACCCCGCTGTCTCTGGGTATCGAAACCATGGGCGGCGTAATGACGGCGCTGATCAGCAAAAACACCACTATCCCGACCAAGCACAGCCAGGTGTTCTCTACCGCTGAAGACAACCAGTCAGCGGTAACCATCCATGTGTTGCAGGGTGAGCGTAAACGCGCGTCTGATAACAAATCTCTGGGTCAGTTCAACCTGGATGGCATCAACCCGGCGCCGCGCGGTATGCCGCAGATCGAAGTCACCTTTGATATCGATGCTGACGGTATCCTGCACGTTTCCGCGAAAGACAAAAACAGCGGTAAAGAGCAGAAGATCACCATCAAGGCTTCTTCTGGTCTGAACGAGGACGAAATTCAGAAAATGGTTCGCGATGCTGAAGCGAACGCAGAATCTGACCGTAAGTTCGAAGAGCTGGTTCAGACGCGTAACCAGGGCGACCATCTGCTGCACAGCACGCGTAAGCAGGTTGAAGAAGCGGGCGATCAGCTGCCAGCAGACGACAAAACGGCTATCGAGTCTGCACTGAGCGCGCTGGAAACGGCGCTGAAAGGCGAAGACAAAGCGGCTATCGAAGCGAAAATGCAGGAACTGGCGCAGACTTCCCAGAAACTGATGGAAATCGCTCAGCAGCAGCATGCACAGCAGCAGGCTGGCGGCGCTGACGCTTCTGCAAACAACGCGAAAGATGACGATGTTGTCGACGCTGAGTTTGAAGAAGTGAAAGACAAAAAATAATCGCCCTTTGAACGGGTAAAATACTGGCACGGGCGAAGAGGGTTCCTCTCCGCCCGTGCACGCATGTTAGGGGCAGATAAAAACAAGATGGCTAAGCAAGACTATTACGAGATTTTAGGCGTTTCCAAAACAGCGGAAGAGCGTGAAATCAAAAAGGCGTACAAACGCCTGGCCATGAAATATCACCCGGACCGTAACCAGGGTGATAAAGAGGCCGAGGCCAAGTTCAAAGAGATCAAGGAAGCCTACGAAGTTCTGACCGATGCGCAAAAACGTGCGGCATACGATCAGTACGGGCACGCCGCGTTTGAACAGGGCGGTGGTGGATTTGGCGGCGGCTTCGGCGGCGGTGCTGACTTCAGCGATATCTTTGGTGACGTTTTCGGCGATATCTTTGGCGGCGGACGTGGTCGTCAGCGCGCAGCGCGTGGTGCTGATTTACGTTACAACATGGATCTCACCCTGGAAGAAGCCGTACGTGGCGTGACCAAAGAGATCCGTATTCCGACGCTGGAAGAGTGCGACGTTTGCCACGGCAGCGGTGCGAAAGCAGGTACTCAGCCGCAGACCTGTCCAACCTGTCATGGCTCCGGCCAGGTGCAGATGCGTCAGGGCTTCTTCGCCGTGCAGCAAACCTGCCCGCACTGTCAGGGGCGCGGTACGCTGATTAAAGATCCGTGCAACAAATGCCACGGTCATGGCCGCGTAGAGAAAACCAAAACCCTGTCGGTTAAAATCCCGGCGGGTGTGGACACCGGCGATCGTATTCGTCTCTCCGGCGAAGGTGAAGCGGGCGAGCATGGTGCGCCAGCGGGCGATCTGTACGTTCAGGTGCAGGTGAAGCAGCACCCGATCTTCGAGCGTGAAGGCAACAACCTGTATTGCGAAGTGCCGATTAACTTTGCAATGGCAGCGCTGGGTGGTGAGATTGAAGTCCCGACGCTGGATGGCCGTGTGAAGTTGAAAGTGCCGCACGAAACGCAAACCGGCAAGCTGTTCCGTATGCGCGGAAGAGGCGTGAAATCCGTACGCGGCGGCGCGCAGGGCGATCTGCTGTGCCGTGTTGTGGTCGAAACGCCGGTAGGTCTGAACGAGAAGCAGAAGCAGTTGCTGAAAGATCTGCAAGAAAGCTTCGGTGGCCCGACAGGCGAGAAAAACAGCCCGCGTTCGAAGAGTTTCTTCGACGGCGTGAAGAAGTTCTTTGACGATTTGACGCGTTAATCACCGTTGTTACATTGCATAAAAAGCCCGGGATTGCACAATCCCGGGCTTTTTTTGTTTGTCGGCGGCGATTATTTTATTTCGTAAAAACCGAACATTTCACCATAAATAATCTAATTTTAACGATAGATCATGCGAGGTAAGATAGACGCCACGAGGTTTGATTATATTGAGAGAATAAAAAGTGAAACACCTGCATCGTTTTTTTAGCAGTGATGCCTCCGGGGGCATCATTCTCATTATCGCCGCTGTGCTGGCTATGCTGATGGCGAACAGCGGATTCACCAGCGGATGGTATCACGCCTTTCTGGAGACGCCCGTTCAGCTACGGGTTGGGGCGCTTGAGATCAACAAAAATATGCTGCTGTGGATCAACGACGCGCTAATGGCGGTATTTTTCCTGCTGATTGGTCTGGAGGTCAAGCGTGAGCTTATGCAGGGCTCGCTTGCCAGTTTACGTCAGGCGGCGTTTCCGGTGATTGCCGCCATTGGCGGTATGATTGTTCCGGCGCTGCTCTATCTGGCTTTTAACTATTCCGACCCGATTACGCGCGAAGGCTGGGCGATCCCGGCGGCAACGGATATTGCTTTTGCGCTGGGCGTATTGGCCTTGCTGGGCAGCAGGGTGCCGCTGGCGTTGAAGATATTCCTGATGGCGCTGGCTATTATTGACGATCTGGGCGCGATTGTGATCATTGCGCTGTTCTACACCAGCGATCTTTCGATGGTCTCGCTGGGGGTGGCGGCATTTGCGATTGTGCTTCTGGCCGTGCTGAACCTGTGTGATGTCAGACGAACAGGGGTTTATATCCTGGTCGGCGTGGTGCTGTGGACTGCCGTATTGAAATCTGGCGTTCATGCCACTCTTGCCGGGGTGATCGTCGGCTTCTTCATCCCATTGAAGGAGAAGCATGGTCGTTCTCCGGCGAAGCGTCTGGAACATGTGCTGCACCCGTGGGTGGCGTATCTGATTCTGCCGCTGTTCGCCTTCGCCAATGCGGGCGTCTCGCTACAGGGGGTAACGCTTGACGGGCTGACCTCAATACTCCCGCTGGGAATCATTGCCGGGTTGCTGATCGGTAAACCGCTGGGGATTAGCCTGTTTTGCTGGCTGGCGCTGCGTCTCAAACTGGCGAAGCTGCCGGAAGGAACACGTTTTCAGCAAATAATGGCAGTCGGTATTCTGTGCGGGATCGGTTTTACGATGTCGATTTTCATCGCCAGTCTGGCGTTTGGTAGTGTAGATCCGGCACTGATTAACTGGGCGAAGCTGGGGATTTTGATTGGTTCTCTGCTTTCGGCAGTGATCGGCTACAGCTGGTTACGTACACGTTTAAGCCCGGTGGTCTGAGTGGGGACAGAGGGTTGGGGGGCTGATGTGGCCCCCCTTGCGACACAGATCAGGGAGAGGAGTGAGCATGTCTCATATTAACTACAACCACCTTTATTATTTTTGGCATGTGTATAAAGAAGGTTCCGTTGTCGGGGCGGCAGAAGCGCTTTACCTGACGCCGCAAACTATCACCGGTCAGATCAAAGCCCTTGAGGAGCGCTTGCAGGGAAAATTATTCAAGCGTAAAGGGCGTGGGCTGGAGCCCAGTGAATTAGGGGAACTGGTGTTTCGCTATGCGGACAAAATGTTTACCTTAAGCCAGGAAATGCTGGATATCGTTAACTACCGCAAAGAGTCTAACCTGCTGTTTGATGTCGGCGTGGCGGATGCGTTGTCAAAACGTCTGGTCAGCAATGTGCTGGATGCGGCCGTGGTTGACGACGAACAAATTCATTTGCGCTGTTTTGAATCCACCCATGAGATGCTGCTTGAGCAGCTTAGCCAGCATAAGCTGGATATGATTATCTCGGATTGCCCAATCGACTCTACCCAGCAGGAAGGGCTGTTTTCGGTGAAGATAGGTGAATGCAGCGTGAGCTTCTGGTGTACGAAACCACTGCCTGCAAAACCCTTCCCGGCGTGTCTGGAAGAGCGTCGGCTGCTGATCCCTGGCCGTCGCTCTATGCTCGGTCGCAAATTATTAAACTGGTTTAATTCGCAGGGCTTAAATGTCGAAATCCTCGGCGAGTTTGATGATGCGGCGCTGATGAAAGCGTTTGGCGCTACCCACAATGCGATTTTCGTCGCGCCGACGCTCTATGCGCATGACTTTTACGCCGATGAGTCGATCGTTGAGATTGGCCGTGTGGAAAACGTCATGGAAGAGTATCACGCCATTTTTGCCGAGAGGATGATTCAGCACCCGGCCGTACAGCGTATTTGTCACGCGGATTATTCGGCGCTATTTAGCCACAAAGGGTAAGCGCTACAGGCCGGATAAGGCGTTTGCCCGCCATCCGGCAGACATAAAAAAACCCGCTTGCGCGGGCTTTTTTACAAAGCTGATAACAAGCGGGCGATTAAGCCAGTTTGTTGATCTGTGCAGTCAGGTTTGCTTTATGACGTGCAGCTTTGTTTTTGTGGATCAGACCTTTAGCAGCCTGACGGTCCACGATCGGTTGCATTTCGTTAAATGCTTTCAGTGCAGCAGCTTTGTCGCCAGCTTCGATAGCTGCGTATACTTTCTTGATGAAAGTACGCATCATAGAGCGACGGCTTGCGTTGTGCTTACGAGCCTTTTCAGACTGAACGGCGCGCTTCTTAGCTGATTTGATATTAGCCAAGGTCCAACTCCCAAATGTGTTCTATATGGACAATTCAAAGGCCGAGGAATATGCCCTTTTAGCCTTCTTTTGTCAATGGATTTGTGCAAATAAGCGCCGTTAATATGGCGGCACTCGTTACGTAGTGATGGCGCAGGATTCTACCAGCTTGCGGGTCGTGAATACAGCTTTTCCACGATAAAAATTACATTGAATGGGCAGTTTCTTGTTCTGATTTGCCCCATAACAATGAAAACAATCTTCTTTATGTTTCACAGGGGCAATCGTCGGTTAACCTTGACCGCTGTACAAGGTATACTCTGACGATTTTCACTGTTTTGAGCCAGACATGAAGCTGATACGCGGCATACATAATCTCAGTCAGGCCCCGCATGGGTGTGTGCTGACTATTGGTAATTTCGACGGTGTGCATCGTGGCCATCGTGCATTGCTGCAGGGCTTGCGGGAAGAAGGGCGCAAGCGGGGTTTACCAGTGATGGTAATGATTTTCGAACCGCAGCCGCTGGAACTCTTCGCTACGGAAAAGGCCCCTGCGCGCCTGACCCGCCTGCGGGAAAAACTGCGTTACCTGGCGGAATGCGGCGTGGACTACGTGCTGTGCGTACGCTTCGATCGCCGCTTTGCCGCCCTGACCGCACAAAACTTTATCAGCGATCTGCTGGTGAAGCGTCTCGGCGTGCGGTTCCTCGCTGTCGGTGATGATTTCCGTTTTGGCGCTGGTCGCGAAGGCGATTTCTTGTTATTACAGAAAGCCGGAGCGGAGTACGGTTTTGACATCACCAACACGCAGACCTTTTGCGAAGGTGGCGTACGCATCAGCAGTACGGCCGTGCGTCAGGCGCTGGCGGAGGACAACCTGCCGCTGGCTGAAAGTTTGCTGGGGCATCCGTTTACCATCTCCGGGCGTGTCGTCCACGGCGATGAGTTAGGGCGCACCATTGGTTTCCCGACGGCGAATTTACCGCTGCGTCGTCAGGTCTCCCCGGTAAAAGGGGTTTATGCGGTGGAAGTGATGGGGCTGGGTGATAAACCCATGCCTGGCGTTGCCAATATCGGCACGCGTCCGACAGTGGCAGGCGTACGCCAACAGTTAGAAGTGCATCTGCTGGACGTTGTAATGGACCTCTATGGTCGCCATATAGATGTAATACTGCGTAAAAAAATACGCAACGAACAGCGATTCGCGTCGCTGGATGAACTAAAAGCGCAGATTGCGCGTGATGAGTTAACTGCCCGCGATTTTTTTGGGCTATCAAAACCGGCTTAATGCCTATACGAGTTTTAAATACGGAACCGAGAATCTGATGAGTGACTATAAATCAACCCTGAATTTGCCGGAAACAGGGTTCCCGATGCGCGGCGATCTCGCCAAGCGTGAACCGGGAATGCTGGCGCGTTGGACCGATGATGACCTGTACGGCATCATTCGTGCGGCCAAAAAAGGCAAAAAAACCTTCATTCTGCATGATGGCCCTCCTTATGCGAATGGCAGCATTCATATTGGTCACTCGGTTAACAAGATTCTGAAAGACATTATCGTGAAGTCCAAAGGACTCGCGGGATTTGACTCGCCTTACGTTCCGGGCTGGGACTGCCACGGTCTGCCGATCGAGCTGAAAGTCGAGCAGGAATACGGTAAGCCGGGCGAAAAATTCACGGCTGCGGAATTCCGTGCGAAGTGTCGCGAATACGCCGCCACCCAGGTTGACGGCCAGCGTAAAGACTTCATCCGTCTGGGCGTGCTGGGCGACTGGTCGCATCCGTATTTGACGATGGACTTCAAAACTGAAGCCAACATCATTCGCGCGCTGGGTAAAATCATCGGCAACGGCCATCTGCATAAAGGCGCGAAGCCGGTGCACTGGTGCGTGGACTGCCGTTCCGCGCTGGCGGAAGCGGAAGTTGAATATTATGACAAAACATCTCCGTCTATCGACGTGGCGTTCCACGCCGCTGACCAGGATGCGGTGAAAGCGACGTTTGGCGTTTCCAGCGTCAATGGCCCGATCTCGCTGGTTATCTGGACCACCACCCCGTGGACGTTACCTGCGAACCGCGCGATCTCTCTGGCGCCGGATTTTGATTATGCGCTGGTACAAATTGATGGCCAGGCGCTGATTCTGGCGAAAGACCTGGTGGAAAGCGTGATGCAGCGCCTTGGCGCGGCTGACTATACCGTCCTCGGCACCGTAAAAGGCGCGGAGCTGGAGCTGTTGCGCTTTACCCATCCGTTTATGGACTTCGACGTTCCGGCGATCCTCGGCGATCACGTCACGCTGGATGCCGGTACGGGGGCGGTGCATACCGCGCCTGGTCATGGCCCGGACGACTATGTCATCGGTCAAAAATACGGTCTGGAAACCGCTAACCCGGTCGGACCGGACGGCGCTTACCTGCCAGGCACGTATCCGACGCTCGATGGTGTGAACGTTTTCAAAGCGAACGATATCGTCGTTGCGCTGCTGCGTGAAAAAGGCGCGCTGCTGCACGTTGAGAAGCTGCAACACAGCTATCCGTGCTGCTGGCGTCACAAAACGCCGATCATCTTCCGTGCGACGCCGCAGTGGTTCGTCAGCATGGATCAGAAAGGCCTGCGCGAGCAGTCGCTGAAAGAGATCAAAGGCGTACAGTGGATCCCGGACTGGGGTCAGGCACGTATTGAATCAATGGTTGCGAACCGTCCTGACTGGTGTATTTCCCGTCAGCGTACCTGGGGCGTGCCGATGTCTCTGTTCGTACATAAAGACACCGAAGAGCTGCACCCGCGCGCCATCGAACTGATGGAAGAAGTGGCGAAGCGCGTTGAAGTGGACGGCATTCAGGCATGGTGGGACCTCGATCCGAAAGAGATCCTCGGCGACGACGCTGACCAGTACGTGAAAGTGCCGGATACGCTGGACGTCTGGTTTGACTCCGGTTCGACGCACGCTTCTGTGGTCGATGTGCGTCCTGAGTTTGCCGGTCATGCGGCGGATATGTATCTGGAAGGTTCCGACCAGCATCGCGGCTGGTTCATGTCCTCCCTGATGATCTCCACTGCGATGAAGGGCAAAGCGCCGTACCGTCAGGTACTGACCCACGGCTTCACCGTGGATGGTCAGGGCCGCAAAATGTCCAAATCCATCGGTAACACCGTTTCTCCGCAGGATGTGATGAACAAACTGGGCGCGGATATCCTGCGTCTGTGGGTGGCGTCTACCGACTACACCGGCGAAATGGCCGTTTCCGACGAGATCCTGAAACGCGCTGCCGACAGCTATCGTCGTATCCGCAACACAGCGCGCTTCCTGCTGGCGAACCTGAACGGGTTTGATCCGGTAAAAGATATGGTGAAACCGGAAGAGATGGTGGTGCTGGATCGCTGGGCGGTGGGCTGCGCGAAAGCGGCGCAGGACGATATCCTGAAAGCCTACGAAGCCTATGATTTCCACGAAGTGGTACAGCGTCTGATGCGCTTCTGCTCCGTTGAGATGGGCTCGTTCTACCTCGACATCATCAAAGACCGCCAGTACACCGCGAAAGCCGACAGCGTGGCGCGTCGTAGTTGCCAGAGTGCGCTGTACCATATCGCAGAAGCGCTGGTGCGCTGGATGGCGCCGATCATGTCCTTCACCGCAGATGAAATCTGGGGTTATCTGCCAGGCGATCGTGAGAAGTACGTCTTTACCGGTGAGTGGTATGAAGGTCTGTTTGGCTTAGGCGAAACCGAAGCGATGAATGACGCTTACTGGGACGAGCTGCTGAAAGTGCGTGGCGAAGTGAACAAGGTTATCGAGCAGGCGCGTGCGGACAAGAAAGTCGGTGGTTCTCTCGAAGCGGCTGTCACCCTGTACGCTGAACCGGAACTGGCGGTGAAGCTGACTGCACTGGGCGATGAATTACGATTTGTCCTGTTGACCTCTGGCGCGAAAGTCGCTGACTATGCGGAGGCTTCTGCTGATGCGCAGCAGAGCGAACTGCTCAAAGGGCTGAAAGTCGCGTTGAGTAAAGCCGAAGGTGAGAAGTGCCCACGCTGCTGGCACTACACCACGGATGTCGGCAAGGTAGCGGAACACGCAGAGATCTGCGGCCGCTGTGTCAGCAACATCGCCGGTGATGGCGAAAAACGTAAGTTTGCCTGATGAGTAAGCCTCTTTGTTCAACAGGACTGCGCTGGCTGTGGCTGGTGGTGGTCGTGCTGATTATCGATTTAGGCAGCAAGTACCTGATCCTCCAGAACTTTGCTCTGGGGGATACGGTGTCGCTGTTCCCGTCGCTTAATCTGCACTACGCGCGTAATTATGGTGCGGCGTTTAGCTTCTTAGCCGACAGCGGCGGCTGGCAGCGCTGGTTCTTTGCCGGTATCGCCATCGGTATTTGCGTTATCCTGATGGTGATGATGTATCGCTCGAAGGCGACGCAAAAGCTGAACAACATCGCTTATGCGTTAATCATTGGCGGTGCGCTGGGCAATTTGTTCGACCGTCTGTGGCACGGCTTCGTTGTCGATATGATCGACTTCTATGTCGGCGACTGGCATTTCGCCACCTTTAACCTGGCCGATAGCGCGATTTGTATCGGTGCGGCGTTGATTGTGCTGGAGGGTTTCCTGCCGAAAAAGCAGGCGTAATAAAATGCCGGATGGCGGCGTAAGCGCCTTATCCGGCCTACAAAATAGCGCGATTCTTGTAGGCCCGGTAAGCGTAGCGCCACCGGGCAAACAGGTAGCCCAAAACAAGCCTCTTGTAGGCCCGGTAAGCGTAAGCGCCACCGGGCAAACAGGTGACCCAAAACAAGTGAGCAAACCTGCATGTCTAAATCAGTACAGAGTAACAGTGCGGTGCTGGTGCACTTCACCTTAAAGCTTGACGATGGCTCTACCGCTGAGTCAACGCGTAACAATGGTAAGCCAGCGCTATTCCGCCTGGGTGACGGCTCCCTGTCTGAAGGGCTGGAGCAGCATCTTCTGGGACTGAAAGACGGCGACAAAACCACGTTTTCTCTGGAGCCGGATGCCGCGTTTGGCGTACCGAGCCCGGACCTGGTTCAATACTTCTCTCGCCGCGAGTTTATGGACGCGGGCGAGCCTGAAGTGGGGGCAATTATGCTCTTTACCGCAATGGACGGCAGTGAGATGCCTGGCGTGATCCGCGAAATTAACGGTGACTCGATTACCGTCGATTTCAACCATCCGCTGTCCGGGCATACCGTTCATTTTGATATTGAAGTGCTGGAAATCGATCCGGCACTGGAGGCGTAAAATGCAGATCCTGTTGGCCAACCCGCGCGGCTTTTGCGCAGGTGTAGACCGCGCTATCAGCATTGTAGAAAACGCGCTGGCTATTTACGGCGCGCCAATTTATGTCCGTCACGAAGTGGTGCACAACCGCTACGTGGTGGATAGCCTGCGTGAGCGCGGGGCGATTTTCATCGGGCAGATCAGTGAAGTGCCGGACGGCGCGATCCTGATTTTCTCCGCACACGGGGTTTCCCAGGCGGTACGTAACGAGGCGAAAAGCCGCGATCTCACCGTTTTTGACGCCACCTGTCCGCTGGTAACAAAAGTGCATATGGAAGTGGCGCGCGCCAGCCGTCGCGGCGAAGAGTCAATCCTGATCGGTCATGCCGGGCACCCGGAAGTGGAAGGGACGATGGGGCAGTACAGCAACCCGGAAGGGGGCATGTATCTGGTCGAGTCGCCGGACGACGTTTTGTCGCTTGATGTCAAAAACGAAGGCAAACTCTCATTTATGACCCAGACGACGCTCTCCGTCGATGACACGTCTGATGTGATTGACGCGCTGCGTCAACGCTTCCCGAAAATTGTCGGGCCGCGTAAAGATGACATTTGCTACGCCACGACGAACCGCCAGGAAGCGGTGCGCGCGCTGGCGGAACAGGCCGATGTTGTGCTGGTGGTCGGTTCGAAAAACTCCTCCAACTCCAACCGTCTGGCTGAACTGGCGCAGCGTATGGGGAAAGCGGCGTTTCTGATCGACGATGCCACCGACATCCAGGAAGCCTGGGTGAAAGAGGCGAAGTGCGTTGGCGTGACCGCTGGCGCTTCCGCACCGGATATTCTGGTGCAGAACGTGATCGCTCGCCTGCAAGAGCTTGGCGGCGGCGAAGCCATTCCGCTGGAAGGCCGCGAAGAGAACATCGTTTTCGAAGTGCCGAAAGAACTGCGTGTGGATGTTCGTGAAGTAGAGTAATTACGCTTTGACGCCGGTCTGCTATCCGACCGGCATCTTTTATGCCATTACGTATCGCTCAGGCGATACATCCTGCGCGGATGTCCTGGCTTGCCATACAGCATCTCGACGCGAAGAAACCCCGTCTCGACACCGTGTTCAACATAGCGGCGTGCCGTGGTTTTACTTAACCCCGTTCCGGCAACCACATCGTCAACGGAGAAGCTGCGCGTGCTGTTTTCTGTAAAAAGCTTCTGCACCAGCGCCAGCGTGATTTCTTCAATCCCCTTACTGCTATTCTCCTGACGGTAATTCTTCGCCTGTAACAGGTAGAGTGAATCGACGTTTTGCTGATCGACAATTTTCCATACCCGCTGCTGTTCGGCAAACTGGACAAAACGTTCCAGCGACTGGCTGAGCCGTTTCCACGAGATTGGCTTCAGAATATAGTCAAACGCGCCGTTGCGAATCGCCAGGCTACAGGTATCCATATCACTGGCGGCAGTAATAAAGATCACTGAGCAATTCGTGTTCATGACTAACGGATCGCTGATGAGCGTAATACCCTTACCATCCGGTAGATAGTTGTCCAGCAGCAGTAGCTGAGGCCGCAGCTGGTTGAGTTTTTGCCGGGCATCGGCAAGCGTGGAGGCAATGCCAGCCAGTCGGAGTCTCGGATGTTTGTCGATCAGTTCAGCGTGCAGCTGCGCCAGTTCGTTCTCGTCCTCAACGATCAGGACATCGATAAGTTCAGGTTGCATAATCGGTACCTTCCAGTTCCTGTACGGGACTGCGGGAAATTCCCGTAGCGGGAATAAACAACGTAAATATGGCGCCGCGCGGCGAATTATCAGCGACTTCTATCACCCCTCCCGCCTGAGTGACATAACTTTCAATCAGATACAATCCAATGCCATGATCGCCCCGGGTTTTCGTGGTGACGCCACGTTCGAAAATATGCTCGCGAATCTCCGGTTTAATACCGACTCCCTGATCGGCCACTTCGATAATCAGCTCATGCTCGTTGAGTCTGATCAGCACGTCCACTGGCGCATGCGGTAATAGCGAGCGCTGCGTTGCTTCGATCGCGTTATCGAGTAAATTGCCCAGGATCGAAATCAGTTCTGATTCCGCAAGTGGCGGAAAAGGCCCATCCATCCGGCAGCTGGGATCGAAATTCAGTTCCACCCCTTTTTCACCCGCTCTTGCCGCTTTACCTAACAGCAGGCCGCACAGTGTTGGCGAACTGAA
Source organism: Citrobacter sp. CK181 (assembly GCF_030333595.1). Lineage (NCBI taxonomy): Bacteria > Pseudomonadati > Pseudomonadota > Gammaproteobacteria > Enterobacterales > Enterobacteriaceae > Citrobacter > Citrobacter sp. CK181. The sequence continues at coordinate 200,163 of NZ_JAOWFN010000006.1, read as the reverse complement.
GCGCGATGAGATAAAGTCCAGCAGCTCCTGGGCATGTTCCGACTGAGCCTGAATATAATCAATGGCTTCATTGTAACGACCCATATGCAGTAAACCAGAAAGGGTCGTCATGCAATTGAGCTGCTCGTGGCGCATGATGCGCAAATTATCTACGTAACGTTTTACCTGGCTTAGCTGAGCGCTCAAACTGTCTATTTCATTGCGATCGCGGAAGGTTATCACCCATCCCTGAAGCGAGTTCTCCAGCATGATGCGCACCCGGCTGGCGATAACCGTCAATTCATTGAAACGGCAGATTTCATCATGAGTGTCATTCTTCAGCATTACCTCTTTAAGGAAGAAGGGGGATGGCGTAATCACTTCGGTAATGTGTTGCCCGCGTATCGCCTGCGCAGGCTGACCTAAACCCAGCAGCTCGCGGGCAGCCTGATTGATCACCTCAATGTGCAAATTATTATCAATGGCGATTACCCCTTCATAAATCGATTCCATCATCGCTTTTTGCTGACGAACCAGCAGGCCTATCTCTCGCGGCTCCAGTGAAAAAATCTGTTTTTTAATACTGCGGGTGAAGAACCAGGAAAAGACAAAAAGGGATATCAGCAGCAGGATGGCGGCAACCAGGATACTGACGGCTTTATTCACCGTAATGGTGTTGAGGTAACTGGTGAGGTATCCAACGGAGACGATACCAATAACCTCGCCCTGATCGTCAACAATGGGCGCTTTACTGCGCAGGGAGATGCCCAGGCCGCCACGGCGAATTGTCGTGGTGCTCTTTCCGTGAAGCACTTCAGTGTTATCGTCGCCAACCAGCTTTTTTCCTACTCTGTCGGCATAAACCGAATGAAACAGATGGATGCCTTCTTTATCTCCGATAACAATAAAACTGGCGTCGCTATGCGCGGCTATTTTTTGCATAAATTGATGAATCGCCGCGGTATCTCTTTCCACGACTTCTTTTCGCAAATTCGGAATAAGTGCAATTTCTTCCGCCTGTATTTTCGCCCTTGCTCCCATCTCCTGATAAAGCTGCTTTTCTACGTGCATATAATAGTATCCACTCAGTAAGGCAAATAATATGGAGAAAAAAGCAATCAGCGATATAAACAGTTTGATCTGAAATGAAACTTTCATAATGTTCAGGCATCGTCATCAGGGATACGTCACTGTATCATCTTTTGGCCTGAATGAAGCGATTTTGCCAGAAACCTGTGATCTTTTGCACAGCAGAATATATTGCGGTAGGCAGCGCGCAGGCGCAACGATGTTACCAAACGTTGCTTTAAATACGCGCTGAAAAGAAACCATAAAAACCACGGCGTTAAATAAGAGATAAATCACATAAAATAATAGAAACCATTAAAACTATAGAGACCATTAAAACTTCTTTTTGAATTCGTCAGCACTCACACAAAGTAAATATTGAAGCCCATAAACTAACCCTGAAAAATAACCGAGGGCTTAATAATGAGCACGACTGATGATTCTTTCTCTGTTACTCATGAACCGTTAAACATTCAGCGCTTGTCACTTAAAGAGCGCTGGTGGCACATTATGGATACATGGAAAATCGGTATTATTCCATTACCGATGTTTTTGTTGGCCGGCGCATTAATCGCGATTGATTGCCTGGGCGGGAAGCTGCCGAGCGATATTGTCGTGATGGTCGCCACGCTGGCTTTTTTTGGCTTTGCCTGCGGAGAGTTTGGGAAGCGTTTGCCCATCGTCGGCAAACTGGGGGCCGCCGCAATTTGCGCGACCTTTATTCCTTCCGCGTTAGTTTACTATGGCCTGCTGCCGGATGTGGTGGTGGAGTCGACGACCAAATTCTATAAATCTACCAACATCCTGTATCTCTATATCTGCTGCATTATCGTCGGCAGTATTATGAGTATGAATCGCACCGTGCTGATTCAGGGTTTTCTGCGTATTTTCTTCCCAATGTTATGCGGTGAAATCGTCGGCATGGTTGTTGGTATGGGCGTTGGCCTGGCGCTTGGCCTCGAACCCTTTCAGATTTTCTTCTTTATTATTTTACCCATCATGGCCGGCGGCGTTGGCGAAGGCGCCATTCCGCTTTCAATCGGTTATGCGACCCTGTTACACATGGATCAAGGGGTGGCGCTCGGTCGTATCTTACCGATGGTGATGCTGGGCAGTCTGACCGCCATTATCATCTCCGGCTGCCTGAACCAACTGGGCAAGCGCTTCCCGCATCTGACCGGCGAAGGTCAATTGATGCCAAACCGTGCGAATGCCGATGAACAATCGCCGTCACTGGCGGAAGGCGTCTCTGGCAAAACGGATGTGACCACGATTGCCGCAGGCGCGCTGCTGGCGATACTGCTCTATATGCTGGGGATGTTAGGGCACAAGCTGATTGGCTTGCCCGCCCCGGTTGGCATGTTGTTTGTGGCTGTGCTGGTCAAGTTAGTTAACGGCGTATCGCCCCGCGTTCTTGAAGGTTCGCAGGTGGTGTACAAATTCTTCCAGACTTCAGTGACTTACCCCATTCTGTTCGCGGTTGGCGTCGCCATTACGCCGTGGGAGGAGCTGGTGAACGCCTTCACCCTGACCAATCTTCTGGTCATTATCAGTACCGTTGCTGCGCTGGTCGCGACAGGATTCTTCGTTGGTAAAAAAATCGGTATGCATCCTATTGATGTCGCCATTGTCTCCTGCTGTCAGAGTGGGCAAGGCGGTACGGGCGACGTAGCGATTTTAACCGCAGGCAACCGCATGAGCCTGATGCCATTCGCACAAATTGCGACGCGTATCGGCGGGGCGATAAATGTTTCCATTTCGCTGCTGGTGCTGGGTAACTTTCTTATTTAATTGAAGTATGCAGGATTGATAATTATGAAACTCGCAAGCTTTCTTTATCAGGGTACTCGCAGCTATGGCATCGTTACTGCCGGAGGCGTTATTGATTTGGGGAACCGCATCGGCGACCAGTATCGGGACCTGAAGGCGCTATTGCAGGGGGATGGTCTGGAGCAGGTGCGGCGCTTCGCGCAGGCGCCGGTCGATCTAAAAATGGATGCAATCACCTTTTTACCGGTGATAGAGCGACCGGAAAAAATACTCTGTGTCGGCATGAACTACGCCGAAAAGCGCCAGGAGTTCGATCAGCATGACCCCGCGCCGACGCTGTTTGTTCGTTTTGCGGATTCGCAAACCGGGCACAACATGCCGGTACTCAAGCCTCGCCATTCGCATGAGTTTGATTACGAGGGGGAGCTGGCGGTGATCATCGGTAACGGTGGCGAGAATATCTCCCGCGACCATGCGCTTGACCATGTCGCCGGATACAGCTGCTATATGGATGGCTCCGCACGCGACTGGCAGCACAGCTGGTTTACTGCGGGGAAAAACTGGCGGCAGACCGGCGCTTTTGGCCCGTGGATGGTCACTGCCGATGAAATTCCCGACCCGCATCAGCTGGCGATCCGCACCTGGCTCAACGGTCGCATGGTACAGGAAGATAACACCAGCAGTATGATCCATAAAGTTGCTGAATTAATTGAGTATATAAGCACTTTCACCCGTCTTAATTCCGGTGACGTCATCATTACGGGCTCGCCGGGCGGCGTAGGGAAAAAGAGGAATCCGCCGTTATTCATGCAGGAAGGCGATCGTATTGAGGTGGAGATTGAGCACATTGGCCATCTGAGTAATGTCATCATGGAAGCCCCGCTACAGGCCTTTGCGGCGGCGCATTAATACGATGAGCCAACACGTTTTGGCGTATGGGATTAATGACAAATTTTGTTTCGTCTCCTTTTGTCGGTCGGTCGCTTGCCAACCGGCAAAAGGTTTGCCAATAATCGGATGCCAACCCTGGAGCTTGTCATCTTTTTATGGAGGAAACATGCGCCTGCCCATTATTCTGGATACCGATCCGGGTATCGACGATGCCGCCGCCATCGCCGCCGCCCTGTTTGCCCCGCAGCTTGACCTGCAACTGATGACCACCGTCGCGGGGAATGTCTCCGTAGAGAAAACCACCCGCAACGCGCTGCAACTGCTGCATTTCTGGAACGTGGATATCCCGCTGGCGCAGGGGGCCGCCACGCCGCTGCTGCGCCCGTTGCGCGATGCTGCTTACGTCCACGGCGAGTCGGGCATGGAAGGCTATGACTTTGTCGCCCATGATTGCCAGCCATTGGCAAAACCGGCCTTTATCGCCATTCGGGATGCCCTGATGAGCGCCCCGGAACCCGTCACGCTGGTCGCGATCGGCCCGTTGACCAATATTGCGCTGCTACTGACTCACTACCCGGAATGCGCTTTTAACATTCGTCGTCTGGTGATCATGGGCGGCTCTGCGGGGCGGGGAAACTTTACGCCGAACGCCGAATTCAATATTGCCGTCGACCCGGAAGCTGCTTCCCGCGTTTTTCAGAGTGGGATAGAGATTGTGATGTGTGGGCTGGACGTGACCAACCAGGCCCTGCTGGCGCCGGATTATCTGGCAAAACTGCCCGAACTTAACCGGACGGGAAAAATGCTGCATGCATTGTTTAGCCACTACCGCAGCGGCAGCATGAACACCGGGCTGCGTATGCACGATCTCTGTGCCATCGCCTGGCTGGTTCGCCCGGATCTGTTCACCGTTAAACCCTGTTTTGTCGCGGTAGAGACGCAGGGGGAATACACCGCAGGCACAACGGTTGTTGATATTGAAGGCCGGCTGGGTAAAAGCCCTAACGTGCAGGTGGCGCTGGAGATAGATGTGGCTGGCTTCCAGCAGTGGGTCGCCGATGTGCTGGCGCTGGCGCCCTAGGATTTTAGTTGTTGGCTAAGGTAATCAATCATGGCCCGTATTTTGAGCGGCATATGCTTGTTTCCAGCCCACAAAAGCCATAGCTCGCCGGAGTAGTTGCTGATGAACGTCCACTCCGGCAACACCTGCATGATTTCGCCGTCTTGTAATGCTTCTCTGGCCGTGAATGCGGGGAGACTGCCAATTCCCAGATGGCGCTTTACTGCGTCCAGTCTTACACCCGTATGATTAGCCGCATAGCGCCCCGTTGTTTGAACGACTTCTGTCTTACCTTGTTTACGAAATTTCCAGCGTGAGTCCGTTGGCGTCTCTCCGAGGCTAATGCAACTGTGCTGACGTAAATCTTCCGGGTGCGTCGGTGTCCCCTGTTTTTGCAGATACTCTGGCGTGGCGCAGAGGATGTGGGTGATTGGCATTAACGGCTTGCCATGCAACCCGGGCGAGGGGGTATTGGTGATTTGCAGCGCCAGATCGACACCATCATCAATGAGATCCATATAGCGGTCTTCGAGCCTCAGGCAAACATCAACCAGGGGAAAACGTTCAAGAAATTGCGGGATCAGTGGATGAATAACGAAGCGTCCGACGGCTTTGGGTACGCTGAGCGTAATCTTTCCCTGAGGAACGTGTTGTACGCTTCCCCCGGAATCAATGGCCTGTCGCGCTGCTTCCAGCATCATTTTTGCATGTTCATACACCATCTTTCCTGTTTCACTTAATGCCAGCTTACGTGTTGAACGATGCAACAACTGGCTGCCCGTTTCGCGTTCAAGGCGTGAAACGCTGCGGCTCATGGCTGATGGGGTCACACCTGCTGCGCGCGCTGCGGCAGAAAAGCTACCGTGATCAACAATCAACACAAAAGTGGCCAGATCGGGAAGGAGTGTCAAATTCATTTGTGTTTCTCAGGCAAAGATTCATTGCCGGGCAGGCGGATTATCTGCTCCGGGATAAATAATATACTGCCCTTCACGACAGGAGGACATATGACAGAACGTCTTTATTACAACACCGATGATACAGAAGGCATGGCATGTGTGACGGGGTGCTCTCCACAAATGGATGGCCTGTATGCCGTTACGCTCGATAAAACATTATTCCACCCTCAGGGAGGTGGACAACCCGCAGACAAAGGCTGGATTGCGGATATTCCGGTTTGCGGAATCATGTTACGTGATAATCAAATTATACATATTCTGCCGCAACCCGTTGCAGCGGGAGTGGTGCAGCTAAAAGTCGATGCACAGACACGTTTGCTCAACTCTCGTCTGCATTCAGCAGGCCATCTTATCGGGTGTGCGGGAGAAACATGGGGTTGGTCGCCAGTGAAAGCGCACCACTGGCCGGGTGAGGGGCGCATTACCTTTTCAGCAGGTGAACATACTCGTCTTCCTGATGCTGAAAATCTGCTGGCGTGTATTGAACAGTGGCAGGCGAAGGATTATGCCCGCCGAATTGAGTTTGACGGTGAGCGACGTAAAGTGGGGTTTGGCGAACTTCCGATGTACTTCTGTGGAGGAACTCATGTCACTTCGCTCGGCCAACTTGGTCGTATAACGATCGGTGGGATCAAAATGAAGAAAGGGCAGCTCATCATTAACTATTCCATTGAATAGCGTTCATTTGCTCTTGATCGCAGGCAGAGTTGCCTGCGGTGTCCCGCTTTTCCCGCATATAGCTTTTACTGATATCTCTCCCTGTTTATCATTAAATTCTAATTATCGACGTTTTTGGCTAGCGGCGCGGCGTGGCGCTGGTTAATCTGAAAACGATTTACGCAAAATTAACAAAAGAGAATAGCTATGCATGATGCACAAATCCGCGTTGCCATCGCGGGAGCCGGGGGACGCATGGGACGTCAGCTCATTCAGGCCGCCCTGGGGATGGACGGCGTTCAACTCGGCGCGGCGCTGGAGCGGGAAGGTTCTTCATTACTGGGCAGCGATGCCGGTGAATTAGCAGGCGCAGGGAAAACGGGCGTCACCGTGCAAAGTAGCCTGGAAGCGGTAAAAGATGATTTTGACATCTTTATCGATTTCACTCGCCCGGAAGGGACGCTGGCGCACCTGGCGTTTTGCCGTCAGCACGGTAAAGGCATCGTCATTGGCACGACGGGATTTGATGACGCGGGCAAGCAGGCCATTCGCGATGCCGCGCAGGATATCGGCATTGTGTTCGCCGCCAACTTTAGCGTCGGTGTTAACGTCATGCTGAAGCTACTTGAGAAAGCGGCGAAAGTGATGGGCGACTATACCGATATTGAAATTATCGAAGCGCACCATCGCCATAAAGTGGATGCGCCGTCAGGCACCGCGCTGGCGATGGGGGAAGCGATCGCCCACGCGCTGGACAAAGATCTGAAAGCGTGTGCGGTATACAGTCGTGAAGGTTATACCGGCGAACGCGTGCCGGGCACCATCGGTTTTGCGACGGTTCGTGCTGGCGACATTGTGGGTGAACATACCGCGATGTTTGCTGATATTGGTGAACGTATTGAAATCACGCATAAGGCCTCCAGCCGTATGACGTTTGCGAATGGCGCGGTCAGATCGGCTATCTGGCTAAAATCAAAGCCAAATGGTCTTTTTGATATGCGAGATGTGCTGGATTTAAACAATTTATAGCTGGTTTTTACCCTTCGTGATGTGGTTATGGTAATCATAATTTGTTGATTACATAGGGCAATAATTTATTGCCCTATTATTTTTAGATTTATCTTTCTATTTTTTATTTAAACTCGTGAATTAATCTGTTTTCTTCTGTTTATTTGTTGCTTTTATGTAAATTTTGACCAAATGGTCCACTTTTTTCTTCTCACTGGTTTCATAATGCATTCTTTCAGCCACGCAAGCGTTTTCCAGGACAAGTTAGCTGATCTTTTTGCCTGTTAAATCAGAACATCCTTGCCTGAGTCGTAAAACAATACAAAAAATACCGCCTTTAAGTTGACTTTTACCCGCCTTATCTTCAGAATGCCGCCGTTTGCCAGAAATCCACGGGTAAGCAGATTTGCATTGATTCAGGTTATACAAATGAATTAATATGCAAATAAAGTGAGTGAATATTCTCTGGAGGGTGTTTTGATTAAGTCAGCGCTATTGGTTCTGGAAGACGGAACCCAGTTTCACGGTCGGGCCATAGGGGCAACAGGTTCGGCGGTTGGGGAAGTCGTTTTCAATACTTCAATGACCGGTTATCAAGAAATCCTCACTGATCCTTCCTATTCCCGCCAAATTGTCACTCTTACTTATCCTCATATCGGTAATGTCGGCACCAATGAAGCCGATGAAGAATCCTCTCAGGTTCATGCGCAAGGTCTGGTCATTCGCGATCTGCCGCTGATTGCCAGCAACTTCCGCAATACTGAAGACCTCTCTTCTTACCTGAAACGCCATAACATCGTGGCGATTGCCGATATTGATACCCGTAAGCTGACGCGCCTGCTGCGTGAGAAGGGCGCACAGAACGGCTGCATTATCGCGGGTGATAACCCGGATGCGGCACTGGCGCTGGAGAAAGCGAAAGCCTTCCCGGGCCTCAACGGAATGGATCTGGCGAAAGAAGTGACCACCGCTGAATCCTATAGCTGGACGCAGGGAAGCTGGACGCTTGCAGACGACCTGCCGGAAGCCAAATCAGAAACTGACCTGCCGTTCCACGTTGTGGCTTACGACTACGGCGCGAAACGCAACATCCTGCGTATGCTGGTAGACAGAGGCTGCCGCCTGACGGTGGTTCCGGCGAAGACCTCCGCCGAAGAGGTGCTGAAGATGAACCCGGACGGTATCTTCCTCTCTAACGGCCCTGGCGATCCGGCGCCGTGCGACTACGCTATCGAGGCGATTCAGGCATTCCTCGAAACCGATATTCCGGTTTTCGGCATCTGCCTCGGCCATCAGCTGCTGGCGCTGGCGAGCGGCGCGAAAACCATCAAGATGAAGTTCGGCCACCACGGTGGTAACCATCCGGTAAAAGATATCGATAACAATACCGTGATGATAACGGCGCAGAACCACGGTTTTGCGGTGGATGAGGCTTCTATGCCTGCAAATCTGCGAGTGACGCACAAATCGCTGTTCGACGGCACTCTGCAAGGGATTCATCGCACCGATAAACCGGCGTTCAGCTTCCAGGGACACCCTGAGGCGAGCCCTGGCCCGCATGATGCCGCGCCATTGTTCGACCACTTTATCGAGTTAATTGAGCAGTACCGTCAGTCCGCGAAATAATCAGGAGTAAACAGAGCCATGCCAAAACGTACAGACATAAAAAGTATCCTGATTCTGGGTGCGGGCCCGATTGTTATCGGCCAGGCGTGTGAGTTTGACTACTCTGGCGCCCAGGCGTGTAAAGCGCTGCGTGAAGAAGGTTATCGCGTCATCCTGGTGAACTCTAACCCCGCGACCATCATGACCGACCCGGAAATGGCCGATGCGACCTACATCGAGCCGATTCACTGGGAAGTGGTGCGTAAAATTATTGAGAAAGAGCGCCCGGATGCGGTGCTGCCGACGATGGGCGGCCAGACGGCGCTGAACTGCGCGCTGGAGCTGGAGCGTCAGGGCGTGCTGGCTGAGTTCGGCGTGACCATGATCGGCGCCACTGCCGATGCGATTGATAAAGCCGAAGACCGCCGCCGTTTCGACGTGGCGATGAAGAAAATCGGCCTCGACACTGCCCGCTCCGGTATTGCGCATACGATGGAAGAGGCGCTGGCGGTTGCCGCTGACGTCGGTTATCCGTGCATTATCCGTCCATCCTTTACGATGGGCGGCACCGGCGGCGGTATTGCCTACAACCGCGAAGAGTTCGAAGAAATTTGCGCGCGCGGTCTGGATCTCTCCCCAACCAACGAACTGCTGATAGATGAGTCGCTGATTGGCTGGAAAGAGTACGAAATGGAAGTGGTGCGTGATAAGAACGACAACTGCATTATCGTCTGCTCCATTGAGAACTTTGACGCGATGGGCATCCACACCGGTGATTCCATCACGGTGGCTCCGGCGCAAACGCTGACGGACAAAGAGTACCAAATCATGCGTAACGCCTCGATGGCGGTACTGCGTGAAATTGGCGTGGAAACCGGCGGTTCCAACGTTCAGTTTGCGGTGAACCCGAAAAACGGTCGTCTGATTGTCATCGAAATGAACCCGCGCGTCTCCCGCTCCTCGGCGCTGGCGTCAAAAGCCACCGGCTTCCCGATTGCCAAAGTGGCGGCGAAACTGGCGGTGGGTTACACCCTCGACGAACTGATGAACGACATCACCGGCGGCCGTACTCCGGCATCGTTCGAACCGTCCATCGACTACGTTGTCACCAAAATTCCTCGCTTCAACTTTGAAAAATTCGCGGGCAGCAACGACCGTCTCACCACCCAGATGAAATCCGTCGGCGAAGTGATGGCGATTGGTCGCACTCAGCAGGAATCCTTACAAAAAGCGCTGCGCGGTCTGGAAGTGGGCGCCGCCGGTTTTGACCCGAAAGTGAGCCTGGATGACCCGGAAGCGCTGACCAAAATTCGTCGCGAGCTGAAAGATGCGGGCGCCGAGCGTATCTGGTACATCGCTGATGCGTTCCGCGCGGGTCTGTCTGTCGATGGCGTCTTTAACCTGACCAACATCGACCGCTGGTTCCTGGTGCAGATTGAAGAACTGGTTCGTCTGGAAGAGAAAGTGGCGGAGCTTGGCATCACCGGCCTCGACGCTGACTTCCTGCGGATGCTGAAGCGCAAAGGCTTCGCCGATGCGCGCCTGGCTAAACTGGCGGGCGTGCGCGAAGCGGAAGTGCGCAAACTGCGCGACCAGTTCAACCTGCACCCGGTTTACAAGCGCGTGGATACCTGTGCGGCGGAATTTGCTACCGACACCGCCTACATGTACTCCACTTATGAAGATGAGTGCGAAGCGAATCCGAACCAGGATCGCGACAAAATCATGGTGCTCGGCGGCGGCCCGAACCGTATCGGCCAGGGGATTGAATTTGACTATTGCTGCGTACACGCCTCGCTGGCGCTGCGCGAAGACGGTTACGAGACCATTATGGTCAACTGTAACCCGGAAACGGTCTCCACCGACTACGACACCTCCGACCGCCTGTACTTCGAGCCGGTCACGCTGGAAGATGTGCTGGAAATCGTGCGCGTCGAGAAACCGAAAGGCGTCATCGTACAGTACGGCGGCCAGACTCCGCTGAAACTGGCGCGCGCGCTGGAAGCGGCAGGCGTGCCGGTTATCGGCACCAGCCCGGATGCGATTGACCGCGCGGAAGACCGTGAGCGCTTCCAGCAGGCGGTTGACCGTCTGAAACTGAAACAGCCTGCTAACGCCACCGTGACGGCGATTGAACAGGCCGTTGAGAAGGCAAAAGAGATTGGCTATCCGCTGGTGGTTCGCCCATCCTACGTGCTGGGTGGCCGCGCGATGGAAATCGTTTACGACGAAGCTGACCTGCGTCGTTACTTCCAGACCGCAGTCAGCGTCTCTAACGATGCGCCGGTACTGCTGGACCGCTTCCTTGATGACGCGGTGGAAGTGGATGTGGATGCTATCTGCGACGGCGAAATGGTGCTGATTGGCGGCATCATGGAGCACATCGAACAGGCGGGCGTGCACTCCGGTGACTCCGCATGTTCTCTGCCGGCCTACACGTTAAGCAAAGAGATTCAGGACGTGATGCGCCAGCAGGTGCAGAAGCTGGCCTTTGAGTTGCAGGTGCGTGGTCTGATGAACGTGCAGTTCGCGGTGAAAGACAACGAAGTCTACCTGATTGAAGTGAACCCGCGTGCGGCGCGTACCGTACCGTTCGTCTCCAAAGCGACCGGCTTACCGCTGGCGAAAGTGGCGGCGCGCGTGATGGCGGGCAAATCGCTGACCGAGCAGGGCGTGACGAAAGAAATCATCCCGCCGTACTACTCGGTGAAAGAAGTGGTGCTGCCGTTCAACAAATTCCCGGGCGTTGACCCGCTGTTAGGGCCAGAAATGCGCTCTACCGGGGAAGTGATGGGCGTCGGCCGCACCTTCGCTGAAGCGTTCGCCAAAGCGCAGCTTGGCAGCAGCTCGACGATGAAGAAATCGGGCCGTGCGCTGCTCTCCGTTCGTGAAGGCGACAAAGAACGCGTGGTGGACCTGGCGGCGAAGCTGCTGAAACAGGGCTTCGAACTGGATGCGACTCACGGTACGGCGATTGTGCTGGGTGAGGCGGGTATCAACCCGCGTCTGGTCAACAAGGTGCATGAAGGTCGTCCGCACATTCAGGACCGTATCAAGAATGGCGAATACACCTACATCATCAACACCACCGCAGGTCGTCAGGCGATTGAGGACTCTAAACTGATTCGCCGCAGCGCGTTGCAGTATAAAGTGCATTACGACACGACCCTGAACGGCGGCTTCGCCACGACGATGGCGCTGAACGCCGATGCGACTGAAAAGGTGATCTCCGTACAGGAAATGCACGCGCAAATTACGAAGTAAGCGGCAGACGCATTTATCTGGTGATATAAAAAGGTTCCTGCAAAGGAACCTTTTTTTACGCCATAAGGTCATTCCTGGTCACATACGCTTCCTGGATGTGGTTTTCAATGTAACAAGCACGATTTCGCTCACACTAATCAACAATTAAGTCGCATACTATCCCCTTATATCCACAATTTATTTATGGTTAATGGCGTTATTTATATTCAGGCCATAACGAACCGTAGCAAGATTTTTAATTTGTAAAATGGTGTGCTTATGAGTGAAAAATATGTTGAGAAACCACTTTATTTGTTAATTGCTGATTGGGTAATGGCAGAAAACCGGTGGGTGAGCGCCAAAGAGATCGCGAAGCAATTTAATATGGATTATTGCAAAGCGATTAATACGGTTTCGTATATTCTTTCTGAAGTAGGGGAAATAGAGTGCGAGACCAGGACGATCCCTAATCAGCTGGAAGGGCGAGGATGCCAGTGCCAGCGTCTGGTGCGTATTAAGCGTATTGACGCGCAGCTCTATGCGCGTTTGGGTCATAGTGCGCAGGAGAAGATGGTAAAAGCGGAGAGAACCCCGCGAATGCCGGTTCCGCCCGCGGAGCTAAACCGCGAGCAGAAATGGCAGATGATGCTATCAAAAAGTATGCGTCGGTAATGTCGGTGTGCCGGATGATGGCGTAAATGCCTTATCCGGCCTGCAACGGCGTGTTGACCCGTAAGCCGGATAAGCGTCAGCGCCATCCGGCACAAAGCGCTACGCCGATTTTGGCTTCACCTCCGTCGTGCCTTTCAGGCGCGGCCGGTTCTTTTCGACCTGGGTTAAGGGTTGCGTTTCACATAGCGATGCCCGACAGCGTACCGCGAGATCCTGATATTCCTGCGTGTTGAGCCGTTTCCAGTGCAGCTCTTCATCCGTGACATCACGTTTGACGCGTGCAGGCGCACCAACCAGCAGCTGCCTGGGCGCGCCGACAAAACCCGCTTTTACAAAACTCATGGCGGCGACGATACTCTCTTCGCCGATGATTGCGCCATCCATGATTACGCTGTTCATGCCTACCAACGCATCACGACCAATCACGCAGCCGTGAAGGATTGCGCCGTGCCCGATATGCCCGTTTTCATGCACGATGGTGTCGGTATCGCAATAACCGTGCATGATGCAGCTATCCTGAAGGTTAGCGCCCGCCTCAAGAATCAGACGCCCATAGTCGCCGCGCAGCGATGCAAGCGGGCCGATATAGACGCCCGCACCAACGATGACATCGCCAATCAACACGGCGCTGGGATGCACGTACGCCTCTGGATGTACTACCGGAATCAGGCCTTCAAAGGCGTAATAGCTCATGGTTATTCCTCCGTGATTGTTGTCGGATGGCGTATAAGCGTTAGCGCCATCCGGCAGCGCGGCGCTAGCGGCCTTTCCAGACCGGATCGCGTTTTTCGGCAAACGCCTGCGGGCCTTCGATCGCATCTTCAGAGTGCAGTACCGACGGGTAATGCTTCAATGCGCCGCTGCGAATGTAGCGATAGCCTTCTTCCACCGGCATTTCGCTGGTTGCGCGGTAGATCTCTTTGAGGGCGGCGATCGCCAACGGCGCGCTGTTCACCAACTGTTGCGCCAGTTCGCGGGCGCTGTCCATTAACGCTTGCTGGCTGACAACCCGGTTCACAATTCCCCAGCGCAAGGCTTCTTCTGCGTCCATTCGTCTGCCGGTCATCAGCATTTCGTTGACGATAGCAGGCGGTAGTAGCTTAGGCAGGCGCAGCACGCCGCCGCTGTCAGGCACAATGCCGAGCTTTGCTTCAGGCAGCGCGAAACTGGCGTTATCGGCGCAGACGATAAAATCCGCCGCCAGCGCCAGTTCGAACCCGCCGCCGAAGGCATAGCCGTTAACGGCGGCAATCACCGGTTTATCCAGGTCAAAGATCTCGGTTAAACCGGCAAACCCGCCGGGGCCAAAATCGGCGTCCGGGGCTTCGCCTTCGGCCGCCGCTTTTAAATCCCAGCCTGCGGAGAAGAATTTTTCGCCGCCACCGGTGATGATCGCCACACGCAATTCGGGATCGTCACGGAAATTGAGAAAAACTTCGCCCATCTCAAAACTGGTTTTTGCGTCTATTGCATTCGCTTTCGGGCGATCCAGCGTAATTTCCAGAATCGGGCCGTGACGGGTCAAATGTAATGATTCACTCATATCTTCACTCCATTATTTAAAATCGGACGGGTAAGAATGCTTATTTCAGGTTCTTTTTAATTATTTTTCCTGAACAATTTCGGGGCAGATCATTTCTTATCTCAAGAAAAGAGGGGACTTTGAATTTCGCCATATTCTGTTCACAGAAAGCGAAAAACTCCTCTTCCGTTAATGTTTCACCTTCATTAAGCACCACAAAGGCTTTAATGGCTTCATCGCGGATCGAATCGTGAATACCAATAACGACGATGTCCTGAATTTTGGGATGAGCCGAAATAATGTTTTCCAGTTCGACGCAGGAGACATTTTCGCCGCCGCGTTTAATCATGTTGCAACGCCTGTCAACGAAATAGAAAAATCCCTCCTCATCCCGATAGCCGGAATCACCGGTATGCAGCCAGCCGTTGGCTTCCAGCGCTTTGGCGGTGGCTTCCGGCCTGGCGTAATACTCTTTAAAGAGGGTTTTTCCCGGCACGCCTTTAATACAGATTTCACCGATTTCTCCGGCGGGCAGCGAGCGGTTCTGCTCATCGCGGATGTCCGCCTCATAGCAAAACCCAGGGCGACCAATAGATGGCCAGCGCCGTTTATCGCCGGGACGATCGCCAATAATGCCGACAATGGTTTCCGTCATCCCGTAAGAGGTCAGCAGCCGGACGCCGAAACGTGCAATGAAAGCGTCTTTTTCCTGCACGGAAAGGTTGAGATAGAACATCACTTCGCGCAGACAATGCTGCCTCTCTTCCGGGGAGGCGGGCTGCACCATCAGCGTCCTGATCATCATCGGAATACATTCCGTGACGGTGGCGCGATACTTTCGTACCTGTCCCCAGAATGCGCGGGCGCTGTATTTTTCGATCAGCACAAAGGTGCTGCCTGCGGAGAATGCCGCCATTGCCGCAGTACACTGACAGTCAATATGAAAGGCGGGCATCACCGTCAAATAGACGTCATCTTCACGCAGCGCACACTGCCAGGAGGAGTAGTAACCCGCAAAACGCAGGTTGTAATGGGTAATGACCACGCCTTTGGGCCGCGAGGTGGTGCCAGAAGTAAACAGAATCTCCGCCGTGTCGTCAGTGGATAACGGCGGCGCATAGCACAATGTGGCAGGCTGCTGGTCTTTCAATTGAGAAAAATGGCTAACGTTATCTTCAACGGGCGCATTTTCGCCAATCAGACAGATATGATTGAGCAGGGTATCGTCCTCAAGCAGTATCTGGCGATACATCGGATAAAATTCAGCGCTGGTGACGATGAGCTGCGCGCGGCTGTTTTGTAAAATCCAGGCGCTCTCTTCGCGCAGGAGCCTGGCATTGATCGGCACCATGATGGCGCCAATTTTGGCCAGACCAAACCAGCAGAAAAAGAACTCCGGGCAGTTATCCAGATGCAGCGCGACGTTATCGCCTTTCTGAATGCCTGAGGCGAGGAAAAGGTTCGCCGTGCGGTTGATCTCTTCATTCAGCGACGCGTAGCTGAATTGCCGGACAACGCCTTCGCTGGATTCAAAAATAAGCGCCGTTTTATTTCCGTATACCTCGGCCAGGTCGTCCCACATCTGACGTAAGTTTTGTCCGCCAACGATATCCATTGCACTGTTATCCGTTCGAAAATAGGCATGCGCGCTAACCGGATAAACCGGTTAGCGCTTTGCGTTTAATCCTCAACTTTGGCCAGACCCTTGCTGACCAGTTCCTGTATATCTGCTTCGTTGTAACCGATGTTTTTTAGAATGGCGGCGGTGTCCATGCCATGCGACGGCATGCCACGCCAGATTTTCCCTGGGTTGTTTTTGAATTTCGGCATGATGTTTGGCCCTTTACAGGTACGGCCATCCATCGTGTGCCACTCGGTAATGGATTCGCGGGCGACGTACTGCGGGTTGTTTTCCAGTTCTGGAATGGTCAGCACTTTCGCGCAGGCGATATTCAGCTCGGCGAAACGCGCCTGCACGTCGGCGATGGAACGGGTCGCCAGCCACGCATCCAGTTTTTCCTCGACTAACGGCCCGTAAGGGCACTCAACGCGATGGATAAGCTGGGTGCCTTCCGGCACCTCTGGCGTACCCAGAATGTGCGCCAGGCCGATATCCTTAAAGCACTCGTTGATCTGCGTAATGCCGACCAACTCCATCACGATGTAACCGTCTGCGCATTTATACAGCCCGCATCCGGCGTAGTAGGGGTCTTTGCCTTTGGTCATGCGCGGGCAAATTTCGCCGCCGTTGAAGTAATCCATCATGAAGTACTGACCCATGCGCAGCATCACTTCATACATCGCCACATCAATGCTCTCGCCTTTGCCGGTTTCACGCACTCTGTGCAAAGCCGCCAGCGCGGCGGTGGTGGCGGTCATCCCGGAAAAATAGTCCGCCGTATACGGGAATGCGGGCATGGGTTGATCGACATCGCCGTTCTGAATCAGGTAACCGCTAAAGGCCTGGGCGATGGTGTTGTAAGCCGGGAGGTTGGTGTACTCCTCCGTGCCGTACTGACCGAAACCGGAAAGGTGGGCGATCACCAGTTTGGGGTTGTGTTCCCACAGCACGTCATCGGTAATTCCGCGACGGGCAAACGCCGGGCCTTTGCTGGCTTCGATGAAGATGTCAGTGGTTTCCATGAGCTTCAGAAACGCTTCCCGACCTTCATCTTTGAAGATGTTAAGGGAGAGGGCATGCAAGTTTCGGCGTGAAAGCTGCGGATAGTTCGGCTGGACGCGAATGGTATCGGCCCAGGCGACGTTTTCAATCCAGATCACTTCCGCGCCCCACTCTGCGAACATTTGTCCGGCGAACGGCCCGGCGATTTCAATCCCGGAGAACACGACCCGCAATCCGGCGAGCGGCCCGAAAGTGGGCATCGGTAAACGGTTCATAAATAAATTCCTGCATTTTTTGTAGGCCCGGCAAGCACAGCGCCACCGGGCAAATCGCCGGATGGCGGCGTAAACGCCTTATCCGGCCTACGATGTTTGTAGGCCCGGTAAGCGTAGCGCCACCGGGCAAATTGCCGGATGGTTTGTAGGCCCGCCACCGGGCAATGTTTAACGGTATTGCTTCAGCACGGCGCGGCCGAGCGTCAGGATCTGCATTTCGTCAGAGCCGCCGGAGACGCGGTCAACGCGCAGGTCACGCCAGAAACGCGTAATGCGGTGGTTGCCCGCAATCCCGACGCCGCCCAATACCTGCATGGCGCTGTCTACCACGTCAAACGCGGCGTTGGCGCAGAAGTATTTACACATCGCGGCATCGCCCGAGGTGATGGTGCCGTTATCCGCTTTCCACGCGGCTTCCAGCAGCATGTTTTTCATGGAGTTTAATTTGATCGCCATATGCGCGAACTTCTCCTGAATCAGCTGGAAGCGACCGATCGTCTCGCCAAACTGCACGCGCTGATTGGCGTAACGCGCAGCGTCTTCGAACGCGCACATCGCCGTACCGTAGTTGGTTAAAGCCACCAGGAAACGTTCGTGGTCGAACTCTTCTTTTACGCGGTTAAAGCCATTACCTTCCCGGCCGAACATGTCTTTTTCGTCCAGCTCAACATCGTCAAAATTGATTTCACAGCAGCTGTCCATGCGCAGGCCGAGCTTCTCAAGTTTATTAACCTTGATGCCGGGTTTGCTCATATCGACAAACCATTCGGTATAAATCGGTTTGTCCGGGGAGGCGCCGTCCCGTGCCATCACCACGATGTAGGGGGTGTAGGCGCTACTGGTGATGAAACACTTGCTGCCGTTAAGATAAACCTTGCCATTTTTACGGGTATAGGTAGTTTTTAAACTGCCAACATCCGATCCCGCTCCCGGTTCGGTGATCGCCGAGTTCCACATCTGCTTGCCGGTTCCCTGGAACGCCATGATTTTATCAATTTGCTCCTGGGTTCCTTCACGCAGGAAAGTGTTAAAACCTCCCGGCAATTGGTACAACACGTAAGTTGGCGCGCCCAGACGCCCCAGTTCCATCCATACGGCGGCAACGGTGACGAAACCGGCTTCCAGCCCGCCGTGTTCTTCCGGGATCAACAGGCTGTCGATGCCCATATCCGCCAGCGCTTTCACAAAACGTTCCGGGTAGACGCTGTCGCGATCGCACTCGGCAAAGTAGGCTTCCCAGTTCTCACTGGCCATCAGTTCACGAATACCGGCGACAAACAGTTCCTGCTCGTCATTCAAATTAAAATCCATCTTCCAGCCTCATTTGTAAGGAGTTTATTGAGTTTATTTATCTTTCCAGTGCACTTTGGCGTCTTTGATAAAGGAGAGCGTTACCATGATGTTGACGAAGAACAGCGGGCATCCTCCGGCGATAATCGCGGTTTGAATGGGTTTTAACCCGCCGAGCGCTAACAGGACGATGCCGATAACGCCAACCAGCACCGACCAGCCGATACGTACCAGCAGCGGCGGCTCTTCACCGTCGCGCACTTCGCGGCAGGTGGACATGGCCAGCGTGTAGGAGCAGGCGTTAATCAGCGTGACGGTGGCGATAAAGCAGAGGATGAAGAATCCCCACATCGTAGCCGTGCTGAATGGCAGTGCGGCCCAGGTTTCGATGATGGCGCGCGCCACGCCGTGCTGTTCGATAAGTTGTGGAATATTGAGGATATTTTTATCCATCAGCAGCAGGGTGTTGCTGCCAAGAACGGTCCACAGAATCCAGGTGGAGGCGGTCAGGCCGAGCACCATCCCAAAGCACAGTTCGCGCACGGTACGGCCGCGGGAAATACGCGCGAGGAAGATACTCATCTGGATGGCGTAAATGACCCACCATGCCCAGTAGAAAACGGTCCAGCCCTGCGGGAAGCCGCCTTTGCCGATCGCATCGGTGTAGAACAACATGCGTGGCAGATACATCAACAGCATACCGACGGAATCGGTGAAGTAGTTCATGATGAAGCTGGCGCCGCTGACGATAAACACCCAGCCGAGCATCAGGAAACTGAGATAGCTACGCACGTCACTGGCGATTTTCACCCCTTTTTGCAGGCCGCAGGCCACGCAAATGGCGTTCAGAACGATCCAGCAGGTAATGATGATGGCGTCCAGTTCCAGCGTATGAGGGATGCCGAACAGATACTGCATACACTCTGTCACCAGCGGCGTCGCCAGACCGAGGCTGGTGCCCATCGCGAAGATCAGCGCCACCAGATAGAAGTTATCGACAATAGTACCGAATAACCCTTTCGCGTGTTTCTCGCCCACTAAAGGTACCAGCGTGGAGCTGGGACGAATCACGTCCATTTTGCGAACAAAAAAGAAGTAGGCGAACGCGACGGAGAGGAAGCTGTAAGTCGCCCACGGTAACGGCCCCCAGTGAAACAGGCTGTAGGCGAGGCCGATCTCTTTGGCGCCGTTGGAGCCAGGTGCCAGAGCAAAGGGCGGCGTCGAGATGTAATAATAAATTTCGATTGAGCCCCAGAACAGCACGGCGGCGGAAGTGCAGGAGGCGAACATCATGAAAATCCAGCTGGCGGTGCTGAATTCCGGCGGTTCATCACCTAATCTTTTTTTAGCGTAAGGGCCGAAGACCAGCCAGAACCAGCCAAAAAGCATCACCACCATGTACCATTCAAATGCCCAACCCCAGATATTTGTGACATAACTGAAGACGGCATTAATAACAATATTCGCAGCGTCGAGATCTCTGACGGTTAGCCAACAAAGTATCCCTACAATTATTAACGGCGGGAAAAAAACCTTAGGTTCAATCCCGGACTTTCTCTTTTCATTTTTCATGAGTCAATTCCAGTGTCAAAACGAAATTTATGTTACGTTCCCGTTTGTTATATTTTGTTTATTTTTCTTAGTAATAATCTGATGACAGTTAGACCTCAGAGTCGCTTTGGCGAGTAACTCATAATGGGTATTCATTTTGCGGTAATCCGTTATGTTGATCACACTTTTTTGTCTGGTGTTTTTGACCTTTATTTTCAAATAAAATCAATTTAAAACAATTAGATGTGTTGTATTTTGGTCGAATTGCGCGCATCTCTCATTCAATATTGGTGATCCATCAAACAATATTGAAAATTTTTATGTTCTACGGGTGCTGTTCAATATTAGTGAGGTGCTTAACAATATTGAAAGTTGTAAATATCAGCGTGTGACATTTTCAATATTGGTGATTAAAGTTTTATTTCCGAATTAAAGAGCGTGATATCTGTATTTAACACCGCCGATATGGATGACGTTTCCTTCATGATTTCTGGAGATGCAATGAAGATAATTACTTGTTACAAGTGCGTGCCTGATGAGCAGGATATTGCGATCAATAATGCCGATGGTTCATTAGATATCAGCAAAGCGGATGCCAAAATCAGTCAGTACGATCTGAATGCGATTGAAGCTGCCTGCCAGTTAAAGCAGCAGGCAAGCGATGCCCAGGTGATTGCCATGAGCGTAGGCGGCAAGGCGCTGACCAACGCCAAAGGGCGTAAAGATGTGCTCTCCCGTGGGCCAGATGAACTGGTCGTGGTGATAGACGACCAGTTTGAACAGGCTTTGCCGCAACGCACCGCCGCAGCGCTTGCCGCCGCCGCGCAAAAATCGGGCTTTGATCTGATCGTTTGCGGCGACGGTTCCTCCGACCTTTATGCCCAGCAGGTCAGCCTGCTGGTGGGTGAAACGCTGAACATTCCGGCCATCAACGGCGTGAGCAAAATCCTCTCCCTGACGGAAAGTGCGCTTACCGTTGAGCGTGAACTGGAAGATGAAATTGAAACCCTGAGTATTCCCCTGCCTGCGGTGGTGGCGGTCTCCACAGACATTAACGCTCCGCAGATCCCGTCGATGAAAGCGATTCTGGGCGCGGCGAAAAAACCGGTGCAGGTCTGGTCTGCGGCGGATATTGGTTTCAGTGCGCCAGACGCGTACTCCGTCCAGAAAGTCGCCGCACCGAAACAACGCGAGCGTCAGCGCATTGTTATTGAAGGCGATGGTGAAGAACAGATCGCCGCGTTCGCCGAACATCTGCGCAAAATCATTTAATTACCGGGGGATATTATGAACACGTTTTCTCATGTCTGGGTATTCAGCGATACCCCTTCTCGTCTGCCGGAACTGATGAGCGGCGCACTGGCTTCAGGCGAGCAGATTCATGCGTTTGTGCAGCACGACGCCGAGGGCGAGACGGCACGCCAACTGGGGGCGAATCACATCTGGCATTTACGCGGTAAACCGGACGACCGCATGGTGGAAGATTACGCCGGGGTGATGGCGCAGACGATTCGCCAGCAGGGGGATTCGGGTCTGGTGCTGCTGCCTAATACCCGCCGTGGCAAACTGCTGGCGGCAAAGCTGGGATTTCGTCTCGCGGCGGCCGTCTCTAACGACGCCAGTGCGGTAACGCAGCAGGAGGGCCATGCGACCGTCCGGCATATGGTCTACGGCGGGCTGGCGATTGGCGAAGAGACCATCACATCACCGTATGCGGTGATCACCGTCGGCAGCGGCACGTTCGAGGCGCAACAGGCGGACGCGTCCCGCCACGGCGAGTCGCATGACGTGCAGTGGCTGTCGCCAGATGTCGTCGTAACGCGCACCGCAACGCAGGCGCGCCAGAGCAACACGGTCGATCTTGATAAAGCGCGACTGGTGGTTAGCGTCGGGCGCGGCATCGGCAGCAAAGAGAATATCTCGCTGGCCCAGGCGCTGTGTCAGGCCATAGGCGCGGAACTGGCGTGTTCTCGTCCGGTGGCGGAAAACGAAAAATGGATGGAGCACGAGCGTTATGTCGGCATCTCCAACCTGATGCTTAAACCAGAGCTTTACCTCGCGGTGGGCATTTCCGGGCAGATCCAACACATGGTGGGCGCGAACGGTTCACAAACCATCTGCGCCATCAACAAAGATAAAAATGCGCCGATATTTCAATACGCTGATTACGGCATTGTCGGCGATGTGATGAAGATTCTGCCTGCGCTTACGAGCGCTTTAGCACGCTGATCCACTCGGGCAGGGCTTGTGGGTATCGGCCCTGCCGCTGACAGGTAAATCTGGAGTTCTTATGTCCGAAGATATCTTTGATGCCATCATCGTGGGGGCCGGGCTGGCGGGTTCCGTCGCGGCGCTGGTGCTCGCCCGTGAAGGGGCGCAGGTGCTGGTTATTGAGCGCGGCAATTCCGCTGGCGCGAAGAATGTCACCGGCGGGCGCATCTACGCGCACAGTCTGGAGCGCATTATCCCCGGTTTTGCTGAACATGCCCCGGTTGAACGCGTGATCACCCATGAAAAACTCGCTTTTATGACCGAAAAAGGGGCGATGGCGGTGGATTACGTCAATGGCGAGGATGCCGCGCCTTCGCAGGTCTCTTATTCCGTATTGCGCAGTAAATTTGACGCCTGGCTGATGGAACAGGCTGAAGAGGCGGGCGCGCAGCTGATAACCGGCATCCGCGTGGATAATCTTGTTCAGCGCGACGGCAAAGTGGTGGGCGTTGAGGCGGATGGCGACGTTATTGAAGCGAAGACGGTCATTCTCGCTGATGGCGTGAACTCGCTGTTGGCGGAAAAACTGGGAATGGCGAAACGTGTAGATGCCGCCCATGTCGCGGTAGGCGTAAAAGAGTTAATTGAGTTGCCTGAATCGGTCATTGTGGATCGCTTCGGATTACAGGGAAATGAAGGCGCGGCCTGTCTGTTTGCCGGTTCTCCGACCGACGGTCTGATGGGCGGCGGCTTCCTCTATACCAATAAAACGACCCTCTCTTTGGGGCTGGTTTGCGGTCTGCATCATCTGAAAGAGGCGAAAAAGTCGGTTCCACAAATGCTGGAAGATTTTAAACAGCATCCGGCGGTGGCGCCGCTGATTGCGGGCGGAAAACTGCTGGAGTACGCCGCGCACGTCGTCCCGGAAGCGGGAATGAATATGCAGCCGGAACTGGTGGGCGACGGCGTGCTGATTGCCGGTGACGCCGCCGGTATGTGTATGAACCTCGGTTTTACGATTCGCGGTATGGATCTGGCCGTCGCGGCAGGGGAAGCGGCGGCGAAGACCGTACTTTCGGCCATGCAGAGCAACGATTTCAGCCGACAGGGGCTGGCGGAATATCGACAGCATCTCGACAACGGGCCGATGCGGGATATGCGTATGTACCAGCGCTTACCGGCGTTTCTGGACAACCCGCGTATGTTCACGCGCTACCCTGAAATGGTGGTGGGCATTGCCCGCGATCTGTTTACCGTCGATGGCAGCGCTCCCGTCCCTGTGCGTAAAAAAATCCTGCGCCACGCGAAGAAAGTGGGCTTCATCAACCTGATGAAGGATGGCATCAAAGGAGTGACCGTATTATGACTTCTCCCGTCAATGTGGACGTCAAACTGGGCGTCAATAAATTCAATGTGGATGAAGACAATCCGCACATCATCCTGAAAACCGAACCGGATAAGCAGGCGCTGGAGGTGCTGATCAAGGCGTGTCCGGCCGGGTTGTATAAACAGCAGGACGACGGCAGCGTACGTTTTGATTACGCCGGGTGCCTGGAGTGCGGCACCTGTCGAATTCTCGGGTTGGGGACGGCGCTGGAGAAATGGGAATACCCGCGCGGCACCTTTGGCGTGGAATTTCGCTACGGCTGAGGTTGATGCCGGATGGCGTCGCTGACGCGTCTTATCCGGCCTACAAAATACGTGATTCGTAGGCCTGATAAGCGTCGTGCCATCAGGCATCAAGTGAAAACAAAACAGGACGCGGCTATGCAGCAGCCCAGGAACTTTGACGACATTAAATTCTCCTCTATTCACCGCAGAATTATGCTGTGGGGAAGCGGCGGGCCGTTCCTGGACGGTTACGTACTGGTCATGATTGGCGTGGCGCTGGAGCAGCTCACGCCTGCGCTGAAGCTGGATGCGCAGTGGCTGGGATTGCTGGGGGCAGGCACGCTGGCTGGGCTGTTTGTCGGTACGTCGCTGTTCGGCTATATCTCAGACAAAGTGGGGCGACGTAAAATGTTCCTCATCGATATCATCGCCATTGGGGTGATATCGGTAGCGACGATGTTTGTCTCATCGCCGATGGAGTTGCTCGTCATGCGCGTGCTGATTGGGGTGGTGATTGGCGCGGATTATCCTATCGCCACCTCGATGATTACCGAGTTTTCCAACACCCGCCAGCGCGCCTTCTCGATCAGTTTTATTGCCGCGATGTGGTACGTCGGCGCCACCTGCGCCGACCTGGTCGGCTACTGGTTGTACGATGTGGCGGGCGGATGGCGCTGGATGCTGGGGAGCGCGGCAATTCCCTGCATTATGATCCTGATCGGGCGCTTCGATCTTCCCGAATCACCGCGCTGGCTGTTGCGTAAGGGGCGGGTTAAAGAGTGCGAGGAGATGATGATTAAACTGTTTGGCGAGCCGGTGGCGTTCGATGAAGAACCGCCCCAGGAGACGCGCTTCTTACAGCTGTTTAATCGCCGTCACTTCCCGTTTGTTTTGTTTGTCGCCGCCATCTGGACCTGCCAGGTCATCCCGATGTTCGCCATCTATACCTTTGGCCCGCAGATTGTCGGCCTGCTGGGGCTGGGCGTCGGGAAAAGCGCGGCGCTGGGTAATGTGGTAATCAGTTTGTTCTTTATGCTGGGCTGTATTCCGCCGATGTACTGGCTGAACAGCATAGGGCGACGGCCATTGCTGATCGGCAGCTTTGTTATGATGACGCTGGCGCTGGCTGTGCTGGGGTTGATCCCAGAAATGGGGATCTGGCTGGTGGTTGCGGCCTTTGCGGTGTACGCCTTTTTCTCCGGCGGCCCGGGGAACCTTCAGTGGCTCTACCCGAATGAGCTGTTCCCGACGGATATTCGCGCGTCTGCCGTGGGCGTCATTATGTCCCTGAGTCGAATTGGCACCATCCTTTCAACGTGGGCGCTGCCGATCTTCATCACCAGATATGGGATCAGCTACGTCATGCTGATGGGGGCGGGAATTTCACTTATCGGTCTGCTTATTTCCATCGCTTTTGCGCCGGAGACGCGTGGACTGACGCTTGCCCAGACGAGCAGTATGACGATTCGCAACAAGCCTCTGTGCTAGGGGATATCTTCAGAGTGTTCTGTATTTTCTTTTAAGGTCAGTCAGTTAGTCTATAGTTAATGGGTATACCACTGAAAATGACTGAAAAGCAGGGAGAACACCATGCAAAAACAACTTCTTATTGCGTCTCTTTTTGCCGCTGCGACGGTATTTACCGTAGCGGGCTGTTCATCAAACCAGGCCATAAAAACCACCGACGGCAAAACGATCGTCACTGATGGTAAACCACAGGTCGATGATGATACCGGACTGGTGTCCTACAAAAATGCAGAAACCGGTAAAACGGAACAGATCAACCGCGATCAGGTGAAGAACATGAGCGAACTGGATAATTAATTCAGTTTTATCCATTTAGCTGCTCAATAATATTCACTATTAGCCTGTTAAATTACTGACTACACTCTGTGATAAAACAGAGATGTAAAATAACAGGCTACTTCATGATCCTCATTATTTATGCCCATCCGTATCCGCAGCACTCGCATGCGAATAAACGGATGCTGGAACAGGCAAGGACGCTGGATGGCGTCGAAATTCGCTCGCTCTATCAACTTTACCCTGACTTCAATATTGATGTTGCCGCCGAACAGCAGGCGCTGGCGCGCGCGCGTCTTATCATCTGGCAGCATCCAATGCAGTGGTACAGCGTTCCCCCTTTACTCAAACTCTGGATGGACAAAGTCCTCGCGCATGGCTGGGCCTACGGGCATGGCGGCACGGCGCTCCGGGGCAAAGATCTGATGTGGGCCGTGACGACCGGCGGAGGCGAAAGCCACTTCGCTATTGGCGCCTATCCGGGCTTTGACGTGCTCTCGCAGCCGTTACAGGCTACCGCGCTCTATTGTGGGCTCAACTGGCTGCCGCCTTTTGCGATGCACTGTACGTTTGTCTGTGATGACGAAACGCTCCAGGCGCAGGCGCGCCACTACAAGCAACGTTTGCTGGCGTGGCAGGAGGCAAATCATGGATAGCCATACGCTGATACAGGCGCTGATTTACCTGGGGTCGGCCGCGCTGATTGTGCCGATTGCCGTCCGGCTGGGCTTAGGGTCGGTGCTGGGCTACCTCATTGCCGGGTGTATTATCGGCCCGTGGGGGCTGCGTCTGGTGACGGACGCTGAAGCTATTCTTCATTTCGCCGAAATTGGCGTGGTGCTGATGCTGTTTGTGATTGGGCTGGAGCTGGACCCGCAGCGTTTGTGGAAATTGCGTGCGTCGGTTTTTGGCGGCGGCGCGTTGCAGATGGTGGTATGCGGTGGGTTGATTGGCCTGTTCTGTATGTTCCTCGGTCTGCGCTGGCAGGTGGCGGAGCTGATCGGCATGACGCTGGCGCTCTCTTCCACGGCGATTGCGATGCAGGCGATGGATGAGCGTAACCTGACCGTCTCGCAAATGGGCCGTAGCACATTCGCCGTGCTGCTGTTTCAGGATATTGCCGCTATTCCGCTGGTGGCGATGATCCCCTTGCTGGCCGCCAGCAGCGCCTCAACGACGCTGGGCGTCTTTGCGCTGTCTGCGTTAAAAGTGGCGGGAGCGCTGGCGCTGGTGGTGCTGTTAGGGCGCTATGTCACGCGCCCGGCGCTGCGTTTTGTCGCGCGTTCCGGTTTGCGTGAAGTGTTCAGCGCCGTGGCTCTGTTTCTGGTCTTTGGCTTCGGCTTGCTGCTGGAAGAAGTGGGGCTGTCGATGGCGATGGGGGCGTTTCTGGCGGGCGTGTTGCTGGCAAGCTCGGAATACCGGCATGCGCTGGAAAGCGACATAGAACCGTTTAAAGGGCTGCTGCTGGGGCTGTTCTTTATCGGCGTTGGCATGTCTATCGACTTTGGCACGCTGATCGATAATCCGTTACGCATTCTTATCCTGCTGGTCGGTTTCCTGGTCATTAAAACGGTAATGCTGTGGCTTGTCGCCAGGCCGCTACGGGTGCCGAATAAGCAACGTCTCTGGTTTGCCGTATTATTAGGACAGGGGAGTGAGTTTGCCTTTGTGGTATTCGGCGCGGCGCAAATGGCTAATGTACTCGACCCGGAATGGGCGAAGGCGTTGACGCTCACCGTTGCGCTCTCAATGGCGGCGACGCCCATTTTTCTGGTGCTCCTGAGCCGTCTGGAAAAATCCGCAATCGGCGAAGCGCGTGAAGCGGATGAGATCGATGCGGAGCAACCGCGCGTGATCATCGCCGGATTTGGCCGTTTTGGGCAGATTACGGGGCGTTTGCTGCTGTCGAGCGGGGTAAAAATGGTGGTTCTCGACCATGACCCGGATCATATTGAAACGCTGCGCAAATTTGGCATGAAGGTCTTTTACGGTGACGCGACGCGCATGGATCTGCTGGAGTCCGCCGGTGCGGCGAAAGCGGAAGTGCTGATCAACGCGATTGACGATCCGCAAACCAGTTTACAACTGACAGAAATGGTAAAAGCCCATTTCCCCGACCTGCAAATTATTGCCCGCGCCCGCGATGTCGATCACTACATCCGTCTGCGACAGGCCGGTGTTGAGATGCCGGAGCGTGAAACGTTTGAAGGCGCGTTAAAAACAGGGCGTCAGGCGCTGGAGAAATTAGGGCTGGGACGCTACGAGGCGCGCGAGCGTGCCGATCTGTTCCGTCGTTTTAATACGCAGATGGTGGAAGAGATGGCGAAAGGGGAAAACGATCCAACGTCCCGCGCGGCTGTCTATAAACGCACCAGCGCTATGTTGAGCGAGATTATTACTGAAGACCGTGAACATTTATCGTTAATTCAACGCCACGGCTGGCAAGGCACGGATGAAGGTAAACATACGGGTGATGCAGCTGATGAGCCGGAAGTGAAACCGTCAACGTAGGCCAGGTAAGGCGTTTACGCCGCCATCCGGCAATTTGCCCGGTGGCGCTGCGCTTACCGGGCCTACAAACCATCGTAGGCCGGATAAGGCATTTATGCCGCCATCCGGCATTGGGCCTGATGGCGGCCTGCGAGCTGACACCGCTTTAAATAAGTCGGGTTGCCAGCAGAACGGAAAATTTTCGTGCTATTCCTCTTTTCGTTAGTCGACGAAAGATTGCTCTTTCCGTATAGTGGCGACAATTTTTTGTATCCAGGAAATATTCAATGATCAGTCTGATTGCGGCGTTAGCGGTAGATCGCGTTATCGGCATGGAAAACGCCATGCCGTGGAACCTGCCTGCCGATCTCGCCTGGTTTAAACGTAACACCTTAAACAAGCCTGTGGTTATGGGGCGCCATACCTGGGAATCCATCGGGCGACCGCTGCCGGGGCGTAAAAACATCGTCATCAGCAGCCAGCCTGGCACTGACGATCGCGTGCAGTGGGTGAAATCGGTCGATGAAGCGATTGCCGCCTGCGGCGATGCGCCAGAGATTATGGTGATTGGCGGCGGACGCGTGTACGAACAGTTCTTGCCGAAAGCGCAGAAACTGTATCTGACGCATATTGATGCCGAAGTGGAAGGGGACACCCATTTCCCGGACTACGAACCGGATGACTGGGAATCGGTCTTCAGCGAGTTCCACGACGCCGATGAGCAGAATTCTCACAGCTACTGCTTTGAGATTCTGGAGCGTCGTTAATCCGGCATGTTGTAATGCGGATTTGTAGGCCTGATAAGCGAAGCGCCATCAGGCAATAATGTGGCGTGAATGCCGGATAGCGGCGTAAACGCCTTATCCGGCCTACAAAATAACGCTCAGGCGTTTACCGCCTCGCCTTTGCCTGAATCAAGATGACGATTCGACGGCTGCACGAAGTAGCGCTTATCTTCCCAACGCAGACAGGTTAAATCCCCGCCCCAGCAGCAGCCGGTATCCAGACCATAAATGCCTTCCGGCGTCCCTTTACCTTCCAGCGACGCCCAGTGACCAAAGACAATGCTGTATGCTTCGCTAACCGGTCCCGGAATGGCGAACCAGGGTTTCAGCGGCGCAGGGGCGTTTTCCGGCGACTCTTTGCTGTACATATCCAGTTGGCCGTTCGGGAAACAGTAACGCATACGGGTGAAGGCATTCGTGATAAAACGCAGCCGCGCCAGACCCGTTAGCTCCGGCGTCCAGTTGTTCGGCATATCGCCGTACATCGCGTCGAGGAAGAAGGGATAGGAGTCGCTCGACAGTACGGCTTCAACATCGCGCGCGCAGTCTTTCGCTGTCTGTAAATCCCACTGCGGCGTAATGCCCGCATGCGCCATCACCAGCTTCTTCTCTTCGTCGACCTGCAACAGCGGCTGACGGCGCAGCCAGTTGAGCAGTTCGTCGGCGTCTGGCGCTTCCAGCAGCGGAGTCAGCCTGTCTTTCGGCTTATTGCGGCTAATGCCCGCAAAGACGGCCAACAGATGTAAATCGTGATTGCCAAGCACCAGACGCACGCAGTCGCCCAATGATTTCACGTAGCGGAGCACTTCCAGAGAACCAGGGCCGCGAGCGACCAGATCGCCGGTAAGCCACAGGGTATCTGAACCGGGGGTAAATTCCACCTGGTGTAACAATGCGATCAGTTCGTCGTAGCAACCGTGAACGTCGCCAATGAGGTATGTTGCCATTGCTTTAGTTTTAATGAATAAGTGTTGGAACGGCGAGTCGGAACACGGGAATATCGATAGTAAAGGCGACGCCTTTTTCATCGATCATTTCGTAGTGACCCTGCATGGTGCCCAGCGGCGTTTCAATAACGGCGCCGCTGGTGTACTGGTACTCTTCTCCGGGCGCGATGTGCGGCTGCACGCCAACCACACCTTCGCCCTGTACTTCGGTTTCGCGGCCATGACCATTGGTTATCAGCCAATAACGCCCCAACAACTGCACTGGCGCTCGCCCCAAATTGCGGATGGTTACCGTGTATGCGAATACGTAACGTTCATCATCAGGTGAAGATTGCGCTTCAATGTAGACGCTCTGAACCTGAATACACACTCGGGGCGAATTGATCATGCTTAACTCTCCTTCGAAGGCGCGTTTTCTGACAGATAGTTCGCCATCTGGCAATATTGCGCGACAGAGATATTTTCCGCTCGCAATGCCGGGTCAATGCCCAGTTCCGTCAGCACCTCGACGCTGAACAGATTGCCGAGGCTGTTGCGAATCGTTTTACGACGCTGGTTAAACGCCTCGGTGGTGATGCGGCTCAACACGCGTATGTCTTTCACCGGATACGGCATCGTCGTGTGAGGCACCAGACGCACAACGGCGGAATCGACTTTAGGCGGCGGCGTGAAGGCGGATGGTGGCACTTCCAGCACCGGGATCACCTGGCAATAATATTGCGCCATGACGCTTAATCGACCATACGCCTTACTGTTCGGCCCTGCAACCAGACGATTGACCACTTCTTTTTGCAACATAAAGTGCATGTCGGCAATGGCATCAGTATAGCTAAAGAGGTGGAACATCAACGGGGTGGAGATGTTGTAGGGCAAGTTGCCGAATACGCGCAGCGGCTGACCTATCTTCTCAGACAGCTCACCGAAGTTCATGGTCATGGCATCTTGCTGATAAATCGTCAGTTTCGGCCCCAAAAACGGGTGCGTTTGCAGGCGCGCGGCCAGATCGCGGTCAAGTTCGATCACCGTGAGCTGGTCCAGACGTTCGCCGACAGGCTCCGTCAGCGCCGCCAGACCGGGGCCGATTTCGACCATTGCCTGACCCTTTTGCGGGTTAATGGCGGAGACAATACTGTCGATCACAAACTGATCGTTGAGAAAGTTTTGCCCGAAGCGTTTACGGGCTAAGTGGCCCTGATGGACTCGATTATTCATTGGGTATTAACAATCATTTTGATGGCGAGATTAAGCGCCGTAATAAAACTGCCGACATCCGCTTGCCCCCGACCCGCCAGTTCAAGCGCGGTGCCGTGGTCTACGGATGTTCGAATAAAAGGCAGGCCCAGCGTGATATTCACGCCGCGACCAAATCCCTGGTATTTTAGCACGGGGAGACCCTGATCGTGGTACATCGCCAGCACGGCATCGGCATGATCGAGATATTTAGGCTGGAAAAGCGTGTCGGCGGGCAAAGGGCCGCTTAAGCGCATCCCCTGAGCGCGCAGATCATCCAGTACCGGAACGATCGTGTCGATCTCTTCGGTTCCCATATGGCCGCCTTCACCCGCATGTGGATTTAGCCCGCACACCAGAATATGCGGATCGGCAAGGCCGAATTTCGTGCGTAAATCATGATGCAGAATGCCGATCACCTCATGCAGCAAAGCGGGGGTAATGGCGTCGGCAACCGCTCTTAACGGCAGGTGCGTTGTCGCCAGCGCGACCCGCAGCTCCTCGGTGGCCAGCATCATCACCACTTTCTTCGCCTGCGAACGCGCTTCAAAAAACTCCGTGTGTCCGGTAAACGGTACGCCAGCGTCATTGATGACGCCTTTGTGAACCGGACCGGTGATCAGCGCCGCAAATTCCCCTTGCAGACAACCGTCGCAGGCGCGCGCCAGCGTATCCACCACATACTGCCCATTCTCAACGCTGAGTTGACCTGGGGTGACAGGAGCGCGAAGCGCTGTCGGCAACAGGGTCAGCGTGCCGGCGGATTGCGGTTTTGCAGGGTGATTTGGCGAGTAGGGAAGAAGCGAGAGGGGCAAACCGAGCAACGCGGCCCGGTCGGTTAACAGACGGGCATCTGCGCAGACGACGAGTTCGACCGGCCACTCACGCTGTGCGAGCTGAACGACTAAGTCAGGACCAATCCCGGCGGGTTCGCCGGGAGTGATAACAACGCGTTGAACCGTAGTCATTAATTGCTCAGGATTTTAACGTAAGCGCTGGCGCGTTGTTCCTGCATCCAGGTCGCCGCTTCCTCCGAGAACTTACGGTTCATCAGCATACGGTAAGCTCTGTCTTTCTGCGCCGCGTCGGTTTTATCAACGTTACGCGTATCCAGCAGTTCGATCAGGTGCCAGCCAAAGGAGGAGTGCACCGGGGCGCTCATCTGGCCTTTGTTGAGGCGGGTCAGCGCGTCGCGGAAGGCAGGATCGAAAATATCCGCTGCCGCCCAGCCCAGATCGCCGCCCTGGTTGGCAGAACCCGGGTCCTGTGAAAACTCTTTCGCTGCGGCGGCAAAGGTCGTTTTGCCGCTCTTAATGTCTGCTGCGATCTCTTCCAGTTTCAGGCGCGCCTGTTGATCGGTCATGATCGGCGAGGGTTTCAGCAGAATATGGCGGGCATGAACTTCAGTGACGGAGATGCTCTGGCTCTGGCCGCGCAGATCGTTCACTTTCAGAATGTGGAAGCCAACGCCGGAACGAATCGGGCCAACGATGTCGCCTTTTTTCGCCGTGCTCAGCGCCTGCGCGAAAATGCCCGGCAGCTCCTGAATACGTCCCCAGCCCATCTGGCCGCCTTTCAGCGCCTGCTGGTCGGCGGAGTAGGTGATCGCCAGTTTGCCGAAATCACTGCCGTTACGCGCTTCATCAACAATCGAACGCGCCTGGGCTTCCGCTTCGCTTACCTGATCCGACGTCGGGTTTTCCGGCAGCGGGATCAGAATGTGGCTCAGGTTCAGCTCTGTGCTGGCATCGTTCTGGTTACCGACCTGTTGGGCCAGCGCATCCACTTCCTGCGGCAGGATGGTGACGCGACGACGCACTTCGTTGTTACGCACTTCGGAGATGATCATCTCTTTGCGGATCTGGCTACGGTAGGTCGAGTAGCTCAGACCATCGTAAGCCAGACGGCTGCGCATCTGGTCCAGCGTCATGTTGTTCTGTTTAGCGATATTGGCGATAGCCTGATCCAGCTGTTCATCAGAGATTTTCACCCCCATCTTCTGACCCATCTGGAGAACGATTTGATCCATGATCAAACGTTCCAGGATCTGATGACGTAGCGTGGCATCATCAGGAAGCTGCTGACCAGCCTGACCCGCATTAAGTTTTACTGATTGCATTAAGCCATCAACGTCGCTTTCCAGCACGACGCCGTTATTGACGACGGCTGCGACTTTATCGACCACCTGCGGGGCAGCGAAACTGGTATTCGCGATCATGGCGATACCGAGAAGCAGCGTTTTCCAGTTCTTCATACTTTTTCCATTTCAATTAACCGCAATGCGGATTACGTGGTAAATCAATCAAATCACAGAGAGCTTTGATACGGCAAAATGTTCGAACGCAACATCTCTTTGGTGCCGAGACCGTAATTGGAGCTCAGACCACGCAATTCAATGTTAAAGCCGATCACGTTGTCATAAACAGCGTGTTCTTTATCGTTATCCCAACCGTTCAGCTTACGCTCATAACCGAAGCGAATCGCATAGCAGCAGGAGTTGTACTGCACGCCGAGCATCTGGTCGGCAGGCTTATTCACATTGGTATCAAAGTAGTAAGCACCTACGATAGACCAACGATCGGCAATCGGCCAACTGGCAACGCCCCCGACCTGGGAAATCCCGTTTTTATACTGCTCCGCAGTGGAATAAGACGGCAGCGTAGCCTGAATATATTCCGCGCTGGCATAACGGTAGTTCAACTGTAAGAGACGATTTTCATCGCGACGGTATTCGATCGTACTGCTGCTGGTCGCGACGCTGTCCAGACGCGTGTCGTACTGAATGCCGCTACGCAGTCCCCAGCGGTCGGAGATACGCCAGTAGGTGTCGCCCGCCCAAACCAGTGAGCCCGTTTTGTCGTCATTCTCCCAGGTTATGTTGTCATCGCCGGTGCGAGACTCCGTGAAATAGTAGATTTGACCCACGGAAACATTAAAACGTTCAATTGCGGCATCATCATAAATACGCGATGTGACGCCGGTCGTGACCTGGTTTGCGGAGGCGATACGGTCCAGACCGCCATATGTGCGGTCGCGGAACAGGCCGCTGTAGTCGGACTGCAATAATGAGGAGTCGTAGTTATTGATGCTGCTCTGGTTACGATAGGGAACGTACAGATACTGCGCGCGCGGCTCCAGCGTCTGGGTGTAACCCGGCGCCAATGTCGTCATATCGCGTTCAAACACCATCCTGCCGTCGACTTTGAACTGCGGCATTACGCGGTTAACCGACTCATCGAGTTTATTGACGTTTCGCGAATTGTTGTTGTACGAGTCCAGATTGGTTTGCTGGTAGTGCGTCGCCAGCAGCTTCGCTTCAGTATTGATGCTGCCCCACTGATTCGATAACGGCAGATTGATGGTTGGCTCCAGGTGAACGCGAGTCGCTTCCGGCATGTTGTCTCGGGTGTTCACAAACTTCACGGCCTGGCCGTAAATACGCGTATCGAATGGACCAACGTCATTCTGGTAGAAGTTAACGTCTAACTGCGGCTCAGCGGAGTAACTGCTGGTATTCTGATCGCTGAATACCTGGAACTGTTTGGTTGACACCGTGGCATCAAAGTTCTGCACGGCATAGCCGACGCTGAATTTCTGCGTGGCGTAACCGTCGGTACTGGAACCGTACTTATTGTCAAAGTCATTGAAGTAGCTGGAGTCGCTGACCTTGGTATAGTCGACATTAAAGCGCCATACCTGATCCATCACGCCGCCATGACGCCAGTAGAACAACCAGCGACGGGAGTTGCTGTCGTTCGGATGCTCATCGTCGTAAACGCGATCGGAATTCAGATAATCGAACTCCATTAAACCCGCGCCCGCCTGGCTGAGGTAGCGGAACTCATTCTCCCACATGACACCGCCACGACGGTGCATATAATGCGGCGTAATGGTGGCGTCCATATTGGGCGCGATGTTCCAGTAATACGGCAGGTAGAACTCAAAATAGTTCTTGGTGGTGTACTTCGCGTTCGGGATCAGGAAACCGGAGCGGCGTTTGTCACCGACCGGCAGCTGTAAATAAGGGCTGTAAAAGACGGGAACCGGACCCAGTTTAAAACGGGCGTTCCAGATTTCCGCTACCTGCTCTTCACGATCGTGAATCACTTCGCTGCCCACAACGCTCCAGGTATCGGAGCCTGGCAGACAGGAGGTAAAGCTGCCATTTTCCAGAATGGTATAGCGGTTTTCGCCACGCTGCTTCATCAGATCCGCTTTCCCGCGCCCCTGACGGCCGACCATCTGGTAGTCGCCTTCCCACACGTTTGTGTCTTTGGTGTTCAGGTTCGCCCAGCCTTTCGGCCCCTTCAGAATAACCTGATTGTCGTCATAATGGACGTTGCCGAGCGCATCGACGGTACGCACCGGTTCCGGCTGGCCTGGCGCCTCTTTTTGATGGAGTTGCACCTCGTCAGCTTGCAGGCGACTGTTACCCTGGTTGATATCGACATTACCGGTGAATACCGCGTCGTCCGGGTAGTTCCCTTTCGCGTGATCGGCGTTGATCGTCACGGGTAATTCGTTCGTCTCGCCTTTCACCAGAGGACGGTCGTAGCTTGGCACACCCAACATGCACTGCGAGGCAAGGTCGGCGGCCAGGCCCTGCTGACTATAAAGGGCGCTGGCGATCATGGTGGCCAGGAAAGTGGGAATACGTTTTTTCATACGTTGTATTTATTGTTCCATCATCAGTAGCGTTGCGCGTGACAAACGGTCAGAGACTAACGTACTCATCTTCACTACGCTAGTGTTAATCCTGTCCCTTTTCTACCCGTCGTCTTTCAGGTTGTGCTTTCGTGGACGTTATTCGCATGCCCCCGGCGACTTGCCTGGATAAGCGTCTGGCGGCTGTGCGGCGGTCTTGCTGCAACGTGAAATCCAATGGGTATGTGTCTGTGGTGTTAGGCACGGCATTGAATGACAGGTATGATAATGCAAATTATAGGCGATGTCCCACAATTGACCGCAGCCTTCATTCCAGGAAAAGCACTCTATATTGTGGGACATAGCCTCACTGTCAGCGTAAAGATTTGGGGAGTCTATGCAGTACTGGGGAAAGATTGTAGGTGTCGCAGTGGCGCTGATGATGGGAGGCGGCTTCTGGGGCGTGGTATTAGGTCTGCTGATAGGCCACATGT
The DNA here is from genome assembly GCF_030333595.1 of Citrobacter sp. CK181. NCBI lineage: Bacteria > Pseudomonadati > Pseudomonadota > Gammaproteobacteria > Enterobacterales > Enterobacteriaceae > Citrobacter > Citrobacter sp. CK181. The sequence continues at coordinate 163,775 of NZ_JAOWFN010000006.1, read as the reverse complement.
TCGACAAAGCCCGCAGCCGCAAAATGGCATGGTTCGCCAATCAGCGTGAACGGCAGGCACTGTTTTTCGCCACCACTTTTGAGGTCATGGGGCATTTAACCAAATCGAAAGGGCGAGTGACGGAAGCGGATATCCATATTGCCAGCCAGTTGATGGACCGGATGAACTTACACGGCGAATCACGTACCGCCGCCCAACACGCGTTTCGCGTGGGAAAATCGGATAATTACCCGTTACGTGAAAAAATGCGCCAGTTTCGAAGTGTCTGCTTTGGGCGGTTTGATCTGATACGGATGTTTCTGGAAATTCAGATTCAGGCGGCGTTTGCGGATGGAACGCTCCATCCGAACGAGCGGGAAGTGCTGTACGTTATCGCCGAGGAGCTGGGGATTTCCCGCGCTCAGTTCGATCAGTTCTTACGCATGATGCAGGGCGGGGCGCAGTTTGGCGGCGGTTATCAGCAACAGCAGTCCGGCGGCGGCTGGCAGCAGGCGCAGCGTGGCCCTACGCTGGAAGATGCCTGCAACGTGCTGGGGGTTAAGCCGACAGATGATGCGACAACCATTAAACGCGCGTACCGCAGACTGATGAGCGAGCACCACCCGGACAAACTGGTCGCAAAAGGGTTGCCGCCGGAGATGATGGAGATGGCGAAGCAAAAAGCGCAGGAAATTCAGAAAGCGTATGAAATGATTAAAGAGCAGAAAGGTTTTAAATAATGGTTTTGCCGGATGGCGACGTAAAGCGTCTTATCCGGCCTACGTTGAGAACGGTAGGCCGGGTAAGCGAAGCGCTCCCGGCACAAATGGGCACAGAATTTAAAAATCTACCGGGGCTTTAAAGGTCATACTGTTGCCATACGCGGGATGGGTGATGGTCAGCGTTTCGGCATGCAGCAACAGACGCGGTGCCATCGCCAGCGCTTCTGGCGACGCGTAGAAGCGATCGCCGAGAATGGGGTGTCCCAACGCCAGCATATGCACACGTAGCTGATGAGAACGCCCGGTAATCGGTTTAAGCACCACCCGTGCGGTGTTATCCGCAGCGAAGTCCACCACCTCATACCCGGTTTGCGCAGGCTTACCCGTATCATAACACACTTTCTGTTTCGGCCTGTTCGGCCAGTCGCAGATCAGCGGTAAATCAACCAGCCCTTCGGCAGGGGCTGGATGCCCCCACACGCGCGCAACGTACTGTTTTTTCGGCTCACGCTCGCGGAACTGGCGTTTCAGCTCCCGTTCCGCCGCTTTGGTCAGCGCCACTACAATCACGCCGCTGGTCGCCATATCCAGACGATGCACCGACTCCGCCTGCGGATAATCGCGTTGAATACGCGTCATCACGCTATCTTTGTGCTCCTCAAGGCGGCCCGGCACGGACAACAAGCCGCTGGGCTTGTTGACCACCATAATGTGCTCATCCTGATACAGGATAATCAGCCAGGGCTCCTGCGGCGGATTGTAGTTTTCCATCCCCATTTTTTGCTCCGTTACTGATGCGTGACGACGATAAGACGCAAGGCATCCAGACGCCAGTTGGCCTGATCCAGGCTTTCCATTACCTGCTGACGGTTGCTGTCGATCGCCGCAAGTTCATCATCACGGATGTTCGGGTTAACGGCGCGCAGCGCTTCCAGACGCGACAGTTCGGCAGACAGTTTTTCATCCGCTTCGCTACGCGCGGCGTCGATCAGCGCCCGGGCCGATTTCTCCGCCTGCGCTTCGCCCAGTTGCAGAATCGCGTGTACGTCCTGTTGCACCGCGTTGACCAGCTTGCTGCCGGTATGACGGTTAACGGCGCTCAGCTGGCGGTTGAAGGTTTCAAACTCCACCTGCGCGGCCAGGTTATTGCCGTTTTTATCCAGCAGCATGCGCACCGGCGTCGGCGGCAGGAAACGGTTAAGCTGTAAATGTTTCGGTGCCTGCGCTTCAACGACATACACCAGTTCCACCAGCAGCGTTCCCACCGGCAACGCTTTGTTTTTCAACAGCGAAATCGTGCTGCTGCCGGTATCGCCAGACAGAATCAGATCCAGGCCGTTGCGAATCAGCGGATGTTCCCAGGTAACAAACTGCGCATCTTCACGCGACAGCGCCACATCACGCTCGAACGTAATGGTGCAGCCATCTTCCGGCAGGCCAGGGAAGTCCGGCACCAGCATATGATCGGAAGGCGTCAGCACAATCAGGTTCTCACCACGGTCATCCTGGTTAATCCCGACGATATCAAACAGGTTCATGGCGAAGGCGATCAGGCTGGTGTCGTCATCCTGTTCTTCAATGCTCTCTGCCAGCGCCTGCGCTTTCTCGCCGCCGTTAGAGTGGATCTCCAGCAGACGGTCGCGCCCTTGCTCCAATTGCGCTTTCAGCGCTTCGTGCTGCTCGCGGCAGGTTTTGATCAGCGCGTCAAAACCGTCGGTGTTTTCAGGCGTCGCCAGGTAAGCGATCAGATCGTGATACACCGTATCGTAGATGGCGCGACCGGTCGGGCAGGTGTGCTCAAAGGCATCCAGCCCTTCGTGATACCAGCGAACCAGCACGGACTGCGCGGTTTTTTCCAGATACGGAACGTGGATCTGAATATCGTGCGCCTGGCCGATACGGTCCAGACGGCCAATACGCTGCTCCAGCAAATCCGGGTTAAACGGCAGGTCAAACATCACCAGGTTGCTGGCGAACTGGAAGTTACGGCCTTCAGAACCAATTTCCGAGCACAGCAGAACCTGCGCGCCGCTGTCCTCTTCGCTAAACCACGCGGCGGCGCGGTCGCGTTCAATAATGGACATGCCTTCATGGAATACGGCGGCGCGGATGCCTTCGCGCTCGCGCAGCACCTGCTCCAGTTGCAGCGCGGTGGCGGCTTTCGCGCAGATCACCAGCACTTTCTGCGAGCGGTGGCTGGTCAGATGCCCCATCAGCCACTCCACGCGCGGGTCGAAGTTCCACCAGGTGCCGCTATCCCCTTCGAATTCCTGATAAATCTGCTCCGGGTAGAGCATATCGCGCGCTCTGTCCTCCGCGCTTTTACGCGCGCCCATAATGCCGGAGACTTTAATCGCCGTCTGATATTGCGTTGGCAGCGGCAGCTTGATGGTGTGCAGCTCGCGTTTCGGGAAGCCTTTGACGCCGTTACGGGTGTTGCGGAACAGTACGCGGCTGGTGCCGTGTCTGTCCATCAGCATGGAGACCAGTTCCTGGCGGGCATTCTGCGCGCCATCGCGGTCGCTGTTCGCCGTTTGCAGCAGCGGTTCGATGTCCTGCTCGCCAATCAGGTCGCCGAGCATGTTCAGCTCTTCGTTGCTCAGCTTGTTGCCTGCCAGCAGCATGGCGACGGCGTCGGCGACCGGGCGATAATTTTTTTGCTCTTCGACAAATTGTTCGAAGTCGTGGAAACGGCTCGGGTCGAGCAGACGCAGGCGGGCGAAGTGGCTTTCCATGCCCAGCTGTTCCGGCGTTGCGGTCAGCAGCAGGACGCCAGGCACGCGTTCCGCCAGTTGTTCAATCGCCATATATTCGCGGCTTGGCGCGTCTTCGCTCCACACCAGGTGGTGAGCTTCATCGACGACCAGCAGGTCCCATTGTGCGTCGCACAGATGTTCCAGACGCTGTTTGTTGCGACGCGCGAAGTCCAGCGAGCAGATAACCAGTTGCTCGGTTTCAAACGGGTTGTAGGCATCGTGCTGGGCTTCGGTGTAACGCTCGTCGTCGAACAGCGCGAAGCGCAGGTTGAAGCGGCGCAGCATTTCAACCAGCCACTGATGCTGCAAAGTTTCCGGGACGATGATCAGCACGCGTTCCGCCGCGCCAGACAGCAGCTGTTGGTGCAGGATCATCCCGGCTTCGATGGTTTTTCCTAAGCCCACTTCATCCGCCAGCAGGACGCGCGGCGCGTGGCGGCGACCGACATCATGGGCAATGTTGAGCTGGTGGGGAATCAGGCTGGTGCGCTGACCGCGCAGGCCGCTCCACGGCATGCGGTACTGCTCGCTCTGAAATTTACGTGCGCGGTAGCGCAGAGCGAATCGGTCCATCCGGTCGATTTGCCCGGCGAACAGGCGATCCTGCGGTTTACTGAAAACCAGCTTGCTGTCGAGCAGGACTTCACGCAGCGTGACGGCGGTTTCTTCGGTATCAAGGCGGGTGCCAGTATAGGCAAGCAGGCCGTTTTCTTCTTTTACTTCATCGATTTGTAGCTGCCAGCCTTCATGGCTTGTAATCGTATCACCAGGGTTAAACATCACGCGGGTCACGGGGGAGTCACTGCGCGCATACAGACGGTTTTCACCTGTCGCCGGGAAAAGTAAGGTGACAGTTCGCGCATCCATCGCGACGACGGTTCCAAGTCCCAGTTCGCTTTCTGTATCGCTGATCCAGCGTTGACCAAGTGTAAAAGGCATATATGTTCGGCTCTATATCTTTAATTGCAGGCAATAATCACCCGCTACCAAAATAGAATGGCAGCAGTGTTAATTGGGTCCAGGAATGGAAAGGGCGCTATGGTAATGGATGGCGGCGCATTCGTCACGCGTCAAAATAACCCCAGTTGTCCTGTGAGTAGTGTAGCAAAATTATCATCGATGAAGGGAAGTATTCCCTCTGCGACCGGCTGTAGCTGGCGGGTTAAATAGTGCTCGTAATCCAGCGGTGAATGCCGGTAATCCAGCGGCTCAGGGCCGTTAGTCGTCCACACGTATTTGATCGTGCCGCGGTTCTGATACTGCGCCGGGCGCCCCAGCTTGATGTTTTGTTCATCGGCGAGCCGGGCGGCGCGAACGTGCGGCGGAACGTTACGCTGATATTCGCTCAACGGGCGGCGCAGTCGCTTGCGGTAAACCAGCTGTTCATCCAGCTTGCCCGTCATCAGGTTATCGATGGTTTCCCGGACATACTCCTGATAGGGTTCCTGGCGGAAGATACGCAGGTAAAGCTCCTGCTGGAATCGTTGCGCCAGCGGCGTCCAGTCGGTGCGCACGGTCTCCAGCCCTTTAAATACCATTCGCTGCTTCTCGCCTTCCTGAATCAGCCCGGCATAGCGCTTTTTGCTGCCGGTGTCCGCCCCGCGAATGGTCGGCATCAGAAAACGGCGGAAGTGGGTTTCAAACTCTAATTCCAGCGCGCTGGTCAGCTTTTGCTGTTGCAGGGATTGCGTCCACCAGTCATTCACATGACGCACCAGCTCGCGGCCAATCCTTGCCGCCTCGTCTTCAGAATGCGCGCCTTTCAGCCAGACGAAAGTGGAATCCGTATCGCCGTAGATCACGTCATAACCCTGCGCCTCGATCAGCGCTTTGGTCTGACGCATGATCGCGTGGCCGCGCATGGTGATCGACGAGGCCAGTCGGGGATCGAAAAAGCGGCAGGCCGTCGTCCCGAGCACGCCGTAAAACGCATTCATGATGATCTTCAGCGCCTGGGACAGCGGTTTATTGCCGTGGCGTTTGGCCTCATCGCGCCCATGCCAGATCTGCGTGACGATCTCCGGGAGACAGTGCGTTTCTCGCGAGAACCAGGCGTCAAGAAAGCCTTCGGTGCTGTGTGTCGGGTCCGGTTGCGCCATCCCTTCCACCAGCCCAACCGGGTCGATCAGGAACGTGCGAATGATCGACGGGTACAGGCTCTTATAATCCAGCACCAGTACGGAGTCATACAGGCCAGGACGCGAGTCCATTACGTAACCGCCAGGACTGGCATGCGGCGGGACTTCACCGAGATTCGGCGCAACGTAACCGGCGCGATGCATACGGGGAAAATAGAGATGACCGAAGGCGGCGACAGAACCGCCGTGGCGGTCAGCGGGCAGACCGTTAACGGTGGCGCGCTCCAGTAAAAACGGCATGATCTCCGTCTTATGAAAAATCTGCGTCACCAGCTCGCAGTCCTTGAGGTTATACGTAGCGAGCGCGGGCTTATCTTCGGCGAAACGGCGGTCAATTTCGTCCATTCTGTCCCAGGGATTATCGATCGATTTCCCTTCGCCAAGCAGCTCCTGGGCCACGGTTTCCAGTGAAAATGATGAGAAATTCCAGAACGCGGATTTGAGCGCTTCAATGCCGTCAATAATCAACCGCCCTTTGGCCTGGGCGAAAAACACGCCGTTCTTGAAACCGTGCTCGCGCCATTCCAGCTCGGTGTTGTCGCGCCCCAGACGTAAAGGGATACGATAGCGCTCGGCATGTTTTTGCAGGACGCGTAAATCAAACTGCACCACGTTCCAGCCGATGATCACATCGGGATCGTGCCGGGCAAACCAGTCGTTGAGTTTTTCCAGCAGCAGCGGGCGGCTCGCCGCATACTCAAGCTGGAAATCCAGCGCCGAGGCATCGCCATTCGCCGGGCCGAGCATAAAAACGACGCGTTGTCCGCAGCCTTGCAGGCCAATGCAGTACAGCTCGCCGTGTCGGGTGGTTTCAATATCCAGCGATACCCATTTCAGCGGGGGACGGTAGTCTGGGTGCGGTTTCAGGCGGGCATTGACGATTGCGCCGTCTTTTGTGTCGCCCTCCAGCCAAACGGGAGCGGTGATAAACCGCTCCATCAGGTAACGTTCCGGCGGGCGCACATCGGCTTCATAGACCGTTACGCCCTGTTCTTTCAGCTGTTTTTCCAGACGCATCAGCTGTCGGTGAGAGCGGCAGTACAACCCCGAGACGGGCTGGCGATGAAAATCCTGCAAATTGAGCGGCGTCAGGCGATAGCCGTTTTCTGTGCGCAGCAGCGAGGTGACGCGGGCGGCCTGATGCGTAGGGATAAACGCGACCGACTCCTGCGGCGCGAGCGTGACCTGCAAAGGACCGGTGTCCGTTGCCAGCCAGAATGAGACCTCTGTTCCTTGCGGGGTATCCCGCCAGTGCCGGGTTAAAATAAAACCTGCCTGCGCCACGCTGCGTACTCATTAAAAAACCAGGCATGATTATAGCCTGGTTCGGAACGTTTTGCTGTGGTTTTATACAGGTATGGTTGCGCCGTTGGGCTATCCATTACTGCCCGTAATAGGCCTTCGCCCCGTGTTTGCGCAGGTAGTGCTTATCCAGCAACGTTTGCTGCATATCCGGCAACTGTGGCGCAAGCTGGCGGCAGAAGATGCCCATACAGGCGACCTCCTCCAGCACAATGGCGTTATGCACCGCGTCTTCGGCGTTTTTTCCCCAGGTGAACGGACCGTGTGAATGCACCAGCACGCCCGGCATCTGCGCGGCATCGATACCCTGTTTTTCAAAGGTTTCGACGATGACGTTGCCCGTTTCCCATTCATATTCGCCGTTGATCTCCGCATCGGTCATTTTGCGCGTGCAGGGGATCGTGCCGTAAAAATAGTCCGCATGGGTCGTCCCCGTCGCCGGGATGGATTGCCCGGCCTGCGCCCAGATGGTCGCGTGGCGCGAATGGGTGTGGACGATGCCGCCAATCGACGGGAAAGACTGATACAACAGACGGTGGGTCGGCGTATCGGAGGAGGGCTTTTTCGTTCCTTCCACCACTTCACCCGTGGCAATGCTGACCACCACCATATCCTCTGCGCTCATCACGCTGTAGTCGACGCCGGAAGGTTTAATGATGAAGACGCCGCGCTCGCGATCAACGGCGCTGACGTTCCCCCAGGTGAGAGTCACCAGATTGTGTTTTGGCAGCGCCAGATTGGCTTCCAGTACCTGACGTTTGAGATCTTCTAACATAGCTGTCTCCACGCCGGATGGCGCTGCGCTTATCCGGCCTACAAGGTTGGTGCGACCTGTAGGCCGGATAAGGCATTTACGCCGCCATCCGGCAACTGTTAACGTTTGAAACCGTAATAAACTTCGTTCCAGCGCAGCGCGTCTTTAAAGGCGGGCAGACGGGTATCGTTATCGATGACGGTGATTTCGATATCGTGCATCTCTGCGAACTGGCGCATATCGTTCAGATCCAGCGCATGGCTGAAGACGGTGTGGTGCGCGCCACCGGCGAGAATCCACGCTTCGGATGCGGTGGTCAGATCCGGCTGGGCTTTCCACAGCGCGTTGGCGACCGGCAGCTTCGGCAGGTCATGCGGCGTTTTTACGGTGTCGATGCAGTTGACCAGCAGACGATAGCGATCGCCGAGGTCGATCAGGCTGGCGACGATCGCCGGGCCGGTTTGGGTATTGAAGATCAGACGTGCGGGCGCGTCTTTACCCCCAATGCCGAGGTGCTGCACGTCGAGGATCGGTTTTTCTTCCACCGCGATAGACGGGCATACTTCCAGCATGTGCGAGCCGAGCACCAGATCGTTGCCCTTCTCAAAGTGGTAGGTGTAATCCTCCATAAATGAAGTGCCGCCCGGCAAACCGCCAGACATCACTTTCATGATGCGAAGCAGCGCGGCGGTTTTCCAGTCGCCTTCGCCAGCGAAACCGTAGCCCTGTTGCATCAGGCGCTGTACGGCCAGCCCTGGAAGCTGCTTCAGGCCGTGTAAATCTTCAAACGTCGTGGTGAACGCGTGGAAGCCGCCCTGTTCCAGAAAGCGCTTCATGCCCAGTTCAATACGCGCGGCTTCCAGCACGTTCTGCCGCTTGTCGCCGTGAATTTGCGTCGCGGGCGTCAGGGTATAGCGGCTTTCGTATTCATCCACCAGCGCGTTAATGTCGCCGTCGCTAACCGCATTCACGACCTGCACCAGGTCGCCCACCGCCCAGGTATTCACCGAGAAGCCGAACTTGATCTGCGCCGCCACTTTATCGCCGTCGGTCACGGCCACTTCACGCATGTTGTCGCCAAAGCGGCACACTTTCAGGTGGCGGGTATCCTGTCTGGAGACCGCCTGGCGCATCCATGAGCCGATACGCGCGTGCGCGTGTTTATCCTGCCAGTGACCGGTCACTACCGCGTGCTGCTGACGCATACGCGCGCCAATAAAACCAAACTCGCGTCCGCCGTGTGCGGTCTGATTCAGGTTCATAAAGTCCATGTCGATGCTGTCCCACGGCAGGGCGGCATTGAACTGGGTGTGGAACTGTAACAGCGGCTTGTTGAGAATACTCAGCCCGTTAATCCACATTTTCGCGGGCGAGAAGGTGTGCAGCCAGACCACCAGGCCCGCACAGCGATCGTCATAATTGGCGTCACGACAAATCGCGGTGATCACGTCAGGCGACGTCCCCAGCGGCTTCAGCACCAGTTTGCAGGGCAGTTTCGCTTCGGTATTCAGCGCCTTTACCACATGTTCGGCATGCTGAGTAACCTGGCGCAGCGTTTCAGAGCCATACAAATGCTGGCTGCCAATCACAAACCACACTTCATAGTTGTCAAAAATCGTCATTGTCGTGTCCTTAATGGGTCAGGGTTGCCTGGCTGACCGGGGTTTTTGGCGCCGGGGCGGCAGTCGGAAGATAGTGTTGTTCAGCGCTGACCGCCCACTGCCGGTAGCGCTGATAAAGCTGTTCGAAGCGTTGAGCCTGTTCCGGGCGCGGTTGCAGGGTGTTCTCTACGGCGCTGGCCATTTTTTGTTGTGCGGCAGGGATATCGACATGCGTTTTTGCGGCGACGGCGGCAAAAATGGCGGCGCCTAACGCGCAGCACTGGTCTGAGGCGACAATCTGTAGCGGGCGGTTGAGCACGTCGCAGCAGGCCTGCATGATCACCTGATTCTTACGGGCGATGCCGCCCAGCGCCATCACGTTGTTGACGGCAATGCCCTGTTCGGTAAAGCATTCCTGAATGGCGCGTGCGCCGAAGGCAGTGGCGGCGATCAGGCCGCCAAACAGCGCTGGCGCATCGGTGGCGAGATTCAGATCGCTAATCACCCCTTTCAGACGCTGATTAGCGTTCGGCGTGCGGCGACCGTTAAACCAGTCGAGCACCACGGGCAGATGATCCAGCGATGGATTCTTCGCCCACGCCTCGGTCAGCGTCGGGAGTAGCTGCTTTTGGCTGATGGCGATTTGGTCTTTCAGTTCAGGATGCTGCGCCGCAAGCTGCTCCAGCGGCCAGCCGAGAATGCGGCCAAACCAGGCATAGATATCGCCGAATGCCGACTGTCCCGCTTCCAGACCAATAAAATCAGGCACGACGCTGCCGTCTACCTGGCCGCAAATGCCTTTCACCGCGCGGTCGCCGACGCTCTGCTTGTCGGCAATCAGAATGTCGCAGGTCGATGTGCCGATCACTTTCACCAGCGCATTCGGCTGCGCGCCCGCGCCAACCGCGCCCATATGGCAGTCAAACGCGCCGCCAGAAATGACCACGCTTTCCGGCAGGCCGAGGCGTTGCGCCCACTCCGCGCACAGCGTGCCAACTGGCAGATCGGCAGTGAAGGTATCGGTAAACAGCGGCCAGGCGAGGTGGCGGTTGATGATGGGATCGAGGTCATCGAAGAAACTGGCGGGCGGCAAACCGCCCCAGCTCTCATGCCACAGCGATTTATGTCCGGCGCTACAGCGACCACGGCGAATATCCTGCGGGCGCGTGGTGCCGGAGAGCAGGGCAGGCACCCAGTCGCACAGCTCAATCCAGGAGGCGGCAGCCTGAGCGACGGCGCTGTCCTGACGCGTAACGTGCAGAATTTTCGCCCAGAACCATTCGCTGGAGTAAATGCCGCCGATGTAGCGGGAATAATCGGTTTTGCCCGGCGTATGGCACAGGCGGGTGATGGCTTCCGCTTCTTCGACCGAGGTGTGATCTTTCCACAGGACGAACATCGCATTCGGGTTTTCGGCGAACTCAGGACGCAGCGCCAGTACGTGGCCGTCAGCATCAATGGGGGCAGGGGTGGAGCCGGTGCTGTCGACGCCGATGCCGACCACCTCGCCACGCTGTGACGCGCTCAGGGTCGTGAGAACGTTTTTCAACGCGGCTTCCATTGACTCTATGTAGTCGCGTGGATGATGGCGGAACTGGTTGTTCGGGGCGTCGCAATAGCGCCCTTCCTGCCAGCGGGGATACCACTCTACGCAGGTGGCGATCTCTTCCCCGGTGGCGCAATCCACCGCCAGAGCACGAACTGAATCACTGCCAAAATCGAGGCCAATTGCAATCGCCATCGTCTTACTCCAATCGAAAAAAACAGGTATGGAGAAACAGTAGATAGCGGGGATAAAAACCGTCAGGCAGGATCCGCTAATCTTATGGATTAAAATGCTATGGCATTGCAAAGTGTGACGCTGTGCAAATATTCAATGTGGACATTTCTGTCGTAGTTATAGACACTTTTGTTACCCGTTTTTATCGCCTTCGCAATCGGCCTTTGTTACAAATCTCTTTTCGCAAGCGGGGTTGATGGTCCGTAACCGCAATGACGGCGGGGCGCAGAGGGGAAGGTGAAGATGTCTCACTCAATATGGACAATTGGTTTCTTCTCAGAACGCCGGGAGTATTGAATTTATGGCTGAAACGCAAAATGATCCCCTGCTGCCGGGCTATTCGTTTAATGCGCATCTGGTTGCCGGGCTGACGCCCATTGAGGCGAACGGCTATCTGGATTTTTTTATCGACCGCCCGCTGGGGATGAAGGGGTATATCCTTAATCTTACGATTCGCGGGGAAGGGGTGATCAATAACCACGGCAAACAGTTTGTCTGCCGTCCGGGGGATATTTTGCTGTTTCCGCCTGGCGAGGTACACCACTACGGTCGCCATCCCAACGCGAGCGAATGGTATCACCAGTGGGTGTACTTCCGACCGCGCGCCTACTGGCAGGAGTGGCTCACCTGGCCGACGATTTTTGCGCAGACCGGTTTTTTCCGCCCTGACGAAGCGCACCAGCCGCGCTTTAATGAGCTTTTTGGTCAAATCATCAATGCCGGGCAAGGGGAAGGGCGCTACTCTGAACTGCTGGCGATTAACCTGCTGGAGCAGCTTCTGCTGCGACGTATGGAGGCGATCAATGAATCGTTGCATCCGCCGATGGACAGCCGGGTGCGCGACGCCTGTCAGTACATCAGCGATCATCTGGCGGACAGCCAGTTTGATATTGCCAGCGTGGCGCAGCACGTCTGTCTGTCGCCGTCCCGCCTGTCGCACCTGTTCCGCCAACAGTTAGGCATTAGCGTACTGAGCTGGCGCGAGGATCAGCGCATCAGCCAGGCGAAGCTGCTGCTCAGCACGACGCGGATGCCGATAGCCACCGTCGGGCGCAATGTCGGGTTTGACGATCAGCTTTATTTCTCTCGCGTCTTTAAAAAATGTACCGGGGCCAGCCCGAGCGAGTTCCGCGCTGGTTGTGAATAAAAAGTGAATGATGTGTCTGCAAAGATGTCATAACGCGTAATCTATTCAGACAATTGGCGACTTGACGAAGCGGGTGAGGGTTAGCAGAATCGCTGCTTCGTAAATCTGACGGACACATTATGCAAGCATTGCTGGAACACTTTATTCTCCAATCCGCTCTGTACTCGCTAATTGCGGTGGCGCTGGTGGCCTTTCTGGAGTCGCTGGCGTTGGTCGGTCTGATTCTGCCCGGTACGGTGATGATGGCGGGGCTGGGGGCGCTTATCGGCAGCGGTGAGCTGAATTTCTGGCATGCGTGGCTGGCGGGCATTATCGGTTGCCTGCTGGGGGACTGGATCTCCTTCTGGTTGGGCTGGCGCTTCAAAAAGCCGCTGCACCGCTGGTCTTTTATGAAAAAGAACAAAGCGCTGCTGGATAAAACCGAACACGCGCTGCATCAACACAGCATGTTCACCATTCTGGTTGGGCGTTTTGTCGGCCCGACGCGGCCACTGGTGCCGATGGTGGCGGGGATGCTGGATCTGCCCGTCGCGAAATTTATCGTGCCGAATATTATTGGCTGCGTGCTGTGGCCGCCGTTCTATTTCTTGCCGGGGATTCTGGCGGGCGCTGCGATCGACATTCCGGCCGATATGCAGAGCGGCTATTTCAAATGGCTGTTGTTGGCAACGGCGCTGCTGCTGTGGCTGGCGGCCTGGCTGTGCTGGCGGTTATGGCGTAGCGGTAAGGCTGCCGCCGATCGCTTAACGCCGTTTTTACCGCGAGGCCGCCTGTTATGGCTGGCGCCGGTGATGCTCGGCGCGGGCATTGTCGCGCTGGTGATGCTGCTTCGTCATCCGCTGATGCCGGTGTATATCGATATTCTGCGTAAAGTCGTGGGTTACTGAGGAATCTTTTGCCGGATGGCGCTGACGCTTATCCGGCCTACAACGGATGCCTGTCCGTAGGCCCGGTAAGCGTAACGCCGCCGGGCATCCCATTACGCTTTAATGCCCAGTAATGCCGAAGCGCTGGCCTGACCGCTTAATAACTCATCCGTTTTGCCCTGCCATGCGATACGCCCGTCGGCCACGACAATCGAGCGTGACGCAATGCGCGCGGCATCCTCCACGCTATGTGACACCATCAGCAGGGTTAATTGCTGGTCGCGGCAGACGTCGCTGACCAGCGCCAGCATCTCCTGACGCAGGGCGGGATCGAGAGCGGAAAACGGCTCGTCGAGCAGCAATACCGGCTGCTCGCGCACCAGGCAGCGCGCAAGCGCCACGCGTTGACGTTGCCCGCCGGAAAGCTCGCCCGGCAGGCGCTCCAGCAGATTTTCGATCCCCATCTGGCGTGCAATATGATGCAGCTTCTCCCGCTGAGCCGCGTTCAGCTTTAGCCCAGGGTTTAACCCCAGCCCGATGTTCTGCTGCACGTTCAGGTGGCTGAACAAATTATTTTCCTGAAACAGCATGGAAACGGGACGGCGGGAGGGCGGTGTTGTGGTGTGATCCTGAGCTTCAATCATTATTGTGCCGCTGGCCGGTGTCAGAAACCCGGCGATTAAATTCAGCAACGTACTTTTCCCGGCGCCGCTTGGCCCGAGAACCGCCACCTGTTCACCGCGCTCCACCGACAGTGTAAAGCGCATGGGCAAATGGTGATAAAGCCAGGTGATATCAGTCAGTTTTAACATTTCGCCCCGGTAATTTTTCGATAACGGTAAACAGCATAAAGCAGAGCATCAGCAGTAATAATGCGGTAACCGCGCCGTCCTGGCTGCGATAGGAGCCAATTTGCTGATACAGATAAAACGGCAGCGTGCGGAAATCGTCGTTGCCAAACAGCGCCACCACGCCAAAATCACCGATGGAGAGCACGCAGGCAAAGGCCAGCGCCTGTGCCAGAGGGCGTTTCAGGGCGCGCAGTTCCACCACCTTCAGTCGCGACCATCCCTCAATGCCCAATGACTGACACAGCATACTGTAACGTGCGGTCACGTCTCGCATGGGGTTTTCCAGCACTTTTAGCGCATAGGGAATCGCCATTAGCGCGTTGGTGAAAATCACAATACCGTCAGCCGACTCCGGTAGCCCAACGCTGTTGTTGAGCAGTAAAAAGAAGCCGGTCGCCAGCACGATGCCGGGCATAGCAAGGATCAACATCCCGCTCAGTTCCAGCGCCTGACCTGCCGGCACCTGCTGGCGGGCGCGCAGTTCGCGGCTGCTCCATAAAAGCATCATCGTCAGGATGACGCACAGCACTCCCGCCGCCAGCGCAATGCGCAGAGAGGTCCACAGCGCCTGCCACAAAATGGGTTGCGCCAGCACGTCCAACAGGCTGCGATTGACGCCATCAATAATAACCGCCAGCAGCGGCGGGAGAAGCAACAGCAGCGCCAGGGCGATCAGCAGGCTGTCCGTCAGGCGGCTGTGGAGCCGATCGTCAGGGTCGCGCCAGCCTTGCACCAGCGTGATGCCGGGGGCAATGGCTTTACTCAGCCGCTGGCTCAGCAGCACCAGCGCCAGACAACATATCATCTGGATCAGCGCCAGCATGGCCGCACGGGCAGGATCGTAGTCGTAGCTCAGCGCCTGATAGATGGCCAGCTCGATAGTGGTAGCCTGCGGGCCGCCGCCAAGTGACAACACGGTGGCGAAACTGGCGAAACAGAGCATAAAAATCAGCGCCGCCACCGGCGGGATTTGACGACGCAGCCACGGCCATTCAACAAAGCGGAAGAAGTGCCAGCCGCGCATGCCTAGCTGTGCGGCGAGCTGTCGCTGTTCGCCGGGAATGTTTTCCAGCGCCTGAAGCAGCAGGCGGCTTGCCATCGGCAGGTTAAAAAAGACGTGCGCCAGTAAAATCCCCTGCAAGCCGTAGGGCGAGAAATGCCACTCCAGCCCCAGCGTATGCCACAGCGAGGCCAGCCAGCCCTGACGACCGTAGACGCTGAGGATACCGAAAACGGCGACCAGCACCGGTAAAATCAGCGTCATGGCGCACAGGCGCAATAACGCCAGACGTCCGGGAAAACGGCGACGATAGAGCGCTCTGGCGAGGAAAATCGCCGGGATGACGGAGAGCAGCGCCGACAGGAACGCCTGCCAGAACGAGAAACGCACGACGTGCCACAGGTAGCTGTCCTGCCACAGCGACGACCATTCACCCTGCGGCGCGTTAAGCCATAGCGCCAGAAATGCCGCCAGAGCCACTGCCACCATCAGCGCGGCGGCAGAAAGCCCGGGTATCAGCCAGCCGGGAATTAGCGGCTGACGGCGCGTTGCCATTCGCTAATCCATGCCTGACGCTGGGATGCCACTTCCGCAGGCGTAAATTCCAGCGTGGTGGATGGCTTCGTCAGTTGTTCAAATCCTGCGGGCAGGGCGACGTCAGCGACCGGATACATCCAGTTGCCGGTAGGAATGGCGTTCTGGAATGCCGGTGAAACCATAAACTTGAGGAATTTTTCTGCCAGTTCCGGCTGTTTGCTGGCGGCAGTGCGCGCAGCCACTTCCACTTGCAGGTAATGACCTTCGCTGAAGCTGGCGGCGGCGTAGTTATCTTTTTTCTCTTCGATGATGTGATACGCCGGAGAGGTGGTGTAGCTCAGCACCAGATCGCTTTCGCCTTTCAGGAACAGGCCGTAGGATTCGCTCCAGCCTTTGGTGACGGTGACCGTTTTGGCCGCCAGTTTTTGCCAGGCTTCCGGCGCGTTATCGCCGTAGACTTTCTGCATCCACAGCAGCAGACCCAGCCCCGGTGTACTGGTACGCGGGTCCTGATAAATCACGCGCCATTTCCGATCGCTCTCTACCAGTTCTTTCAGGCTTTTCGGTGGGTTTTTCAGTTTGTTTTTGTCATAGATGAAGGCGAAGTAGCCATAATCAAACGGTACGAATGTGTCGTTATGCCAGCCGCCTGGCACGTTAACCGCATCAGGCGCAATGCCGCTTTTCGCGAACAGGCGGGTTTGCGTGGCGGCTTCCAGCAGGTTGTTGTCCAGGCCAAGCACCACGTCGGCTTTGCTGTTTTTCCCTTCCATTCGCAGGCGGTTGAGCAGCGAAACGCCATCTTCCAGCGCCACCAGCTTCAGTTCGCAATCACAGTCAGCTTCAAAGGCTTTTTTGATTGTCGGGCCAGGCCCCCAGTCGGCAGCGAAGGAGTCATAGGTATAGACGGTCAGAACAGGTTTGGCGAAGGCAGGCGCTGCGCACAGGAGTAGCAAGGGAAGACATTTTTTTAACACTTTGCACCTCATAAAGTGGGTGGCAAAGGACTTGAGAAGCAGTCTCAAATCCCTTCGCCGGCGTTATCCGGATCAGGTTCGACGGGTATTTTCTCAGCCCATACACTTCACGAATGGTTTTGCGTATGTTTATCAGCACCCCGTTGAGGACGGCGTTAGTGTAGTGATTTTGTTGCTAAGCGGCAATCATGGGTCGGGTGGCGCAAACCATGCCGATTTAAAGTCAAACCAGCCGAGGGTGTTCATACGTAGCCCGCGCATACTGCGCTGCCCCTGGATGATCAGCCAGTGGTGGATCAGCGGGACGATCGCTTTACTGGCGAGCAATTGCTGGCACCACACTGCCAGGTTCATCTCGCCGTTTCGCCACTGCGCGGCGTCGCCCTCCCAGTCCAGCGGGATGCAATGCTGCAACAGCGGGACTTCGCACAGGTGCGCAAACAGGGAAAAATCGAGCGGTAGCGTAAAGTTGGCGCTGTTGAGCCAGATGTCGCTTGTGACCTCCCCCGCATGCCATTGATCGTAGTCGATCTCATGGATATCCAGATGGACCTGATGTTTAGCCAGCAGCTGGCTCATGATCTGCGCGATCACCCGATGTTCGATGTGGTCGTGGTAGTAGGTCAGCGTGATCGTCTCCAGCCCGGCGGGTTTTTCGCCGTGTCCCGGGCGGGCATGGTGCCAGCGGGGCAGTAATCCGTAAGCCGGGAACCAGTGGCGCTGGTATTGCTCGTCGGCATAGAAGAGTAAATTGCTGGGGGAGAGCACGCGGCTTATCCACTCTCTGACTTCCTGATTCGCGCCGCGATTCGTCCGGGCGTCGAACAGCATATAGTAGCAGCCCTCTTCCAGCCGGCTTTCGATGGCTTTTTCATCTTCGGTCGGCCCTTTTAACGTCAGACCGCCGTTCGGCTCGTCGCCAATGTCCGGCAATACCCAGACGTTCACTTCATCAATCAGCGCCCGATAGCCGAAGAAATCATCAAAGGCGTGGATTTTTAACTGGTTGCGCGTATTACGCATCACCGCGTAAGGGCCGGTGCCGATCGGATGGCTGGAGAAATTATTCAGCGTTTCCCACTCCCGCGGCAGGATCATCGCCGGAACCTGACCCAGCAGCCACGGCAGCCAGCGATCCGGCTGCGACAGGTGAATATCCAGCGTCCAGGCGGTGGGGGAGACTATCTCGGTAATGTGCGAGTAGAGCGGCAGGGCGTTGATGCGCGTTAGTGAGGCAATGACATCCTCCATCTCCAGCTCACGTCCGTGATGGAAGTGAATCCCCGGACGAAGAAAAAAACGCCACTGCAAAGGGGAAATCTGTTGCCAGTGGTGGGCAATATCGGCTTCCAGTTCCCCATTTTCCTCATTTACGCGCGTCAGTGCGCTGAAAATTTGCCGGGCGATATGGGTTTCTGAACGACGCAATGCGGTGCCAGGCAGCAGGTTGTGCATTGGACGATAGTAGAGCACGCGCAGAATATGCCGCCCCTGGCGAAAGCTGCGCCCCAGGTGGGACACCAGCATTTGCCGCACGGCGGTTTTGTCGCCCACCAGCTGTACCAGCTGGTCGATGCGATCTTGCTCCAGCAGGTCTTCCGCCCGCTGCTGCTGTAGCGCCAGCCCGGTATAGAGGAAGGTCAGACGGGAGCGTTTCCCGCGTCCAACCTCCGCTTCCCACGTCAACCAGCCACGTTCCTGCATGGTATTCAGCAGCGTACGCATATGGCGGCGGGAGCAGCTCAGCAGGTCCGCCAGCTCGTTGAGCGTGGTGTCTTGCGTTTTGCCGTCGCAGCATTGCCACAGACGGATGAACTGTTGTTGCAGACGACCTGAAGACATAAAAGGGGAACTCCTGCGCAAAACTCAGCAATTTTACTATCCCCATATTAGGTCAATAATGGATTCCGATGAAGCAATATGGAGAGGTCTTCGATGCGTCAGTTTTATTTGAAGTACTTTACCGCGACAGAAGGGTTGTCCTGGTTGGCTTGTCCGAGCGCGCCGCAGCGCTTAAAGATGCTTGAAGAACTGATGCAGTGGGAGGTGACTGCCTGACCTCGGATTTCCGAATTGCAGACATCATGTGTGACTGAGTATTGGTGTTTATCGCCGCGCCAGCAGATAATTCCTGCTGGCTTTTTTCGTTTCGGCTGCGTTTAGCCATAAAAAGGGAAAGTATGCTCTGGTTAATGACGATGGGACGGCGCCTCAACGGTGTTTATGCCGCTTTCATGCTGGTTGCCTTTATGATGGGCGTGGCGGGAGCGTTACAGGCACCGACGCTGAGCCTGTTTTTGAGTCGTGAAGTCGGTGCGCAGCCGTTCTGGGTCGGCCTTTTTTACACGGTCAACGCGATTGCCGGGATTCTGGTCAGCCTTGCATTAGCAAAACGCTCGGACAGTAAAGGCGATCGCCGTAAGCTGATTATGTTCTGCTGCCTGATGGCGATTGGCAACGCGCTACTGTTCGCCTTCAATCGCCATTATCTCACCCTGATCACCTGCGGCGTGTTATTCGCGTCGCTGGCCAATACCGCCATGCCGCAGCTATTTGCGTTGGCGCGGGAATATGCCGATAACTCCGCGCGTGAAGTGGTGATGTTCAGCTCGGTAATGCGTGCGCAGCTTTCACTGGCATGGGTGATTGGCCCGCCGCTGGCTTTTATGCTGGCGCTGAACTATGGCTTCACGGCGATGTTTTCCATTGCCGCCGGCATATTCGCCATCAGCCTGGTGTTGATTGCTTTTATTCTGCCCTCGGTGGCGCGCGTTGAGCAGCCTGCCGATGTTCCGGTCACGGAGGCGGGCGGCTGGCAGGATAAAAACGTCCGTATGCTGTTTATCGCCTCCACGCTGATGTGGACCTGCAACACCATGTACATCATTGATATGCCGCTATGGATAAGCCTTGAGCTGGGTTTACCGGATAAACTGGCCGGAATATTGATGGGAACCGCAGCAGGTCTGGAGATCCCGGCGATGATTCTGGCTGGCTACTCGGTGAAGCGCTTCGGTAAGCGGCGGATGATGGTTATCGCCGTGGCTGCGGGGGTACTGTTTTATCTCGGCCTGATTTTCTTTCACAGCCAGACGGCGTTGCTTATCCTGCAACTGTTTAACGCGGTGTTTATCGGCATTGTGGCGGGGATTGGCATGTTGTGGTTTCAGGATTTAATGCCTGGCCGCGCCGGTTCAGCCACCACGCTGTTTACCAACAGTATCTCCACGGGAGTGATTCTGGCCGGGGTGATTCAGGGCGCGGTCGCGCAAAGCTACGGGCATTTCGCTGTTTACTGGGTGATAGCGGCGATTTCGCTGGTGGCGCTGGTGATGACCGGGCGGGTGAAGGATGTGTAAAAAATGCCGGATGACGGCTTCGCCTTATCCGGCCTACACAGAGTGGCAGGCCGGATAAACGAAGTGCTATCCGGCAGGTATGCTGAGAATCAGCGCATAAACGACGGTTGTTTCTCTTCGTATGCCGCAATTGCGCTTTCGTGTTGCAACGTCAGGCCGATGCTGTCCAGACCGTTCAACATGCAGTGGCGGCGGAAGTCGTCGATTTTAAAGCTGTAGGACTTATCGCCCGCTTTTACTACCTGCGCTTCCAGATCCACTTCAAATTTAATCCCCGGATTGGCTTTCACCAGGGCGAACAGTTCATCGACCTCTTCATCGCTCAGTTTCACCGGCAGCAGCTGGTTGTTAAAGCTGTTGCCATAGAAGATATCCGCGAAGCTCGGCGCGATGACCACTTTAAAGCCGTAATCGGTCAGCGCCCACGGCGCGTGCTCGCGCGATGAACCGCAGCCGAAGTTTTCCCGCGCCAGCAGAATCGATGCGCCTTTATATTCCGGGAAGTTCAGCACGAACTCCGGGTTCGGCTGCTGACCCTTTTCATCCAGAAAACGCCAGTCATTGAACAGATGCGCGCCAAAACCGGTGCGGGTGACTTTCTGTAAAAACTGTTTCGGTATAATCGCGTCGGTATCGACGTTAGCAGCATCCAGCGGGACGACCAGGCCGGTGTGTTGGGTAAATTTCTCTGCCATGGTGTGCTCCTTATTTGATGCTGCGAATATCGGCGAAATGACCGGTGACGGCGGCAGCGGCAGCCATCGCCGGGCTAACCAGATGCGTGCGTCCGCCGCGCCCCTGACGACCTTCAAAGTTACGGTTGCTGGTGGAGGCGCAGCGCTCGCCCGGATTCAGACGGTCGTTGTTCATCGCCAGGCACATGGAACAGCCTGGTAAACGCCATTCAAAACCGGCTTCGATAAAGATCTTATCCAGACCTTCCGCCTCTGCCTGCGCTTTTACCGGGCCGGAGCCGGGAACCACCAGAGCCTGAACGCCCGGTGCAACTTTACGCCCTTTGGCGATTTCCGCCGCCGCGCGTAAATCTTCAATACGCGAGTTGGTGCAGGAACCGATAAACACTTTGTCGATCGCCACGTCGGTTAACGGAATGCCCGGTTTCAGCCCCATATAGGCCAGCGCCTTTTCGGCGCTTGCGCGCTCGACAGGATCGGCAAACGAGGCCGGATCGGGGATATTGTCGTTGACGGAGATAACCTGACCCGGGTTGGTTCCCCAGGTAACCTGCGGCGCAATGTCTTCCGCTTGCAGGGTCACGACGGTATCGAACGTTGCGCCGTCGTCGGTTTTCAGGGTTTTCCAGTATGCGACGGCATCGTCAAAATCGCTGCCTTTCGGGGCGTGCAGACGCCCTTTTACGTAGTTGAAGGTGGTGTCATCCGGCGCGACCAGACCGGCTTTGGCGCCCATCTCGATCGCCATGTTGCACAGGGTCATACGACCTTCCATGCTCAGATTGCGAATGGCTTCGCCGCAGAACTCGACCACATGGCCCGTACCGCCCGCGCTGCCGGTTTTACCGATAATCGCCAGCACGATATCTTTCGCCGTAATGCCCGGCGCAGCCGTGCCTTTCACCTCAATCTTCATGGTTTTTGCGCGGCCCTGTTTCAGGGTCTGCGTCGCCAGAACGTGTTCAACTTCGGAGGTGCCGATGCCAAACGCCAGCGCGCCGAATGCGCCGTGCGTGGCGGTATGGGAATCGCCGCAAACAATGGTCATCCCCGGTAAGGTCACGCCCTGTTCCGGCCCCATTACGTGGACGATCCCCTGATACGGGTGGTTCAGGTCATACAGCTCCACGCCGAACGCTTTGCAGTTTTTGATCAACTCCTGCATCTGAATCCGCGCCATCTCGCCAGAGGCGTTGATGTCTTTGGTTTGCGTAGAGACGTTATGGTCCATCGTCGCGAAGGTTTTACCGGGCTGGCGAACCGGGCGGCCGTGGGCGCGCAGGCCGTCAAACGCCTGCGGAGAGGTCACTTCATGCACCAGATGCCTGTCGATGTACAGCAGCGGGGTTTCGTTCTGCGCCTCATAAACCACATGCGCATCGAACAATTTTTCATACAACGTTTTAGCCATGATTACACCCCTTCGGCGACATAACGGGCAATGATGTCGCCCATCTCATCAGTACTGACAGCGGCAGCGCCACGGGCTAAATCACCGGTGCGAATACCTTCTTCTAATGCGCGGTTAATAGCGCTTTCAATGGCCGTTGCCGCATCGTCAGCATCCAGGCTGTAACGCAGCAGCAACGCCAGCGACAGGATCTGCGCGATCGGGTTGGCGATGTTTTTCCCGGCGATATCCGGCGCAGAACCGCCCGCCGGTTCATACAGGCCGAAACCCTGCTCGTTCAGGCTGGCGGAAGGCAACATCCCCATTGAGCCGGTGATCATCGCGCATTCGTCAGACAGAATGTCGCCAAACAGGTTGGAGCACAGCAGCACGTCAAACTGAGAGGGATCTTTAATCAACTGCATCGTGGCATTGTCGATGTACATGTGCGCCAGTTCGACATCCGGGTACGCTTTGGCGACCTCATTGACGATCTCGCGCCACAAAATGGACGTTTGCAGGACGTTGGCTTTGTCGATTGACGTAACCTTACGGCGACGTTTACGCGCCGATTCGAAGGCGATGCGCGCAATACGTTCGATTTCAAAACGGTGATACACCTCGGTATCGAAGGCTTTTTCATGTTGCCCGCTGCCTTCGCGGCCTTTCGGCTGACCAAAATAGATCCCGCCGGTTAATTCACGCACGCACAGGATGTCGAAACCGTTGGCCGCGATGTCGGCGCGCAGCGGGCAGAAGGCTTCCAGCCCCTGGTACAGCTTTGCCGGACGCAGGTTGCTGAACAATTTGAAGTGTTTACGCAGCGGCAGCAGTGCGCCGCGTTCCGGTTGGCTGTCCGGCGGCAGATTTTCCCATTTCGGGCCGCCGACGGAGCCAAACAGAATGGCATCCGCCTGTTCACAGCCTTCAACGGTCGCTTTCGGCAGCGGTTGACCGTGGTTGTCGATAGCGGCGCCGCCGACATCGTAATGGCTGGTGGTAATGCGCATGGCAAAACGACTGCGAACGGCTTCCAGGACTTTCAGGGCTTGCGCCATCACTTCCGGGCCAATACCGTCACCCGGCAAAACAGCAATATGGTAATTCTTCGACATCACACGGTTTCCTTATTGTTCTCTTTATTCTGAGCTTTGCGTTGCAATTCTTTTTCGACTTCGGCGGCACGCCAGATGTTGTTCAGGACATGCACCATCGCTTTCGCGGAGGATTCGACGATATCGGTCGCCAGACCGACCCCGTGGAAGCGACGGCCGTTATAGTTGGCGACGATATCCACCTGGCCCAGCGCATCTTTGCCGTGGCCTTTCGCCGACAGGCTGTATTTCACCAGTTCGATGTTGTAATCGGTGATGCGGTTGATGGCCTGGTAAATGGCATCGACCGGGCCGTTGCCGTTCGCGGCTTCCGCTTTGATGTCGTCGCCGCAGGCCAGTTTGACGGAGGCCGTGGCGATATCGTTAGAGCCGGACTGCACGCTGAAATAGTCCAGACGGAAATGCTCTGGCTCTTCCTGTTGTTTATTGATGAAGGCCAGCGCCTCCAGGTCGTAATCGAATACCTGACCTTTTTTATCCGCCAGCTTCAGGAAAGCGTCGTACAGGTTATCCAGATTGTATTCACTTTCTTTATAGCCCATCTCGTCCATACGGTGTTTTACGGCAGCACGCCCGGAGCGAGAGGTCAGGTTCAACTGGATCTGGTTCAGGCCGATAGACTCTGGCGTCATGATTTCGTAGTTTTCACGGTTTTTCAGCACGCCGTCCTGGTGAATGCCGGAAGAGTGGGCGAACGCGCCGCTGCCGACAATCGCTTTGTTCGCCGGGATTGGCATGTTGCAGATCTGACTGACCAACTGGCTGGTGCGCCAGATCTCCTGGTGATTGATGCGGGTATGCACATTCAGAATGTCCTGGCGTACCTTGATCGCCATGATGACTTCTTCCAGCGAGCAGTTACCGGCACGTTCGCCGATACCGTTCATGGCGCCTTCAACCTGACGTGCGCCCGCGTGGACGGCCGCCAGCGCGTTGCCGACGCCCAGACCTAAATCATCATGGGTATGTACGGAGATGATGGCCTTGTCGATATTCGGTACGCGCTCATACAGCCCGGAAATAATACCGCCGAACTCGAAGGGCATGGTGTAGCCCACGGTATCGGGAATGTTGATTGTTTTCGCGCCCGCATTGATCGCCGCTTCCACGACGCGAGCGAGATCGTCAATCGGGGTACGACCTGCGTCTTCGCATGAGAACTCCACGTCATCAGTGTAATTACGCGCACGCTTAACCATATAGATAGCACGCTCAATCACTTCATCCAGCGTGCTGCGCAGCTTGGTGGCGATATGCATCGGCGAGGTGGCGATAAAGGTATGGATGCGAAAAGCATCCGCGACCTTCAGTGATTCTGCCGCGACGTCGATGTCTTTTTCCACGCAGCGGGCTAACGCGCAAACGCGGCTGTTTTTGACCTGGCGGGCGATAGTCTGTACCGACTCAAAATCGCCAGGTGAAGAGACGGGAAAACCCACTTCCATCACATCGACGCCCATACGTTCAAGGGCCAGGGCAATTTGCAGCTTTTCTTTCACACTCAGGCTAGCCTGTAACGCCTGTTCACCGTCGCGTAAAGTGGTATCGAAAATAATGACTTGCTGGCTCATGGTTTAGGTCCTTGTCTCTTTAGGGCGCCTTGCTTCGAGCATAAAAAAACCCGCGCAACGGCGCGGGTTTTTAATCTTACTGATGCTGACTTAATGCTGAATGTCGCTCACCAGTCTACCGCGCAACGAAGATGCGTTTAGTAGTAGACCGTTAAAGCGAGCGATACGAATCATTAAATCAACTCCAGATGAATGCGATATGCTTTTAGTGGTACTGGATACGCTGCGCGATGTCAACCCTGTTGCAGATAAACCCTCCCATGCAGAGGGGATCTTGCGTTCTGTACTTTAGCTAATTGTGCTGAACTTTCAGGCGAATGCAAAATAAATCGACAGGAGGTGCGTACATACTTTTCACTGTTTGACATATTTGAGCATGTTTATTTGCAACTACAGCAAGCTGAAAGGGGGGTAAAGGTATTGCAAAGGTCGTACTTATCTTTTTGATTTTATTTATTTTTATATCTTTCGTGAATAAATTAATGAATCCGTTGCACACGTTATTGATAAATTATTGTTAAGAGTAAAAGCACAACTAATATAAACAATTAATTAAAACTTAATTTATTATTCACCAAAAGCATGATTGTGTATTCGCCACGCTTATGTTTATATTGCTTTTGTAATTTAAACATTATGATTCATCGTGCTGTGGCCTCTGCCGTATTGTACTGGCATGGGCTTTCGCCTTTTCCTGAACGATGCCTTTATGTTTTCCTAATTTTTATGTTTTCTCTTTTTCTTATTTTATATGCATGATAAATCATATTTCCTGAGATTATTTCTGCATTTCGTCAAGAAAAAGGGAGTTTAGTGTGACAGTGGAGTTAACTATGCCAGAGATAGAAATAGATAAACCGCATCCGATAGAAATGGTTAAGCCTCAGCTTCGTATGGTTGATCTGAATTTACTGACCGTCTTTGACGCCGTGATGCAAGAGCAGAATATCACGCGGGCGGCTCACTCCCTGGGGATGTCGCAGCCTGCCGTCAGTAATGCGGTGGCGCGTCTGAAAGTCATGTTTAATGACGAGCTGTTTGTCCGGTACGGACGCGGTATCCAGCCAACGGCGCGCGCTTATCAGCTATTTGGTTCCGTTCGCCAGGCGTTACAGTTGGTGCAAAATGAGTTGCCCGGTTCAGGTTTTGAACCCGCCAGCAGCGAGCGTGTATTCCATCTTTGCGTGTGCAGCCCGCTGGATAATATTCTGACGTCGCTTATTTATAATCGCGTTGAAAAGATTGCGCCGAATATTCATGTCGTTTTTAAATCATCGTTAAATCAAAATACGGAACATCAGCTGCGTTATCAGGAAACGGAATTTGTTATTGGGTATGAAGAGTTTCGCCGTCCTGAGTTTACCAGCGTATCGTTATTTAAAGATGAAATGGTGCTGGTCGCCAGCAGAAAACATCCGCGTATCAGCGGTCCGTTGCTGGAGAGCGATGTTTATAATGAACAACATGCGGTCGTTTCACTCGATCGCTATGCCTCATTTAGCCAGCCGTGGTATGACACGCCAGACAGACAAAGCTGCATTGCTTATCAGGGAATGGCGTTGATCAGCGTGCTTAATGTTGTCTCTCAAACGCAACTGGTGGCAGTTGCGCCGCGTTGGTTAGCCGATGAATTTGCTGAGTCATTAGCGTTACAGATATTACCGTTGCCTTTAAAACTGAATAGCCGAACCTGTTATCTTTCCTGGCATGATGCCGCGGGTCGGGATAAGGGTCATCAATGGATGGAAGAGTTATTGGTTTCTGTCTGTCAAAAGTGAATACGGGCGGAATAAATCAGAGTGAAATATCTGGTTTATTCTGCTTTTTCGTCTGTGTGTGAAATTTTATACTGAATTGTGCATCCAGGCGCTTTACGCATATCGCAAAAAATGGCGATATTGCTGTAAGTCCCCATTTTTAAGCGATTATTTATCATCACATCTGCTTATCCTGGTGTAATTCGCCGTTTCTTCTGCGCTTTCATCTCATTTATTCTTATTTATCTTCGAACGACGACATCAGCCTGAATTGCCTGCGTCATGGTGAGCAGTTAATGTGTTAGCAAAAGGTAAATCATCATAATAGTGGAGCAAGCCATGGAGATGTTGTCTGGAGCCGAGATGGTCGTCCGATCGCTCATCGATCAGGGCGTGAAGCAGGTATTCGGTTATCCCGGGGGCGCGGTCCTCGATATTTATGATGCGCTGCACACGGTCGGTGGTATCGATCATGTGCTTGTCCGTCATGAACAAGCGGCTGTGCATATGGCGGATGGTCTGGCGCGGGCAACAGGTGAAGTCGGGGTCGTTCTGGTCACTTCCGGGCCAGGCGCTACGAATGCGATTACCGGTATTGCTACGGCCTATATGGACTCCATTCCTCTGGTCATCCTTTCCGGGCAAGTGGCGACGTCGTTGATTGGCTATGACGCCTTTCAGGAATGCGACATGGTGGGGATATCACGTCCGGTGGTGAAACACAGCTTCCTCGTTAAACAGACGGAAGACATCCCGCAGGTGCTGAAAAAAGCGTTCTGGCTGGCGGCAAGCGGGCGTCCTGGACCCGTGGTCGTGGACCTCCCGAAAGATATTCTGAATCCGGCGAAAAAGTTGCCTTACGTCTGGCCGGAGTCGGTCAGTATGCGCTCTTATAACCCGACCACGACAGGGCATAAAGGGCAGATTAAGCGCGCGCTGCAAACGCTGGCGGCGGCAAAAAAACCGGTGGTCTATGTCGGCGGCGGTGCAGTGAATGCGGGTTGTCATGAACAACTGCGGCAAACCATTGAAGCGCTCAACCTGCCGGTCGTCTCGTCGCTGATGGGGCTGGGCGCATTCCCGGCCACGCATCGTCAGTCGTTAGGGATGCTGGGGATGCACGGCACCTATGAAGCCAATATGGCCATGCATCATTCTGATGTGATTTTTGCCGTCGGGGTGCGTTTTGACGATCGCACGACCAATAATCTGGCGAAATACTGCCCGAATGCGACCGTGCTGCATATCGATATCGATCCGACGTCTATCTCTAAAACCGTGACGGCGGATATTCCTATTGTGGGCGATGCGCGCCTGGTTCTGGAGCAAATGCTGGAATTACTGCCGCAGGAAGTCGCGCAGCAGCCGCTGGATGATATTCGAGACTGGTGGCAACACATTGAACGCTGGCGCGCCCGTCAGTGCCTGAAATATGACACCCAAAGCGAGAGCATTAAACCGCAGGCGGTGATCGAGGCTATCTGGCGTCTGACGAAAGGCGATGCGTATGTCACTTCTGATGTCGGCCAGCACCAGATGTTCGCCGCGCTCTACTACCCCTTTGATAAGCCGCGTCGCTGGATTAACTCCGGCGGTCTCGGCACGATGGGCTTTGGCCTGCCAGCGGCTCTGGGCGTGAAGATGGCGCTGCCGGATGAAACGGTGGTGTGCGTCACGGGAGATGGCAGCATTCAGATGAACATCCAGGAGCTGTCGACGGCGCTGCAATATGAACTGCCGGTACTGGTGCTCAACCTGAATAACCGCTATCTGGGGATGGTGAAACAGTGGCAGGACATGATCTACTCCGGGCGCCACTCCCAGTCTTACATGCAGTCGCTGCCCGATTTTGTACGCCTTGCCGAGGCTTATGGGCATATCGGTATCCAGATTAATCATCCAGATGAACTGGAGAGCAAGCTGGGCGAAGCGCTGGAACATGTGCGTAACCATCGTCTGGTGTTTGTCGATGTCACCGTCGATGGCAGTGAGCATGTCTACCCGATGCAGATTCGTGGGGGCGGGATGGATGAAATGTGGTTAAGCAAAACGGAGAGGACCTGATTATGCGCCGGATATTATCAGTATTGCTGGAAAACGAGTCGGGTGCATTGTCGCGTGTGATTGGCCTCTTCGCCCAGCGTGGATACAACATTGAAAGCCTTACCGTCGCGCCGACCGACGATCCGACGTTATCGCGTATGACCATCCAGACGGTTGGCGATGAGAAAGTTCTGGAGCAAATTGAAAAGCAACTGCACAAGCTGGTGGATGTTCTGCGCGTCAGCGAACTTGGGCAGGGCGCGCACGTTGAGCGAGAAATCATGCTGGTGAAGATTCAGGCCAGCGGATACGGAAGGGAAGAGGTGAAGCGCAACACGGAGATTTTCCGTGGGCAGATTATTGATGTCACGCCTTCTATTTATACCGTCCAGTTGGCAGGCACCAGCGATAAGCTGGACGCGTTTCTGGCGACGCTGCGTGAAGTGGCGAAAATTGTTGAAGTTGCCCGTTCCGGCGTCGTCGGGCTTTCGCGCGGCGACAAGATCATGCGTTAGTCATTGTGTTGTCTTTCAATTGTAGGCCTGATAAGCGAAGCGTCATCAGGCCATTATACCCTGCCGGATGGCGCTAATGCTTATCCGGCCTACAGGTGACGTCTCAACCTCCGCCGACGCTACCCGTTGGCTTTTTTTTGCGAAATCAGTGGTAACCCGGAATAAAAGCGGTTGCCGCAGTCACTATTCTGCGCTTAGATGTTAAGAAATTTAACCCATGCCGTCACAATGGTTATGGTTTGTACATTTTACGCAAGGGGCAATTGTGAAACTGGATGAAATCGCTCGGCTGGCCGGTGTATCGCGAACGACTGCAAGCTACGTTATTAACGGAAAAGCAAAGCAATACCGCGTGAGCGACAAGACCGTCGAGAAAGTCATGGCGGTGGTGCGTGAGCATAATTACCACCCGAATGCTGTGGCCGCCGGGCTGCGTGCTGGACGCACACGTTCTATCGGACTGGTCATTCCCGATCTGGAGAACACGAGTTATACCCGTATCGCCAACTACCTGGAGCGCCAGGCGCGCCAGCGCGGTTATCAACTGCTGATTGCCTGCTCAGAAGATCAGCCGGATAACGAAATGCGGTGTATCGAACATCTTCTACAACGCCAGGTGGATGCGATCATTGTATCGACCTCGTTACCGCCGGAGCATCCGTTCTACCAGCGCTGGGCCAATGGTTCATTCCCCATCGTGGCGCTGGATCGCGCGCTGGATCGCGAGCATTTCACCAGCGTTGTCGGGGCGGATCAGGATGATGCGGAAATGCTGGCGGCAGAGTTACGTAAATTCCCGGCGGAAACGGTGCTTTACCTGGGCGCGTTGCCGGAGCTGTCCGTCAGTTTCCTGCGCGAGCAGGGGTTCCGTACCGCATGGAAAGACGATCCGCGCGAAGTACACTATCTGTACGCCAACAGCTACGAGCGGGAAGCGGCGGCGCAGCTGTTCGAAAAATGGCTGGAAACTCACCCGATGCCGCAGGCGCTGTTTACCACGTCGTTTGCGCTTTTGCAGGGCGTGATGGATGTGACGTTACGTCGTGACGGGAAGCTGCCTTCCAACCTGGCGATCGCCACCTTTGGCGATAATGAGCTGCTCGACTTCTTGCAGTGTCCGGTTCTGGCGGTCGCACAGCGTCATCGTGATGTTGCTGAACGCGTCCTGGAGATCGTCCTGGCCAGCCTGGATGAGCCGCGTAAACCGAAGCCAGGTTTAACGCGAATCAAACGTAATTTGTACCGCCGCGGTATTCTTAGCCGCAGTTAGTCCATTTCTGTATGCCGGATAAGGCGGTTATGCCGCCATCTGGCAAATCGCCCGGCGGCGTTGTCGCTGACCGGGCAAATATTCACCTGCCAACAATACTCACACCATAATTAAGATTATTCCTTAGAATTATCCGACTTATCTTTCAAATATGCTGATTTTAAACCTGTCGATACCGACTTCAGGTTTATTGAGACGTCGTATTGAACCCGTTTTGTATTATTTTGTTACATGCGGGCGACGAATTGCCGAATTAACAAACACTTTTTTTCGATGTGGCCTTCACGTCGCGGCTGGCTTGTCGGTGCGGGGCGTAGAGAGCGATAAACAGGTACTGTTATCTCGCTGCATATTGTCCTAAAATGCCGCTCGCGTCGCAAACTGACACTTTATATTTTTATCAGATGATATTGAGTCGTTTTAAACGGTGATGAGTTTTTGGATCTTTTTTCTTACAAATATTCATGACGTTAATTTGCTTCGCTCGTTGGACGGAATTTAATCAACGCTGATATTAGCCGTATACATTGGGTTTTTTACTCCGGTAAGCGTCCTGACTTGCTTGACAAGCTTTTCCTCCGCTCCGTAAACTCCTTTAAGTGGGAATTTGTGGGGCAAAGTGGTAATAAGGGGTGAGGCTGGCATGTTCCGGGGAGCAACGTTAGTCAATCTCGACAGTAAGGGGCGCTTATCTGTGCCCACCCGTTACCGGGATCAACTGATCGAGAACGCTACCGGTCAAATGGTTTGTACCATTGACATCCATCACCCGTGCCTGCTGCTTTACCCCCTGCCTGAATGGGAAATTATCGAGCAAAAATTATCGCGTCTGTCGAGCATGAACCCGGTTGAGCGCCGCGTGCAGCGTTTACTGTTGGGGCATGCCAGCGAATGTCAGATGGATAGCGCGGGTCGCTTATTGATCGCGCCGATTCTGCGGCAACATGCCGGGCTGACGAAAGAAGTGATGCTGGTTGGACAGTTCAATAAGTTTGAACTGTGGGATGAAACGACCTGGTATCAACAGGTCAAGGAAGATATCGACGCTGAGCAGTCAGTAACCGAAACCTTGTCGGAACGACTGCAGGACTTGTCTCTATAATGATGATGGAAAATTTTAAACACACTACGGTGCTGCTGGACGAGGCCGTAAACGGTCTGAACATTCGCCCTGACGGCATCTACATTGATGGGACATTTGGTCGCGGTGGCCACTCACGTCTGATCCTCTCCCGGCTTGGCGAAGAGGGACGTTTGCTGGCGATCGATCGCGATCCGCAGGCTATTGCCGAAGCCCAGTCCATCAATGATCCTCGCTTCTCCATCATTCATGGACCTTTCTCTGCGCTTGCTGATTATGTAAGTGAGCGCGAACTTATCGGCAAGATCGACGGGATTCTCCTTGATCTTGGCGTCTCTTCACCGCAACTCGATGATGCTGAACGTGGTTTTTCTTTTATGCGCGATGGCCCGCTGGATATGCGTATGGACCCAACGCGCGGTCAGTCTGCCGCAGAATGGCTGCAAACCGCGGAAGAAGCCGATATTGCCTGGGTGCTGAAAACCTTTGGCGAAGAGCGTTTTGCGAAACGTATTGCCCACGCCATTGTGGAGCGCAACCGCGAACAGCCCATGACCCGCACCAAAGAACTGGCGGAAGTGGTCGCAGCGGCGACGCCGGTGAAGGACAAATTCAAACATCCCGCGACCCGTACCTTCCAGGCGGTGCGCATTTGGGTGAACAGTGAACTGGAGGAGATAGAGCAGGCGCTAAAAAGCTCGCTCAGCGTGCTGGCCCCGGGTGGGCGGCTTTCCATTATCAGTTTCCACTCGCTGGAAGACCGTATTGTGAAGCGCTTTATGCGTGAGCAAAGCCGCGGTCCACAGGTTCCAGCAGGGTTGCCGATGACGGAAGAGCAGCTCAAAAAACTGGGCGGTCGTGAGCTAAGAGCATTAGGCAAGTTGATGCCGGGCGAAGAAGAAGTGGCGGAAAATCCACGCGCCCGTAGTTCAGTTCTGCGTATTGCAGAGAGGACGAACGCATGATCAGCAGAGTGACAGAAGCCCTGAGCAAAGTGAAGGGATCGACGGGAATCACCAATCGCCATGCTTTGCCTGGCGTGATCGGTGACGATCTTTTGCGATTTGGGAAGCTGCCACTCTGCCTGTTCATTTGCATCATTTTAACGGCGGTCACCGTCGTGACAACGGCGCACCATACGCGCCTGTTAACCGCACAGCGCGAGCAACTGGTGCTGGAGCGTGATGCGCTGGATATCGAATGGCGCAACCTGATTCTTGAAGAAAACGCGCTCGGCGATCATAGCCGGGTAGAACGGATCGCAACGGAAAAGTTGCAGATGCAGCATGTCGATCCCTCACAAGAAAATATCGTAGTGCAAAAATAAGGATAAACGCGACGCATGAAAGCAGCGGCAAAGACGCTCAAACCAAAACGCCAGGAAGAACAAGCCAACTTTGTCAGTTGGCGTTTTGCGTTGCTGTGCGGCTGCATTCTGCTGGCGCTGGGGTTCCTGCTGGGGCGCGTGGCCTGGCTGCAAATTATTGCGCCTGACATGTTAGTGCGTCAGGGCGACATGCGCTCTCTGCGTGTACAGGAAGTCTCCACCTCTCGCGGCATGATCACCGACCGCTCTGGTCGCCCACTGGCGGTGAGCGTGCCGGTAAAAGCCATCTGGGCGGACCCGAAAGAGCTGCATGATGCAGGCGGGATCACGCTGGACAACCGCTGGAAAGCGCTGGCAGACGCGCTGAAAATGCCGCTCGACCAACTGGCGGCTCGTGTTAATGCGAACCCGAAAGGCCGCTTTATTTATCTGGCGCGTCAGGTTAACCCGGATCTCGGCGACTACATCAAAAAACTGAAGCTGCCAGGCATTCATCTGCGCGAAGAGTCCCGCCGTTACTATCCTTCCGGGGAAGTGACCGCTCACCTTATCGGTTTTACCAACGTTGACAGCCAGGGGATCGAAGGGGTTGAGAAGAGTTTTGATAAATGGCTGACCGGCCAGCCTGGTGAACGTATTGTACGTAAAGACCGCTATGGCCGGGTTATTGAAGATATCTCTTCTACCGACAGCCAGGCCGCGCACAATCTGGCGCTGAGCATTGATGAGCGTCTGCAAGCGTTGGTCTATCGCGAACTGAACAACGCCGTGGCCTTCAACAAAGCGGAGTCAGGCAGCGCCGTGCTGGTGGATGTCAATACTGGCGAAGTGCTGGCAATGGCGAACAGCCCGTCCTACAACCCGAATAACCTGACCGGTACGCCGAAAGACGCTATGCGTAACCGCACCATCACGGACGTGTTTGAACCCGGTTCAACCGTCAAACCGATGGTGGTGATGACCGCGTTACAGCGCGGGGTCGTGCGTGAAAACACCGTGCTGAACACGGTGCCATATCGAATTAATGGTCACGAAATCAAAGACGTGGCGCGTTACAGCGAATTGACCCTGACCGGGGTTTTACAGAAGTCGAGTAACGTCGGCGTTTCTAAGCTGGCGTTAGCGATGCCGTCCTCAGCGTTAGTAGATACTTACTCACGTTTTGGGCTAGGAAAGGCGACCAATTTGGGGTTGGTCGGAGAACGCAGTGGCTTATATCCTCAAAAACAACGGTGGTCTGACATAGAGAGGGCCACCTTCTCTTTCGGCTATGGGCTAATGGTAACCCCGTTACAGTTAGCGCGAGTCTACGCAACGATTGGCAGCTACGGCGTTTATCGTCCGCTGTCGATTACCAAAGTTGATCCTCCTGTACCGGGCGAGCGCGTCTTCCCGGAAGCGACCGTTCGTACCGTCGTCCACATGATGGAAAGCGTGGCGCTGCCGGGCGGCGGCGGCGTGAAGGCGGCGATCAAAGGTTATCGCATCGCCATTAAAACCGGTACGGCGAAAAAAGTGGGGCCGGATGGCCGCTACATCAACAAATACATTGCTTATACCGCAGGCGTTGCGCCTGCGAGTCAGCCGCGCTTCGCGCTGGTGGTTGTTATCAACGATCCGCAGGCGGGTAAATACTACGGCGGCGCCGTTTCCGCGCCGGTATTCGGTGCCATTATGGGCGGCGTACTGCGCACCATGAACATCGAACCGGATGCGCTGGCAACGGGCGAAAAAAGTGAATTTGTAATTAACCAAGGCGAGGGAACAGGTGGCAGATCGTAATTTGCGCGACCTTCTCGCTCCGTGGGTGCCTGGCGCACCGGAGCGAGCACTGCGGGAGATGACACTCGACAGCCGTGTGGCTGCATCGGGCGATCTCTTTGTGGCAGTGGTGGGTCATCAGGCGGACGGGCGTCGATATATCCCGCAGGCGATAGCGCAAGGTGTGGCTGCCATTATTGCAGAGGCCAAAGATGAGGCGACCGACGGGGAAATCCGTGAAATGCACGGTGTGCCGGTTATCTATCTGAGCCAGCTCAACGAGCGTTTATCTGCACTGGCGGGCCGCTTCTACCACGAGCCATCTGAACATATGCGTCTGGTCGGCGTGACCGGAACGAACGGAAAAACCACCACCACGCAACTGCTGGCGCAGTGGAGCCAACTGCTTGGCGAAACCAGCGCGGTAATGGGAACGGTGGGTAATGGTCTGTTGGGCAAAGTGATCCCGACGGAGAACACAACCGGTTCCGCCGTTGACGTACAGCATGTGCTGGCCGGTCTGGTTGAGCAGGGCGCAACATTCGGTGCAATGGAAGTCTCTTCCCACGGTCTGGTGCAGCACCGGGTCGCCGCGCTGAAATTTGCCGCCTCTGTTTTCACGAATTTAAGCCGCGATCACCTTGATTATCACGGTGACATGGAACATTACGAAGCGGCGAAATGGATGCTCTATTCAACGCACCATTACGGCGAGGCTATCGTCAATGCCGATGATGAAGTCGGACGCCGATGGCTGGTGAGGTTGCCGGATGCCGTTGCGGTCTCGATGGAGGATCATATCAACCCGAACTGCCACGGACGTTGGCTGAAAGCGGTTGAGGTGAAGTACCACGATAGCGGCGCGACGATCCGTTTCGACTCCAGTTGGGGCGAAGGCGAGGTTGAAAGCCGTCTGATGGGTGCGTTTAACGTCAGCAACCTGCTGCTGGCGCTGGCAACGTTGCTGGCGCTTGGCTACCCCCTGGCGGATCTGCTGAAAACCGCCCCTCGACTGCAACCGGTTTGCGGGCGGATGGAGGTGTTCAGCGCACCGGGCAAAACTACGGTGGTGGTCGATTACGCCCACACGCCGGATGCGCTGGAAAAAGCGTTGCAGGCTGCGCGGTTGCACTGTACTGGTCAACTGTGGTGCGTCTTTGGCTGCGGTGGCGATCGCGATAAAGGTAAACGTCCGCTGATGGGGGCGATTGCCGAAGAGTTCGCGGACGTGGTGGTCGTGACGGACGATAACCCACGCACCGAAGAGCCGCGCGCGATCATCAACGACATTCTGACGGGTATGCTGGATGCCGGGCACGCGAAAGTGATGGAAGGCCGCGCAGAGGCGGTGACCTGCGCCATTATGCAGGCGAAAGAAAACGACGTGGTTCTGGTCGCGGGTAAAGGGCATGAGGATTACCAGATTGTCGGTACTCAGCGCCTTGATTACTCCGACCGCGTAACGGCTGCACGTCTGCTGGGGGTGATCGCATGATTAGCGTAACGCTCAGCCAACTGGCCGGTATTCTGCACGGCGAATTACAGGGCGCCGACCTGACGATTGACGCGGTCACGACTGATACGCGTAAAGTGACGCCGGGCTGCCTGTTTGTGGCGCTGAAAGGCGAGCGTTTCGACGCCCATGATTTTGCGGATAACGCGAAAGAGGGTGGCGCCGGTGCGCTGCTGGTGAGTCGCCCGCTGGATTGCGATCTGCCGCAGCTGATTGTCAAAGATACGCGGCTGGCCTTCGGCGAACTGGCCGCATGGGTTCGGGCGCAGGTTCCCGCCCGCGTAGTGGCGTTAACCGGCTCCTCCGGCAAAACATCCGTTAAAGAGATGACCGCCGCCATTCTGAGTCAGTGTGGCAACACCTTATACACCGCGGGCAACCTGAATAACGATATCGGCGTACCGATGACGTTGCTGCGGTTAAACAACGATTATGACTATGCCGTCATTGAGTTAGGCGCCAATCACCAGGGCGAAATTGCCTGGACCGTCGGCCTGACGCGTCCTGAAGCGGCACTGGTTAATAATCTGGCGGCAGCGCACCTGGAAGGATTCGGTTCGCTGGCGGGCGTGGCGAAAGCGAAAGGCGAAATCTATACCGGCTTGCCGGTGAATGGGATCGCCATTATGAACGCCGATAACAACGACTGGCTGAACTGGCAGGGCATTATTGGCGATCGCAAAGTGTGGCGTTTTTCACCGAATGCCGCCAACAGCGATTTTACCGCGACCAATATCCATGTGACCTCGCACGGTACGGAATTCACGCTGCAAACGCCGACGGGCGACATTGACGTCCTGCTGCCGCTGCCTGGTCGTCACAATATTGCGAACGCGCTGGCGGCGACTGCGCTGTCGATGGCGGTAGGGGCGACCCTTGACGCCATTAAAACCGGTCTGGCGAACCTGAAAGCCGTGCCGGGGCGCCTGTTCCCCATCCAGTTGAATGACAACCAGCTGTTACTTGATGACTCCTATAACGCCAACGTCGGTTCGATGACCGCCGCTGTGCAGGTGCTGTCTGAAATGCCGGGCTACCGGGTGCTGGTGGTCGGCGATATGGCGGAGCTGGGCGCGGAAAGCGAAGCATGCCATGTTCAGGTCGGTGAAGCGGCAAAAGCGGCGGGTATCGACAGCGTGCTGAGTACAGGAAAACTGAGTCAGGCGATCGGCAATGCCAGCGGCGTTGGCGAACATTTTGCGGATAAATCGGCTCTGGTCGCGCGTCTTAACACGCTGATTGCGGAGCATCAGATTATTACCATTTTAGTGAAGGGTTCACGTAGTGCCGCCATGGAAGAGGTAGTACGCGCATTACAGGAGAATGGAACATGTTAGTTTGGCTGGCCGAACATTTGGTCAAATATTATTCCGGCTTTAACGTCTTTTCCTATCTGACGTTTCGCGCCATCGTCAGCCTGCTGACCGCGCTGTTCATCTCCTTGTGGATGGGCCCGCGTATGATTGCCCGCTTACAAAAATTGTCTTTTGGCCAGGTCGTGCGTAATGACGGCCCGGAATCGCACTTTAGCAAGCGCGGTACGCCAACAATGGGCGGCATTATGATTCTGACGGCGATTGTGGTCTCCGTCCTGCTGTGGGCTTACCCGTCTAACCCGTACGTCTGGTGCGTGCTGGTGGTGCTGGTGGGCTACGGCATTATTGGTTTTGTCGATGATTACCGCAAAGTGGTGCGTAAAGACACCAAAGGGCTGATCGCTCGCTGGAAATATTTCTGGATGTCGGTGATTGCGCTGGGCGTGGCGTTCGCGCTGTATCTGGCGGGGAAAGACACGCCGGCCACCGAACTGGTGGTGCCGTTCTTTAAAGACGTGATGCCGCAACTGGGTCTGTTCTACGTGCTGCTGGCGTACTTCGTGATCGTCGGAACGGGCAACGCGGTTAACCTGACCGATGGCCTGGACGGCCTGGCGATTATGCCGACCGTATTCGTCGCCGCCGGTTTTGCGCTGGTGGCGTGGGCAACCGGCAACATGAACTTCGCCAACTACCTGCATATTCCGTACTTACGCCATGCCGGTGAACTGGTGATTGTCTGTACGGCGATTGTCGGCGCGGGCTTAGGCTTCCTGTGGTTTAACACCTATCCGGCGCAGGTCTTTATGGGAGACGTCGGGTCGCTGGCGCTGGGCGGCGCGCTGGGCATCATCGCGGTGCTGCTGCGTCAGGAGTTTTTGCTGGTGATTATGGGCGGCGTGTTTGTCGTGGAAACCCTGTCAGTCATTTTGCAGGTCGGTTCCTTTAAATTGCGCGGGCAGCGCATCTTCCGCATGGCGCCGATTCATCATCACTATGAACTGAAAGGCTGGCCGGAACCGCGCGTTATCGTGCGCTTCTGGATTATTTCGCTGATGCTGGTCCTGATTGGCCTGGCAACGCTGAAGGTACGTTAATCATGGCTGATTACCAGGGTAAAAAAGTCGTCATTATTGGTCTGGGATTGACCGGGCTTTCCTGCGTGGACTTTTTCCTGGCGCGCGGCGTAACGCCGCGCGTAATGGATACCCGTGCGACGCCGCCGGGTCTGGACAAATTACCGGAAGCGGTAGAGCGTCACGTCGGCAGCCTGAATGATGACTGGCTACTGGCGGCGGATCTAATTGTCGCCAGCCCTGGTATTGCTCTGGCGCACCCTTCACTGAGCGCTGCCGCCGATGCGGGTATTGAGATTGTCGGCGATATCGAACTGTTCTGTCGCGAAGCGCAGGCGCCGATCGTGGCGATCACCGGATCGAACGGTAAAAGCACCGTGACCACGCTGGTAGGTGAGATGGCGAAAGCGGCGGGCGTGAACGTGGGCGTTGGCGGTAACATCGGTCTGCCTGCGTTGATGCTGCTGGACGCCGCTCGCGAGCTGTACGTACTGGAGCTTTCCAGCTTTCAGCTGGAAACGACATCCAGCCTACAGGCCGTTGCCGCAACCATCCTGAACGTTACCGAAGACCATATGGACCGATATCCGTTTGGTCTGCAACAGTATCGCGCGGCAAAACTGCGCGTGTATGAGAATGCGAAAGTTTGCGTGGTGAATGCTGATGACGCGCTGACCATGCCGGTACGCGGCGCGGATGCGCGTTGCGTCAGTTTTGGCGTCAACATGGGGGATTATCACCTCAATCGCCAGCAGGGCGAGACCTGGCTGCGGGTGAAGGGTGAAAAAGTGTTGAACGTGAAAGAGATGAAGCTTTCCGGCCAGCACAACTACACCAATGCGCTGGCGGCGCTGGCGCTGGCCGATGCGGCGGGTTTACCGCGCGCCAGCAGCCTGAAAGCGTTGACGACCTTTACCGGCCTGGCGCATCGCTTCCAGCTGGCGCTGGAGCATAACGGCGTGCGCTGGATTAACGATTCCAAAGCCACCAACGTAGGCAGCACGGAAGCGGCGCTGAATGGCCTGCACGTAGACGGTACGCTGCACCTGCTGCTCGGCGGCGATGGTAAATCGGCGGATTTCTCTTCGCTCACCCGTTACCTGGGCGGCGATCGCGTTCGCCTGTACTGCTTTGGTCGTGATGGCGCGCAGCTGGCGGCGCTGCGCCCGGAAATCGCAGAACAAACTGAGACGATGGAAGAGGCGATGCGTCTGCTGGCGCCGCGTTTGCAACCGGGCGATATGGTCCTGCTGTCTCCGGCCTGCGCCAGCCTCGATCAGTTTAAGAATTTTGAGCAACGGGGCGATGTCTTTACCCGTCTGGCGAAGGAGTTAGGTTGATGCGTTTATCTCTCCCTCGCCTGAGAATGCCGCGCCTGCCGGGATTTGGAATCCTGGTATGGGTCTTTACGGCGCTTAAAGGCTGGGTGATGGCGTCGCGCGATAAAGACGACGATAGCCTGATCATGTATGACCGCACGTTGCTCTGGCTGACATTTGGCCTGGCGGCGATCGGTTTCATCATGGTGACGTCGGCGTCAATGCCTGTCGGACAACGTCTGGCGAACGATCCTTTCCTGTTTGCCAAGCGTGACGCGCTGTACATACTCCTGGCGTTTTGCCTGGCGATGATCACGCTGCGTTTACCGATGGAGTTCTGGCAAAAGTACAGCACCACGATGCTGATCGCGTCGATCATCATGTTGTTGATCGTGCTGGTGGTGGGTAGCTCAGTTAACGGGGCATCGCGTTGGATTGCGCTGGGGCCGCTGCGTATTCAGCCTGCGGAATTTACCAAACTGTCGCTGTTCTGCTACCTCGCCAACTATCTGGTGCGCAAAGTTGATGAAGTGCGTAATAACCTGCGCGGCTTCTTAAAACCGATGGGCGTGATTCTGGTGCTGGCGATTTTGCTGCTGGCGCAGCCCGATCTCGGGACGGTGGTGGTGCTGTTCGTTACCACGCTGGCGATGCTGTTTCTCGCCGGGGCGAAGTTATGGCAGTTCATTGCCATCATCGGCATGGGGATATCGGCGGTGATCCTGCTGATCCTCGCCGAACCGTATCGTATTCGCCGTGTGACCTCTTTCTGGAACCCCTGGGAAGATCCGTTTGGCAGCGGCTACCAGCTGACGCAATCCCTGATGGCATTTGGCCGTGGTGAGATGTGGGGGCAGGGGCTGGGGAACTCGGTACAAAAACTGGAGTATCTGCCGGAAGCGCATACTGACTTCATCTTCGCCATTATTGGGGAAGAACTGGGTTATATCGGTGTGGTACTGGCGCTTTTAATGGTATTCTTCGTCGCTTTTCGCGCGATGTCGATTGGCCGTAAGGCGCTGGAGATTGATCACCGTTTTTCAGGATTCCTGGCCTGCTCGATTGGAATCTGGTTCAGCTTCCAGGCGCTGGTCAACGTCGGCGCGGCGGCAGGCATGCTGCCAACGAAGGGGCTGACGCTGCCGCTGATCAGTTATGGGGGTTCCAGTTTGCTGATCATGTCGACGGCCATCATGTTTTTGTTACGTATTGATTATGAAACGCGTCTGGAAAAAGCGCAGGCGTTTACACGAGGTTCACGATGAGTGGTCAACCGAAGCGGTTAATGGTGATGGCGGGCGGTACTGGCGGACATGTGTTCCCGGGACTGGCCGTCGCGCACCATTTAATGGACCAGGGCTGGCAAGTACGCTGGCTCGGAACCGCCGATCGTATGGAAGCGGATTTAGTGCCGAAGCATGGCATTGAGATTGATTTCATTCGCATTTCCGGTTTGCGCGGAAAAGGCGTGAAAGCGCTGCTGGCGGCACCGCTGCGTATTTTTAACGCCTGGCGCCAGGCGCGGGCGATCATGAAGCAGTTTAAGCCTGATGTGGTGCTCGGCATGGGCGGCTATGTCTCTGGCCCCGGCGGTCTGGCGGCGTGGTCGCTGGGTATTCCGGTTGTGCTGCATGAGCAAAACGGCATTGCAGGGTTGACCAATAAGTGGCTGGCGAA
Source organism: Citrobacter sp. CK181 (assembly GCF_030333595.1). Taxonomy (NCBI): domain Bacteria; kingdom Pseudomonadati; phylum Pseudomonadota; class Gammaproteobacteria; order Enterobacterales; family Enterobacteriaceae; genus Citrobacter; species Citrobacter sp. CK181. The sequence goes on along the minus strand of NZ_JAOWFN010000006.1, from coordinate 122,580 downwards.
AATCGCCACGACGGTGATGCAGGCTTTTCCCGGCGCGTTTCCGAAAGCGGACGTGGTCGGAAACCCGGTACGTACTGACGTACTGGCGCTCCCCTTGCCGCAAGAACGCCTGGCCGGACGTGAAGGGCCGATTCGCGTGCTGGTGGTGGGCGGCTCTCAGGGGGCCCGGGTATTGAACCAGACGCTGCCGCAAGTTGCGGCAAAACTGGGCGATACGGTCACTATCTGGCATCAAAGCGGTAAAGGCGCGCAGCAGACCGTAGAGCAGGCTTATGCCGGGGCGGGGCAACCGCAGCATAAGGTGACGGAATTTATTGATGACATGGCCGCAGCCTATGCGTGGGCGGATGTTGTCGTTTGCCGCTCTGGCGCGTTAACGGTGAGTGAAATTGCCGCCGCTGGTTTACCCGCGCTGTTTGTGCCGTTTCAGCATAAAGACCGGCAGCAGTACTGGAATGCCCTGCCGCTGGAGAAAGCGGGGGCCGCCAAAATTTTTGAGCAGCCGCAGTTTACTGTGGATGCCGTCGCCAGCACCCTGGCCGGGTGGTCGCGAGAAACGTTATTAACCATGGCAGAACGTGCCCGCGCTGCATCTATTCCAGATGCCACCGAGCGTGTTGCAAATGAAGTGAGCCGGGCTGCCCGGGCGTAATTGTGGCGGTGCCTTTTGCACCGCATGAATTGAGAAGTGAATGGCGTAAAGAATGAATACACAACAACTGGCAAAACTGCGTTCCATCGTGCCCGAAATGCGTCGCGTTCGGCACATCCACTTTGTCGGCATCGGTGGTGCCGGTATGGGCGGTATTGCCGAAGTTCTGGCCAATGAAGGGTATCAGATCAGTGGTTCTGATTTAGCGCCGAATCCGGTTACGCAGCAACTGGCGAGCCTCGGCGCCACCATTTTCTTCAATCATCGCCCGGAAAACGTGCGCGATGCGAGCGTGGTGGTGGTTTCCAGTGCGATCTCTGCGGATAACCCGGAGATTGTCGCGGCGCATGAAGCGCGTATTCCGGTGATCCGTCGCGCGGAGATGCTGGCGGAGTTAATGCGTTTTCGTCACGGCATCGCCATTGCCGGGACGCACGGTAAAACAACGACCACCGCGATGGTCTCCAGCATTTACGCGGAAGCGGGGCTGGACCCGACCTTCGTCAACGGTGGGCTGGTGAAAGCGGCTGGCGTGCATGCGCGTTTAGGCCACAGCCGTTATCTGATTGCGGAAGCGGATGAGAGCGATGCGTCGTTCCTGCATCTGCAACCGATGGTGGCGATTGTCACCAATATTGAAGCCGACCATATGGATACTTACCAGGGCGACTTCGAAAATTTGAAGCAGACCTTTATTAATTTCCTGCACAATTTGCCGTTTTATGGTCGTGCAGTGATGTGTGTTGACGATCCGGTGATCCGCGAACTGCTGCCGCGCGTGGGCCGTCAGACCACAACGTATGGTTTTAGCGACGACGCTGACGTGCGTGTGGAAGAGTACCAGCAGGTTGGGCCGCAGGGGCATTTTACGCTGCTGCGTCAGGATAAACCTGCAATGCAGGTGACGCTGAATGCGCCGGGCCGCCACAATGCGCTGAACGCGGCGGCTGCCGTGGCGGTGGCGACCGAAGAAGGGATTGACGACGAGGCGATTCTGCGCGCGCTGGAAAGCTTCCAGGGCACCGGGCGTCGCTTCGATTTCCTCGGTGAATTCCCGCTTGAGCCGGTAAACGGTAAAGCAGGGACGGCGATGCTGGTCGATGATTACGGCCATCATCCAACGGAAGTTGACGCCACCATTAAGGCCGCGCGTGCAGGCTGGCCGGATAAAAATCTGGTGATGGTTTTCCAGCCGCACCGCTTCACACGTACGCGCGATCTGTACGACGATTTCGCCAACGTGCTGACGCAGGTTGACGCGCTGTTAATGCTGGATGTTTACGCCGCAGGCGAAGCGCCAATTCCGGGAGCGGACAGCCGTTCGCTGTGCCGTACGATTCGCGGTCGCGGTAAAATTGACCCGATTCTGGTCTCCGATCCGGCGCAGGTTGCGCAAATGTTGGCGCCGGTATTAACCGGTAATGATTTGATTTTGGTGCAAGGCGCGGGAAATATCGGCAAAATTGCGCGCACCTTAGCTGAAATCAAACTGAAGCCGCAAGCCCAGGAGGAGGAGCAACATGGCTGATAAAATCGCGGTCCTGTTGGGTGGAACCTCCGCCGAACGTGATGTTTCGCTGAATTCCGGCGCGGCGGTGCTGGCCGGGTTACGCGAAGGCGGCGTGGATGCGCATCCGATCGATCCGAAAGAGGTTGATGTCACCCTGCTGAAATCAATGGGTTTTCAGAAGGTGTTTATTGCGTTGCATGGTCGCGGCGGCGAAGATGGCACGCTGCAAGGGATGCTGGATCTGATTGGCCTGCCCTATACCGGCAGCGGGGTGATGGCTTCAGCAATCTCAATGGATAAACTGCGCAGCAAATTGCTGTGGCAGGGCGCCGGATTACCGGTTGCGCCGTGGGTGGCATTGACGCGCGCTGAGTTTGAAAAAGGGCTTAGCGACGACGCGCTAACGCAAATTTCTGCGCTGGGTTTGCCGCTGATTGTGAAGCCGAGCCGTGAAGGTTCCAGCGTCGGCATGTCGAAAGTGGTAGAAGAAAATGCTTTGCAGGCAGCATTAGCATTGGCTTTTCAGCATGATGAAGAAGTACTGATTGAGAAATGGCTCAGTGGCCCGGAATTTACGGTTGCGATACTCGGTGAAGAAATTTTACCGTCAATTCGTATCCAACCCGCCGGAACCTTCTATGATTATGAGGCGAAGTATCTCTCTGATGAGACACAATATTTCTGCCCGGCAGGTCTGGAAGAGGAACAAGAGGCTATTTTGCAGACATTGGTCCTGAAAGCGTGGACCGCGTTGGGTTGCAAAGGATGGGGCCGCATCGACGTCATGCTGGACAGCGATGGCCAGTTTTATCTGCTGGAAGCGAATACCTCGCCGGGTATGACCAGCCACAGTCTGGTGCCGATGGCGGCGCGTCAGGCGGGCATGAGCTTCTCGCAGTTGGTGGTACGAATTCTGGAGTTGGCGGACTGATATGTCGCAGGCTGCGCTGAACACGCGAAACAGTGATGAAGAGGTGTCTTCTTCACGCCGCAATAATGGAACGCGTCTTGCAGGAATACTGTTCCTGCTGACGGTGCTCTGCACCGTGTTTGTCAGCGGCTGGGTTGTGTTGGGCTGGATGGAAGACGCGCAGCGTTTGCCGTTGTCGAAACTGGTGTTGACCGGCGAGCGGCATTACACGCGCAATGATGACATCCGCCAGTCGATTCTGGCGTTGGGCGCGCCGGGTACGTTTATGACTCAGGATGTGAACATTATCCAGAGCCAGATAGAGCGTTTACCGTGGATTAAACAGGCCAGCGTCAGAAAGCAATGGCCTGATGAATTGAAGATTCATCTGGTTGAATATGTGCCGATTGCGCGTTGGAATGATCAGCATATGGTTGATGCCGAAGGCAATACCTTCAGCGTACCGGCAGAGCGAACCAGTAAACAGGTATTACCCATGTTGTATGGCCCGGAAGGCAGCGCGAGTGAAGTGTTGCAGGGGTATCGCGATATGGGGCAGGTGCTGGCTAAGGACAGATTCACCCTGAAGGAAGCGGCAATGACCGCGCGTCGTTCCTGGCAGTTGACGCTGAATAACGATATTAAGCTCAACCTCGGCAGGGGCGATACGATGAAACGTTTGGCTCGCTTTGTAGAACTTTATCCGGTTTTACAGCAGCAGGCGCAAACCGATGGCAAACGGATAAGCTACGTTGATTTGCGTTATGACTCGGGGGCGGCAGTAGGGTGGGCACCCTTACCTCCAGAGGAATCTAATCAGCAACAGAATCAGGCACAGGCAGAACAACAATGATCAAGGCGACGGACAGAAAACTGGTAGTAGGACTGGAGATTGGCACCGCGAAGGTTGCCGCTTTAGTAGGGGAAGTTCTGCCCGACGGTATGGTCAATATCATTGGCGTGGGCAGTTGCCCGTCGCGAGGTATGGATAAAGGCGGGGTGAATGACCTCGAGTCAGTGGTGAAGTGCGTACAGCGCGCCATTGACCAGGCGGAGCTGATGGCGGATTGCCAGATCTCCTCGGTGTATCTGGCGCTTTCTGGCAAGCACATTAGCTGTCAGAATGAAATTGGTATGGTGCCGATCTCCGAAGAAGAAGTGACGCAGGAAGATGTGGAAAACGTCGTGCATACCGCGAAGTCGGTGCGCGTGCGTGATGAGCATCGTGTGCTGCATGTCATTCCGCAGGAATATGCGATCGATTACCAGGAAGGCATTAAGAATCCGGTTGGCCTTTCCGGTGTGCGTATGCAGGCAAAAGTGCACTTGATCACATGCCACAACGACATGGCGAAAAACATCGTTAAAGCGGTGGAACGTTGTGGCCTGAAAGTTGACCAACTCATATTTGCCGGGTTAGCGGCCAGTTACTCCGTTTTAACGGAAGATGAACGTGAACTGGGCGTCTGCGTGGTTGATATCGGTGGTGGTACAATGGATATCGCCGTTTATACTGGCGGGGCGTTGCGCCATACCAAGGTAATCCCTTACGCAGGGAATGTCGTGACCAGCGATATCGCGTATGCCTTCGGTACGCCGCCGAGCGATGCTGAAGCCATCAAAGTGCGTCACGGCTGCGCGCTGGGCTCTATCGTCGGCAAAGACGAAAGCGTTGAAGTGCCGAGCGTGGGCGGTCGTCCGCCGCGTAGCCTGCAACGTCAGACGCTTGCGGAGGTGATTGAGCCGCGTTACACCGAGCTGCTCAACCTGGTCAACGAAGAGATTTTGCAATTACAGGAACAGCTTCGCCAGCAGGGTGTGAAACATCATCTGGCGGCGGGGATTGTATTAACCGGCGGCGCGGCGCAAATTGAAGGTCTTGCTGCCTGTGCTCAGCGCGTGTTCCATACGCAAGTGCGTATTGGCGCGCCGCTGAATATTACCGGACTGACGGATTATGCCCAGGAGCCGTACTACTCAACGGCGGTGGGGCTGCTTCACTACGGGAAAGAGTCCCACTTAAGTGGCGAAGCGGAAGTGGAAAAACGTGTTACGGCATCAGTTGGCTCGTGGATCAAGCGACTTAATAGCTGGCTGCGAAAAGAGTTTTAATTTTTATGAGACCGGCGACTATTAACGGTCTCAGGCGACAGGCACAAAACGGAGAGAAACTATGTTTGAACCTATGGAACTGACCAACGACGCGGTGATTAAAGTCATCGGCGTCGGTGGCGGCGGCGGTAATGCCGTTGAACACATGGTGCGCGAGCGCATCGAAGGTGTTGAATTCTTCGCGGTGAATACCGACGCTCAGGCGTTGCGTAAGACTGCGGTTGGGCAGACCATTCAGATTGGTAGCGGCATCACCAAAGGTCTGGGCGCGGGTGCAAACCCGGAAGTCGGCCGCAATGCGGCGGACGAAGATCGTGAAGCACTGCGTGCAGCGCTTGACGGCGCAGACATGGTGTTTATCGCAGCAGGCATGGGCGGCGGTACCGGTACCGGTGCAGCGCCAGTGGTTGCGGAAGTGGCAAAAGATTTAGGTATCCTGACCGTTGCCGTGGTGACGAAGCCTTTCAACTTCGAAGGCAAGAAGCGCATGGCATTCGCGGAGCAGGGTATTACTGAGCTGTCCAAACATGTGGACTCGCTGATCACCATCCCGAACGACAAGCTGCTGAAAGTGCTGGGACGCGGTATCTCCCTGCTGGATGCGTTTGGTGCGGCGAACGACGTGCTGAAAGGCGCGGTTCAGGGTATCGCTGAGCTGATTACCCGCCCGGGTCTGATGAACGTCGACTTTGCAGACGTGCGCACCGTGATGTCCGAAATGGGCTACGCGATGATGGGCTCTGGCGTGGCAAGCGGTGAAGACCGTGCGGAAGAAGCGGCAGAAATGGCGATCTCTTCTCCGCTGCTGGAAGATATCGATCTGTCTGGCGCGCGCGGCGTGCTGGTTAACATCACTGCGGGCTTCGACCTGCGTCTGGATGAGTTCGAAACCGTTGGTAACACCATCCGTGCTTTTGCGTCGGATAACGCGACCGTGGTTATCGGTACTTCTCTGGACCCGGATATGAACGACGAACTGCGCGTCACCGTTGTGGCAACCGGTATTGGTATGGACAAGCGTCCTGAAATCACCCTGGTGACCAACAAACAGGTACAGCAGCCGGTGATGGATCGTTACCAGCAGCACGGCATGGCGCCGCTGACGCAAGAGCAGAAGCCGGTCGCAAAAGTGGTGAACGACAATACGCCGCAAACGGCAAAAGAACCGGATTATCTGGATATCCCTGCGTTCCTGCGTAAGCAAGCTGATTAAGAATTGGCTGGAATTTGGGATTCACGGCTCTTTGTGCTAAACTGGCCCACCGAATGTATAGTACACTTCGGTTGGATAGGTAATTTGGCGAGATTATACGATGATCAAACAAAGGACACTTAAACGTATCGTTCAGGCGACAGGTGTCGGTTTACATACCGGCAAGAAAGTCACCCTGACCTTACGCCCTGCGCCGGCCAACACCGGGGTCATCTATCGTCGCACCGACTTGAATCCACCGGTAGATTTCCCGGCCGATGCCAAATCTGTGCGTGATACCATGCTCTGTACGTGTCTGGTCAACGAGCATGATGTACGGATTTCAACCGTAGAGCACCTTAACGCTGCTCTGGCGGGTCTGGGCATCGATAATATCGTTATCGAAGTCGATGCGCCGGAAATCCCGATCATGGATGGCAGTGCTGCTCCGTTTGTCTACCTGCTGCTTGATGCGGGTATTGATGAGCTGAACTGCGCCAAAAAATTTGTACGCATCAAAGAGACGGTTCGCGTCGAAGATGGTGACAAGTGGGCTGAATTTAAGCCGTACAATGGTTTTACGTTGGATTTCACCATCGACTTTAACCATCCGGCGATTGATTCCAGCAGCCAGCGCTATGCGATGAACTTCTCTGCGGACGCGTTCATGCGCCAGATCAGCCGTGCGCGTACCTTCGGTTTCATGCGTGATATCGAATATTTGCAGTCCCGTGGCCTGTGCCTGGGCGGCAGCTTCGATTGTGCCATCGTTGTTGACGATTATCGCGTACTGAACGAAGACGGTCTGCGTTTTGAAGACGAATTTGTTCGTCACAAAATGCTCGACGCGATCGGTGACTTGTTCATGTGCGGTCACAACATTATTGGTGCGTTTACCGCGTATAAGTCCGGTCACGCATTGAATAACAAACTGTTGCAGGCTGTCCTGGCGAAACAGGAAGCCTGGGAATATGTGACCTTCCAGGACGACGCAGAACTGCCGTTGGCTTTCAAAGCGCCTTCGACTGTACTGGCATAATAGCTATACACAAAATCATTCAAGTTGCATCAAGACGGCAACTGAGCGAATTCCCAGGAGTGTACAACCAGTACGTGACTGGGGTGAGAGAAGGCAGCCAACAAAGAGGCAGCTTGAAGGATGAAGTGTATACCTGTCGCATAAATTCGACTGGTTAATCTGGCACCCTCTCCGGCCAGGTAAGCCAGTCGTTTTTTTATCTCTTCCGTCCGGCGTTTGCCTTCGCCTTTTTCTCTGCCGCTGAACCGAAATACAGTGCGTTCGCTGCTTTCTTAAGCATTTTTATCCTCAGCGCCATGTCATTACTGCTGTAGAGCGTACGCTTTAATGGTAAGATTTGTGCGCAAAAAACGTTTTGAATTCGTAAGCCCACATGCCGGGCATATCAGGGTGGCAATGACGTGAGTGGAATACTGACGCGCTGGCGACAGTTAGGTAGACGGTACTTCTGGCCGCATCTCTTATTGGGGATGGTCGCGGCTAGCTTTGGTCTGCCCGCTCTCAGTAACGCAGCCGAGCCTAATACGCCGGCGAAAGCGACCGCCAGTAATCACGATCAATCCGTTAAGGTTAACTTCAGCCAGCTCGCGCTGCTGGAGGCGAGTAACCGCCGCCCGAATTTTACCGTCGACTACTGGCATCAGCATGCGATTCGCACGGTTATCCGCCATCTCTCTTTTGCCATGGCGCCGCAAACGCTGCCGGTTGTTGAAGAGTCTTCGCCACTTCAGGCGCACCATATTGCGTTACTGAACACGCTCAGCGCGATGCTGACGCAGGAAGGCACACCGCCAACGATTGTACGTCGCGTCGCCCGTGCGCACTTTACGCCTCAGGCCTCATTTAGCGTTCCCGCCTGGATAAGTCAGGCGCAGGGAATCCGCGCTGGCCCTCAACGCCTCAGCTAAAAACAAAAAACCTTCAACTAATTATAGAGACTCCGCATCGCGGGGCGTTTGAGATTTTATTATGCTAATCAAATTGTTAACCAAAGTATTCGGTAGTCGTAACGATCGTACCTTGCGTCGTATGCGTAAAGCGGTCGGCATCATCAATGCCATGGAACCGGAGATGGAAAAACTCTCCGATGACGAACTAAAAGGGAAAACGGCAGAGTTTCGCGCGCGTCTGGAGAAAGGCGAAAGCGTTGAAAGCCTGATCCCGGAAGCGTTCGCCGTGGTTCGTGAAGCGAGTAAGCGCGTATTCGGCATGCGTCACTTTGACGTCCAGTTGCTGGGCGGTATGGTGCTGAACGATCGCTGTATCGCGGAAATGCGTACCGGTGAAGGTAAAACCCTGACCGCAACGCTGCCTGCTTACCTGAACGCGTTAAGCGGTAAGGGCGTACACGTCGTCACAGTGAACGACTATCTGGCGCAACGTGATGCTGAAAACAACCGCCCGCTGTTTGAATTCCTCGGGATGAGCGTCGGTATTAACCTGCCGGGCATGCCTGCCCCAGCAAAACGTGAAGCTTACGCCGCCGACATCACTTACGGCACCAACAACGAATACGGCTTTGACTACCTGCGCGATAACATGGCGTTCAGCCCGGAAGAGCGCGTACAGCGTAAACTGCACTATGCGCTGGTGGATGAGGTCGACTCCATCCTGATCGATGAAGCGCGTACGCCGCTGATCATTTCCGGCCCGGCTGAAGACAGCTCGGAAATGTACAAGAAAGTAAACAAGATCATCCCGCATCTGATTCGCCAGGAAAAAGAAGACTCTGATACTTTCCAGGGTGAAGGCCACTTCTCCGTTGATGAGAAAGCGCGTCAGGTCAACCTGACGGAACGCGGTCTGGTGCTGATCGAAGAACTGCTGGTGAAAGAAGGCATTATGGATGAAGGCGAGTCCCTGTACTCTCCGGGCAACATCATGCTGATGCATCACGTAACCGCCGCGCTGCGCGCGCACGCGCTGTTTACCCGCGATGTGGATTACATCGTTAAAGATGGCGAAGTGATCATTGTTGACGAACACACCGGTCGTACCATGCAGGGTCGCCGCTGGTCCGACGGTCTGCACCAGGCTGTGGAAGCGAAAGAAGGCGTGGAAATCCAGAACGAGAACCAGACGCTGGCATCCATCACCTTCCAGAACTACTTCCGTCTGTATGAGAAACTGGCTGGTATGACCGGTACAGCGGATACCGAAGCGTTCGAATTCAGCTCTATCTATAAGCTGGATACCGTTGTGGTTCCGACCAACCGTCCGATGATCCGTAAGGATATGCCGGATCTGGTCTACATGACCGAAGCGGAAAAAATTCAGGCGATCATTGAAGACATCAAAGAGCGTACCGCGAACGGCCAGCCGGTACTGGTGGGTACGATCTCGATCGAAAAATCTGAAGTGGTCTCTAATGAGCTGACCAAAGCGGGCATCAAGCATAACGTTCTGAACGCCAAATTCCACGCCAACGAAGCGGCGATTGTCGCGCAGGCGGGCTACCCGGCTGCGGTCACTATCGCCACCAACATGGCCGGTCGCGGTACGGACATCGTGCTGGGCGGTAGCTGGCAGGCTGAAGTGGCGGAGCTGGAAAACCCAACGCCAGAGCAGATCGCGCAGATCAAAGCGGACTGGCAGGTTCGTCATGAGGCGGTGCTGGCGTCTGGCGGTCTGCACATCATCGGTACTGAGCGCCACGAATCTCGCCGTATCGACAACCAGTTGCGTGGGCGTTCCGGCCGTCAGGGCGATGCGGGTTCTTCCCGTTTCTACCTGTCAATGGAAGATGCGTTGATGCGTATTTTTGCCTCTGACCGTGTGTCGGGCATGATGCGTAAACTGGGTATGAAACCAGGTGAAGCCATTGAGCACCCGTGGGTGACTAAAGCGATTGCTAATGCACAGCGTAAAGTTGAAAGCCGTAACTTCGATATTCGTAAGCAACTGCTGGAATACGACGATGTCGCGAACGATCAGCGTCGCGCCATTTACACCCAGCGTAACGAACTGCTGGATGTCAGCGACGTCAGCGAAACCATCAACAGCATTCGTGAAGACGTCTTTAAAGTGACGATCGATGCGTACATTCCGCCGCAGTCGCTGGAAGAGATGTGGGATATTCCGGGTTTGCAGGAACGTCTGAAAAACGACTTCGATCTGGATATGCCAATTGCCGAGTGGCTGGATAAAGAGCCGGAGCTGCACGAAGAGACGCTGCGTGAGCGTATTCTGGCGCACTCAATCGAAGTGTATCAGCGTAAAGAAGAAGTGGTTGGCGCAGAGATGATGCGTCACTTCGAAAAAGGCGTCATGCTGCAAACTCTCGATTCGCTGTGGAAAGAGCACCTGGCGGCGATGGATTACCTGCGTCAGGGTATCCACCTGCGTGGCTATGCGCAGAAAGATCCGAAGCAGGAATACAAACGCGAGTCCTTCTCCATGTTTGCAGCAATGCTGGAATCGCTGAAGTATGAAGTGGTCAGTACGCTGAGCAAAGTTCAGGTTCGTATGCCTGAAGAAGTAGAAGCGATGGAACAACAGCGCCGCGAAGAAGCCGAGCGTTTAGCGCAGATGCAGCAGCTTAGTCATCAGGATGACGACAGCGCAGCGGCTGCTGCTCTGGCAGCGCAAACGGGCGATCGTAAAGTGGGTCGTAACGATCCTTGCCCTTGCGGTTCCGGTAAAAAATACAAACAGTGCCACGGCCGTCTGAGCTAAGGTCTGAATAAAGACAATGAGGCGCAGGTGACTGCGCCTTTTTTATGGATGTAACCGTATGAAAAAACTGCAAATCGCTGTCGGGATTATTCGCAACCCGAACCACGAAATTTTTATTACCCAACGTGCGGCCGATGCTCATATGGCCAATAAACTGGAGTTTCCCGGCGGGAAAATCGAAGCGGGCGAAACGCCGGAGCAGGCGCTGATCCGGGAGTTGCAGGAAGAAGTAGGGATCACCCCGCGTGAAGCGACGCTATTTGAAAAGCTGGAATATCAGTTCCCGGACAGGCACATCACACTGTGGTTCTGGTTAGTTGATCACTGGGAAGGGGAGCCGTGGGGAAAAGAGGGGCAACCGGGACGGTGGATTGCGCAAGATGCTCTGAATGCGGAAGATTTCCCGCCCGCGAATGCGCCAGTAATTGAAAAGCTGATTGCTGGCTAATGGTGTTCGTAGTTCGTAGGCCGGATAAGGCAACGCCACCATCCGGCAAATTATGGCGGGGGTGCTACGCTTGCCCGCCCTACGTTTTAGTTGAATTACTTCTGCTCTTCACTCCAGTCGTCGCTTTCTGACAAGTCGCCAGAGCTTGGAATACGCTTCTCTTCAGCGGCCCACTCGCCGAGATCGATCAACTGGCAGCGTTTAGAACAAAATGGACGGAACGGACTCACTTCGCCCCAGACAACGGTTTTCCCGCAGGTTGGGCAGCTAACGGTGATAGTTTCTGACATCTTTACTCCTTAACAACATGCCAGTTCGAAATCGAGGCGCTCAGGCACCAGCCCATTTTCGCTATCCAGCGGCATAAAGCGAATCGCAAAGCGGCTCTTATGCCCGGAAATTTGTGGATAGAGCTGTGAATCAAGCGCCAGTTGCAAACGCAGCAGGTCGGCATCATCGCCATTGTCCTGATAAAAACCATTCAGGCTGGTTTGCTTACGGAACGGCGAGGAATTACGAATTAAATCCAGGATCAGCGTTAATGCCTGATTGAGCGGATTCAGGCTGGCGATCCAGGTTTCAACCTGCGCATCACGCTGTTCCTGCGGCAAATGCAGCCAGATATGCAGGGTCGGCAAATCAAAACTACAACAACCGCCAGGAATACTCAGGCGCTGACGAACCAGAGCAATCAGGCGATCTTCACGTAGTTGCTGCCCGATACGCGGAGCAGAAATCAGAATGCTGCCCGCCGTCTTCAATTGCTGGCGCAGAGCCTCAATTCGACTCTGGTCAACCCCCGGCACTTCAACCCAGGCCTGAAGTTTGCGCTGCTGACGCTCAAGCTCTTTTAGCAACTCGGTCCGCACTTCGCCACGTTCGAACACATCCAGCAAATCCCCAATGTTACGGAAAAAATGCAGGGCGTCCGCATGATCTGCGAGGGGCAAATTGACGGAGAGTTGCTGAATCAGAAACTCAATGCGCAGCCATGTACGCATCTTCTCATTGAGAGGGTGTTCAAAAAGGACCTGGGTGTGCATTACGGTTTTTCCTGTGAGACAAACTGCGACGCAAGCTGTAAATAGCGCGCGTGCAGGCGGGCGACATCCGACGCGATAGCGTCCGGTGCGCCATTATTATCAATAACATCATCTGCCACGGCAAGGCGTGCTTCACGCGTTGCCTGGGCAGCCAGAATTTGTTCAGCATGTTCACGCGTCACATCATCGCGCTGCATGGTTCGCAAGAGCTGCGTTTCGGGCGTCACGTCGACCACCAGAACGCGATTGGCTTGTTTATACAGCGCATTTTCGACGAGCAGGGGCACAACCCATAGCACGTAAGGGGACGTTGCCTGCTGAAACTGACGCCGGGTTTCCTGCTGAATTAACGGATGGAGCAGGGCATTCAGCCAGGATTTCTCTTCAGGACTGGCAAAGATACGTTCGCGCAACATCCGACGTTGTAGCGAACCGTCTGGCGCGATAAGTGCAGAACCAAAATGTTCAGCGATCGCCATAAGGGCGGGTTGACCGGGTTCAACCACCTGACGCGCAATAATATCGGCGTCGATAACGTTTATTCCGAGGTCAGCGAATGCACTCGCAACGGTGCTTTTACCACTGCCAATGCCGCCGGTTAAGGCTACTGTATACCTCATAAGTCCAGATCCTGGGATTTAGGTTTGATAATCAAATGGTTAAAAGTTGAGCGCGCGAAGGCGATATTACTGTAGGCATTATCTACTATTCGCCAGGTAAATTTATGGGATTGTAGCGTAAAAAAAGAGAATTTCGCAGTCTTGCGCAAGCCTGATTAGTGCGTATGATAACGTCACTGGAGTTGTGAGTTTCGCTTTTTTGCCATTAACCCCAGGAATCCGCACATGCGTATCGAAGAAGATCTGAAATTAGGTTTCAAAGACGTTCTTATCCGCCCTAAACGCTCTACTCTCAAAAGTCGTTCTGATGTTGAACTGGAACGTCAATTCACCTTTAAACATTCAGGTCAGACCTGGTCCGGCGTGCCGATTATCGCGGCCAATATGGACACCGTCGGGACTTTCGAGATGGCAAGCGCTCTGGCATCGTTCGACATTCTGACTGCCGTACATAAGCACTATTCCGTTGAGGACTGGAACGCCTTCACCAGTACCGCCTCTGAGGATGTTCTCAGGCATGTGATGGTTTCAACAGGCACCTCCGATGCTGATTTCGAAAAAACCAAACAGATTCTGGCGCAGAGCCCGGCACTGAACTTTGTTTGTATTGATGTGGCAAATGGTTACTCCGAACACTTCGTGCAGTTTGTTTCAAAGGCGCGTGAAGCATGGCCGACAAAAACCATTTGTGCCGGTAACGTGGTGACCGGTGAAATGTGTGAAGAGTTGGTTCTCTCCGGCGCGGATATTGTAAAAGTCGGGATTGGGCCTGGCTCCGTATGTACCACGCGTGTGAAAACTGGCGTGGGCTATCCGCAGCTTTCTGCGGTGATTGAATGCGCCGATGCCGCGCATGGTCTGGGCGGTATGATTGTCAGCGATGGCGGATGCACCATGCCTGGCGATGTCGCAAAAGCGTTCGGCGGCGGCGCGGATTTCGTGATGCTGGGCGGTATGCTGGCAGGCCATGAAGAAAGCGGCGGTAAAATTGTTGAAGAGAATGGCGAGAAATTTATGCTGTTCTATGGCATGAGTTCTGAATCCGCTATGACCCGTCACGTTGGCGGCGTTGCGCAATATCGTGCAGCAGAAGGGAAAACCGTTAAGCTACCGCTGCGTGGCCCGGTGGAATACACCGCGCGTGATATCCTCGGCGGCCTGCGTTCAGCCTGTACCTACGTTGGCGCCTCCCGTCTGAAAGAGCTGACGAAACGCACGACGTTTATTCGGGTACAGGAACAAGAAAACCGCGTTTTCAATAGCCTGTAATTCCCTGCGCTGGCGCAGCACAATGCGCCAGCATTATCCCATACCGCTCATCGCATCCCCCAGATGGAAAACGGGCAAATACATTGCCACGACCAACGTACCAATAATGACCCCTGTGATAACAAGCAAGGCGGGTTCCAGTAGCGCCGCCAGGTTATCCGCCAGCGATAGCGTATTCTCGCCGTGGTGCCGGGCAAGGTTATGCAACATTGCATCCAGCGCGCCGGAAGTTTCACCGGTCATGACCAACTGTATGCACAATGGGCTGAACTCACCGGCATTTTTAAGCGCCTGCCAGACCGGTTTTCCGGCATGAATATCGCGATGAACCTGAGCTAAACGCTGAGACCAGTAAGGGCAATTCAGGGTTTCTGCGACACTTTCCAGCCCTTGTGAAAAGGGGATTCCGGCGCGTTGCGTTAATGCCAGGATGGTGAAAATCTGCGTGAGTTTTTGGCCTCTGACCAGGCGTGCGATAACGGGACAGCGCAGCAGAAGACGCTGGCGTTGAATCTGCCAGTACGGTTTTTTTATTATTAAACCGTAGATTACCCCCATTGCGACACCGGGCAGCGCCATCAGCCAGCCCCATTGAGCGCTCCACTGCGCCAGTGTGATGATGCCCTGCGTCAGTGCCGGTAACGGCGTATTGAATGTCCGGTAGATAGCGGCAAACTCCGGCAGGACAAAGTGCAGCATGGCGAAAACAACCATCACGGCCATCGTCAGAATTATGATGGGATAACGCAGCGCTTTTTTGACTTTGTCAGCAAGCTGTTTTTGGGCATTTTGCTGACGTGCCAGCTCAAAGCAGCATTCATCGAGTTTTCCGGTAAGTTCCCCGGTACGGATCATCGCCTGATAGAGTGGAGGAAAGACCTGCGGCCATTGCGCCAGCGCGGAAGAAAGCGGGTCGCCTTGCTCCAGGTTATGGGCCAGCGTTTGCAGCAGCGCCTGCCATTGTCGACTGGGATGCTGCCCGGCAAGCAATGTCAGTCCTTCGGAAAGCGTAAGCCCCGCTTTGAGAAGCGTCGCCAGTTGGTGGACGATCTCCGCGCTTTGTTCTGCGCGCCAGTGTGCCGCTTTAACGCCCAAGCGTTTTGCGCGTATCGGCATGATGTGCTGATGTTCCAGAGCAACGAGCAGTGCGGCACGATCGTCAGCCCATAATGCCCCCTCTTCCGAATGGCCCGTGGCGTTAATCCCTTGCCAGCGCCAAAGCTGTTTAGCTGACATGGGGTAGCCCCAGAACGCGCAGGAGTTCTTCAAAGGTCGTCAATCCTTGTTCAACCGCATGACAGCCGTTCTCAAAAAGCGTACTCATCCCTTCCTGTCGGGCGCAGGACTCCAGCGCCTCAACGGTTGCATTGTTGATTAGCAACTGTCGCAATGCGGGCGTAACAGGCAAAACCTCGAAGAGTGCGGTACGCCCATAAAATCCGTGGTAGCAACGTTCGCAACCGGGCGCTTGCCAGCGGGGAAGCGTGGTAGGCCATAGCGCGGCGGGAAGCGAGACAGGCTCTGCGGCAAGATGACGGCAGTACGGACATAATTTTCTGACCAGTCGCTGGGCGACGACCAGCGTCAGGGCGGATGAGATCATCCAACGCGCGACGCCCATCTGTTGTAAACGTATCAGCGTTTCACTGGTGGAGTTGGTGTGCAGCGTGGACAGCACCAGGTGGCCGGTTTGCGCGGCTTTAATCGCAATTTCTGCCGTTTCGCCATCACGGATTTCGCCCACCATTATAATGTCGGGGTCCTGACGCAGCAGCGCGCGTAATACGCTCTGAAAAGTAAGTCCGGCGCGCGGATGAATTTGTGTCTGATTAAGGCCCTCGACAGGAATTTCGACCGGGTCCTCTACGCTACAGAGATTCACATCCAGGGTGTTGCGCGCCTGTAGCGCGCTGTAGAGCGTTACGGTTTTTCCACTGCCGGTAGGGCCTGTCACCAGAACCAGCCCCTGCGGTTGCCGTAGCGCCTGCATGAGCAGGGCGAGTTGCGTATCAGGCATGCCTAACGCGTTGAGATCAAGCGCCTGCTCGACCTGGTGAAGTAACCGCAGCACCACTTTCTCACCGTCCCGGCAGGGGAGGATCGCGACACGAAATGAAACCGCATTGCCCGCAAGCGTCACGGTAAATTGCCCGTCTTGCGGGAGTCGATGTTCGGCAATATCCAGATTGCCCAGTACCTTTAACCTTGCCGTCAGTGCCGCGCCAGTGACGGATGACACGCCGGGCAAGGCATGAAGTACGCCATCCACGCGCAGCCTGATTCGGTAGTGGTTTTCCGCAGGTTCAATGTGGATGTCGGAAGCGCGTTTTGCCAGCGCGGATTCCAGCGTCTGCTGCAAAAGTTCCGCCGCCGTGCGGCTATCGTCGGCGATGACGGCCGGGAGCATTTTCCGGGGCTTATGCATATGGCCTTCCATCTGCTGACGAGTCCAGCAGACAATGTCGATCCGCTTTGTTGTGGCAAAGTGCAGGGCGTCCAGCAGTTCATGGGACGGTGAATCCACGACCGCGACGTGAACCACCTCGTTATCGGCATCGAGCAATATTCCCTGATGACGCAGGCACAGCGCCGTAAGTTGCGTGATGTTCATTGCTTTCTCCTTAGCTGGCGTCAAAGCGGAAAACATCTTCACAGGCCTGTTGCAGCGCGCTGTCGCTCTGGATGTTGCAACTGCGTGTCCAGCCGGTGATGCCGTTGGCGTTATCCCAGTTGGGCGTCATGGTGATGCTCAGGCCGTTGAGGCTCTCCTGCCCGGTGAGCATTACCACGCCTTTTTCTATGCTCATGCCAGAGACATAGCGGGTGGTGGTCGGAGAGGGGATGCCGTTGCTGCTGGCGTCGCAGGTTGCAATGCCGCCGTGTTCCAGTGCGCAGAGTTCGACGGCGGTGCGGTAAGGAACGAATGTCTGCAACATATCCGTCAGTGCGGCTTTGCGCAGGTAGTTCTGGTAGGCCGGAATGCCGATGGCGCTCAGGATGGCGATAATGCCGATCACCACCATCAGTTCGATAAGCGTAAATCCGCGTTGTTTGTCCATTGTCTGCTCCTTGAGTTAACAGGCGCTACTTTGGCAAACGTAGGGGATAATTCGCGAGCGGCAAAACTCGAAACGGGAAAGGGGATTCAGAAGATTGTTAGCGGGTTGCATAGCAGGGCAGCAGGTTTGCGAGGCCGCCCGAAAAAATGTGCCGGATGGCGGCGTAAACGCCTTATCCGGCCTACGGATTTACATCGTTTGTAGGCCCTGATAAGCGAAGCGCCATCGGGCATTATCGGCAGGGCGTTGCATCGTTTGTAGGCCCGATAAGCAAAGCGCCACCGGGCATTATCAGCCGGGATTTACATCGTTTGTCGGCCCGATAAGCGAAGCGCCATCGGGCATGACAATTCGGCGTTAGCGAAAACGCATGGAGAGATCGAGCGCTCTCACATGTTTGGTCAGCGCGCCAACGGAGATAAAATCCACGCCGGTTTCGGCAAATTCGCGCAGGGTTTCATCAGTGACATTGCCGGAAACTTCCAGCCGCGCCTGTCCGTTGGTGCGTTTCACCGCTTCACGCATCTGATCCGTTTCGAAGTTATCCAGCATGATGATGTCTGCGCCCGCTTTCAGCGCGTCGTCCAGCTCATCCAGATTCTCAACTTCAACTTCAACCGGCACATCAGGATGCAGCCAGAAGGCTTTCTCGACCGCCTGGCGCACTGAGCCGGAAGCGATGATGTGGTTCTCTTTAATCAGAAAGGCGTCGGAAAGCCCCAGACGGTGATTCGCGCCGCCGCCGCACAATACGGCGTATTTTAATGCGGTTCGCAGACCCGGCAGGGTTTTGCGGGTGTCCAGCAGTTGCGTTTTTGTCCCCGCCAGCAAATCAACGTATTTACGGACTTCGCTTGCGACGCCGGAAAGCGTCTGAACAAAGTTCAACGCGGTGCGCTCGCCGGTCAGCAGGATGCGAGACGGGCCGTCCAGTTCAAACAGCGGCTGGTTGGCTTTAATGCTGTCGCCGTCCTGTACGCGCCAGGTGATGCTGACATCATCGCCGGCCAGTTGAATAAAGACCTCTTCTACCCAACGTTTTCCGCAGAATACGCCATCTTCACGGGTAATCACCGTGGCGTGAGAACGGGTGTTCTCCGGTAAAAGCTGCGCGGTAATATCGTTATTTGCGTCAACTTCTCCGCCTAAATCTTCACGCAGCGCCTGGGCGACAGCGGTGGGGATATCCAGATTTATGCGTTCCAACAGCGCGTCACGTCGGTAGTCAGGGTTGTAGCGGCGAGGCGGCATGATAAAACTCCAAATTGGTAACGAATCATAAGGTAGAAACATGCTACTCTGAACCGGATAACTGCACCATATAAAAGGAGGTTCTGTATGCTGTTAGACAAGGGCTGGCTGGTGGAGGCGCGACGCGTCCCCTCTCCCCATTTTGACTGCCGCCCGGATGACGAAACCCCTTCTTTGCTGGTGGTGCACAATATCAGCCTGCCGCCGGGCGAGTTTGGCGGTCCGTGGATTGATGCGCTATTCACCGGAACACTCGATCCCGCTGCCCATCCTTTTTTTGCCGAGATTGCCCATTTGCGCGTTTCGGCACATTGTCTGATTCGCCGTGATGGCGAAATTGTGCAGTATGTCCCTTTCGACAAGCGTGCCTGGCATGCGGGCGTGTCGAACTATCAGGGGCGTGAGCGCTGTAATGATTTTTCCATTGGTATCGAGCTGGAGGGAACGGACACGCTGGCTTATACCGATGCGCAGTATCAGCAACTGGCCGCCGTGACGCGCACGCTGATTGCGCTTTACCCGGCGATAGCCGACAACATGACCGGACACTGCAATATTGCGCCTGAGCGTAAAACCGATCCCGGTCCGTCTTTCGACTGGGCGAAGTTTCGCGCGCTGGTCACCGCCTCGTCACACAAGGAGATGACATGACGCTGTTTACGACATTACTGGTGCTGATTGTTGAGCGCCTGTTCAAGCTGGGTGAGCACTGGCACCTCGACCACCGACTGGAGGTGCTGTTCCGCCGGACGACGCATTTTTCGATGGTGCGTACGCTGGGGATGACGATTGTTGCGATGGCGGTGACGTTCCTGCTGCTGCGTGCGCTGGAAGGTTTACTGTTTAACGCTCCCACGCTGGTGGTCTGGATACTGATTGGTGTGTTGTGTATTGGCGCAGGGAAAGTTCGTCTGCATTATCACGCGTACCTGAACGCGGCTTCCCGTAATGATGCCCATGCCCGTGAAGCGATGGCTAACGAACTGACGCTGATCCACGGCGTGCCGCCAGACTGCAATGAACGGGAGTTTTTGCGCGAGCTGCAAAATGCGCTGCTCTGGATAAATTTCCGCTTCTATCTGGCGCCGCTGTTCTGGTTTATTGTCGGCGGCCCGTGGGGGCCGGTGACGCTGGTTGGCTATGCGTTTCTGCGCGCCTGGCAGTCCTGGCTGGCGCGTTATCAAACGCCGCATCAACGTTTGCAGTCTGGCATTGACGCGATTCTTCATGTTCTGGACTGGATTCCGGTGCGTCTGGCTGGCGTGGTTTATGCGCTGCTGGGGCATGGCGAGAAAGCGCTGCCCGCCTGGTTTGTTTCGCTGGCGGATCTGCGCACGTCTCAGTACCAGGTGTTGACGCGTCTGGCACAGTTCTCGCTGGCCCGCGAGCCGCACACGGATAAGGTCGAAACGCCGAAAGCCGCTGTCTCAATGGCGAAGAAAACGTCTCTGGCGGTGGTGGTGGCGATCGCATTTCTGACCATTTACGGAGCGCTGGTGTAATGTCGTTTTGCCGGATGGCGCTGCGCTTATCCGGCCTACGGCATCACTCATTTATAGGTTTATAGGCCCGGTAAGCGCAGCGCCGCCGGGCAACGTGCTCAGACGGTATCCGCAGGCGGGATGCCAAAATCTGGCATTCCGTTTTCGTCCCAGCGAATCAGCTTCAGGCGGGTATGACGGTTCGGATCGTACAGCGGATCGCCTTCAATCTTCGTATAATTTCGCGCATGGTAGACCAGTACATCATCGCCTTCCGGCGTTTGGGTAAAGCTGTTGTGCCCTGGCCCATACTGGCGGTTTTCATTGCTGGTGGTAAAGACCGGACGCGGTGATTTGTGCCAGTTTGCCGGATTTTGCGGATCGGCATGCATATCAATCCACAGCAGACCCATACAGTAGTTTTCGTCGGTGGCGCTGGCGGAATAGCTGATAAACAGCTTATCGCCGTGCGTGATAACCGCAGGCCCTTCATTGACGCGAAAACCCCGACACTCCCAGTCATATTCCGGCTTGCTGAGCATCACCGGCGCGCCTTTGATCGTCCACGGATTTTCCAGCCCGGCAAGATAGATATTGGAATTTCCGGCGATATCCGGCGCTTTCTGCGCCCACAAATACCACTGTTTTCCCTGATGGCTAAAAGTCGTGGCATCCAGCGCGAAGGTATCAAATGGTGTTTTGATCTGACCTTTTTCTTCCCAGACGCCGCTGAGTGGGTCGGCATCTGTACACTCCAGGACAAACATGCGGTGCTGGAACATTCCCAGTTTGTCGAGCGCCTGGGTATGCGCGGCGGCGAAATAGATGTACCACTTGCCGCCGATGCGGTGAATCTCTGGCGCCCAGATAAGCTCGCACATCGGGCCGCTTTCAGGTTTACGCCAGACGACGACAGGGGAGGCGGTGCGTAAGTTTTCCAGCGAGTTTGCCCGACGGATCTCCAGCCGGTCATATTCCGGCACCGAGGCGATAAAGTAATAATGGTTGCCGTCGCGAAGAATAAACGGATCGGCGCGTTGTTCAATAAACGGGTTGGGCCAGTTTTGCATCAGGCTTTCCTTACTGTTTCAGCGACGTTAAATTGCGGGTCATCGTTGAGCTCGCGGTAGTTGGCGCGGCGTTTTTCCAGGTCCTTCTGAATCTGTTTCATCAGTTCGCGATCCACTTTCAGCAGGCGAACCACGCCGGCGGTGATCAGATAGCCGACGCCGGGGATCACCGTGAAGAGCAGAACAATACCGCCGATTGCCGTGTCGCTCTGCGCTTTAGCGCCAGCGTCGTAGCCATACCAGGATAACAGGAAACCGACCATTGCTCCGGCAATCGCCAGGCCCAGTTTCAGGAAGAACAGGTTGCCGGAAAAACTGATGCCGGTGATGCGCTTGCCGGTTTTCCATTCGCCGTAGTCATCGACGTCTGCCATCAGCGACCAGTGCAGCGGGGAAGGGATCTGATGCAGGATGTTAAGCAGGAAGTAGAGCACCACGATAAGCGTAGTGGCTTTTGGATCGAAGAAGTAAAAGGCGCAGGAGAACAGCGCCAGCGCGATATTGGTCCAGAAGAAGACCTTCAGTTTGCACCAGCGGTCGGTCAGCACTTTCGCCAGCATACTGCCGATCATCATTCCCACCACGCCAAGGCTAATGAAAAGGGTGGCGAAGTGAGTGCTTTGCCCCATTACCCAGGTCACGTAATACATGGTTGCCGCCATGCGGATAAAACCCGGACAGACGTTGCACAACGTCAGCAGCAGGATGCGCACCCATTGATCGTTTTTCCATACGTCTTTGAAATCGTTCTTCATGTCATCATGGGTAGGAACGGCAGGACGAATGCGTTCACGAACGGTGGCGAAGCAGAACAGGAACATGCACATGCCGATAATCGCCAGTACGGTCATCGCCATCTGGTAGCCTTTGGCTTTATTGTCGCCGCCAAACCACTCCACCATCGGCAGCAGCGTTAATGACAACAGCAGAGTGGCAATCCCGACCAGTACAAAGCGGTATGACTGGCAGGCCACGCGCTCTTGCGGATCGTTGGTGATGACGCCGCCTAATGAGCAGTAAGGAATATTGATGGCGGTGTAGGTAATCGACAGCAGAAAATAAGTGACAAACGCATAGATAACCTTGCTGTTATATGTCCATTCCGGGGTGGTGAACATCAGGATGCTGAACAGCGCATAAGGGAAGGCAATCCACAGCAGCCAGGGACGAAATCGCCCGTATTTGCTTTGGGTACGATCGGCGATTGCGCCCATAATCGGGTCGGTAACGGCATCAATCACGCGAACGGAGAGGAGTAATACGCCGACCAGAGCGGGAGCCAGCCCAAAAATATCTGTATAAAAATAGTTAACAAACAGCATTATGGCGCCAAAGATGATGTTGCATCCGGCGTCCCCCATGCCATAGCCGATTTTTTCTTTTATCGACAGCTTACCCTTTTCCATTGAAACGTCTCCCATCAGATGATGTAGAGAATTATTCTGCGCAAGCGAAGTAATTGCGTTGCAGGATAACGCCGCTGATATGGATAAAATGGCTATACAGAGGAAAATGTGAGGCAGGTTGCAGCCCTCACTCTTGCAAGTGAGGGCTGTGGGGATTAATGCGCTTTAACGGTTTTTGCGGTTTTCTGTTTACACAGATAGCCTACGCCCAGAATGACAATCCACACCGGAATCAGGTAGACCGAGATGGCCATGCCTGGCGTCATCAGCATAATGACCAGCACCGCCGCCATGAACAGCAGGCAGACCCAGTTACCCAGCGGGTAGAACAGCGCCGGGAAGCGAGTTTTCACTCCCTGCTGCTGTTTGGCGCGACGGAACTTTATGTGCGCGAGGCTGATCATTGCCCAGTTGATCACCAGAGCAGAGACCACCAGCGCCATTAGCAAGCCGAATGCCGAGTCCGGCGCCATATAGTTAATCAGCACGCAGAGCGCGGTAACCAGTGCGGAAACCAGAATGGTGTTCACCGGTACGCCGCGTTTATCCACGCTTAAAAACACTTTCGGCGCGTTGCCCTGCTGAGCCAGGCCGAACAGCATACGGCTGTTGCAGTATACGCAGCTGTTATAGACGGACAGCGCCGCAGTCAGTACCACGATATTCAGCGCGTTGGCCACGAGGGTATCGCCCAGTTCGTGGAAGATCAGGACGAACGGGCTGGTATCAGCCGTTACGCGCGTCCACGGCAGCAGAGAAAGCAGCACCGCCAGCGAACCAATATAGAAAATCAAAATACGGTAGATAACCTGGTTCGTCGCTTTCGGAATGCTTTGCTCCGGGTTGTCCGCTTCCGCCGCCGTGATCCCGACCAGCTCCAGTCCGCCGAAGGAGAACATGATAATCGCCATCATCATGACCAGCCCGGTGAAGCCATGCGGCAGGAAGCCGCCCTGTTCCCACAGGTTACGCACGGTTGCCTGCGGGCCGCCGTTGCCGCTAAACAGCAGCCAGCCGCCGAAGAGGATCATCGCCACCACTGCGATAACTTTAATGATGGCAAACCAGAACTCCATCTCACCAAACACTTTCACGTTGGTCAGGTTGATGGCGTTGATGAGCACAAAGAAGGCCGCAGCGGAGACCCAGGTGGGGATTTCAGGCCACCAGAACTGAATGTATTTCCCGACCGCCGTCAGTTCCGCCATCGCAACCAGCACATACAGCACCCAATAGTTCCAGCCGGAAGCGAAGCCTGCAAATCCGCCCCAGTATTTATAGGCGAAGTGGCTGAACGAACCGGCAACCGGCTCTTCAACCACCATTTCACCTAACTGACGCATGATCAGAAAAGCGATAAAGCCCGCGATGGCATAACCCAGAATAATCCCTGGCCCTGCTGACTGGATAACGGATGCGCTGCCCAGAAACAGCCCGGTACCGATTGCGCCCCCCAGGGCGATTAGCTGGATATGGCGGTTTTTAAGACCGCGCTTTAGCTGCTCGCCATGCTGTTGACCTTCCATCATGAAACCTCGTGTGTGGTTATTTTTGAACTACGCAGTGACGCGTGTGTAAGTTTGCAATTCCATTTGTTGTATTAATATGTTTACGCTGATGAAATCTTAATTGTTACCGAAAGTCTTTCGTCGGCTAAAGAATAATGGTATGCGGGCGTTAATGCACCTGCTTTATGAAGGGACGATGACGAGTTGAATAAAAAGAAACCATTTGTAAATACCACCTCTCCCACCTCAAATTTTAGCTGATAAATATTTATTCATTATTTGTGAATATAAAAGCATTAAATAAGCGGTTGAATCGGTTCAGATAAAATTTTTCCTCGTTTCAATTACGTTAAATCTACTCCCAGGGGAGTAAATTTAACATTTGTGCATAGTTACATCTTTGAAACGTTATTTCTGTAATCTTGTTAAAATGTGCGTGGTTTACTGATTTCAATCAAAACCTGTATGGACAGAAGGTGAATACTTTGTTACTTTAGCGTCACGAACGTGAAATTGGTAAGACCAATTGACTCCGGGCAAATGGCTTAAGACAGGAAATCATGGCCTACAGCAAAATCCGCCAACCAAAACTATCCGATGTGATTGAGCAGCAGCTGGAGTTTTTAATTCTTGAGGGGACTTTGCGCCCCGGCGAAAAACTCCCACCGGAACGTGAACTGGCTAAACAGTTCGACGTCTCCCGCCCCTCTTTACGCGAGGCGATCCAACGTCTCGAAGCGAAGGGTTTGCTGCTTCGTCGCCAGGGCGGCGGAACTTTTGTGCAGAGCAGTCTGTGGCAGAGCTTTAGCGACCCACTGGTAGAACTGCTCTCCGATCATCCTGAATCCCAATTTGACCTGCTTGAGACGCGCCATGCGCTGGAAGGCATTGCCGCTTATTACGCGGCATTGCGTAGCACGGATGAAGACAAAACCCGCATTCGTGAACTCCATCATGCCATCGAGCTTGCTCAACAGTCCGGCGATCTGGATGCCGAATCCGACGCGGTTCTCCAGTATCAAATCGCTGTCACCGAAGCGGCGCACAATGTGGTGCTGCTCCATCTGCTAAGGTGTATGGAGCCGATGCTGGCGCAAAACGTTCGTCAGAACTTTGAATTGCTGTATGCGCGCCGGGATATGCTTCCGCTGGTGAGCAGTCATCGCACCCGTATTTTTGAAGCGATCATCGCCGGTAACCCGATCGATGCGCGTGAAGCGTCGCATCGTCACCTGGCGTTTATCGAAGAGATTCTCCTGGACAGAAGCCGTGAGGAAAGCCGTCGTGAACGCGCCTTACGCCGTCTGGAGCAACGAAAGAATTAGTGATTTTTCTGGCAGAACGTTAACCAGAAGATGTTGTAAATCAAGCGCAAATTATAGCGCGCGGCAACTAAACGCAGAACCTGTCTTATTGCGCTTTCTGGCGAAAGCTCAATGGGACAGGTTCCAGACAAATCAACGTATTAGATAGATAAGGAATACCCCCATGTCAGAACGTTTCCCAAATGACGTGGATCCGATCGAAACTCGCGACTGGCTACAGGCGATCGAATCGGTCATCCGTGAAGAAGGTGTTGAGCGTGCTCAGTATCTGATTGACCAGCTTCTTTCTGAAGCCCGCAAAGGCGGCGTGAAAGTAGCGGCAGGTGCAGGGGCTAGCAACTATGTAAACACTATTGCCGTTGAAGATGAACCGGAATACCCGGGCAATCTGGAACTGGAGCGTCGTATCCGTTCAGCTATCCGCTGGAACGCCATCATGACCGTACTGCGTGCGTCTAAAAAAGACCTCGAACTGGGTGGCCACATGGCTTCCTTCCAGTCTTCCGCAACCGTTTATGATGTTTGCTTCAACCACTTCTTCCGCGCACGCAAT
This sequence comes from Citrobacter sp. CK181, assembly GCF_030333595.1. Lineage (NCBI taxonomy): Bacteria > Pseudomonadati > Pseudomonadota > Gammaproteobacteria > Enterobacterales > Enterobacteriaceae > Citrobacter > Citrobacter sp. CK181. The sequence goes on along the minus strand of NZ_JAOWFN010000006.1, from coordinate 96,457 downwards.
GAGCAGGATGGCGGCGACCTGGTATACTTCCAGGGCCACATCTCCCCGGGCGTGTATGCACGCGCATTCCTGGAAGGCCGTCTGACTGAAGAGCAGATGGACAACTTCCGTCAGGAAGTTCATGGCAAAGGTCTCTCTTCCTACCCGCACCCGAAACTGATGCCGGAATTCTGGCAGTTCCCGACCGTATCTATGGGTCTGGGCCCAATCGGCGCGATCTACCAGGCTAAATTCCTGAAATATCTGGAACACCGTGGTCTGAAAGACACGTCCAAACAGACCGTTTACGCTTTCCTGGGTGACGGCGAGATGGACGAGCCGGAATCCAAAGGGGCTATCACCATCGCCACCCGTGAGAAACTGGACAACCTGGTCTTCATCATCAACTGTAACCTGCAACGTCTGGACGGCCCGGTAACTGGTAACGGCAAGATCGTTAACGAACTGGAAGGCATCTTTGACGGCGCTGGCTGGAACGTGATCAAAGTGATGTGGGGCGGTCGTTGGGATGAGCTGCTGCGTAAAGACACCAGCGGTAAACTGATCCAGCTGATGAACGAAACCGTTGACGGCGACTACCAGACCTTCAAATCCAAAGATGGCGCTTACGTACGTGAGCACTTCTTCGGTAAATATCCAGAAACCGCAGCCCTGGTTGCTGACTGGACTGATGAGCAGATCTGGGCACTGAACCGTGGTGGTCACGATCCGAAGAAAGTCTACGCTGCACTGAAAAAAGCGCAGGAAACCAAAGGCAAAGCAACAGTAATCCTGGCCCATACCATCAAAGGTTATGGCATGGGTGACACTGCCGAAGGTAAAAACATCGCGCACCAGGTTAAGAAAATGAACATGGACGGCGTTCGTTACGTCCGCGATCGTTTCAACGTGCCGGTATCCGATGCTGATATCGAAAAACTGCCGTACATTACCTTCCCGGAAGGTTCTGAAGAGCACACTTATCTGCACGCACAGCGTCAGAAACTGCACGGCTACCTGCCGAGCCGCCAGCCGAACTTCACTGAGAAGCTGGAACTGCCGACCCTGGAAGACTTCGGCGCGCTGCTGGAAGAGCAGAACAAAGAAATCTCCACCACTATCGCTTTCGTTCGTGCCCTGAACGTGATGCTGAAGAACAAGTCGATCAAAGATCGTCTGGTTCCGATCATCGCTGACGAAGCGCGTACTTTCGGTATGGAAGGTCTGTTCCGTCAGATCGGTATTTACAGCCCGAACGGCCAGCAGTACACCCCGCAGGACCGTGAGCAGGTTGCTTACTACAAAGAAGACGAGAAAGGTCAGATTTTACAGGAAGGCATCAACGAGCTGGGCGCAGGTTCTTCCTGGCTGGCCGCTGCGACCTCTTACAGCACCAACAACCTGCCGATGATCCCGTTCTACATCTACTACTCCATGTTCGGGTTCCAGCGTATCGGCGACCTGTGCTGGGCAGCAGGTGACCAACAGGCGCGCGGCTTCCTGATCGGTGGTACTTCCGGTCGTACGACGCTGAACGGCGAAGGTTTGCAGCACGAAGATGGCCACAGCCACATTCAGTCTCTGACTATCCCGAACTGTATCTCTTACGATCCGTCTTACGCGTACGAAGTTGCGGTCATCATGCACGATGGTCTGGAGCGTATGTACGGTGAGAAACAAGAGAACGTTTACTACTACATCACCACGCTGAACGAAAACTACCACATGCCAGCCATGCCGGAAGGTGCTGAGGAAGGTATCCGTAAAGGTATCTACAAACTCGAAACCCTCGAAGGTAAGAAAGGTAAAGTTCAGCTGCTGGGCTCCGGTTCTATCCTGCGTCACGTTCGCGAAGCAGCAGAGATCCTGGCGAAAGATTACGGCGTAGGTTCTGACGTTTACAGCGTCACCTCCTTCACTGAACTGGCGCGTGATGGCCAGGATTGTGAGCGCTGGAACATGCTGCACCCGCTGGAAACTCCACGCGTTCCGTACATTGCTCAGGTAATGAACGACGCGCCGGCAGTGGCATCGACTGACTATATGAAACTGTTCGCCGAGCAGGTTCGTACTTATGTACCGGCTGATGATTACCGCGTACTGGGTACTGACGGTTTCGGCCGCTCTGACAGCCGTGAGAACCTGCGTCACCACTTTGAAGTGGATGCATCTTATGTGGTTGTTGCGGCTCTGGGCGAGCTGGCTAAACGTGGCGAAATCGATAAGAAAGTGGTAGCGGAAGCCATCACCAAATTCAACATCGATGCAGATAAAGTTAACCCGCGTCTGGCGTAAGAGGTAAAAGAATAATGGCTATCGAAATCAACGTACCGGACATCGGGGCTGATGAAGTTGAAATCACCGAAATCCTGGTCAAAGTGGGCGACAAAGTTGAAGCTGAACAGTCGCTGATCACCGTAGAAGGCGACAAGGCCTCTATGGAAGTTCCATCGCCGCAGGCGGGCGTCGTTAAAGAGATTAAAGTCTCTGTTGGCGACAAAACCGCGACGGGCGCACTTATCATGATTTTCGATTCCGCCGACGGTGCAGCTGACGCTGCGCCTGCTCCGGCAGAAGAGAAGAAAGAAGCCGCTCCGGCAGCCGCTCCTGCTGCTGCGGCAGCGAAAGACGTACACGTACCGGATATCGGCGGCGACGAAGTTGAAGTCACCGAGATCCTGGTGAAAGTGGGCGACACCGTTGCGGCTGAGCAGTCGCTGATCACCGTAGAAGGCGACAAAGCCTCTATGGAAGTGCCGGCGCCGTTCGCGGGTACGGTTAAAGAGATCAAAGTCAACGCTGGCGATAAAGTGTCTACCGGCTCTCTGATCATGGTATTCGAAGTAGCGGGCGCTGCGCCTGCTGCTGCGCCAGCTCAGGCGGCAGCACCAGCAGCGGCGGCTCCGGCAGCAGCGGCTGGCGCGAAAGACGTTAACGTACCGGACATCGGCGGCGACGAAGTTGAAGTCACCGAAGTGATGGTTAAAGTCGGCGATAAAGTGGAAGCTGAACAGTCGCTGATCACCGTAGAAGGCGACAAAGCCTCTATGGAAGTGCCGGCGCCGTTCGCGGGCGTGGTTAAAGAGCTGAAAGTTAACGTTGGCGACAAAGTGTCTACCGGCTCTCTGATTATGGTCTTCGAAGTGGAAGGCGCTGCCCCTGCCGCGACTCCGGCTGCTGCTCCGGCACCTGCCGCTGCACCTGCTCAGGCCGCTAAACCGGCCGCTGCGCCTGCGGCAAAAGCGGAAGGCAAATCTGAGTTTGCTGAAAACGACGCTTACGTTCACGCGACCCCGCTGATTCGCCGCCTGGCGCGCGAATTCGGCGTTAACCTGGCGAAAGTGAAGGGCACTGGCCGTAAAGGTCGTATCCTGCGCGAAGACGTTCAGGCTTACGTGAAAGACGCTATCAAGCGCGCTGAATCCGCGCCAGCGGGCGCAACCGGCGGTTCTCTGCCAGGTCTGCTGCCGTGGCCGAAAGTGGACTTCAGCAAGTTTGGTGAAGTGGAAGAAGTTGAACTGGGCCGCATCCAGAAAATCTCTGGTGCTAACCTGAGCCGTAACTGGGTGATGATCCCGCACGTTACGCACTTCGACAAAACGGATATCACCGATCTGGAAGCGTTCCGTAAGCAGCAGAATGCGGAAGCTGAAAAACGTAAGCTGGACGTGAAATTCACGCCAGTGGTCTTCATCATGAAAGCCGTTGCCGCTGCTCTGGAACAGATGCCGCGCTTCAACAGCTCTCTGTCTGAAGATGGTCAGCGCCTGACGTTGAAGAAGTACATCAACATTGGTGTCGCGGTCGACACGCCGAACGGTCTGGTTGTTCCGGTGTTCAAAGATGTGAACAAGAAGAGCATTACTGAGCTGTCCCGTGAACTGACGACCATCTCTAAGAAAGCGCGTGATGGTAAGCTGACCGCTGGCGAAATGCAGGGCGGTTGCTTCACTATCTCCAGCATCGGCGGCCTGGGCACCACCCACTTCGCGCCGATTGTGAACGCGCCGGAAGTGGCTATCCTCGGCGTTTCTAAGTCCGCAATGGAACCGGTGTGGAATGGTAAAGAGTTTACTCCGCGTCTGATGATGCCGATTTCTCTCTCCTTCGACCACCGCGTGATTGACGGTGCTGATGGTGCTCGCTTTATCACCATCATCAACAACACGCTGTCTGACATTCGCCGTCTGGTGATGTAAGCAAGCAAAAAAGTCGGCCTGACGGCCGGCTTTTTTCTGGTAATCTCATGAAGTGAGTGAGGTTATCGTGCGAAAGACAAATCGGTTGCCGTTTGTTGTTTCAAAATTGTTAACAATTTTGTAAAATACGGGCGGATAGAACGACCCGGTGGATGATGGGCGACAAGACCAGGGATCGCCGGGAATAAATTAAGAGGTCATGATGAGTACTGAAATCAAAACTCAGGTCGTGGTACTTGGGGCAGGCCCGGCAGGTTACTCTGCTGCCTTCCGTTGCGCTGATTTAGGTCTGGAAACCGTAATCGTAGAACGTTACAACACCCTCGGCGGTGTTTGTCTGAACGTCGGCTGTATCCCTTCTAAAGCTCTTCTGCACGTAGCAAAAGTTATCGAAGAAGCCAAAGCACTGGCTGAACACGGTATCGTTTTTGGCGAGCCGAAAACCGATATCGACAAAATTCGTACCTGGAAAGAGAAAGTTATCACTCAGCTGACCGGCGGTCTGGCTGGTATGGCGAAAGGCCGTAAAGTGAAAGTGGTAAACGGTCTGGGTAAATTCACCGGGGCCAACACCCTGGAAGTGGAAGGCGAGAACGGCAAAACCGTGATCAACTTCGACAACGCGATTATTGCAGCAGGTTCCCGTCCGATCCAACTGCCGTTTATTCCGCACGAAGATCCGCGCGTCTGGGACTCCACCGACGCACTGGAACTGAAATCCGTACCGAAACGTCTGCTGGTTATGGGCGGCGGTATCATCGGTCTGGAAATGGGTACGGTGTACCATGCGCTGGGTTCAGAGATCGACGTGGTTGAAATGTTCGACCAGGTTATCCCGGCGGCAGACAAAGACATCGTTAAAGTCTTCACCAAACGCATCGGCAAGAAATTCAACCTGATGCTGGAAACCAAAGTGACTGCCGTTGAAGCGAAAGAAGACGGTATTTACGTTTCTATGGAAGGCAAAAAAGCACCAGCAGAAGCACAGCGTTACGATGCGGTGCTGGTGGCTATCGGCCGTGTGCCGAACGGTAAAAACCTCGATGCTGGCAAGGCTGGCGTAGAAGTTGACGACCGTGGCTTCATCCGCGTAGACAAACAGCTGCGTACTAACGTACCGCACATCTTTGCTATCGGCGATATCGTCGGTCAGCCGATGCTGGCGCACAAAGGTGTTCACGAAGGTCACGTTGCCGCTGAAGTTATCGCCGGTAAGAAACACTACTTCGATCCGAAAGTTATTCCGTCCATCGCCTACACTGAGCCAGAAGTTGCATGGGTAGGTCTGACGGAGAAAGAAGCGAAAGAGAAAGGCATCAGCTACGAAACCGCCACCTTCCCGTGGGCAGCGTCTGGCCGTGCTATCGCTTCTGACTGCGCAGACGGTATGACCAAGCTGATTTTCGACAAAGAATCTCACCGTGTTATCGGTGGTGCGATTGTCGGCACCAACGGCGGCGAGCTGCTGGGCGAAATCGGTCTGGCGATCGAGATGGGCTGTGATGCTGAAGACATCGCGCTGACTATCCACGCTCACCCGACTCTGCACGAGTCCGTTGGCCTGGCAGCCGAAGTGTTCGAAGGCAGCATCACCGACCTGCCGAACCCGAAAGCGAAGAAGAAATAATCTTCTGAGTGGATAAAGAAAAAGCGGCTTAGCGGCCGCTTTTTTATTGGGGCAAATCCTGACCCGGGTTTTGCCGGATGGCGGCATCAACGCCTTATCCGGCCTGTAATCTTTGATAACCGCTTTTACTCAACGGTCTGCCAATGGGCATCGGCATTGAATTTATTGATTTTCGCGACGTTCTTCTCCGTCTCTCTTCCCAGGTTCGCCTGATACACCTTATCGTCCTGATTCACCATAAAGCTCATGACGCCCGTCTTCCCCCAAATTACCGGCCAGGCCAGCAGGGCGAAACCGTCCTTTTCGCTATCGGGAATAATGCGGAAATGGTAGCCGTGATAACCCTCACCGGGTGCCGAAGGACTGAATGCCGGGCCTAACGGGCTGGGCATCTCGCCGGGTTGTACCGGCCAGTACAGTCCATCCTGCTGACCTTTGCTACTGATGAGTTTTGTCGCGAACCTCTGTTTGCGTTGCCAGTAATCGTATTGGGCATCCACATAGGCGCGCATCGCTTCTATCGCCGACAGTTCATTGCGGCCGATGGCGCGGGTGAGGATCTCGTCCTGAGCGGCCGCCATATCAAAATGCCAGCCATCAGCATCTTTCATCATCGGTACAGGCAGTTGCCACTCGTCGCGCCCGACGTTCAGGTGCGCGGTATCGCCTTGCTGCACGATACGGTGGCTGATTTTCCAGTCGCGGTTAAAGCGGGCAACGGCTTCGGGGTCGGCGCCTTCCTGCGGCAGAAACTGTCGCCAGTTGTCGCCCAATAGCGCAGTCAACTGCGCCTCGTTTTGCGTGGCGACTGCGGTCGCGAACGCCGTTGCCGCGTCGTCAGGCGAAGGGAAGCGTTGTTGCGCGTAGCTCAACAACGGCAGCGACAGCAGCAGGGTGCTTAACAGGATTTTTTTCATCATCGACTCCGGTTAACGACGGCGAAATTCATGGCGCTCGGAAAGGTGTTCACGCGCAGCGGCACGCTGTTCAGTATTGAGATTGCCGACGTGACGACTCTGCTGGCCGCGCTGCTGCTGAGATTGCCAGGAGGGCGAACGGCTGTCGTTACCGCTGAACACATTGGCATGGTTCTGCCGGAAGGTCTGACGCTGCTGCGGCGTGGCGGATGCGACGCGCTGGTGAACGGTCTCCCGTTGCTGCTGTGACAGTGAATGTGACTGAACCGACTCCCTGTGAACGCTGTCTTGCCGGGTGTCGTAGCCGCGATAGTTATTCCGCTGGGCAATCTGGTTTAGCTGCTGCGAGGCCGCTTTGCGCTGAGCATCGCGGGACGTCGCGCCAGGCGGTTGGGTTCGCGTGGCGGGAGACGCGTGGCTATGCTGCTGGAATTGCGCCATCGCCGCCTGGCGCTGGCCGTCGCGGGAGGCCGGCGTCTGTTGAGTGGCGCTTAACCCGCCGCTGACATCGGTTTGATGAAAACGTTGGGACACCGCGTTGTTCTGATAGGGCACGCCGTTGCGATACGCCGGGTTGTGCTGCCAGGCCATTGTCTGCCCTTTGAGATTTTGCCCGGTAATGTGATTGAAGTTATTCACATTGATATTGATGTTATCCCCGTTGTGCTGGTAGCCATTGCCGCCGTGATGGTCGTTATCATCGTGGTGGTGATGGTCATCGTCGTGGTGATGATGATCGTCGTCCCAGTCGATGCTGCTGAACAACGCGTAGGTGGTGGCGACGCCGAGGCTATAACCAAAGCCTTTCACGAAACTGTCGGCGAATTGCTGTCCGGGAGGCGGCGGCAGATACACGGGCGGGTAAGCGGTGTTCGGCCAGGCGCCGTAAACGGTCGCGGGATTATAGTTGGGAACATAGACGACCTGTGGATCGGCGGGCTCAATTTTGATCACCGTCGGCGTCGTGCTCTGTACGTTAGCGGCGGCGTTCTGCTTCGGCGTGCTGCTGACCGTTTGCTGCGGCGTGGATTTCAGCGAGCCGGTTTGCTGCGCCAGTAAACGCAGCCGTTGCACCGCGTCCATGACGTCCTGCGGCTGGGCCAGAAAAGCGTCGCCAAGGTTTTGTACCCACGTTGGGTTTTCGCCCATCAGCGCCATCAACTGGGGAAACGCCACCAGTGATTTCACGCTCGGGTCCCAGGGCTGACCGGAGACGGCCTGTATTGCCGCATCGCCTTGCAGGGTTGGGTTGTCATGCGACCACTGCACTGCCTGAACCACGTTCGCTGGATAGGTGGCGGCCATCAGCACCTGAGAAAGCAGCGAGTCAGGGTAGAGCGCTATTGGGGCGACCCATTGATCGATTTGCGCTGCGGTAAACGCGGCTTTTGCTTCAGGTTCCGCGGCGGCGGTCGGCTGCGGCTGCACGGCGACGGGCGCGGGTTGAAGCGGGGCTTCGGGCGTGCGGCTTTTTACATACAACACACCCGAAGCGGCAAATAACCCTGCGCTGCATACCAGCGCAATTACATGGGGCTTAAAGGGCAACGTCATTTTATCTCTCCCGATTCCTGAAGAATCGTCATGGTCATTATGCCTGCCGCCAGCGGGTGCGGTGTTGCGTGAGTATAGGGCGGCGGGAGTTTAATTTTTGACTAATATTGGGATCGCTACCGTCAGGTGATGATTAGCGTTCGAAATAATGTGAGCAAACGTTGCAGGGGAAAATGTCTCTTTCCTGGAAAGGCGAAGGGCAATAGACCATGCGTAACGATTCAGCCACTTTTTTATGTTGCTTTTTTGTAAACAGATTAACACCCCACTAAAATCCTGCTATTCTGCCCGTTGCGGTATCGGGCATTTACCCTACAAACTGCTGTCTCACAGGAGCGTGAAGAGAATCGCCCATATACAAAAGCGCCGCACTATGACAATGAGAGCGAGGAGAACCGTCGTGCTAGAAGAATACCGTAAGCACGTAGCTGAGCGTGCCGCCCTTGGGATTGTGCCCAAACCCTTAGATGCAACCCAAATGGCCGCACTTGTCGAGCTGCTGAAGACCCCGCCTGTGGGCGAAGAAGAATTCCTGTTAGACCTGTTAATCAACCGTGTTCCCCCTGGCGTCGATGAAGCCGCCTATGTAAAAGCGGGCTTTCTCGCTGCCGTCGCGAAAGGCGACACCACCTCCCCGCTGGTTACTCCAGAAAAAGCCATTGAACTGCTGGGCACCATGCAGGGTGGTTACAACATTCATCCGCTGATCGACGCGCTGGACGATGCCAAACTGGCGCCGATTGCCGCCAAAGCGCTGTCCCATACCCTGCTGATGTTCGACAACTTCTACGATGTTGAAGAAAAAGCCAAAGCGGGCAACGAATATGCGAAGCAGGTGATGCAGTCCTGGGCCGATGCCGAATGGTTCCTGAACCGTCCTGCTCTGCCTGAAAAAATCACCGTTACCGTCTTTAAAGTGACCGGTGAAACCAACACTGACGACCTCTCTCCGGCGCCAGATGCCTGGTCTCGCCCGGACATTCCGCTGCACGCGCTGGCGATGCTGAAAAACGCCCGTGAAGGTATTGAGCCGGATCAGCCTGGCGTGGTGGGGCCGATCAAACAGATCGAAGCGTTGCAGCAAAAAGGCTATCCGTTAGCCTACGTGGGCGACGTTGTCGGCACCGGTTCTTCGCGTAAATCCGCTACCAACTCCGTGTTGTGGTTCATGGGCGATGACATCCCGAATGTGCCGAACAAACGCGGCGGCGGTCTGTGTCTTGGCGGCAAAATTGCGCCTATCTTCTTTAACACGATGGAAGATGCGGGCGCGCTGCCCATTGAAGTGGACGTGAATAACCTGAACATGGGCGATGTGATTGACGTTTACCCGTACAAAGGTGAAGTCCGCCATCACGAAACCGGCGAACTGCTGGCGAGCTTTGAACTGAAAACCGACGTGCTGATCGACGAAGTGCGCGCGGGCGGTCGTATTCCGCTGATCATCGGTCGCGGCCTGACCACCAAAGCGCGTGAAGCGCTGGGTCTGCCGCACAGCGATGTGTTCCGTCAGGCGAAAGACGTGGCGGAAAGCGCTCGCGGCTACTCGCTGGCGCAGAAGATGGTGGGCCGCGCCTGCGGCGTTGCCGGTATCCGTCCGGGCGCTTACTGCGAACCGAAAATGACCTCCGTAGGTTCTCAGGATACCACTGGCCCAATGACCCGTGACGAACTGAAAGACCTGGCGTGCCTGGGCTTCTCGTCTGACCTGGTGATGCAGTCTTTCTGCCATACCGCAGCGTATCCGAAACCGGTTGACGTAACTACGCACCACACGCTGCCGGATTTCATCATGAACCGTGGCGGCGTCTCTCTGCGTCCGGGCGATGGCGTAATCCACTCCTGGCTGAACCGTATGCTGCTGCCGGATACCGTTGGTACGGGCGGCGACTCCCATACCCGTTTCCCGATTGGCATCTCCTTCCCGGCGGGTTCTGGCCTGGTGGCATTTGCGGCGGCGACCGGCGTCATGCCGCTGGATATGCCGGAATCAGTGCTGGTGCGCTTCAAAGGCAAAATGCAACCGGGTATCACCCTGCGCGATCTGGTACACGCGATCCCGCTGTACGCGATCAAACAGGGTCTGCTGACCGTTGAGAAGAAAGGTAAGAAAAACATTTTCTCTGGCCGTATTCTGGAAATCGAAGGGCTGCCGGACCTGAAAGTGGAACAGGCGTTTGAGCTGACCGATGCCTCTGCGGAGCGTTCTGCGGCAGGCTGTACCATTAAGCTCAACAAAGAGCCGATCATCGAGTACCTGAACTCCAACATCGTTCTGCTGAAGTGGATGATCGCGGAAGGTTACGGCGATCGCCGCACCCTGGAGCGCCGTATTCAGGGTATGGAAAAATGGCTGGCGGACCCGCAGTTGCTGGAAGCGGACGCGGATGCCGATTATGCGGCGGTGATCGAGATCGATCTGGCTGATATCAAAGAGCCGATCCTCTGCGCGCCGAACGATCCTGACGATGCGCGTCTGCTGTCTGATGTGCAGGGCGAGAAGATTGACGAAGTCTTTATCGGTTCCTGTATGACCAACATCGGTCACTTCCGTGCGGCAGGTAAACTGCTGGATGCGCACAAAGGCCAGCTGCCGACCCGCCTGTGGGTGGCGCCGCCAACCCGTATGGATGCCGCGCAGTTGACCGAAGAGGGCTACTATAGCGTCTTTGGTAAGAGCGGCGCGCGGATTGAAATTCCAGGCTGTTCACTGTGCATGGGGAACCAGGCGCGTGTGGCTGACGGGGCGACGGTTGTTTCTACCTCAACCCGTAACTTCCCGAACCGTCTGGGAACCGGGGCGAACGTCTATCTGGCTTCTGCGGAACTGGCGGCGGTTGCGGCGCTGATCGGCAAACTGCCGACGCCGGAAGAGTACCAGACCTACGTTGCGCAGGTGGATAAAACCGCCGTGGATACCTACCGTTATCTGAACTTCGATCAGCTTTCCCAGTACACCGAGAAAGCCGACGGCGTGATTTTCCAGACCGCGGTGTAACGGCTCCGACCTGTTCTGCGTAAAAACGCATCAATGCCCGGTGAACCTTGCGTCACCGGGCATTTTTATTTCTATTCCTTCCGCCCGTTCCGCTTTTTTTCTTCCGTTGTGCTGCGATAATTACAGCATGGGCGCAATGCGGTAATGGCGCATTGCCGGGAGCAGAGGAACACATTATGGATTACGAATTTCTGCGCGATATTACCGGAGTGGTAAAAGTGCGAATGTCCATGGGCCACGAGGTGGTGGGGCACTGGTTTAACGAAGAAGTGAAAGAGAACCTGGCCTTGCTTGATGAAGTGGAACAAGCGGCGCGTGCGCTAAAGGGCAGTGAGCGTTCCTGGCAACGGGCGGGACATGAATATACGCTCTGGATGGATGGCGAAGAGGTGATGGTTCGCGCTAATCAACTGGAGTTTACCGGCGACGAAATGGAAGAGGGGATGAACTACTACGACGAAGAGAGCTTATCGCTCTGCGGCGTGGAGGACTTTCTTCAGGTTGTTGCGGCTTACCGTCATTTCATTCAACAACGCTAAATACGGTGGAGCCTCCGTGCTCCGCCGTTACGCTTATACCGCAGGGATATTGCGGCCGTAGTAAATCTCGCGCATCTCTTTCCACAGCGCAGCGGTAATCTCTTTGCGCTCGGTTTCCGTCAGATCTTCCGGTTTAGTGTGGAACATGTAGTGCTTAAGATCGAACTCTTTAAGCAGCATCTTGGTATGGAAGATATTTTCCTGATACACGTTCACATCCACCATGTCATACAGCGACTTCATGTCGTCGGACATAAAGTTCTGAATGGAGTTAATCTCATGATCGATAAAGTGTTTCATGCCGTTGACGTCGCGGGTAAACCCACGCACGCGGTAGTCGATGGTGACGATATCGGACTCTAACTGGTGGATCAGGTAATTCAGCGCCTTCAGCGGGGAAATCACGCCGCAGGTCGAAACTTCAATGTCGGCGCGGAAGGTGCACAATCCGCCTTCCGGGTGGCTTTCCGGGTAGGTATGCACGCAGATATGGCTCTTATCCAGATGGGCGACGACGGCCTCGGGCAGCGGGCCGGGATGCTCTGTTTTGTCGATAAGCTGCGGGTCGACCGGCTCTTCGCTTACCAGAATAGTGACGCTGGCGCCCTGGGGCTCATAATCCTGGCGGGCGATATTCAGGATATTCGCGCCGATGATGGAGCACGTCTCTGACAGAATTTCCGTCAGGCGATTGGCGTTATAGAGTTCATCGATATAGGCAATGTAACCATCGCGCTCTTCGGCGGTTTTGGCGTAGCAGATATCGTAAATACAAAAACTCAGACTTTTGGTCAGATTATTAAAGCCATGCAGTTTCAGTTTTTTCAATTTCTTATCTTCTCCTTAGGACGACGGTGTTGCGAGCGCGTCTTGCAAATACTGAGGTAAGGCAAAAGCTGCCGTGTGAACAGACGGATTGTAGTAACGGCATTTCAGGCCGGAGGTATGGAAACGCGCCTGAATAATCTCGGTTGACAGGTGGCGCAGCGCGTCATTGTCCGTCGCCCACGCGAAGGTCATAATGCCGCCGTAGTAGGTCGGAATGGCTGCCTGGTAGAAGCTGACATCGCCAAAGTAATGGCTGAGCTTGCGGTGGCTGTCAATGGCTTCATCCTGTTGCAGGAAGCAGACGCCGTTCTGTGCGACAAAGATCCCGCCAGGATTCAGACAGCGCTTGCAACCTTCATAGAAGGTTGAGGTGAACAGACTCTCGCCGGGGCCGATCGGATCGGTACAGTCGGAGATGATCACATCAAAGGTCTGGCTGGTCTGATTCACGAAGTTAACGCCATCGTCGATCACCAGATTAAAACGCGGATCGTCATAGCTGCCTGCGTTGTGATTCGGCAGATACTGACGGCAGAAAGAGACCACGCCTGCGTCGATCTCCACCATCGTGATGGTTTCGACATTTTTATGCCGTGTCACTTCACGCAGCATTGCGCCGTCGCCGCCGCCGATGATCAGCACATGTTTCGCGTGGCCGTGTGCCAGCAGCGGAACGTGGGTCATCATCTCGTGATAGATAAACTCATCGCGCTCGGTGGTTTGCACCACGCCGTCCAGCGCCATTACGCGGCCAAACGCGGCGTTCTCGAAAATAATCAGATCCTGGTGATCGGTTTTCTCGTGATACAGCACGTTGTCCACGGCAAAGTACTGACCAAACTGGTCGTGTAGCGTTTCATGCCACTTCGTATTTTCGGCCATTGGCTGATACCTCCATTGTTAACACCCGTAAAAAATGGGCGCAACATAATAGCTAACAATGACCGATGATGCACGGTCATTATTTCAGCAATAAGGTATCCGTTGGGTATAACGCGAGTTATTTTACGTAGGCCAGCAAACTCAGGGAATCGCGCGCCAGCGCTTTGCATTTTTTGGCGACGGGAATACCGATGCCGCTCAGATCGCGGTAGCTGTCTTCACCGAGGGATTTCATGTCGAAGGAGTCGTAATTGCTGAGGTCCCACTGGTTTTGCTGGGCAAAAAAGACCAGTGCGCGACGAATCTGACCGTTCGGGAGATTCTGGTAGCCGCAGTCATTTTTCAGAAAGACGAACACCGCCGTTAAATCTGCCATATCTTCGGCTTCGGATTCACTGAGCGCATAGCTGTTTGCGCATACGGCCATCAGGCTGCCGAACAACACTGTTCTGAAAAACGTCTTCATTGCTTCTACCACTGCATCACGGAAATTAAACGTTAGCACACTGCGGGCGAGGCGACGACATTTATTATTGTATCCGACGGGCGTCTGTGACTTGACCTTCCCGTAAGGGGAGGGTCTATGCTCAAAGGTCAGACTGCGTCCCGCCGGTTGAAAATAAGGAAGTGATTATGCAACGTCGTGATTTCTTAAAATATTCTGTGGCGCTTGGGGTCGCATCGGCACTGCCGTTGTGGAGCCGCGCCGCGTTTGCTGCGGAACGTCCCGCGTTACCCATTCCCGATCTTTTAACCGCCGACGCGCGCAATCACATTTCGCTGATTGTCAAAGCCGGACAGTCGACCTTCGCGGGTAAAACGGCAACGACCTGGGGTTACAACGGCACGCTACTCGGGCCGGCGCTAAAACTGCGCAAAGGTCAGCGTATTACCGTGGATATTCATAACCAGCTTGCCGAGGAGACGACGCTGCACTGGCATGGGCTGGAAGTCCCCGGCGAGGTGGACGGCGGCCCGCAGGGGGTGATTGCGGCGGGCGGCAAGCGCTCCGTCACCTTCACGCCTGAACAGCGTGCGGCAACCTGCTGGTTCCACCCTCATCAGCATGGGAAAACCGGTCGTCAGGTGGCGATGGGACTGGCGGGCCTGGTACTGATTGAAGATGAAGACATTGGCAAACTGCTCCTGCCGAAACAGTGGGGGATAGACGATGTGCCGGTGATTATTCAGGACAAACAGTTTTCTCCTGACGGACAAATCAATTATCAGCTGGATATGATGACCGCCGCCGTCGGGTGGTTTGGCGACACGCTGCTGACCAACGGGGCGATTTATCCGCAGCATGCTGCGCCAAAAGGCTGGCTGCGTCTGCGCCTGCTGAATGGCTGCAACGCGCGTTCATTGAACATCGCTACCAGCGACAACCGCCCGCTGTATGTTATCGCCAGCGATGGCGGCCTGCTGGCGGAGCCGGTGAAGGTAAACGCACTGCCCATGTTAATGGGGGAGCGTTTCGAAGTGCTTATCGACATCAGCGACGGCAAAGCGTTTGAGTTGATGACGCTGCCCGTCAGCCAGATGGGGATGACGATCGCGCCGTTTGATAAACCGCACCCGGTTATGCATATCCAGCCGCTGGCGGTCACGGCCTCCGGCACTTTGCCGGATACGCTGACCACGATGCCTGCGTTGCCTTCTCTTGATGGCCTGACGCAGCGAAAACTGCAACTGTCGATGGACCCGATGCTCGACATGATGGGTATGCAGATGCTGATGCAAAAGTATGGCGACCGGGCGATGGCGGGAATGGATCATGGGCAGATGATGGGGCATATGAACCACGGCGGGAAGTTCGATTTCCACAATGCCAATAAGATCAACGGCCAGGCGTTTGATATGACGACACCGATGTTTGCCGCCGCCAAAGGGCAGTATGAGCGCTGGGTTATTTCCGGCGAAGGTGACATGATGCTGCATCCGTTCCATATTCATGGTACGCAGTTCCGCATCCTGTCGGAAAACGGCAGCGCTCCGGCGGCGCATCGCGCAGGCTGGAAGGATACGGTGCGGGTTGAAGGCGGGATCAGCGAGGTGCTGGTGAAGTTTGATCACGAGGCATCGCAAGAACATGCTTACATGGCGCACTGCCATCTGCTGGAGCATGAAGATACAGGCATGATGCTTGGCTTTACGGTATAAACATGCCGGATGGCGCTGACGCTTATCCGGCCTACAGTAAAATGAGCATCCTGTAGGCCGGATAAGGCGAAGCCGCCATCCGGCATAAACGTTACTGCGCGTCGTCAGGCAGAGCGTACGCGACAATATAGTCGCCCATCTTCGTCCCGAACGAACCGTGCCCCCCGGCGGAAATCACGACGTACTGCTTACCGTTGACTTCATACGTCATCGGCGTTGCCTGACCGCCTGCGGGCAGACGGCCTTCCCACAGTTTTTCACCATTGCTCATGTTGTAAGCGCGCAGGTAGTTATCTGCGGTCGCGGCAATAAACAGCACGTTGCCAGCGGTAGAGATTGGGCCGCCCAGCATTGGCATTCCCATATTGAACGGCACCTTAAACGGCATCGGGAACGGCATGCTGTCCTGCGGCGTACCAATACGTTTTTTCCAGACAACTTCGTTGGTTTTCAGATCCAGCGCGGAGATGTAACCCCAGGCAGGCTGTTTACACGGCAGACCAAACGGCGACAGGAACGGGTTCAGCGTCACGCCATACGGCACGCCATACTGCGGCTGAATACCCGATTCTGAACCAGTGCCTTTGGCATCTTCCGGCGGCTCCATCGGATTACCCGGGCCGCGTGGGATCAGTTTAGAGACAAACGGCAGCGCCATCGGGTTGGCAATCGCCACCTGACGGTTCGGATCGACGGAAATGCCGCCCCATTCGAACATACCGAGGTTGCCCGGGAAGACCAACGTGCCTTTTTCTGACGGAGGGGTAAAGATCCCTTCATAACGCATCTGATGGAACATCACGCGGCACACCAACTGATCGAACATGGTGGCGCCCCACATATCTGCACCGGTCAAGTCTTTCGTCGGACGGAAGCTCAAATCAGAGAACGGCTGCGTTTTGGTGACGTAATCCCCTTTGGCCGCGCCCTGCGGCACCGGTTTTTCCGGGGCAGGCACCACAAGCTGACCATTGCGGCGGTCCAGCACGAAAATATTACCGGTTTTTGCCGGAGCGTAGATGACCGGAACGGTTTGCCCTTTCACGGTGATATCCGCCAGCGTTGGCTGAGACGGCATATCCATATCCCACAGATCGTGATGAACGGTCTGATAGCTCCAGGCCAGTTTACCGGTCGTTGCATTGAGCGCCAGGATCGAGCTGGCATAGCGCTCCTGCTCTGGCGTACGGTTGCCGCCCCAGATATCCGGGGTGGTGACGCCCATCGGCAGATAGACCAGATCCAGCTTCGCGTCATACGCGGCTGGCGCCCAGGAGTTTGGCGAGTTTGGCGTGAAGTGGTGCTCATCCGACGGGATCGCGTTCGGGTCTTTCGCACCGGGATCGAATGCCCACAGCAGTTTACCGCTGTTCACGTCAAAGCCGCGAATAACCCCGGACGGCTCGCGGGTAGAGAAGTTATCGGTGACGGCGCCTGCAATGACGATCACCTTGTCGGTCACGACCGGCGGTGATGTGGGTTCATACATGCCCGGCGTAGTGACCGGCATATTGGTTTGCAGGTTCAGAATGCCGTTGTTGGCAAAGGATTCGCACAGCTTGCCGTTGTCTGCGTTGAGGGCGAAAATACGGCCATCGTTCACCGGCAGAATAATGCGGCGCGGGCAGTCTGAAACGACATCCGGCGAGGCGTTATCGGCCGTGGCTTCATGATAGGAGACACCACGGCAGGTGACATGCTGGAAGCTGGGATCGGTATTGAGCTGCGGGTCGAAATGCCACTTCTCTTTCCCGCTCGCCGCGTCCAGCGCAAACAGACGCTGGTGGGCGGTACACAGATACAGCGTATCGCCGACTTTAATCGGGGTCACTTCGTTGGTGATTTCACCCGGATCGTTCGGCTGCTTCAGATCGCCGGTACGGAACACCCACGCTTCTTTCAGGTTGTGGACGTTATCAGCAGTGATCTGCTTCAGCGGGGAGTAGCGCTGCCCTTCCTGATTGCGGCCATAGGCAGGCCAGTCCTGGTCCGCTACCGGAGAGATCGGTTCGGCAGGCACCGCGTCCGCGCTTAGCGTACCGTTGATCTCTTGCGGGTCGTTGAAGCCAGCCCAGGTGAGGATGCCGCCGCTTATCAGCAGGGCAACTACCAGCGCGCTGACAGCGCCGCTGGAAGGGACGCTCAGGCGATGCCAGACAAACGGTAAAATCAGCCAGATGCCGAAGAAGACCAGAATGTCGCTACGCGGGGTCAGCGCCCAGAAGTCGAAGCCGACTTCCCACACGCCCCAGATCATGGTGGCGAGGAGCAGGGCGGCATACAGCCACAGCGCGGAACGCTTGCTGCGCCATAATAGCCCGGCGACGCCAAGCATGACGATGCCCGCAATCGGGTAGTACCAGGAGCCGCCGATGGCGACCAGCCAGCCGCCGCCGATCAGCAGATACAGCCCGCAGAGTGCAGCGAAGAGGGCTGTCAGCGTCACGAGAAGCCGTGGCGCTTTTGCGTTGTTATTTGCCATAAAAAGATACCATCTCAATTTGTTAATTTTTTAGTAGCAATTAATTATAGGATTTAACAAGTGTGATCGTCATCACAAAATGAGCTTTATTAACAGATGCCGCGAATAAATACTTTTGCTGGTATACTGCGTGCCTTGCGCTTCGATGCTGTCTTATCAAGAGCAGGCATGAAGTGATTTGTTTTTAAATCATATGGTTAGAGATATGAAACATACTGTAGAAGTAATGATCCCCGAAGCGGAGATCAAAGCGCGCATTGCCGAACTGGGTCGTCAGATTACTGAACGTTATAAAGACAGCGGCAGTGACATGGTGCTGGTAGGTCTGCTGCGTGGCTCATTTATGTTTATGGCGGATCTGTGCCGCGAGGTACAGGTGTCTCATGAAGTCGATTTTATGACCGCCTCCAGCTACGGTAGCGGCATGTCCACCACTCGCGATGTGAAAATTCTCAAGGACCTGGATGAAGATATCCGTGGCAAGGATGTGCTGATTGTCGAAGATATTATCGATTCCGGGAATACGCTGTCGAAAGTGCGGGAAATCCTGAGCCTGCGTGAGCCAAAGTCTCTGGCGATTTGTACGCTGCTGGATAAGCCGTCTCGCCGTGAGGTTGACGTCCCGGTTGAGTTTATCGGTTTCTCGATCCCGGATGAGTTCGTTGTGGGTTACGGCATCGACTATGCTCAGCGTTATCGCCATCTGCCGTATGTTGGTAAAGTGGTGCTGCTGGACGAGTAAGAACGTTGTGCCGGATGGCGCTACAGGTGCTATGTCCGTAGAAATGTAGGCCGGGTAAGGCATAGCCGCCACCCGGCAATACACGTTTACTTGTGGTTAATATGCTTTTTGCTGAGGTTTGAAACCCCCCGACGATAGCGCTGTTCCAGCGTTTCACGGTTGGTCGCCGTGACTTCCAGATCGCGCAGCAGGCCGTCGTGAATACCGTAGGCCCAGCCGTGAATCGTCACTTTCTGACCGCGCTTCCACGCGGACTGCATGATGGTTGAGTGGCCCAGGTTATATACCTGTTCCATCACGTTCAGCTCGCACAGGGTATCGATTCGACGCTCCTGCGGCATTTCTCCGAGTAATGAGCTATGTTTGAACCAGATATCGCGAATGTGCAGCAACCAGTTGTTAATTAACCCCAGTTCCGGGTTTTCAACAGCCGCCTGGACGCCGCCACAACCGTAGTGACCACAAATAATAATGTGTTCAACTTCCAATACATCGACGGCATACTGCACCACGGAGAGGCAGTTGAGATCGGTGTGAATGACCAGGTTGGCAACATTGCGGTGAACAAATAATTCGCCCGGCTCAAGGCCGGTTAAACGTTCTGCGGGAACGCGGCTGTCGGAACATCCAATCCATAGAAAGCGCGGTTTCTGCGCTTGCGCCAGTTTCTCAAAAAATCCGGGATCCTCTTCCACCAGCATTTTTGACCATAGTGCATTGTTGCTGATGAGTGTATCTATGTCTTTCATGGAGGTTAACGACCTGTAACCAAATAAGTGCGTTGGGCTAATATAGGGCAACTCCGGGATTATTTAAACCATATACTCGTCATTCTTCACGTTGCAGGTGCGTTGGCTTCCTCGCTCACCCCAGTCACTTACTGGTGTAAGCTTCCGGGGATTCACTGCGTTGCCGCCTTCCTGCAACTCGAATTATTTAGAGTGTAAATAAAGTGTAAGAACGTAAGGTAAGTAAAAATTCATGACCATTGCACTGGAACTTCAGCAACTTAAAAAAACGTATCCGGGCGGCGTTCAGGCGCTCCGTGGGATCGATTTGCAGGTTGAAGCGGGTGATTTTTATGCGCTTCTGGGGCCAAACGGGGCGGGGAAATCAACCACCATTGGCATTATCAGCTCGCTGGTTAACAAAACCTCCGGGCGCGTCTGCGTCTTTGGTTACGACCTTGAAAAAGATGTGGTCAACGCCAAACGCCAGCTTGGCCTGGTGCCGCAGGAATTTAACTTCAACCCGTTTGAAACCGTCCAGCAGATCGTCGTCAATCAGGCGGGGTACTACGGCGTTGAGCGTAAAGAAGCCGTTGCGCGCAGCGAAAAGTACCTGAAACAACTCGATCTGTGGGAAAAACGTAACGAACGCGCGCGTATGCTCTCCGGCGGGATGAAGCGTCGTTTGATGATCGCCCGGGCGCTGATGCATGAGCCGAAACTGTTGATTCTGGATGAACCCACCGCAGGGGTGGATATTGAACTTCGCCGCTCAATGTGGGGCTTTTTGAAGGATTTAAACGACAAAGGCACCACGATTATCCTGACGACGCACTATCTTGAAGAAGCGGAAATGCTGTGTCGCAACATCGGTATCATTCAGCACGGCGCGCTGGTGGAAAACACCTCGATGAAAAATCTGCTCTCTAAGCTGAAATCCGAGACGTTTATTCTCGATCTGGCGGCGAAAAGCCCGCTGCCGAGGCTGGAAGGCTATCAGTACCGTCTGGTGGATACCTCGACGCTGGAGGTCGAAGTATTGCGGGAACAGGGCATCAATAGCGTCTTTTCGCAACTGAGCAGCCAGGGCGTTCAGGTTCTCAGTATGCGTAACAAGGCAAACCGCCTGGAAGAACTGTTTGTCTCTCTGGTGCATGATAAAAAAGGAGATCGCGGATGATGCAGCTGTATTGGGTCGCGCTGAAAAGCATCTGGGCGAAAGAGATTAACCGCTTTATGCGTATCTGGGTGCAGACGCTGGTGCCGCCGGTCATCACCATGACGCTCTATTTTATTATCTTCGGTAATCTGATTGGCTCACGCATTGGTGAGATGCACGGTTTTAGCTATATGCAGTTTATCGTGCCGGGCTTAATCATGATGGCGGTGATCACCAACGCGTATGCCAATGTGGCCTCATCCTTCTTTAGCGCCAAATTCCAGCGCAACATTGAAGAACTGCTGGTGGCGCCTGTCCCGACGCACGTCATTATCGTCGGATATATTGGCGGCGGCGTGGCGCGCGGGCTGTGCGTAGGGGTTCTGGTTACGGTGATTTCGCTGTTCTTTGTGCCGTTCCAGGTACACTCCTGGGTGTTCGTGGCGTTAACGCTGGTGCTGACGGCGGTGCTGTTTTCGCTGGCAGGGCTGCTGAATTCGGTCTTTGCGAAAACCTTTGATGATATCAGCCTGATCCCGACGTTCGTGCTGACGCCGCTCACTTACCTGGGCGGGGTGTTTTATTCCCTGACGCTGCTACCGCCGTTCTGGCAAGGATTGTCGCATCTGAACCCGATTGTCTACATGATCAGCGGCTTCCGCTATGGTTTCCTGGGCATTCACGACGTACCGCTGGTCACTACGTTCGGCGTGCTGGCCGTGTTTATCCTGGCGTTTTACCTGCTGTGCTGGTACTTAATTCAGCGCGGACGCGGCTTGCGCACGTAATGTTTTTCCTCTCCACCGCCGGGGGGAGAGGCAGACTTTGACGTTTATCACCCTTACTCATTTATCACACTGATAAACTACTTGCTTGCTAAGGAGGTAGGCTATGTTGGGTTGGGTGATTACCTGTCATGACGATCGCGCGCAGGAGCTACAGGATCGTCTGGAAGAAAAACATGGCCCGCTGGCGCAGTGCCGGGCGGTGAACTTCTGGCGCGGCCTGAGTACCAATATGCTCAGCCGTATGATGTGTGAAGCATTACACCAGGCGGATTCCGGCGATGGGGTGATCTTTTTAACGGACACATCCGGCGCCGCGCCTTATCGTGTGGCGTCGCTGATGAGCCATAAACATTCCGGCTGCGAAGTGATTGCCGGTGTGACGTATTCATTGCTTGAAGAAATGCTTGCCGCGCGGGAATCCATGAGCAGCGCGGCGTTCCGTGACACCATTGTTTCTCTCGGCGCGCCCGATGTCACCAGTCTCTGGCATCAACAGCAAAAAAATCCGCCTTTTGTGCTGAAGCATGATTTGTACGCGTACTGACGGTCAATTCGTGGAGGCGATGATGCGGCTGACAGGCAGTCAGCCGCAGGGAACGTTATTCGTAGCTGAGGGTGAAAGTACCGACGGTTTCAAAAGTGCCGGCTTTAATTGTACCGATTTTGATTAACTGCCCGGTGAAATCCAGACCAATAGATTCATGATACCACTCACGATTTCCGCTGTAGGTGATACCGACACGCTCCGAACCGTCTACCTTCATTGTTTGTGTGTTGTTATTGATAATGGAACGAATTTTTACGCCCACGCCCTCGGCGCTCCCTGAAGAGTTGGTGAGAATCGTATTGTCTGCGCCATGATTGCCGGTCAGGGTGACGGTAACGGTCGTCAATGAGCAGCGGAATAAGTTAAACGTAAACGGCTTTTCTACCGACTCGCCCGTTTTTTCGAAATCGGAACGGTAAAAGTCGCCAAAATCCACGTCCCGATCGTATTCGTCATTATTTATCCCCATCCCCTGGCAGGTCGGCTCCATGACGGAAAACGCCATCGATGCTCCACTCATCATAAGGTCGAGATCGTTTTGCCCAGCATCTCCTATGTGCAGAGTACCGATTTTCCCTGGCAGCGCGTTCCCGTCCGTCTGACCATTTCGGGGGTGGTAGTCTGGCGTCTGATACATCGTGACGAAGATATCCCAGTTGCGTGTTGCGCTCGGCCCCGTCCAGGGGGCATCGCCATGGCTTGGGAAGGTTGACGTTCCTCCGGGCAGCGGCAGGTTTAAATCCAGATCGTTAGTGTTGTTGCCGTTGTGGCAGTTCCCGATACACCTCACGGAATAGGTGTAAACAATGCCGGGAATCGAGGTTTTGAGCAGCCCGGTAGGGCCATCTGACCCCTGAGTGGTATATTGATCCCACAAATTGGCGTCGGTAGGGCCGGTCAACGTTACGGCATTGCTCCCATTACCTCCGCATGTGATGGGCGCCGCTCCCTGGAATAAAGGGAAATCACCCTCCATAGACTGAGGGTTCATAATGATGAGCGGCGTATCGATGCCTCCGATGGGGCCGATGAGCGTTCTGGCAGTCCAGAAAGCAGGTATACTGGCCTGCTGTGTCGTAAAATGACATGCGGTGTCTGCTAACGCTTGCCTGGCGAAAATGGAGAGCACGCAAAATAATAGCGGCAGTAAATAGCGTAATTTCATCATAAATCCCTTTACTGATAGGTTACATTGACCACCACATTGCTGGTCACCAGTCCGTTGCCGACATCGCCCGTGTTCTGGTAGCGGGCGTAAAACACATAATCTGCTGGAAAGAGCGGTGCCGCTTGCTCGCTAAGGTCATACGCTACGTCGGAACTGCCATCGCTATTCAATACGTTCGTGTGGTGTGTGGCGGAAAAAACAACCACACCGACATTTCTGGCCTGATCGCTGACCGCGTTATTGATAAATACCTGGCTGTTGTCGGGGTTTATACCGAATTGCGGTTCAAATCGAAAATGAAGCTGCTGGCTTCCTTCGCTTCCTGCTGGCGGCACGTCGCAGTTGACAACCTGAATGGTAAACGTTGTACCGCCAGCGTCCGTTTCCGGCCGCAGGCGATCGCTGTTGTCCGTATTGTAAAACCAACTGCGCGTGACGGTTGGCAACTCGACATTACCGCCATTTTCCAGGCTTACTTGGCAGGTATTGGCCAGAATCTTCGCCTTAAAATTGACGTCCATTCCGCTGTCGTCAGCCTGACTGACGACAGGCCACAGTCCTGCCAGGCCCACCAGCAGGGCGAAAGTAAATCGCATAAAAAATAGTGTCTGTCGCATAGTTGCCCGCTGGCTACATTACTGGTAGGTGACTAAAAAGGTGATAAGCGACGTCGCTTCACCTGTTGTGATATCAGCGGCTGTTTTACCATTCGCAACGACCCAGCGAGCCACCAGAGGATAGGTGTAGCTTTGGTTCATATTCTTCGAACCAAACGAATGCGTCAGTACATTCGAAGGGTTGCCCGTCTGGCAGGCTAACTGGGTGCCTGAGTCTGCGGCGGTTTCCCAGATCTCAACGGCGGTATTCGTGGCGCCTGTTGTCGCGTAGGAGTCGCCGGAACAGGTATTGCCCGCCCCTGGCTGAGCCGCCACGGTTGTGGTTAACACGCCCGCGCATTCGGTCAGTGCGATATTAAAGGATTCGGTACGCGTACCGACTTCGTTCTTATACAGATCGCCGAAGTCAATCGTGCTGGTCGGGCCATCAGCATCCGTCACTTGGGTGTTACAGGTGCCGGGGAGGATCTCAGTGGTAAAGATAGCCTGCAACTGATTGGTGCCTGTCACCGGGGCGGCGTGGGTCAGGCCGCTGAATAATCCACCAGCTACCGCCAGCGCGAGAAAAAGAGAATTAGATTTCATTATGATGCTCCGTTATATCGCAGGAATTATTCATAGCTAAAGTTAAAGGTTGCTGTTGCCTGGAAGGCGCCAACCGCCGGGGTTGTACCGGAGATCCTTGTCGTCACCAGACGCGCCACAAGGTCGACCTGTTTGCTGTCTATTTCAGCAGGACTCCATTTAATCACCTCGGCATCGTTATCTGAGGTCTCCGTTTCGTTGGCAAAAATAGCAAAATAGCTGGTTGGCGCACTGACACGAGAGAATTTCAGGCCAACCCCGGTGGGGCCTGTCTCACCTGTACCGGGGAGGAGGATGGTTTTCGGCGTACCGCTGTCGTAACCGGAGGTCGTGCCGCTGATGGAGGCTTTAATTCCGGTTACGGATTCCGGGCAGTTTTTAATTTTCAGGGCGAATTGCGCCATCGTTGGCCCTGACGCTGCCTCGCTGGTCTGGTATTTTATGATATCGCCCAGCGACACTTTGCCGTCGGCGCCGATGATGATGGTGGAGCTACTGTCCGAGTCATTAATCGTCATATCACAGGTTGTGTCCCGGATATTGGCTCGGAAGGTAATGTCGATGCTGTCGCCGTTGTCTGCATGAACGGATGAACACACCGCCAGCGCTAACATAGCGACAGGTAAACTGCGGAGATATTTATTACTTTTTAAAGTCATTAAGGGAACTCCCTGTAGAAAAATAACTTATTGCATATGACAGAGTTGATTGTTCAGGATTGTGGTTAATCCTGCCTTTTGTGCGCTGTCGGTAATGTGATAATTCACCGTACAGGCGCTACCTGCTTCTTTACCCCAGACAACTCGCAGGGTGCCCTGATCTTCTACGCCGCGCACATAAGCCTGCCCGGCCTGACCGACGGCGCCGACCAGCTCGCCTTTATCGGTCAGGACGTCTGCGCCGAGTGGAATAAAGCCTTTATCGTTGCGTAGAAGTTCAAGGATGAGAGAACGACCTTCGTCGGTTTCGAAGTTGACCAGCACCACGGCGCCATCACGCGGGACGATGGTTTCACTGGTGTTTTTGACCTCGACATCGGCGTCCAGAGAACTGATATTCAGCCCAACGCGGTTCTCACGGTAAGCCGAGGCATACGGCATAATCGCGTATCCTGAACGACCTATTTCACCTTTGCCGTAACCGAGCTGCGCGCCTTTTGCGCCGCTGGCATGAACCAGAATGATGGGGCCGGTGTCACTTAACGTTCCTGGCGCCATCGTCAGGCCGCCAGTGTGAACCACCATGCCGCCGCTATAGTTGGCGGAATATTGTTTGCTGCTGTCATCGCTAAAAGAGGTAGAGACTGACAGGGGGCCATACGGACTGCTCCACGAGCCGTAACCGCTGATCTGATTCAAATCGCCATAATCACCGGTATTGCTTGCCGTACTGATGGAGTAGTTAATCTTACCGTCTTCAGTATTACCGCTGGCGGTGTTGTTAAAGTTGGCGCTGCCTTCCATATCCGTACGCGCGCTCATATTGACGTTGTTAAAACCGGCAATATTTTTACGTTCACTGGAGAACGTGCTTAACGGAATGCTGACGTTGAGATAAACGCTGTCATCTTTTTCGCCATCTTCATCATAGGTACGCTGGAGCGAGATGCTGTAGCTGCCATAGCGGAAGTCATTGCTGTAACCTGCGCTGTAGTTTGAGGTGGAACCACTCTCATTCCAGTAGTCTTCCCAGGTGCCGGTGACATAGAGCGAGCCGTAGTTTTCACCATTGAACGCCAGCGGTTGACTGACGCTAATCTGAAACTGGTTTTTCATACGCTGATAGTCAGAATAGAGTTCGTCGCTGGACTCATATGACTGATTCTTATAGCTGCCGTATTTCACGTCGTCGTGCAGCGCGGCGGCGTCCCGTAAGCTGAGGTAGTCCTCCGTCGAGAAACGGTATGCCGCCACATTGAATGAGGTGTCGGTGGTTTCGATGACCTTGCTGTACGTCAGGCGATAGCTTTGGCCGGTCAGCGTCCCCAGTTCGTCAATTTGTGCATGTGACTGCGTGACGTCTAACGCGAAGGCGCCGATCGCGGTGTTCATCGCCACGCCAAGCAAACCGGCGTAAAAATCCATGTCGCTGTACTGCACGCCCGCGTAGCCGGTAAAGGTGTTGTTGAGACCGTAATACCAGGTGGCGTAACCAATGTTCGGTCTGTCATGCAGCGAATCGTCGTTCAGTTCGCCCGCGCCAAACTCCCAGCGTGAGGTTCCCGGACGCATCATCTGCGTAACCGAGGAAAAAGGAACCGTGAAGGTTCTCTTGCTGCCGTCAGACTCTTCTACAGTCACCTGTAGATCGTTACCGTAGCCGGTGGTGCTGAGATCGCTCAGTTCAAACGGGCCTGGTGGTACGGTGGTTTCATAAATTTTGCTGCCGCTTTGCATGACGGTGACTTTGGCGTTGCTGTTGGCGACGCCACGAATGACCGGTGAGTAGTTGGTACGGCCTTCCGGGCGCATGCGATCGTCGCTGTACAGGCGCATCCCGCGCAGGCTGACGGAGTCGAAGGTATCGCCGTTGGTGTAGGTTTCGCCCGCCACAACCTGCGCGGTTAACGCCGGAATATCGCGCTGGAGGTAAATGTCCTGGCTGGAGTAATCCGAACCGTTGTCTTTATCCCAGTTGTAGGTGCCACGGGAGCGCAGCCGCCATGCGCCCAAATTCAGCCCATATTGCAGACCGGCGTAAGCCGTGTCGGAATTATTGCCATCGCTTTCGCTATGCCAGGCGTTGAGGTTGTACGACAGCAACGCCGCCGGAATACCTGCATCCCATAATGATGGATCGACATATCCCGCCGGGCGCTTGAGAACGTAAAGCTGCGGCATCGTCAATTCCAGGGTAAGTTTTGAGGTATCGAAATTCACCGACGAGTGGGGATAATATTTTTTGATATCAATACAGGTTGTATCATCGTCGGAAATAGTATTCCCCAGCACGCTGCTATCAACGCCCGCTTGTTTCAGCAACAATGCGGTAATACACGGCGTGGCGCGTGGCGTTCCGTTATCTTTAAATTCGATGTTTTGCGTCGATTTATTTTCACCGTTCAGGCTTATTTTCGCCCGGTAGGTTCCCGGTAATATTGGATTACCCTGAGCATAACGGCTTACATCGACTGCACTCCCCATATTCAGCAGGAATTGATCGTTAAACTCTACCATTTCCTCTGAGTCGGGAGCAGAGGACTGTGCAGGCGTATTTCCCGTCGCATGAACAGAGAACGGCAATGCCGCACTAATGGCGAGACATAATAGAGATCGTCGAAAAATCATAACAAGTCCAGTCGATTAAAGCGGGTTGCCGTTATATAAGAAGAAAAAATATATTTTTAATTTATTAATTAACGTTGGCGGTGAGTTTTTCCGTTCCGCCAAAATCATTGATAGCGATATACACCACTTCTCCGCTGGCGTTATTCGTTAATCCTTTAACCGTCATGGTTTCGCTGGAGAATGGCTTAATCGACTTACTGTCAATTTCATACTCTTTGGCGCCGACCTTAAACGTTGCGCTGGAGAGTGAAACGTTATAGGGCGAGTCGTTACGGCCAACTAAAGACAGGGTGTTGCCCTGGCGCGTTTGCGACCATTTAACCTGCTTCATCGCCTCACCCGGGGTGCCTTTTAAGCCGTCCGGGCGGAAAAATAGCTTAATACGGGTACGGAAAGCGAGTTGTAGTTGGTTCTGGCTTTCGCCGTCTTTCGCCGTTGCTTTTTTGGGAATTTCCAGCACGTTAAACCAGAATAAGGATTCCCGATCCTGCGGCAGCGGCTGCTGTAAATATGTCACACGCACAGACTGGCCTTTCCCTGGATCGATGCGTGAAATGGGCGGGGTAATGACAAAAGGCAGTTTTAATTCCTGCGGGTTAACGTTCGGGCTCCCGTCATCCAGCCAGATCTGAAGTAACAGCGGGTTTTTGCCTCGGTTATCCAGGTTCACAATCACATCTTTCATGGATTGTTGATATACGATGCGTGTGCCGGAGATAACCACGTCGGCGCATGCCTGAAAAGAGGCGATGCCGATCATGGCGGCGGTGAGGGTTTTTAATCCGGTTTTTAACGTCAGGCTGAACATAATGCTACCCACTCCCTGTTGGATGTAACGAAAACATCCTCTGGCTTAAGCCAGAGGATGAAGAACAACAGTCCTGTTGCTTATTGGTAGTTCATGGTGAAGGCAACCTGTGCCTGCACGGAACCGCTGGTTACGCCAGTAGCCGGACCCATATAAGCGACGGTGTAGTTCAGTTCGCCTTTGCCATCAGTCAGCGTGGTTGACTGAGTGTTGTTAGGATGATCGATTTTGATCAGATCGGTCTTCGTGTTGCCATCGTTGTGCAGAACCAGGCTTACGTTGGTTGCTGAACCTTGCAGGCCAGTTGGTGGAACCAGTGCGCCTTCGTTGTTTGCGGAAGAACCGCCCCAGGAATCAAACTGCGCATCAGCAGACTGCAACTCAGTATCCGCACAGGAAATAGACAGCGCGAACTTAGCCTGGCCCAGGGTGCTGTTAACGTCGGCAGCAGTACCTGGGGTGAAGTCTTCTACTGACACGGTCGGCAGAGTGACGTTGAAGTCTTTAGTTGTCTGGGAGCTCAGTGGATCATCTTTCAGCGTGATGTTACAGGTATTCGGGGTGACCAGGCCGTGGAAGGTGATGGTGCCACGATCCGCGTCTGCTGCGAATGCTGAACTGGAAATAGTTGCCAGAACTGCCGCAGCTAATGCGTATTTTTTCAATGCCATTTTGATAAACATCCGTATTAGATAATAAGTGTACTTTACGTTTTTAGAAAAAGTACTTCGTCTGTTAAGCGTAAAGGCCGGCCGGGGAATTACATTAACTTTGCGGAGTATAGGAAAATATTTATTGATAATTGTAATTATCTTTACTTAAATGGTGTTTAAGTAAACTTAACTGATGGTTATTTCGTTGAAAGGTAAGTGTTTTTATTTTTGGTTATTCACCTGATGAATTTGTGAGGAAAAGAATTTAATGATATAAATAAATATAACGATGGATTGTTGAACGTTTGTTTAAATTTTCTGATAACGCCTCAACTAATATTATTAGTTGTCCTGATAAGAAAGGCCGGAATTATTTAAAATAAAAGGAGCTGAAGTTTTTCGGCTCCTTTTATTAATATAATAATATATTTGGGAAATATCAGGCAACCTGTACCGGGATCGCTTTCGCGGTGCGCTTCATTTCATTATCGCCTTCAAAATAGGCGACGTTGGGCTGCCAGCGACGCGCTTCTTCGTCTGACATGGTAACGAAACTTGCGATGATCACGATATCGCCCACCGCAGCGCAGTGCGCCGCTGCGCCGTTCACGGAGATGATTCTGGAACCACGCTCGGCGGCAATCGCATAGGTTGAGAAGCGCTTGCCGTTAGTCACGTTCCAGATATCAATGGCTTCGTTTTCAAGAATACCGGCTGCGTCCAGAAAATCCTGATCAATGGCGCAGGAACCTTCGTAGTGCAGGTCCGCCTGAGTCACTTTCACGCGGTGGAGTTTGCCCTGCAGCATAGTGCGAATCATAACTTCTACCTTTAAATCTTAGCGATAACGAAGCAGGCGTCGCCTGCTTTGAGGAAATTCTCAGGCAGTATTGCCTGATTTTTAACCCCTGTCTACTGGGTTAATGTAACGGACTGATTGTCGATCAGGCGAGCCTGACCCAGCCATGCCGCCATCAGGATCACCGCGCGTTTGCTGCTATCGGTGAGTTCCAGCAGCGTGTCCGCGTCGCGAATCTGAATGTCATCAGCGCGGAAGCCTTTTTCATTCAGCTCCTGCTCGGCGACGGCGATCATCTCTTCCAGATCGCGATTACCCGCCAGCAATTTCTCGGCGACGCTGTTCATCACCTTATTTAAGCCGGGAGCAATTTTGCGCTGTTCGGCGGTCAGGTAACCGTTACGCGAACTCAGCGCTAAACCATCTTTGGCGCGAATAATCGGTACGCCGACGATCTCGATGTCGTAGCCCATATCGGCCACCATCTTGCGGATTAAAGCCAGTTGCTGGAAGTCCTTTTCGCCAAAGCAGGCGATGTCCGGCTGGACGAGATTGAAGAGTTTGCTGACGATGGTGGAAACACCACGGAAATGGCCCGGACGGCTGGCGCCTTCCAGCATGGTGGACAGCCCGGGAACATCAACGTAAGTCTGGCCGTCGGTGCCTTGCGGGTAAATTTCCGCTGGCGCCGGCGCGAACACGAAATCCACTTTGCGTTTGTTCAGCTTTTCGCAATCTTCCTGCAACGTTCGTGGGTAGCGTACCAGATCGTCCGGGCGGTCAAACTGCATTGGGTTCACGAAAATACTGACCACCACGACGTCAGCGCGCGCTTTCGCTTCCTCAACCAGTTTCATATGACCATCGTGCAGGTTGCCCATCGTTGGCACCAGCGCAATGCGTTTACCGTCCTGGCGCAGGCGGCGAATATGCTGTCGCAGCAGCGGCAGGGTTTCAATAATTAGCACAACAAGACTCCTTAAGTTGCCTGATGGACCGTGGTTTGTAGGCCTGATAAGCGTAGCGCCATCAGGCATTTTGCCGGATGGCGACGCAGGGCGTTTTATCCGGCCTACAAGCACCCCATTAATGGAAGCTGTGTTCTTCGCCCGGATAGACGCTGGACTCAACCTCGGCAATATACTGCCGCACGGCGGCGCGCATGTCGCCTGCTTCCGCCAGGAAATTTTTAGCAAATTTCGGAATGTGGCCGCCGGTAATGCCGAAGGCGTCGTGCATCACCAGGATCTGACCGTCGGTTACGTTGCCTGCGCCAATGCCGATGACCGGAATGGAGAGCGCTTCGGTGACGCGTTTAGCAAGCTCAACCGGTACGCATTCCAGCACCAGCAACTGCGCGCCTGCCGCTTCCAGCGCCAGCGCATCATCCAGCAGTACCTGCCCCGCATCGCCGCGCCCCTGGATCTTATAGCCGCCAAAGATGTTGACGGATTGCGGCGTCAGTCCCAGATGGCCGCACACCGGCACCGCGCGTTCGGTGAGCATTTTTACCGTATCGACCAGCCAGGCGCCGCCTTCGATTTTGACCATATTCGCCCCCGCGCGCATCACCACGGCGGCGTTTTCAAACGCCTGCTCCGGGGTGGCATAGGCCATAAACGGCAGGTCGGAGAGCAGGAGACAGTTAGGCGCGCCACGGCGCACCGCACGCGTGTGGTAAGCGATATCTTCTACGGTAACAGGCAGGGTGGAATCGTGTCCCTGAACCGTCATGCCCAGCGAGTCGCCTACCAGCATCACGTTGATACCCTCGTCAGCGAAGAGTCTGGCAAAGCTGTAATCGTAGGCGGTGATAGTCGCGAAGCGCTTTTTCTCTTGCTTACATTTTTGCAGCAAGGCGATAGTCGTCGGTTTCATAACGTTTCCTGATGGTGGAGGTCATATTAACCGGCATTTTAACAGCAGCATTGATGGGGGCAATGGATTTAAGCAATCGATTAACCCGAAAGCAGTAAACGCTAAAGAGGGGCGGGCAATTTACCAGTGGGCAGGTTTTTCTGCTGCGAGGCGCGTGAGGTAATGATGCAGCGTGACGCCGTCCGGGAACACCAGGTCGGGGGCGATTTCAAAGAGCGGCCACAGCATAAAACCGCGATTTTTCATGTCGTAGTGCGGTATCGTCAGGCGGGGCGTGTTTATTACGTCATCACCAAACAGCATGATGTCGAGATCGAGCGTGCGCGGCCCCCAGCGTTCGGCTTTGCGAACGCGGCCCTGTTGTAACTCGATACGCTGCGTGTGGTTGAGCAGTTCTTCCGGCGCCAGTTGGGTTTCCAGCGCAACGGCGGCGTTCAGGTAGTCCGGCTGATCCTGCGGGCCTAGCGGGGGAGTGCGGTAAAACGAGGAAACGGCAACAATGCGGCTGTCCGGGATGTCGCCGACAGCCTTCACGGCAGCATTAACCTGCTCCAGCGGAGAGGCTAAGTTGCTGCCGAGCGCGATATAGGCAACCGTCACGCGGTTCCCTCGCGGCGTGGCGCGCGTTTGCGCGGACGACGATGGCGGCGGCGCGGCGCGGGGTCTTCATCCAGTTCATTCAGCATGCCTTTCTGATCGGGCGGCGCTGAAACCTGGAACTCGCCCCACCACTGCGCCAGACGTTGCAGTTCAGCGTTGTTTTCCACCTCGGCGCGCAACGCCAGCAGATCGTATGCAGCGCGGAATTTCGGGTGCTCCAGCAGCTTCCAGGCGCGTTTGCCCTGGCGGCGGGACATCCGCAACTGGAGTTGCCAGATATCACGGGTTAACGTTGTGAGGCGTTTCGGGATCGCCAGCGAACGGCACGCTTCGTCCAGCACCTCGTTCATGGCCAGCGCAAAGGCGTCGTAATAGGCCAGGCCGCTCTCCTGAGCGATTTTCTGCGCCATTTCCAGCAACGGATACCAGAACATGGCGGCAAACAAGAACGCCGGGTTAACGCGCATGTCGTTATGGATGCGGTTATCGGTATTTTTCAGCACCTGCGCAATGATGCGCTCCATCGCGCTGTCGCCGTTTTCGGTGAAATAACGCGTAATGGTGGGGAACAGGGGCTGGAACAGGCTGTATTCACGCAGCTTTTTGTAGGTTTCGAAACCATATCCCGCTTGCAGAAGCTTCAGGGACTCTTCAAACAGACGCGCGGGCGGAATATCGTTGAGTAAGGTCGCCAGGCGCGGAATCGGCTCTGCGGTTTCCGGGCTGATGCGCATATCGAGTTTTGCGGCGAAACGGACTGCACGCAGCATTCGCACCGGATCTTCGCGGTAACGCGTTTCAGGGTTGCCGATCAGGCGAATCACGCCGTCTTTCAGATCCTGCATACCGCCGACGTAATCGCGCACGGTGAAATCCGCCACGCTGTAATAGAGGCTGTTAATGGTGAAGTCGCGACGCTGGGCGTCTTCTTCAATGGAGCCGAAAATGTTATCGCGCAACAGCATGCCGTTTTGCCCGCGCTGGGAGGTGGCGCGGTCGCTGTCGTTGCCTTCATGGTGACCACGAAATGTCGCCACTTCGATAATCTCCGGGCCGAACATGACGTGCGCCAGACGGAAACGGCGCCCCACCAGACGACAGTTACGGAACAACTTCCGCACCTGATCCGGCGTTGCATTGGTGGTGACATCGAAATCTTTCGGTTTTTTGCCGAGCAGAAGATCGCGCACGCCGCCGCCAACCAGCCAGGCCTCATATCCCGCTTTATTGAGCCTGTACATTACTTTCAGAGCATTTTCACTGATATCTTTGCGGGAAATAGCGTGCTGCTCACGCGGGATTACCGTCATATGTGGACGGGCGACGGCCAGCTCAGCCTCGCTCTCCTCGCGGTTTAGCACCTTGCGGCAAAAATTAGCGACTCGGGTAAAAATAGTGCACCTCGGTAGTGTCAAACATCAATCAGGACAAGTTACTGCGTAAAAATAGCGGCTAATCATAGCTCAGCAAGACGCATTTGAGAATGCTGGATTTACACTTGCCGATTCCGGCACCGTCGTAAGCGTCCAGTTATCCACCGCATACTGCAATAATTCGTCGGTATGCATATCCTGCCATTGCGCCGTGGCGTTCTGGCCCAGAAAGCGCAGCGCGGCAATGAGTACGGGGCGTGGATCGCCCTCCGGCAAGGCTGGGGCATGATTCTGTTTGGAAAGTTTAGCGCCTTGTTCGTTGAGCGCCAACGGCAGATGAATATAGTCCGGCGCGCGCCAGCCGAACTGCTGGTACAACGAAATTTGCCGTACCGTGGGTTCGATTAAATCCGCGCCGCGCACGATTTCCGTGACGCCCTGAAAATGATCGTCCACGACCACCGCCAGGTTATAGGCGAACAGACCATCGCGGCGATGAATAATAAAATCCTCGCGCGCCAGCAGCGGGTCGGCCTGGATATCGCCGCGCAGCACGTCATGAAATTGCATCACCGGGCTGAACTGTTTAATCCGCACGGCGGCATTTTCCGGCCCATGCTGCAAGGTTCGGCAATGGCCGTCGTAAACGCCGCCGATGCGTTGAATGCGCGCGCGCGGGCAGGTGCAGTAGTAGCTTAAATTCTGCTGGCGCAGCCAGGCGAGCGCGTCGCGGTAGGCGTCATGGCGTTGGGACTGCCACAATATGTCGCCATCCCAGTGCAGGCCGTAATGTTCCAGCTGACGCAGAATTGTCTCTGCGGCACCGGGAACTTCACGAGGGGGATCGATATCTTCAATGCGTACTCGCCAGATCCCATGCTGAGAGCGGGCTCGCAGGTAACTACCGAGGGCGGCGATCAGTGAACCAAAGTGCAGCTCGCCAGAGGGGGACGGGGCGAAGCGGCCAATATAGTGTGCGTTGGTCATACCGGTGGACAATATAAAAGAATAAGGCGGGAGATAACCCCGCCCGGATTTTGCCGGATGGCGGCGCAAACCCTTCATCCGGCCTATGAATTGTTGCCAGGCAGGATAAGCGTAGCGCCATCCGGCGTTCTACGGTCTGACGGGATTAGCCCGCCATTTGTTTTTCGCGGATCTCAGCCAGCGTTTTGCAGTCGATGCACAGATCGGCTGTTGGACGCGCTTCCAGACGGCGAATACCAATTTCGACACCGCAGGATTCGCAGTAGCCAAAATCTTCGTCTTCCACTTTCTTCAGCGTTTTCTCGATCTTTTTGATCAGTTTGCGCTCACGGTCGCGGTTACGCAGCTCAAGGCTAAATTCTTCTTCCTGCGCGGCACGGTCAACCGGATCAGGGAAGTTAGCCGCTTCGTCCTGCATATGAGTCACAGTGCGATCGACTTCATCCCTGAGTTGATTACGCCATGCTTCAAGAATACGCTTGAAGTGCGACAGCTGGGCTTCGTTCATATACTCTTCGCCCGGTTTCTCCTGGTACGGCTCCACCCCAGCGATGGCGAGAATACTCAGGGACGATGTTTTACGGTTTTGCCCTTCTTGCATGTTGCTTCTCCTTAACACGCACTATCGATCCCCATTGTCGGGGGAAAAATCAGGTCGCTATAAATAGCAGATGCTTTTCAGGATAGCAATTATCTAAACGTAACACTTGACAACCCTGTGAGGAAAAGCGTATTTGCGTACGCGACCAGAATACTAATTAACCGATTGTTTACGCCATTATAAAGTCATGGGTAACGGTTCTTTTAGAGTCATACCTTCGGCAGAAAGTTCGGCTTTATAAACCAGAATTTCTACCCCCTTTAGCTGTGCTTCAATCAATAGTTGCGCATATTTTGCATCGATATGCCGCGCGGGTGAAAACCGTGTAATGGCTGAATGCAGCACCGCGAATAACACCACGGCGCGATGGCCTTCAGCCGCTACGCTCATCAGTTCCCGAAGGTGTTTTTGCCCCCGTAAGGTGACGGCATCGGGAAAATAACCATACTCTTGTTCCGCTAATGTGACCGATTTCACTTCAATATAGCAGTCGGGTCGGGAATCTGCCTGTAACATGAAATCAATACGGCTGCGTTCCGCGCCGTATTTTACTTCGCTTTTTAACAGGCTGTAGCCTGAAAGTTCTGAAAGCTGCTCATTCTGAATCGCTTCCTTCGTTAATCTGTTTGCCCATAGGGTGTTAACGCAGATAAGTGCGCCTGTCCGGGTTTGCGTTAATTCCCAGGTGTGCGGATATTTGCGTTTAGTATTTTCTGATGTCGAATACCAGACGGTATCGCCCGGCGTGGCGCATCCGGTCATCGCACCGGTATTTGGGCAGTGTAACGTTAATTCCGTGCCGTCCGGTGTAATGACATCGGCTAAAAAACGTTTGTAGCGCTGAATTAAGGTGGCACGCTGTAATGGCGGAGAGAACTGCATGTGATTTCCTTAAAGCCTGCTTTTGCAGACTATTTTATTCGGCAAGCGTCCAGCGCTGTAGTTGTGTGTAACGTGTGCGGCCGCGTTCGAACGACGAGGCATAAAGCGCAAATTCATTGACCGGAAACGACCAGCAAAAACCCGGCGCTGGAATGGCGACCGCATGGCTGGCGTCGCGCAGCAGCGTAATATGCGGATGAAAAGGCTGCGGGCTTTGATAACAACCGCTGCGCGCCGCCTGGGCGCGTAACATGTTCGCCAGTTGCAGCAGCCCGCGCGGCGGCTGTCGCATCCCCAGCCAGACGACCCGCGAACGTAGCCACTGGCCCGCGTCATCCAGCCTGAGCGTAAAGCCCGGCTGACGGATGCGTCCGGCAAGCTGTGATAACGCCTGTTGCTTGCTCGCGCTCACCTCGCCTAAAAACGCCAGCGTCAGGTGCAAATTCGCTGCGGCGACCGGCCTGCCGTCGTCCGGGGAAAAATGACCGGCGCGCCAGGCGATGATCTGCTCACGAACCTCGTCGGGCAATTCAATGGCAAAGAACAGCCTTTTCGGCTCAGACATGATGGGTACTCGGTTATGAATTAACGCGATGCTACAATGCAGCGCGAAGAATGTTAACCCTCTGGAGCCATTTGTGACGTCGTTGCCCGTTGCCGCCGTACTGCCCGAATTACTTGCCGCGCTTGAAAGCGCGCCCCAGGTTTTGCTCACCGCCCCAACCGGCGCGGGGAAATCGACCTGGCTGCCGTTGCAGTTTCTGACGCATAAAGGCATTCAGGGGCGAATTATCCTGCTGGAGCCGCGCCGCCTGGCGGCACGCAATGTGGCGCAGCGGCTGGCGGAACTCCTGAACGAGAAGCCCGGCGAAACGGTCGGTTATCGGATGCGCGCGCAAAGCTGCGTTGGCCCGCAGACGCGGCTTGAAGTGGTGACGGAAGGGGTGCTGACAAGAATGATCCAGCGCGATCCCGAGCTGAACGGCGTCGAGCTGGTGATCCTTGATGAATTTCATGAGCGTAGTTTGCAGGCGGATCTGGCGCTGGCCCTGCTGCTGGACGTGCAGCAAGGGCTGCGTGACGATCTGAAACTGCTGATCATGTCTGCGACGCTGGACAACGGGAAGCTGCAACAGCGCCTTCCTGATGCGCCGCAGGTGGTGTCTGAGGGGCGTGCCTGGCCCGTTGAGCGTCGCTACCAGTCACTTCCGGCCCAACTGCGTTTTGATGAGGCGGTGGCCATCGCCACGGCAGATTTGCTGCGTCACGAAACCGGCTCTCTGCTGCTGTTTTTACCGGGCGTTGGGGAAATTCTGCGCGTACAGGAACACCTGGCCGCGCGCGTGGCGGATGATGTGCTGTTATGCCCGCTGTATGGCGCGTTGTCTCTGGAGGCGCAGCGTAAAGCGATACTGCCTGCGCCGCGCGGGATGCGCAAAGTCGTGCTGGCGACCAATATTGCCGAAACCAGTTTAACCATCGAGGGTATCCGTCTGGTGGTGGACAGCGCGCAGGAGCGCGTGGCGCGCTATGACGTGCGAACCGGCCTGACGCGGCTGATTACCCAGCGCGTCAGCCAGGCCTCCATGACGCAGCGAGCCGGACGCGCCGGGCGTCTGGAACCGGGCGTGTGTGTTCACCTGCTGGCGAAAGAGCAGGCGGAAAGGGCGGCGGCGCAAAGCGAGCCGGAGATTTTACAAAGCGATCTGTCCGGTTTATTGCTGGAGCTGCTGCAATGGGGATGCAGCGATCCCGCGCAGCTAAACTGGCTGGACCTTCCCCCGTCTACCAACGTGCAGGCAGCCCGGCGGCTGTTGCAGATGCTGAATGCGCTGGATGGCGAGCGGCTGAGCGCGACGGGGCAGAAAATGGCGCGGCTTGGCAACGACCCCCGTCTGGCGGCGATGCTGGTCAGCGCCGGCAATGACAGTGAAAAGGCGACGGCGGCGAAACTGGCGGCGATTCTGGAGGAACCGCCGCGCGCGGGCAATACCGACCTCAGCGTGGCGTTTTCGCGCCAGCAACCGGGCTGGCAGCAGCGTAGCCAGCAGCTCCTGAAACGGCTCAACGGGCGAGGCGGCGAGGTGGACGGCACGATGCTGGCGCCGCTGCTTGCGCAGGCGTTTGCCGATCGTATCGCGCGTCGACGCGGTCAGGAAGGGCGCTATCAACTGGCGAATGGCATGGGCGCGGTGCTTGACGCCGATGACGCGCTGGGTCGCCATGAATGGCTTATCGCACCGTTGCTGTTGCAGGGGAGCGCGTCGCCGGATGCCCGTATTCTGCTGGCTTTACCGCTGGATATCGAGGCGCTTATTCAGGCGTGTCCGGCGCTGTTGCAGCAGTCCGACACGGTAGAGTGGGACGACGCGCAGGGAACGTTAAAGGCGCTGCGCCGAATGCGTATCGGGCAACTGACGGTAAAAGTTCAGCCGCTGGCTAAGCCTTCGGAAGAGGAACTGCACCAGGCGATGCTCAATGGCATTCGCGATAAAGGGCTAAGTGTGCTCAACTGGACGCCGGAGGCTGAACAGTTCCGCCTGCGTCTGTTGCGCGCGGCGCAATGGTTGCCGGAGTACGACTGGCCCGCCGTTGATGACGCTTCTCTTCTGGTGACGCTGGAAAGCTGGCTGCTGCCGCACATGACGGGCGTTCATACGCTGCGCGCCCTGAAAGCCCTGAATATTACCCAGGCGTTACGCGGCCTGCTGGACTGGTCTATGCTGCAACGTCTGGATAGTGAGCTGCCCGCGCATTACACTGTGCCGACGGGAAGCCGGATAGCCATTCGTTATCACGAAGATAACCCGCCAGCGCTGGCGGTCAGAATGCAGGAGATGTTTGGCGAAGCAAATACGCCTGCTATCGCGCAGGGGCGTGTGCCGCTGGTGCTGGAGTTGCTCTCACCGGCCCAACGCCCGCTACAGATTACGCGCGATTTAAGCGCGTTCTGGCAGGGAGCGTACCGCGAGGTACAAAAAGAGATGAAAGGGCGTTATCCCAAACATGTCTGGCCGGACGATCCGGCGAATACCGCGCCAACGCGGCGCACGAAGAAGTATTCATGACTGCCGGATGGCGCTGTGCTTATCAGGCCTGCTCGCTCAAATGTAGGCCGGATAAGGCGAAGCCGCCATCCGGCATAAACATGGCAGAAAATTGAGAGATTTCTTCTTCTGTCGACTGACGGAAGAACAGAGAATCGGGCCTTTGCGCCTGTATGTTGCGGAGAAAAAGCATGGCCGGGAATGACCGCGAGCCAATTGGACGCAAAGGGAAACCACCGCGTCCGGTGAAACAAAAGGTAAGCCGTCGTCGACTCAGAGATGAAGAGTACGACGACGATTATGATGATGACTATGAGGATGAAGAACCGATGCCGCGTAACGGTAAGGGCAAAGGGCGTAAGCCTCGTGGCAAGCGTGGCTGGCTCTGGCTACTGCTAAAACTGTCGATTGTTTTTGTCGTGCTGATTGCGATCTACGGCGTCTATCTGGATCAAAAAATCCGTAGCCGTATTGATGGCAAAGTCTGGCAGCTTCCTGCGGCGGTATATGGCCGGATGGTTAACCTTGAGCCGGAAATGCCCGCCAGCAAGAATGAAATGGTGAAATTGCTGGAGGCCACCCAGTACCGTCAGGTGACGAAAATGACGCGTCCCGGCGAGTTTACCGTGCAGGCGAACAGCATCGAGATGATCCGCCGTCCGTTTGACTTCCCGGACAGCAAAGAAGGGCAGGTGCGTGCGCGTCTGACCTTTGACGGCGGCCATCTGGATACGATCGTGAATATGGATAACAACCGTCAGTTTGGTTTCTTCCGTCTCGATCCGCGCCTGATCACCATGCTCTCTTCGCCGAACGGCGAACAGCGCCTGTTCGTGCCGCGCAGCGGTTTCCCGGATCTGCTGGTGGATACGCTGCTGGCGACGGAAGACCGTCATTTCTATGAGCACGATGGCGTTAGCCTGTATTCCATCGGTCGTGCGGTGCTGGCGAACCTTACCGCCGGGCGCACGGTTCAGGGGGCGAGTACGCTGACGCAACAGCTGGTGAAAAACCTGTTCCTCACCAGCGAACGCTCCTACTGGCGTAAAGCGAACGAAGCTTACATGGCGCTGCTGATGGATGCGCGCTACAGCAAGGACAGGATCCTTGAGCTGTACATGAACGAAGTCTATCTCGGCCAGAGCGGCGATAACGAGATTCGCGGCTTCCCGTTGGCGAGCCTGTACTACTTTGGCCGCCCGGTTGAAGAGTTGAGTCTCGATCAGCAGGCGCTGCTGGTGGGGATGGTGAAAGGGGCGTCAATCTACAACCCGTGGCGTAACCCGAAACTGGCGCTGGAGCGTCGTAATCTGGTACTGCGTCTGCTGCAACAACAGCAGGTGATCGACCAGGAGCTGTACGACATGCTGAGTGCGCGTCCGCTGGGCGTGCAGCCGCGCGGCGGGGTGATCTCGCCACAGCCAGCCTTTATGCAGATGGTGCGTCAGGAGTTGCAGGCGAAGCTCGGCGACAAAGTGAAAGACCTTTCTGGCGTGAAGATCTTCACCACCTTCGATTCCGTGGCGCAGGATGCAGCTGAAAAAGCGGCCGTTGAGGGCATTCCGGCGCTGAAGAAACAGCGTAATCTGAGTGATCTGGAAACCGCGATTGTGGTGGTAGACCGCTTCAGCGGTGAGGTGCGTGCGATGGTCGGCGGGGCGGAGCCGCAGTTCGCCGGGTATAACCGTGCGATGCAGGCGCGCCGTTCTATCGGCTCTCTGGCAAAACCGGCGACCTATCTGACGGCGTTAAGCCAGCCGAAGCTGTATCGCCTGAACACCTGGATTGCCGACGCGCCGATCGCGCTTCGTCAGCCGAACGGGCAGGTCTGGTCTCCGCAGAACGATGACCGTCGTTACAGCGAAAGTGGCAAAGTGATGCTGGTGGACGCGCTGACGCGCTCCATGAACGTACCGACGGTGAATCTGGGGATGGCGCTGGGGCTTCCTGCCGTCACCGATACCTGGATGAAGCTGGGCGTGCCGAAAGATCAGCTGCATCCGGTTCCGGCCATGCTGCTGGGGGCGCTGAACCTGACGCCAATCGAAGTGGCGCAAGCGTTCCAGACCATCGCCAGCGGCGGCAACCGGGCGCCGTTGTCAGCATTGCGTTCGGTGATTGCGGAAGACGGTACGGTGTTGTACCAGAGCTTCCCGCAGGCTGAGCGCGCGGTTCCGGCGCAGGCGGCGTATATGACGTTGTGGACGATGCAGCAGGTTGTGCAGCGCGGCACCGGGCGTCAGCTGGGCGCGAAGTATCCGGGTCTGCATCTGGCGGGTAAAACCGGGACCACCAACAACAATGTCGATACCTGGTTTGCAGGGATTGATGGCAGCCAGGTGACGATTACCTGGGTGGGTCGCGATAATAACCAGCCGACGAAACTGTACGGCGCCAGCGGCGCGATGTCGATTTATCAGCGTTATCTGGCGAACCAAACGCCAACGCCGCTGACGCTGACGCCGCCGGAAGATGTGGTGGATATGGGCGTTGATTACGACGGTAATTTCGTCTGTAGCGGTGGAATGCGTGCGCTGCCGGTCTGGACGACCGACCCGGACGCGCTGTGCCAGCAGGGCGAAATGATGCAACAGCAGCAGCCGACCGGGAATCCGTTCGATCAGTCTTCTTCGCAGCAACAGCAGCAACCGGCGCAGCAGGAGAAGAAAGACAGCGACGGCGTGGCGGGTTGGATCAAGGATATGTTTGGTAGTAACTAACCGTTGCGCCTGATGGCGCTGCGCTTATCAGGCCTACAGAACCAATAAACGCATTGGATCTTGTAGGCCGGATAAGGCGCGCCAGCGCTGCCATCCGGCAAATTTCCGCAGAATAACGTTCCAGCCTAAATCATTAACCCTTCCTTTTCATCTGGTTATTTCTTAACCCCTTAGTTTTGATAGGGGCGCGTATTGCTTGCTATCGCGCCAACGTTTCGAATATTATGCTGCGGTCATAAGAATAATTCTCGTTTACGTTATCATTCACTTTTCATTAGAGATATACCAATGGCGCGTCTTAAAACTGCTCAGCCAAACTCTTCGCTGCGTAAAATCGCAGTCGTAGTAGCCACAGCGGTTAGCGGCATGTCTGTCTATGCACAGGCGGCGGTTGAACCGAAAGAAGAAACTATCACCGTAACCGCTGCACCTGCCCAGCAGGAAAGTGCCTGGGGGCCATCACCAACGATTGCGGCCAAACGATCCGCAACCACCACCAAGACCGATACCCCGAT
This sequence comes from Citrobacter sp. CK181, assembly GCF_030333595.1. Taxonomy (NCBI): domain Bacteria; kingdom Pseudomonadati; phylum Pseudomonadota; class Gammaproteobacteria; order Enterobacterales; family Enterobacteriaceae; genus Citrobacter; species Citrobacter sp. CK181. The sequence continues at coordinate 53,808 of NZ_JAOWFN010000006.1, read as the reverse complement.
TGAGAAAACACCACAGTCTGTTTCGGTGGTGACTCGTGAAGAGATGGATATTCATCAGCCAGGCTCAGTAAAAGAGGCTTTGGCATATACTCCAGGGGCTGCCGCTTCAACACGCGGCGCTTCTACCACCTATGATTTTGTTATTATTCGTGGTTTTTACACGCCAGGCCCAACCCCGAACAATTACCTGGATGGCATCAAATTACAGGGTGACTACTACAGTTCTGCTGTTGTTGATCCCTATATGCTTGAACGTGTGGAATTGATGCGTGGACCGACGTCCGTTCTTTATGGAAAAAGTAATCCGGGCGGCTTGATCTCTATGGTAAGCAAAAGCCCGACGTCAGAGCCTTTAAAAGAAATTCAATTTAAAATGGGAACAGACAATCTGTTCCAGACTGGTTTTGATTTCAGCGATTCTCTGGATGATGATGGCGTCTATTCTTATCGCTTAACAGGGCTTGCTCGCTCAAACGATGAGCAACAGGATTTTGCGAAGCAGAAGCGTTATGCCATTGCTCCCGTGTTTAGCTGGAAACCGGATGAGAAAACAAACCTGACACTGCGTGCAAATATCCAGAATGAACCTTCAACGGGTTTTTATGGCTGGTTGCCGAAAGAGGGGACGGTAGAACCCTTACCTGACGGTTCTCGTATTCCAGTAAGTTTTACCGATGCTGCTCCTAACAATACCTATTCTCGCTACCAAAGAATGGTCGGGTATAGCTTTGAGCACAGTTTCGATGACACATTTACCGTGCGCCAAAATTTACGTTATAGCCAAATTAAGACATCTCAGCAAACAGTGTACGGTTTTGGTGCTGTTGGCAACCAACTGACCCGACAGAGTATTGTCGCGAATGAAAACTATAATGATTTTGGTGTAGATACACAGTTGGAAAGCAAGTTTGCTACAGGTGATGTGGCGCATACTCTGCTGACGGGTGTTGACTATTCTCGTCTGCGTAACGATATCGACAACGCTTATGGTACAGCGCCTCCGTTAGATATGAATAATCCTGTATATGAGGATGTCGTGTTCCCGGATGCGAAACCTTTCCAGTTAAATACTCAACATCAGACTGGCCTGTATGTTCAGGATCAACTGGAATGGGATAAATGGGTTGCAACTCTGGGAGGGCGTTATGATTGGTCTGAGCAGGCAACAACAATTCGTTCCAGCAACCAGAAAGTTGAACGTAACGATGAGCAATTTACCTGGCGTGCCGGGATAAATTATCTCTTCGATAATGGCATTACGCCATATTTCAGTTACAGCGAGTCTTTCGAACCGAACCCGTCTAAAGCCTGGGCTGCTACACCTGCGGACAACGTTGCTTATGCTCCCTCTAAAGGTAAGCAATATGAAGCTGGTGTGAAATATGTGCCGAAAGATCTGCCTGTTGTAGTCACTGCTGCTGTCTATGAACTGACCAAAACGAACAATCTGACTTCTGATCCAAGTAATCCGTTTGCTCAGGTTCCGGCAGGTGAAGTGCGTTCACGTGGCGTTGAGTTAGAAGCGAAAGCGGCAGTTAATGCGAACATTAATATGACAGCGTCTTATACGTATACGGATGCTGAATATACGGAAGACACAACGCTGAAAGGCAAAACCCCTGTTCAGGTGCCGAAACATATGGCTTCGCTTTGGGGCGACTATACCTTTTACGAAGGTTACCTTTCTGGCTTAACGCTGGGGACTGGTGGCCGTTTAGTTGGCTCCAGCTATGGCGATCCGGAGAACTCCTTTAAGGTCGGTAGTTCAACTGTGATGGATGCAGTTGTGAAATACGATCTGGCTCGTTTGGGGATGGCGGGTTCCAGTGTTGCAGTAAATGTAACAAACTTGCTTGATCGTGAATATGTCTCCAGCTGTTTTGCTACCTATGGCTGCTTCTGGGGCGCGGAGCGTCAGGTCGTTGCAACCGCAACCTTCCGTTTCTAATTTCTCTTTGGGCACGGTTCGCCGTGCCCGCTTTACAAGTTGGCCGCTATGCAGGAAAACATAACCCGTCCCGACACGACTTTCGCCCTACGTAATGTCTCCTTTCGTGTGCCTGGCCGCACGCTTCTGCATCCTCTTTCGCTGACCTTTCCGGTGGGTAAAGTTACCGGGCTTATTGGTCACAACGGTTCAGGTAAATCAACCTTACTGAAAATGCTGGGGCGGCATCAACCGCCGTCGGAAGGCGACGTGTTGCTCGACGATCAGCCGTTGAACAGCTGGAACAGTAAAGCGTTTGCCCGCAAGGTCGCCTATCTGCCGCAGCAGCTTCCGCAGGCGGAAGGGATGACGGTGCGCGAGCTGGTGGCGATTGGGCGTTATCCGTGGCACGGCGCGCTGGGTCGTTTTGGCGTAACCGACAGAGAAAAAGTGGAAGAGGCGATTACGCTGGTGGGACTAAAACCACTGGCGCACCGTCTGGTGGACAGCCTCTCCGGCGGGGAACGTCAGCGGGCGTGGATCGCTATGCTGGTGGCCCAGGATAGCCGCTGTTTGCTACTCGACGAACCCACCTCCGCGCTGGATATCGCGCATCAGGTTGATGTGCTGGCGCTGGTGCACCGCTTAAGCCAGCAGCGTGGGTTGACGGTGATTGCCGTTTTGCACGACATCAACATGGCGGCCCGCTACTGTGATTATCTGGTGGCGCTGCGCGGTGGCGAAATGATTGCCCAGGGTACGCCAGCAGAGTTGATGCGTGGTGAAACGCTGGAGCTGATTTATGGCATCCCGATGGGAATTTTGCCGCATCCGGCTGGCGCCGCACCCGTGAGTTTTGTCTATTAATGAGCGGTTTACATTCTATTACCCGACGTCGATTGTTAACGGCGATGGCGCTTTCTCCTCTGCTCTGGCAAATGGGGCAAGCCCGGGCCGCAACCGTCGATCCTCATCGTATTGTCGCCCTGGAGTGGTTGCCGGTAGAGCTGCTGTTAGCGCTCGGCATCATGCCTTACGGCGTGGCGGATATTCCCAATTATCGCCTGTGGGTTAACGAGCCGGCATTGCCGGAGTCGGTCATTGACGTTGGGCTGCGTACCGAACCTAATCTGGAACTGCTGACCGAAATGAAGCCCTCATTTATGGTCTGGTCGGCAGGCTATGGCCCTTCGCCTGAAAAGCTGGCGCGTATCGCGCCGGGGCGCGGCTTTAGCTTCAGCGACGGCAAAAAGCCGTTAGCGGTAGCGCGTCAGTCGTTAATTGAAATGGCGCAACTGCTTAATCTTGAGTCTGCGGCCAGCCGCCATCTGGCGGAATACGATAGCTTTATCGACAGCCAGAAACCGCGCTTTGCCCGGCGTGGCGACCGGCCTCTGCTGCTGATGACGTTGCTCGATCCGCGCCATATGCTGGTTTTCGGCCCGAACTGCTTATTCCAGGAGACGCTGGACGCGTTCGGCATTCGCAATGCCTGGCAGGGGGAAACCAATTTCTGGGGCAGCACTGCGGTTGGTATCGACCGGCTGGCGGCCTATAAAGACGCTGACGTCCTCTGTTTTGATCACGGCAATAACCCGGATATGGCTGCGCTGATGGCGACGCCGCTGTGGCAGGCGATGCCGTTTGTGCGCGCCGGACGTTTTCAGCGCGTGCCTGCCGTCTGGTTTTATGGCGCGACGCTGTCAAGCATGCGTTTCGTGCGCATTCTGGATAATGCGCTGGGAGGTAAAGCGTGAGTCGACGTATTGCGCTATTTCCGGCGTTGCTGCTGGCGGTGTTATTTATCGCTGCCGCCTGGCTGACCTGGTTTAACTTCTCCATCGCATTGCCGCGCAGCCAGTGGCAGCAAGCGTTCTGGTCGCCGGATATCGACAGTATTGAGCAAATGATTTTCCACTATAGCCTGCTGCCGCGCCTGGCGATCGCCTTGCTGGTCGGGGCCGGACTTGGGCTGGTGGGCGTATTGTTCCAGCAGGTGCTGCGTAACCCGCTGGCGGAGCCAACGACGCTCGGCGTGGCGACAGGGGCACAGCTCGGGATTACGCTAACGACGCTGTGGGCGATTCCCGGCGCGATGGCCACGCAATTTGCGGCGCTGGCAGGCGCGTGCGTGGTGGGGGCGCTGGTGTTTGGCGTCGCCTGGGGAAAACGCCTGTCACCGGTCACGCTGATTCTCGCCGGTCTGGTGGTGAGCCTGTATTGCGGGGCGATTAACCAGCTGATGGTGATTTTCCACCACGACCAGTTGCAAAGCATGTTCCTGTGGAGCACTGGAACGCTGACGCAAACTGACTGGAGCGGGGTGCAGAGGCTGTGGCCGCAGCTGCTGGGCGGCGTGATGCTCACCTTGCTATTGCTGCGTCCGATGACCCTGATGGGGCTGGATGACGGCGTAGCGCGCAATCTGGGGCTGGCCTTGTCGCTGGCGCGTCTGGCGGCTTTATCGCTGGCGATCGTGCTCAGCGCGATGCTGGTTAACGCCGTTGGGATTATCGGCTTTATCGGCCTGTTCGCCCCGCTGCTGGCGAAAATGCTTGGGGCGCGTCGCTTACTGGCGCGCCTGATGCTGGCGCCGCTGATTGGCGCGCTGATCCTCTGGCTTTCCGATCAGACCATTTTGTGGCTGACCCGCGTCTGGATGGAGGTCTCCACGGGTTCCGTGACGGCGCTGATTGGCGCGCCGCTGTTGCTGTGGCTGCTGCCGCGTCTGCGCAGCATGAGCGCGCCGGCAATGAACGCCAATGACCGCGTAGCGGCGGAACGCCAGCATGTGCTGAGTTTTGCGCTGGCAGGCGGTGTCGTGCTGCTGTTAGCGGTGTTCGTGGCGCTCTCTTTTGGCCGTGACGCGCACGGCTGGAACTGGGCGAGCGGCGCGCTGCTGGATGAACTGATGCCCTGGCGCTGGCCGCGTATTCTGGCGGCATTGATTGCGGGCGTGATGCTGGCGGTGGCGGGGTGCATTATTCAACGCCTGACCGGAAACCCGATGGCCAGCCCGGAAGTGCTGGGTATCAGCTCCGGCGCGGCGTTCGGCGTGGTGCTGATGCTGTTCCTGGTGCCGGGTAACGCCTTTGGCTGGCTGCTGCCTGCCGGGAGCATCGGCGCGGCGGCGACGTTGCTGATCATCATGGTCGCGGCAGGACGCGGGGGCTTTTCTCCGCACCGTATGCTGCTGGCGGGGATGGCGCTCAGTACGGCGTTTACGATGCTGTTGATGATGTTACAGGCGAGCGGCGATCCGCGCATGGCGGGAGTGCTGACCTGGATTTCCGGTTCGACCTACAACGCGTCGGAAGAACAGGTGGTACGCACCGGCATTGTGATGGTGATTCTGCTGGCGATTACGCCGCTGTGTCGTCGCTGGTTAACCATTTTACCGCTGGGCGGCGAGACGGCGCGGGCGGTGGGTATCGCGTTGACGCCATCGCGTGTTGGGCTGTTGTTGCTGGCGGCCTGTCTGACGGCGACCGCGACGATGACCATTGGGCCGCTGAGCTTCGTTGGGCTGATGGCGCCGCATATCGCGCGGATGCTCGGTTTTCGCCGCACGATGCCGCATATGATTATGTCGGCGCTGGCGGGGGGAATACTGCTGGTTTTCGCCGACTGGTGCGGCAGAATGGTGTTGTTCCCGTATCAGATCCCGGCGGGATTGCTCTCGACGTTTATCGGCGCGCCGTATTTTATTTATCTGTTACGTAAGCAGAGCCGGTAATGGTGCTTTATCCGGCCTACGGCACCATATGTAGGCCGGGTAAGCGTAAGCGCCACCCGGCAATGACGATTTACAGTTTCGCAAATACCCGACGTGCGGCATCAATGGTGTTGTTGATATCGTCCATGCTGTGCGCCACGGACATAAAGCCTGCCTCGAAGGCGGACGGCGCCAGGTAAACGCCTTCATCCAGCATCATGTGGAAGAAACGTTTGAAGCGCTCAACGTCGCATGCCATTACATCCTGATAGCAGTTTACGGATTCCGCGTCGGTAAAGAAGATGCCGAACATACCGCCGACGTGATTCACCACCAGTGGAATATCGGCTTCCTGCGCGGCGTCCAGCAGGCCTTCTGCCAGTCGGGTCGTCAGTTCGTCCAGCGTCTCGTGAATCCCCGGCTGGGCGACTTCGGTCAGGCAGGCGAAACCCGCCGCCATGGCAATCGGGTTGCCGGAAAGCGTTCCCGCCTGGTAAACCGGGCCAGTCGGCGCCAGTGCGTCCATCACATCGCGGCGTCCGCCAAATGCGCCTACCGGCATACCGCCGCCGATGATTTTGCCCAGACAGGTCAGATCCGGCACTACGCCGTAATAGTCCTGTGCGCCCGCCAGCGCCACGCGGAAACCGGTCATCACTTCGTCAATGATCAGCAGCGCGCCGAATTCGTCGCACAGGGCGCGCAGGCCCGGCAGGAATTCCGGTAGCGGAGGGATGCAGTTCATATTGCCCGCCACCGGCTCGACGATAATACAGGCAATCTCTTGCGGATATTGTTCGAACGCCGCGCGTACAGAAGCCAGATCGTTATAGGTGCAGGTCAGGGTATGTCTGGCGAAATCAGCCGGAACGCCCGGTGAGTTCGGCTGGCCCAGCGTCAGTGCGCCGGAACCCGCTTTCACCAGCAGGCAGTCGGCGTGGCCGTGGTAGCAGCCTTCAAATTTGATGATCTTGTCGCGACCGGTGAAGCCGCGCGCCAGGCGAATCGCACTCATTGTGGCTTCGGTGCCGGAGTTCACCATCCGCACCATGTCCATAGTCGGCACCAGTTCGGTGACCAGCTCCGCCATTTTAACTTCCATCTCGGTCGGCGCGCCGAAGCTCAGCCCGCGCGCAGTGGCTTCAATCACTGCATTACGGATGGCGGGGTGGTTATGGCCCAGTACCATCGGACCCCAGGAGCCGACGTAATCGATGTACGCTTTGCCATCGACATCATACAGATACGCGCCGTCTGCTTTTTCGATAAACAGCGGGGTGCCGCCCACGCCAGTGAAGGCGCGAACAGGGGAGTTGACGCCGCCGGGGATAAGCTCGCGCGCTGTGCTGTAGAGGTTTTCAGACTTGCTCATGGATGGGGTTCCTGGTTCGTAGAAAAAGTGAATGCCCTTTATTCTAAGTTATTCACAGAAGGTTATGAACATTTTGCGCATTTGAAACATGACGATTTACAGGGGATTTTCCCGAAACAGGCGGGTACAATGCCGCTTCTGTATTTGTATTACCAATTAATGATCATCTGATGAACACAGACACTCCCACTTTCGAAGCACAGCAAGTTGTGCGCTTACGGCGCGGGGATCTGATCCGCAGACTACTTCAGCGGGATAAAACACCGCTGGCCATCTTATTAACGGCGGCGGTGGTCGGCACCGTCACGGGTCTTATTGGCGTTGCGTTTGAGAAAGCCGTGACCTGGGTGCAGAACTTACGCATCGGCGCGCTCGTTCAGACGGCCGATTACGCGATTCTGGTCTGGCCGCTGGCCTTTATCCTCTCTGCGCTGCTGGCGATGGTCGGTTATTTTCTGGTGCGTAAGTTTGCGCCGGAAGCCGGTGGGTCGGGCATCCCGGAAATAGAAGGCGCGCTGGAAGAGTTGCGTCCTGTTCGCTGGTGGCGCGTGCTTCCGGTGAAATTTGTGGGCGGTATGGGAACGCTGGGCGCTGGCATGGTGCTGGGGCGGGAAGGGCCGACGGTACAAATCGGGGGCAATATCGGGCGAATGGTGCTGGATCTCTTCCGTATGCGTAGCGCCGAGGCGCGTCACACCTTACTGGCAACCGGCGCGGCCGCAGGGTTATCGGCAGCCTTTAACGCGCCGCTGGCGGGGATCTTATTTATCATCGAAGAGATGCGCCCGCAGTTTCGCTACAATTTAATTTCGATCAAAGCCGTGTTTACGGGCGTGATCATGTCGAGCATTGTGTTTCGTATTTTTAACGGTGAAGCGCCGATTATTGAGGTCGGGAAGCTCTCAAACGCACCGGTTAATACGCTATGGTTATATTTAATCCTCGGTATGATTTTTGGCTGCGTCGGGCCGCTGTTCAATCACCTGGTATTGCGCACTCAGGATATGTTCCAGCGTTTTCACGGCGGCGAAATCAAAAAGTGGGTTCTGATGGGCGGCGCGATCGGCGGCCTGTGCGGTATTCTCGGCTTAATTGAGCCGGAAGCGGCGGGCGGTGGGTTTAATTTGATCCCCATTGCGGCGGCGGGAAATTACAGCGTAGGCCTGCTGCTGTTTATTTTTATCGCCCGCGTCCTTACCACGCTGCTTTGTTTCTCATCCGGCGCGCCGGGCGGAATTTTTGCGCCAATGCTGGCGCTGGGGACGTTGCTCGGCACCGCATTTGGTATGGCGGCTGCGGCGTGTTTTCCGCAGTACCATCTGGAAGCCGGAACATTCGCGATTGCCGGAATGGGCGCGTTGCTGGCGGCGTCGGTGCGTGCGCCTTTAACGGGAATCGTGTTAGTGCTGGAGATGACCGATAACTATCAGCTCATTTTGCCAATGATTATTACCTGTCTTGGCGCAACACTATTAGCACAATTTATGGGCGGAAAACCGCTATACTCCACCATCCTTGCGCGCACGCTGGCGAAACAGGATGCGGAGCAGGCGGCAAAAAGCCAGCGGTCGGTCGCTGGTGAGAATACTTGAATGAAATACCAGGGTATTAGATAATGCCATAACGATTGGGTTATAATTTGCCCAATTGCCAATGTCGTTTGGAGCAAAAAATGAGTGATGACGTAGCGCTGCCACTGCAATTTACTGAAGCAGCAGCCAAGAAAGTAAAAAGCCTGATCGCTGACGAAGATAACCCGAATCTGAAACTGCGCGTGTATATCACCGGCGGTGGTTGCAGCGGTTTCCAGTACGGTTTTACCTTTGATGATCAGGTAAACGAAGGTGATATGACCATCGAGAAGCAGGGTGTTGGCCTGGTGGTTGACCCGATGAGCCTGCAATATCTGGTAGGCGGCGCTGTCGATTACACCGAAGGTCTGGAAGGTTCCCGCTTTGTGGTCACCAACCCGAATGCGAAAAGCACCTGCGGGTGTGGTTCGTCCTTTAGTATCTGATGTATTGCCGGATGGCGACGCAGGGCGTCTTATCCGGCCTACGGTGCGTGTTGCTGCGTTCCTGAATGTAGGCCCGATAAGCGTCAGCGCCATCGGGCAGTGAAATCAACGCCCGTTCTCATCCAGAGCAAACGTCGGTAATTTTAAATGCCAACGAATTGCGGCCAGACGAATCATTAACGTCACAACCATCCCCATCATACTGGCGCTTTCCAGCGGCACGGAAAAGGTATAAAACGCCGTCGCATGCACGATGCCGCCGATAATACAGGCCGTGGCATAAATCTCCGTGCGTAAGATCATCGGCACTTCACGCGCCAGCACGTCGCGGATAATCCCGCCGCCGACGCCGGTAATCACGCCCATACAGATGGCGACCAGCGGGCCTGTTTCAGCAAGGAACGCCTTATTGACGCCGATACCGACGAACACCGCGAGGCCGACGGCATCCAGCACGGGAAGCATCCATTTAGGCAATCGTCTCGGCTGGCGCACCAGCAAAATGGTGAGCATGCTGGTGACCATCGCCACTACCAGGTCGGTCGGATCTTTGACCCAAAAGACGGGCCCGTTATCCAGCGCCATATCGCGGATCGTCCCGCCGCCCACTGCGGTCACGACGCCCAATACCAGTACGCCAAACGGGTCCATACGCAACTTTCCGGCCAGCAATACGCCAGAGATAGCAAAGACAGCTGTGCCTACAATATCCAGCCAATAGACGAGCATTATCGAATCCCCACTGAGAACCTGACTGCGCAGGTTCTATTCTACTTGTGAAAGCGCATTACAGAGTTGTTTTGCGGCGAGGATGATACGCGGGCTCGCGCGTTCAAACCAGTCACCATTCAGCGGTATAACCGGGATTTTTAGCTGATTTTGCCAGTATTGTTCGATTTTAGGAATTTCGCCCGCATCGCCGGTAACGACAATCGCCTGCGGATGTCGGGCCAGCACCTGCTCGCGGCTGACCTGCGGCCAGGGGACGCGACTGCCCGCAAAAATATTTTCTCCGCCGCAGACCTCCAGAACCTGGTTCTGGATGGAGCCTTTTCCGCTGGTGAATAACGGATTCGCGCCAAACTGGAGAAAAACGCGTTTTTTCGGTTTATCAGCGTACTGCGACTTTAGCGCGGCATACTCGTCCAGCAGCGTTTGCGCCGCACGTCTGGCTTTTTCTGGCTCAGGGCTCCATGCGGCAAGCTGGCGCAGTGCGTCGGCGACCTGCTCAATGGTTACGGCATCCACCCACATGATTTTAATGCCCAGGGACGCCAGCTGGTTAACCTGCCGTTCAGCATTGCCCCCTCGCCAGGCGATGACCAGGTCGGGTTTGAGCGCCACAATACGTTCCAGATTCATCCCTTGCCAGGTGGAGACTTCTTCGATGTTTTTCGCTTGCGGGGGATAGTCGGAATAACTGCTGACGCCAACGGGCGTGATCCCTGCGGCAAAGGCAAGTTCGGTGTTGGAAGGGGAGAGGGAAACGACGCGCGGTGCGGCGCAAAGCCACAGCGGAAGGGCTAAAAGCAGGGCGGCCAGCGCCCTGGAGAATAATTTAGCCATGCGCCAGTTTCTGCACCAGCGTTTCAACCATCAGGCTGGACTGCTTCGCGGCTACGGCCAGGAATTCGTCAAAGCTGAGGTGGGATTGCTGATCGGCCACATCAGAGATGGCGCGAACCACCACGAAAGGCACGTTGAAGTTATGGCAGACATGCGCGATCGCGGTCGCTTCCATTTCCACGGCAATCGCCTGCGGGAAATTGTGGCGGATTTTCGCCAGGCCCACGGAGCCGTTAATGAAAGCGTCGCCGCTGACGATCAATCCGCGAACCGCATTCAGGTTGAGTTTTGCGATGCAGGATTCCGCCGCCGCGATCAGCGCGTCGTCGGCTTTAAAACCTGCCGGGCAGCCAGGGAGCTGACCAAATTCATAACCAAACGCGGTAACGTCGGCATCGTGATAACGCGCTTCATCGGAAACGACGATATCGCCGACTGTCAGCGTCGGGGCCAGACCGCCAGCGGAACCGGTATTAATAATGACATCCGGCTTGCAACGTTCCAGCAGCAACGTTGCGCCCAGCGCCGCCGCGACTTTACCGATGCCGGATTTCAGCAGCGCAATCTCGGTCCCGTTCAGTTGGCCGGTGTAAATTTCACAACCGCCCAGGGTGATCGTCTGACGGTTTTCGATTTTGTCACGCAGCAGCGTAACTTCTTCTTCCATTGCACCAATGATGCCGATTTTCATAGATTTACTCGCGATAAGCCAGATTTGAGGGCATAGTCTATCATGCGCTTAAGGGGAAGCGCATTTCTCAGGCGGGAGAGGACATGGCACAGATCGATTTCCGAAATAAAATTAACTGGCATCGTCGTTATCGTTCACCGCAGGGTGTGAAGACCGAACATGAGATCCTGCGGATCTTTGAAAGCGATCGTGGACGCATCATCAATTCCCCGGCGATCCGTCGGCTTCAGCAAAAAACGCAGGTCTTTCCACTGGAGCGTAATGCCGCCGTTCGGACGCGGTTGACGCATTCTATGGAGGTGCAGCAGGTCGGGCGTTATATCGCGAAAGAGATCCTGAGCCGGTTAAAAGAGTTAAAGCTGCTGGAACAATACGGTCTGGATGAACTGACCGGCCCCTTTGAGAGCATTGTGGAAATGTCCTGCCTGATGCATGACATTGGCAATCCGCCGTTTGGTCATTTCGGCGAGGCGGCGATCAATGACTGGTTTCGCCAGCGCCTGCACCCGGCGGATGCGGAAAGCCAGCCGCTTAGCGACGATCGCTGCGCGGTGGCGGCGCTGCGTCTGCGTGAAGGCGAGGAGTCTTTGAATGATATTCGTCGCAAAGTGCGCCAGGATTTATGTCATTTCGAGGGCAACGCGCAGGGCATCCGCCTGGTGCATACATTAATGCGCATGAATCTGACCTGGGCGCAGGTGGGCGGCATTTTAAAATACACTCGCCCGGCATGGTGGCGAGGAGAAACGCCCGCGACGCACCGTTATTTAATGAAAAAGCCGGGGTATTATCTCTCTGAAGCGCCGTATATTGAGAGGTTACGTAAAGAACTTGCGTTAGCGCCTTACAGCCGCTTCCCATTAACATGGATTATGGAGGCCGCCGATGATATCTCTTATTGCGTGGCCGATCTGGAAGATGCCGTCGAGAAAAGAATCTTCAGCGTTGAGCAGTTATATCACCATCTTTACGAAGCATGGGGCCACCATGAAAAAGGATCGCTGTTTACTCAGGTTGTTGAGAATGCCTGGGAAAAGTCTCGTTCAAATTCGCTAAGTCGCAGTACGGAAGATCAGTTCTTTATGTATTTGCGCGTGAATACGCTAAATAAACTGGTGCCCTACGCAGCTCAGCGTTTTATTGATAATCTGCCGCAAATCTTTGACGGCAGTTTCAATCATGCGCTGCTGGAAGACGCCAGCAGCTTCAGCCAGTTGCTTGAGTTATATAAAAATGTGGCGATAAAACATGTGTTTAGTCACCCGGATGTTGAACAACTGGAATTACAGGGCTACCGCGTCATCAGCGGGTTATTAGAAATTTACCAACCGTTATTACGTATGTCCCTGGTAGATTTCAGGGAACTGGTTGAAAAAGAGCGGGTGAAGCGTTTTCCAATAGAATCTCGTTTATTCCAGAAGCTCTCTACGCGCCATCGCCTGGCTTACGTGGAGGCCGTCAGTAAATTATCGCCGGAGGCACCGGAGTACCCCACGCTGGAATATTATTATCGCTGCCGTTTGATCCAGGATTATATCAGCGGGATGACGGATCTGTACGCCTGGGATGAATACCGGCGTCTGATGGCGGTTGAATAATAAATACGCTTTTGTAAAGATGGACAATAAATTTTTACTTTTTCCAGAAACTTTATTCTGGAACTTCGCGCTATAAAACGAATCTGACGTACACAGCAATTTTGCGTTATCTGTTAATCGAGATTGAAACACATGAAAAAAACCACATTAGCAATGAGTGCACTGGCTCTGAGTTTAGGTTTGGCGCTGTCCCCCCTGTCTGCAACGGCGGCTGAGACGGCGTCTTCGGCAACGACTGCCCAGCAGATGCCAAGTCTGGCACCGATGCTCGAAAAAGTGATGCCATCGGTGGTGAGTATCAACGTGGAAGGTAGCACAACCGTCAACACGCCGCGCATGCCGCGTAATTTCCAGCAGTTCTTTGGCGATGATTCACCATTCTGCCAGGACGGTTCGCCGTTCCAGAGTTCTCCGTTCTGCCAGGGCGGGGGTCAGGGCGGCGGTCAGCAACAGAAATTTATGGCGCTGGGCTCCGGCGTCATTATTGATGCCGCAAAAGGTTATGTCGTCACCAACAACCATGTGGTGGATAACGCGACGGTCATCAAAGTTCAGCTGAGCGATGGCCGTAAATTTGACGCTAAGGTCGTCGGTAAAGATCCGCGCTCTGATATCGCGCTGGTTCAAATTCAGGACCCGAAAAATCTGACGGCCATTAAGCTGGCGGATTCCGACGCGCTGCGCGTGGGGGATTATACCGTCGCTATCGGCAACCCGTTTGGTCTGGGCGAAACGGTGACTTCCGGTATCGTCTCCGCACTGGGTCGTAGCGGTCTGAACGCGGAAAACTACGAAAACTTTATCCAGACGGATGCCGCCATCAACCGTGGTAACTCCGGTGGCGCGCTGGTGAACCTGAACGGCGAGCTGATCGGGATTAACACCGCGATTCTTGCGCCGGACGGCGGCAACATCGGTATTGGTTTTGCTATCCCCAGCAACATGGTGAAAAACCTGACCTCCCAGATGGTGGAGTATGGCCAGGTTAAACGCGGTGAGTTGGGTATCATGGGGACGGAGCTAAACTCTGAACTGGCGAAGGCGATGAAAGTTGATGCCCAGCGCGGCGCGTTTGTCAGCCAGGTGATGGCGAACTCTTCTGCGGCGAAAGCCGGTATTAAAGCCGGGGACGTGATCACGTCCCTGAACGGTAAGCCGATCAGCAGCTTTGCCGCGCTGCGCGCCCAGGTGGGTACGATGCCGGTAGGCAGCAAAATTAGCCTTGGTCTGCTGCGTGATGGCAAGCCGGTGACCGTCAACCTGGAACTGCAACAGAGCAGCCAGAATCAGGTTGATTCCAGCTCCATCTTCAATGGTATTGAAGGCGCGGAAATGAGCAACAAAGGCCAGGATAAAGGCGTTGTCGTCAGCAACGTGAAGCCGAATACGCCGGCTGCGCAGATTGGCCTGAAGAAAGGGGATGTGATTGTGGGGGCCAACCAGCAGGCGATTAAGAACATCGCTGAGCTGCGTAAAATCCTCGACAGCAAACCTTCTGTTCTGGCGCTGAATATTCAGCGCGGCGATAGCACCATCTATCTGCTGATGCAGTAATTTCCTCTCTTGCCCTTTTCCTGTCCGGGAAAAGGGCATTTCTCACATTCTGTGAGGCCCCCCACAACTCCATACTTCTCTGCTTTAGTTTGTGCAGATGCACAATGATGCAGGTTAGCATCTTCCCTATGCTTGAGCTCTGCTCACAGGAGGGGATTATGGCTGGCTGGCATCTTGATACCAAAATGGCACAGGATATTGTGGCGCGCACAATGCGCATCATCGATACCAATATCAACGTAATGGATGCCCGTGGGCGTATTATCGGTAGCGGCGATCGGGAGCGCATTGGTGAATTGCACGAAGGCGCGCTGTTGGTGCTGTCGCAGGGGCGCGTGGTCGATATTGATGATGCGGTGGCACGGCATCTCCACGGCGTGCGCCAGGGGATCAACCTGCCGTTGCGCCTGGAAGGGGAGATCGTCGGCGTTATTGGTTTAACCGGTGAGCCGCAACACCTGCGAAAATACGGTGAGCTGGTCTGTATGACGGCCGAAATGATGCTGGAGCAGTCGCGGCTGATGCATCTGCTGGCCCAGGACAGCCGTCTGCGTGAAGAACTGGTGATGAACCTGATTCAGGCTGAGGAAAATACGCCAGCGTTGACGGAGTGGGCGCAGCGGCTGGGTATCGACCTGAACCAACCGCGTGTGGCTGCTGTGGTTGAAGTGGACAGCGGGCAGCTTGGCGTTGACAGCGCGATGGAGGAGTTGCAGCAGTTGCAAAATGCGTTAACGACGCCTGAACGCAACAATTTGATTGCTATCGTTTCTTTGACGGAAATGGTTGTGCTGAAACCGGCGCTGAATCAGTTTGGGCGCTGGGATGCGGACGACCATCGCAAGCGTATTGAGCAGTTGATTTCCCGGATGAAAGAGAACGGGCAATTGCGCTTTCGGGTCGCACTGGGGAACTATTTTACCGGCCCGGGCAGTATCGCCCGTTCCTGGCGCACTGCGCGTACCACCATGATGGTGGGCAAGCAGCGTATGCCGGAGCAACGCAGCTACTTTTACCAGGATTTGATGCTGCCAGTGCTGCTGGACAGCCTGCGTGGTGGCTGGCAGGCCAATGAGCTGGCGCGCCCGCTCTCAAAGCTGAAAGCGATGGATAATAACGGGCTGTTACGCCGGACGCTGGCCGCGTGGTTTCGCCATAACGTGCAGCCGCTGGCAACGTCGAAGGCGCTCTTTATTCACCGTAATACGCTGGAATACCGTCTGAACCGCATCTCTGAGTTGACGGGGCTGGATTTGGGCAATTTTGACGATCGGCTGTTGCTGTATGTCGCGCTGCAACTGGACGAGCAACGGTGATTGCCTGATGGCGCGACGCTTATCAGGCCTACCGGGAGTTACCTGTAGGCCGGATAAGGCGTAACACGCCGCCATCCGGCAACACACAGCTTACTTACGCGTTAGTTTTTCCAGATCCGCTTCGATTTCGTTGATCTTGTTGGCGACCACGCTTTCCAGATGACGTAAATCATCCAGGATCTTACGTTTGAGATCGACTTCCGTGCGATCGCGCTGGCAGATCTGATCCAGCTCATCGATCACATAGCGCAGGTTAGGGCTGATCTCCTGCACCTCTTTGTAACCTTGTCCGATACCATCGGCGACGACGGTTTTACGCTGGCGGGGATATTTGAACTTTACGCTTTTGGCAAAGAACTCGCCTCTATCCTTCTGGAAATAGATTTTCAGGATATCGTTGTTGGCTTCTTGCCGCAGGCTGTAACGATCGATTTCTTCAGGATTGGTAATGCCCAGACTTTTCAGATTGTCATACATAGCGGTACCCTT
The DNA here is from genome assembly GCF_030333595.1 of Citrobacter sp. CK181. Lineage (NCBI taxonomy): Bacteria > Pseudomonadati > Pseudomonadota > Gammaproteobacteria > Enterobacterales > Enterobacteriaceae > Citrobacter > Citrobacter sp. CK181. Next base: position 37,563 of record NZ_JAOWFN010000006.1, on the reverse strand, counting down.
CATCTCAACATAACCTATGAATAATTAACGAAAAGTTCTCTTTCCGCCAGCCACAGATGTAAAAAAAGCGGGCTGAGCCCGCTTTTTCAAATCATTGTTAGTCGATGGTACGTAACAGCTCGTTGATCCCGACTTTGCCGCGCGTCTTCGCGTCGACTTTTTTCACGATGACCGCACAGTACAGGCTGTATTTACCGTCTTTCGACGGCAGGTTGCCGGAAACCACAACGGAGCCTGCTGGTACGCGGCCATAATGGATTTCGCCCGTTTCGCGATCGTAAATACGGGTGCTTTGACCGATGTACACGCCCATAGAGATCACGGAACCTTCCTCAACGATCACCCCTTCAACCACTTCAGAACGCGCGCCGATGAAGCAGTTATCTTCGATGATTGTCGGGTTCGCCTGTAGCGGTTCCAGTACGCCGCCGATGCCGACGCCGCCGGACAGGTGTACGTTTTTACCAATCTGCGCGCAGGAACCTACGGTCGCCCAGGTATCTACCATCGTGCCTTCATCAACGAATGCGCCGATGTTTACATAGGATGGCATCAGCACGGTGTTGCGTGCGATAAACGCGCCCTGACGCACAGCGGCAGGCGGCACTACGCGGAAGCCTTCTTTCTGGAAGCGCGCTTCGTCATAGTCGGCGAATTTCATCGGCACTTTATCGAAGTAACGGCTTTCCGCACCGTCGATAACCTGGTTATCGTTAATACGGAAAGAGAGCAGAACCGCTTTCTTCAGCCACTGGTGAGTCACCCACTGGCCATCAATCTTTTCTGCCACACGCAGCGCACCGGAATCCAGCAGAGAAATGACCTGGTTAACCGCTTCGCGGGTCACGGTATCTACATTCGCCGGAGTGATGTCGGCACGGCGCTCGAAAGCGGACTCAATAACGTTCTGTAACTGCTGCATTGTTAAACTCTTTCCATATGAATAAACACACTACCCTTTATCGTTTGGATTGAGGGCCGCTGTCAACCGTTGATGCACTTCCTGCTGTAGCTCATTATTAAGGGCACGCCGGTCGGCTGTCGCGATTATGAATAAATCTTCTACTCGCTCGCCAATGGTTGTAATTCGGGCGCCATGAAGCGAAATTCCCAGATCGGCAAAAATTTGCCCGACCCGCGCCAGCAGGCCCGGCTGATCGAGAGCGATAAGTTCAAGGAACGATTTTCTGTCGGTGTGAGTAGGCAGAAAAGTGACCTCGGTATCGACGGTAAAGTGGCGCAGTTTGGCCGGCTGGCGACGCGGCTGCGGAGGCTGCCAGCTGCTCTGGGTAATTGCCTGCTCCAGTCCAAAACGGATGGCTTCGTGACGGTCGGCGGAGAGAGGGCTGCCGTCCGGCTCCAGCACAATAAAGGTATCCATCGCCATGCCGTCGCGGGTGGTGAAGATTTGCGCGTCATGAACGCTCAGATTGCGCCTGTCCAGCTCTGCGCAAACGGCGGCAAACAGATAAGGGCGATCAGGACTCCAGATGAAGATCTCCGTTCCGCCGCGCGTGGCCTGCGGGCTGACCAGAATCAGCGGTCGGGTCAGATCGTGCTGTAACAGATGACGCGCATGCCAGGCCAGCTGATTCGGACTATGGCGCACGAAATAGTTAGCGCGGCAGCGTGTCCAGATTTGATGCAGCGCCTCTTCGTTTATATTGTCCATTCGCAGCAGCGCCAGCGCCTGAAGCTGATGATGGCGCACGCGTTCGCGCATATCCGGCGTGTTTTGCATGCCGCGACGTAGCTGTTTTTCGGTGGCGAAGTACAGTTCGCGCAACAGGCTTTGCTTCCAGCTGTTCCACAGCGTTTCGTTAGTGGCGCAAATGTCAGCGACCGTCAGGCATACCAGGAAGCGCAGACGGTGTTCCGTTTGCACCTCTTCGGCGAACTGTTTGATGACCTCAGGGTCCTGGATATCGCGCCGCTGGGCGGTAACCGACATCAGCAGGTGCTGGCGTACCAGCCAGGCGACCAGTTGCGTTTCGCGTGAGTTCAGGCCGTGCAGTTCGGCAAATTTGAGCACGTCCTGCGCGCCCAGTACCGAGTGGTCGCCGCCGCGCCCTTTGGCGATATCATGGAACAGCGCCGCGATCAGGATCAGTTCCGGTTGCCGCAGGCGCGGCCAGAGATCGACGCACAGCGGATGGCGCTGTCGGGTATCTTCTTTGGCGAAACTTTCCAGCTTCAGCATCACGCGAATGGTGTGCTCATCCACCGTATAGGCATGGAACAGGTCGAACTGCATTTGGCCGACGATATGCGACCATTGCGGCATGTAAGCCCAAAGCACGCTGTGGCGATGCATTGGCAGCAAACCGCGGCTGACGGCGCCCGGATGACGCAGCATACTGAGAAACAGAGAGCGCGCTTCCGGGATGTAGCACAGCGGCTGGGTCAGGTGGCGGCGGGCATGGCGCAGATGGCGCAGCGTGGTGGAATAGATGCCAGTGATGGTGCTATTGCGCACCATCATATAAAACATCCGCAGGATCGCTTCCGGCGAACGGATAAACAGATCGTCATCGCGCAGGTCGATCAGCGTGCCGCGCAGTTGAAAATCGTCATCAATCGGGCGCGGTTTTTCATCGGCGGGCAGGGCGAGGATTGCTTCATCAAACAGCTGTAATAGCATCTGGTTCAGTTCGCTCACCCGACGCGTGACCCGGAAATAGTCTTTCATCATGTGCTCAACCGGCTCGTTGCCTTCGCCAGTGTAGTTGAGCCGCTGGGCAACGCTGAGCTGCCTGTCGAACAGCAGTCGGTTGTCGTAACGGCTGACCACCAGGTGCAGCGCGAAGCGAATGCGCCACAAAATATGCAGGCACTCGTTTAGCTCGGCGCGTTCTGCCTGGGTTAAGAAGCCGAAGCCGACCATCTCATTGAGAGACGTTGCGCCGAAGTGACGGCGGGCCACCCATTGCAGGGTGTGGATATCACGCAGGCCGCCGGGGCTGCTTTTAATATCGGGTTCAAGGTTATAGCTGGTGCCGTGATAGCGCTGGTGGCGCTGGTTTTGCTCTTCGACTTTGGCGGCGAAAAATTTCTCCGACGGCCAGAAGCCTTCACTGAAAATATGCTTTTGCAGTTCCAGAAAAAGCGCCACGTCGCCGATCAGCAGACGTGTTTCAATCAGATTGGTGGCGACGGTTAAGTCCGACAGCCCTTCCAGCAGACACTCTTCCAGTGTGCGCACGCTATGCCCTACTTCCAGCTTCACATCCCACAGCAAGGTCAGCAGTTCCCCGACTTTTTGCGCCTGAGCGTCGGGCAGCTTTTTACGGCTCAGGATGAGCAGGTCAATGTCGGAAAGCGGATGCAGCTCGCCCCGGCCATAGCCGCCGACGGCTACCAGGGCCAGATCGGCAATTTGCCCGAATCCGGCGTCGATCCACAGTCGTTGCAGCAGCTGGTCGATAAATTCGGTGCGGGCTTCAATCAATTGCTCTGCGGAAATCCCGCTGTCAAAAGCGTCTCCCAGCCACTGCTGGAAAATATCAATGTGGGCTTTAATTCCGCTGACGGTAAGCTCGTCACGCGACCAGGCTCCCGGATTTTGCGGTTGGCCGGGTAGGGTGGGGAGAGCCGTATTCGCGTGCTGTTCAGGAAGAGTATTCATTATGCGCCACCCATTAAAAAGCCGGATGCGGCGTTAACGCCTTATCCGGCCTACGGGTAAACGCTGATTGTAGGCCTGATAAGCGGTAGCGCCATCAGGCAAAAGTTTATGCGTCGTGCGTGATAATCGCCGGGATGGTGTCATCCTTGCGTAACGTCAGAATTTCACAGCCGTTTTCGGTTACCACAATAGTATGCTCGTACTGCGCAGACAAGCTTCTGTCTTTGGTTTTTACCGTCCAGCCGTCTTTCATGGTGCGGATGCGGTAATCACCGGCGTTCAGCATCGGTTCAACGGTGAACGTCATTCCCGGTTGCAGAACCACGCCGCCGTCGTCCGCATCGTAGTGCAGAACCTGCGGTTCTTCATGGAAGCCGCGACCAATCCCGTGACCGCAATATTCGCGGACGACAGAGAAGCCTTCGCCTTCCGCGTATTTCTGAATGGCTGCACCCAGCGTGCGCAGACGGATGCCTGGTTTGACCATTCGCAGCGCCAGATACAGGCTTTCCTGGGTTACACGGCACAGGCGCTCGCCCAGAATCGTCGGTTTGCCGACGATAAACATTTTCGACGTATCGCCGTGGTATTCATCTTTAATTACGGTTACGTCGATATTGACGATATCGCCGTCTTTCAGCAATTTGCCGTCGTCCGGGATACCGTGGCACACCACTTCATTAATGGAGATGCAAACGGATTTCGGATAACCGTGGTAGCCGAGGCAAGCGGAGATCGCGTGTTGTTCATTGACGATGTAGTCGTTGCAGATGCGATCCAGTTCCCCGGTGCTGACGCCCGGTTTGATATACGGTTCGATCATCTCCAGCACTTCTGCGGCCAGGCGGCCAGCGACGCGCATTTTTTCGATTTCTTCAGGGGTCTTGATTGAGATAGCCATGAATTCTGTCCATCGGTGTCGATTATTTCGACAATAATTGTGTAAGTGCTGTCAATGGTATCAGTCCAAAGCGTAGCCTGCCAAATTGAGAATCATTAACAGCACATCGAGCCAACAATTATTGGTGTCTGCGGCGTATTTGTGGTATAAAGCGCGCCGGACTTCCGTTCCATTCGAAGACTACACAAGATGGACTGAAGCGACAAATCTCACTTTGTGTAACAACACACACGTATCGGCACATATTCCGGGGTGCCCTTTGGGGTCGGTAATATGGGATACGTGGAGGCATAACCCCAACTTTTATATATAGAGGTTTTAATCATGGCAACTGTTTCCATGCGCGACATGCTCAAGGCTGGTGTTCACTTCGGTCACCAGACCCGTTACTGGAACCCGAAAATGAAGCCGTTCATCTTCGGTGCGCGTAACAAAGTTCACATCATCAACCTTGAGAAAACGGTACCGATGTTCAACGAAGCGCTGGCTGAACTGAACAAGATTGCTTCTCGCAAAGGTAAAATCCTTTTCGTTGGTACTAAACGTGCTGCAAGCGAAGCGGTGAAAGACGCTGCTAACAGCTGCGACCAGTTCTTCGTGAACCATCGCTGGCTGGGCGGTATGCTGACTAACTGGAAAACCGTTCGTCAGTCCATCAAACGTCTGAAAGACCTGGAAACTCAGTCTCAGGACGGTACTTTCGAAAAGCTGACCAAAAAAGAAGCGCTGATGCGCACTCGTGAGCTTGAGAAACTGGAAAACAGCCTGGGCGGTATCAAAGACATGGGCGGCCTGCCGGACGCACTGTTCGTTATCGATGCTGACCACGAGCACATTGCTATCAAAGAAGCAAACAACCTGGGTATCCCGGTATTTGCTATCGTTGATACCAACTCTGATCCGGACGGTGTTGACTTCGTTATCCCGGGTAACGACGACGCAATCCGTGCTGTTAGCCTGTACCTGGGCGCTGTAGCTGCAACCGTTCGTGAAGGCCGTTCTCAGGATCTGGCTTCTCAGGCGGAAGAAAGCTTCGTAGAAGCTGAATAATAAGGCACGCTCGTTCGAGCCCCCTTATAAACCAGGTAGTATCACGTTTGGTTAGGGGCCCTTTAGGCCCCTTTTTCACTTTTAAATCTGTGCGGTTTGATGCCGGGCAGATCAAATCTTCCGAGGATTTTAGAATGGCTGAAATTACCGCATCCCTGGTAAAAGAGCTGCGTGAGCGTACTGGCGCAGGCATGATGGATTGCAAAAAAGCACTGACTGAAGCGAATGGCGACATCGAGCTGGCAATCGAAAACATGCGTAAATCCGGTGCGATCAAAGCAGCGAAAAAAGCAGGCAACGTTGCTGCTGACGGCGTGATCAAAACCAAAATCGACGGCAACTACGGCATCATTCTGGAAGTTAACTGCCAGACTGACTTCGTTGCTAAAGATGCTGGTTTCCAGGCATTTGCTGACAAAGTGCTGGACGCCGCTGTTGCTGGCAAAATCACTGACGTTGACGTGCTGAAAGCACAGTTCGAAGAAGAGCGCGTTGCTCTGGTGGCAAAAATCGGTGAAAACATCAACATTCGCCGTGTTGCTTCCCTGGAAGGCGACGTTCTGGGTTCTTACCAGCACGGTGCGCGCATCGGTGTTCTGGTTGCGGCTAAAGGCGCTGACGAAGAGCTGGTTAAACAGCTGGCAATGCACGTTGCTGCAAGCAAGCCTGAGTTCGTTAAGCCGGAAGACGTGTCTGCTGAAGTGGTAGAGAAAGAATACCAGGTACAGCTGGACATCGCGATGCAGTCTGGTAAGCCGAAAGAAATCGCAGAGAAAATGGTTGAAGGCCGCATGAAGAAATTCACCGGCGAAGTTTCTCTGACCGGTCAGCCTTTCGTTATGGAACCGAGCAAATCTGTTGGTCAGCTGCTGAAAGAGCACAACGCCGACGTAACTGGCTTCATCCGCTTTGAAGTGGGCGAAGGCATCGAGAAAGTTGAGACTGACTTTGCAGCAGAAGTTGCTGCGATGTCCAAGCAGTCTTAATTGTCGAAAAGGAGCCGCCTGAGGGCGGCTTCTTTTTGCGTCCATCTTGTAAATTCAGCCAACCCCTATAGTGGCTGCGCTGAAAAGCGACATACAATGTCGCCGGAATTAACTCATCTCAATCGTTGACAGTCTCAGGAAAGAAACATGGCTACCAATGCAAAACCCGTCTATAAACGTATTCTGCTTAAATTGAGTGGCGAAGCTCTGCAGGGTTCGGAAGGCTTCGGTATTGATGCAAGCATACTGGATCGTATGGCTCAGGAAATCAAAGAACTGGTGGAACTGGGCATTCAGGTTGGTGTGGTGATTGGTGGCGGTAACCTGTTCCGTGGTGCTGGTCTGGCGAAAGCGGGTATGAACCGCGTTGTGGGCGACCACATGGGCATGCTGGCCACCGTGATGAACGGTCTGGCGATGCGCGATGCGCTCCACCGCGCCTATGTGAACGCCCGCCTGATGTCCGCTATTCCGCTGAATGGCGTGTGTGACAATTACAGCTGGGCAGAAGCCATTAGTCTGCTGCGTAATAACCGTGTGGTTATCCTGTCAGCGGGCACCGGCAACCCCTTCTTCACCACCGACTCTGCGGCTTGCCTGCGCGGTATCGAAATTGAAGCGGATGTGGTGCTGAAAGCCACGAAAGTCGATGGAGTATTTACTGCGGACCCGGCCAAAGATCCGTCCGCCACGATGTATGAGCAACTCACCTACGGCGAAGTGCTGGATAAAGAGCTGAAAGTGATGGATCTGGCTGCGTTCACGCTGGCTCGTGACCACAAATTGCCAATTCGTGTCTTCAATATGAACAAGCCGGGCGCGCTGCGTCGCGTCGTGATGGGCGAAAAAGAAGGGACTTTAATCACGGAATAATTCCCGTGATGGCCAATTCCGGGTAAGATTCGCCTTTACCCGGCAGGATTTATATATCCTGTGGCATGAATTAAACGAGACTATACTGAGCATACTCTGTATACACGAAATCATTCATGCTGCATCACGGCGGCAAGAGCGTGAATCCCGAGGCCCGTACACCGGTACGTGACAGGGAAGAACGTTCGCAGCCAACGCAGAGGCAGCCTGAAGGATGAAGTGTATTGTGTGATTGTCTGGTCGACTGAGACTAGTTTTCAAGGATTCGTAACGTGATTAGCGATATCAGAAAAGATGCTGAAGTACGCATGGAAAAATGCGTTGAAGCGTTTAAAAACCAAATCAGCAAAATTCGCACGGGTCGTGCTTCTCCCAGCCTGCTGGATGGCATTGTCGTGGAATATTACGGCACGCCGACTCCGCTGCGTCAGCTGGCGAGCGTAACGGTAGAAGACTCCCGCACGCTGAAAATCAACGTGTTCGATCGCTCCATGAGCCCGGCGGTTGAGAAAGCGATTATGGCTTCTGACCTCGGCCTGAACCCGAGTTCTGCGGGTAGCGATATCCGTGTTCCGCTGCCGCCGCTGACTGAAGAACGTCGTAAAGACCTGACCAAAATCGTTCGTGGCGAAGCAGAGCAGGCGCGTGTTGCCGTGCGTAACGTACGCCGTGATGCGAACGACAAAGTAAAAGCGCTGCTGAAAGATAAAGAGATCAGCGAAGATGACGATCGCCGTTCTCAGGACGAAGTACAGAAACTGACTGACGCTGCCATCAAGAAAGTTGATGCGGCGCTGACGGAAAAAGAAGCGGAACTGATGCAGTTCTGATTTTCCTGTACGACTAAAACGCCGCTGGTTGACCCTGACGGGTCTTCCGGGCGGCGTTTTGCTTTCTATCCTGTCTCAATTCTTCTGGACGTTTCATGAAGCAACTAACCATTCTGGGCTCGACCGGCTCTATTGGTTGCAGCACGCTGGATGTGGTGCGCCATAATCCTGAAAGCTTCCGTGTTGTCGCGCTGGTTGCGGGTAAAAATGTCACCCGTATGGTAGAGCAGTGCCTGGAGTTTTCGCCGCGTTATGCGGTGATGGACGATGAACAGAGCGCTCAACGGCTGAAAACTGCGCTTCTGGAACATGGAAGCCGCACTGACGTCCTGAGCGGACAACAGGCCGCCTGCGATATGGCTGCGCTGGATGAGGTCGATCAGGTGATGGCGGCTATCGTGGGCGCGGCAGGTTTGCTGCCTACGCTTGCGGCGATTCGCGCCGGTAAAACCATCCTGCTTGCCAATAAAGAGTCGCTGATTACCTGCGGGCGTCTGTTTATGGACGAGGTGAAACGCAGTAAAGCCCGGCTTTTACCGGTAGATAGCGAACATAACGCGATTTTTCAGAGTATGCCCCAACCTATTCAAAACGATCTGGGATACGCTGAGCTGGAGCAAAATGGCGTGATGTCGATTTTGCTTACCGGGTCTGGTGGCCCTTTTCGTGAAACGCCATTGTGCGATCTGGCGGCCATGACGCCCGATCAGGCATGTCGTCATCCGAACTGGTCTATGGGACGAAAAATTTCCGTCGATTCCGCCACCATGATGAATAAAGGTCTGGAATACATTGAAGCGCGTTGGTTGTTTAACGCCAGCGCAAGCCAGATGGACGTGTTGATTCACCCGCAGTCGGTTATTCACTCAATGGTGCGTTATCAGGACGGCAGCGTTCTGGCGCAACTGGGGGAGCCGGATATGCGTACGCCAATCGCGCATACGATGGCGTGGCCGAATCGCGTGAACTCTGGCGTGAAGCCGCTCGATTTTTGCAAGCTCAGTGCGTTGACGTTCTCTGCGCCGGATTATCAGCGTTATCCGTGCCTGAAACTGGCGATGGACGCGTTTGAGCAAGGTCAGGCCGCGACAACCGCGCTGAATGCGGCGAATGAAATCACCGTCGCCGCATTTCTGGCTGAAGAGATTCGCTTTACAGATATTGCTGAGCTCAATTTATCTGTGCTGGAGAAAATGGATTTGCAGGAACCGGGAAGCGTTGACGACGTTCTCAGGGTTGATGCCGTCGCGCGTGACGTCGCCAGAAAACAGGTGATGCGACTCGCAAGCTGATGATAATCCCTCTACACAGGATCGTGCTATTTGTTAGCGTTGGGCTTCAGTGATATAGTCTGCGCCACCCGATCGCAGATATTTGGCTTTATGCGGTCAGGTAAGCCGTGGTTTGACACGGCTTTTTTGTGGATGCACAAAATCATTCAGGTTGCATCATTCATAGCCAACGAAGAGGCAGCCTGAAGGATGAAGCGCAAAAGGCTTCAGTATTCCTGAGTACCGTTAAATCCTTTCAGGGACTAAAAACGCGTTATGTTGTCTGCAACTCAACCATTAAGCGAAAATTTGCCAGCACATGGCTGTCGCCATGTAGCAATCATTATGGATGGCAATGGCCGCTGGGCGAAAAAGCAAGGGAAGATTCGCGCCTTTGGGCATAAGGCCGGAGCAAAATCCGTCCGTCGGGCCGTATCTTTCGCTGCCAACAACGGTATTGATGCGTTAACGCTGTATGCCTTTAGCAGTGAGAACTGGAACCGACCAGCGCAGGAAGTGAGTGCGTTAATGGAGCTGTTCGTGTGGGCGCTGGATAGCGAAGTAAAAAGCCTGCATCGCCATAACGTTCGCCTGCGCATTATTGGCGACACCAGTCGATTTAACTCGCGTTTGCAAGACCGTATTCGCAAGTCTGAAGCGCTTACCGCCCAGAATACCGGGCTGACGCTGAATATCGCGGCGAATTATGGCGGACGTTGGGATATTGTCCAGGGAGTCAGACAACTGGCAGAACAGGTGCAGGAAGGACTGCTGCGCCCTGATCAGATTGACGAAGAGATGCTAAACCAGAAAATCTGTATGCATGAACTGGCTCCTGTAGATTTAGTAATTAGGACTGGGGGAGAGCATCGCATTAGTAACTTTTTGCTTTGGCAAATTGCCTATGCCGAACTTTACTTTACTGATGTTCTTTGGCCCGATTTCGATGAACAAGACTTTGAAGGGGCGCTGCATGCCTTTGCCAATCGAGAGCGTCGTTTCGGCGGCACCGAGCCCGGTGATGAAAAAGCCTGATGGGGGTCGCTTTTGCTGAAGTATCGCCTGATTTCTGCTTTTGTTTTAATACCCGTTGTCATCGCGGCGCTTTTTTTACTCCCGCCGGTGGGGTTCGCCATTGTCACGCTGGTCGTTTGTATGCTGGCCGCCTGGGAATGGGGACAGTTAAGCGGTTTTACCACGCGTACTCAGCGGGTCTGGCTGGCGGTGCTGTGCGGGTTATTGCTGGCGCTGATGCTGTTTTTGCTGCCTGAATATCACCGCAACATTCATCAACCGCTTGTTGAGGTTTCGCTTTGGGCGTCGTTGGGCTGGTGGGTCGTTGCATTATTACTGGTGTTATTTTATCCCGGTTCGGCGGCGATCTGGCGTAATTCAAAGACATTACGCGTAATTTTCGGGGTGTTAACCATCATTCCTTTTTTTTGGGGAATGCTGGCGCTGCGCGCCTGGCACTATGATGAGAATCATTACAGTGGCGCCATATGGCTGCTCTATGTCATGATCCTCGTCTGGGGGGCAGACTCCGGGGCATATATGTTTGGCAAACTGTTCGGCAAACATAAACTTGCGCCAAAGGTTTCTCCTGGTAAAACCTGGCAGGGCTTTATTGGCGGACTCGCGACTGCCGCCGTGATTTCATGGGGTTACGGCATGTGGGCGAATCTGGATGTTGCGCCTTCAACCTTACTGATTTGTTCTGTCATCGCGGCCCTGGCGTCAGTGCTGGGCGATCTGACTGAGAGCATGTTTAAGCGTGAAGCAGGAATTAAGGACAGTGGTCACTTGATCCCAGGGCATGGTGGTATTCTGGATCGTATTGATAGCCTGACGGCGGCAGTACCGGTCTTTGCTTGCCTGTTGTTACTGGTATTCAGGACACTCTAACGGAAGGTTTTATGCTGAGTATTCTCTGGAATCTGGCTGCATTCATCGTCGCACTGGGTGTGCTTATCACCGTGCATGAATTTGGTCATTTCTGGGTTGCCCGGCGCTGCGGTGTTCGTGTCGAGCGCTTTTCTATCGGTTTTGGGAAAGCGCTTTGGCGGCGTACCGATCGATACGGTACGGAATATGTGATCGCCATGATTCCCCTCGGCGGTTACGTCAAAATGCTGGATGAGCGCGCTGAGCCGGTTGTGCCGGAACTGCGCCACCACGCTTTCAACAATAAAACCGTGGGACAGCGGGCGGCGATTATCGCCGCAGGTCCGATTGCAAATTTTCTTTTCGCTATTTTTGCCTACTGGCTGGTTTTTATCATCGGCGTCCCTGGCGTTCGTCCGGTGGTTGGTGAAATAACACCCAACTCGATTGCCGCCCAGGCGCAAATTCTTCCTGGTACGGAACTTAAAGCCATTGATGGCATCGAAACCCCTGATTGGGATGCGGTGCGCTTACAGCTGGTGTCCAAAATCGGCGATGAGCGTACGACAATCAGCGTGGCGCCGTTCGGCAGTAATCAGCGCCAGGATAAAACGTTAGATTTGCGCCACTGGGCATTTGAGCCAGATAAAGAAGATCCTGTATCTTCTTTAGGGATTCGGCCGCGTGGTCCACAGATCGAACCGGTGCTGTCAGAAGTGCAGGCGAACTCCGCTGCAAGTAAGGCGGGTTTGCAAGCAGGCGACAGGATCGTTAAAGTCGATGGTCAGTCGTTAACGCAATGGATGACGTTTGTGACGCTTGTGCGCAACAATCCAGATAAGCCGTTAGCGCTGGAAATTGAAAGGCAGGGGAGTTCCTTGTCTTTGACGTTAATCCCGGATACAAAGCCGGTTAACGGAAAGGCAGAAGGTTTTGCGGGTGTTGTGCCTAAAATTATTCCTCTGCCGGATGAGTACAAGACTGTACGCCAGTATGGGCCATTCAGCGCCATCCTCGAAGCCACGGACAAGACGTGGCAGTTGATGAAGCTGACGGTCAGTATGCTGGGAAAATTGATAACCGGTGATGTGAAACTGAACAACCTCAGTGGGCCGATTTCTATCGCTCAGGGGGCTGGGATGTCAGCGGAATTTGGGGGCATTTATTACCTGATGTTTCTTGCGCTTATCAGCGTGAACTTAGGGATAATCAACCTGTTTCCGCTGCCCGTTCTTGACGGGGGGCATCTGCTGTTCCTGGCGATTGAAAAGCTGAAGGGCGGGCCGGTATCCGAGCGGGTTCAAGACTTTAGTTACCGCATTGGCGCGATTTTGCTGGTGTTGTTAATGGGGCTTGCACTTTTCAATGATTTCTCTCGGTTGTAAGAGAGTTAGTTAGGAAGAACGCATAATAACGATGGCGATGAAAAAGTTGCTCATAGCGTCGCTGCTGTTTAGCAGCGCCACCGTATACGGTGCTGAAGGGTTCGTGGTGAAGGACATTCATTTCGAAGGCCTACAGCGAGTCGCCGTTGGTGCGGCCCTCCTCAGTATGCCGGTGCGCACAGGCGACACGGTTAATGATGAAGATATCAGTAATACCATTCGTGCTCTGTTCGCCACTGGCAACTTCGAGGATGTCCGCGTCCTGCGCGATGGTGATACGCTTCTGGTTCAGGTAAAAGAACGTCCGACGATTGCCAGCATCACTTTCTCCGGTAACAAATCGGTGAAAGATGACATGCTGAAGCAGAACCTTGAGGCGTCTGGCGTGCGTGTTGGCGAATCACTGGATCGCACCACGCTCTCTGATATCGAAAAAGGACTGGAAGACTTCTACTACAGCGTTGGTAAATACAGCGCCAGCGTAAAAGCGGTCGTCACGCCGCTGCCGCGTAACCGTGTGGACCTCAAACTGGTGTTCCAGGAGGGTGTATCGGCGAAGATCCAACAGATCAATATCGTCGGCAACCATGCCTTCAGCACTGACGAACTCATTTCTCACTTCCAACTGCGCGACGAAGTGCCGTGGTGGAACGTCGTGGGCGATCGTAAATACCAGAAACAAAAACTGGCTGGCGACCTTGAGACGCTGCGCAGCTACTATCTGGATCGCGGTTATGCCCGTTTCAACATCGATTCGACGCAGGTCAGCCTGACGCCGGATAAGAAAGGCATCTACATCACCGTTAATATCACCGAAGGCGATCAGTACAAGCTTTCCGGTGTGCAGGTGAGCGGTAACCTGGCTGGACACTCCGCCGAGATTGAGAACCTGACGAAGATCGAACCAGGCGAACTCTATAACGGTACCAAAGTGACCAAAATGGAAGACGACATCAAGAAACTTCTTGGTCGTTATGGCTATGCCTACCCGCGCGTGCAGTCGCAGCCTGAAATCAACGATGCCGACAAAACCGTTAAATTACGTGTGAACGTTGATGCGGGTAACCGTTTCTACGTGCGTAAGATCCGTTTTGAAGGCAACGACACCTCGAAAGATTCCGTCCTGCGTCGCGAAATGCGCCAGATGGAAGGGGCATGGTTAGGCAGCGATCTGGTCGATCAGGGTAAAGAGCGTCTGAACCGTCTGGGTTACTTTGAAACCGTCGATACCGACACGCAGCGCGTTCCGGGCAGCCCGGACCAGGTTGACGTCGTCTATAAAGTGAAAGAGCGTAACACCGGTAGCTTTAACTTCGGTATTGGTTACGGCACAGAAAGCGGCGTGAGCTTCCAGGCGGGCGTTCAGCAGGATAACTGGTTAGGTACGGGTTATTCCGTGGGTATTAACGGGACCAAAAACGACTACCAGACCTATACTGAACTGTCTGTCACTAACCCATACTTCACCGTTGATGGCGTCAGCCTCGGCGGCCGTATCTTCTATAATGACTTCCAGGCAGATGATGCGGATCTGTCCGACTATACCAACAAAAGTTATGGTACAGACGTTACGCTGGGCTTCCCGATTAACGAGTACAACACGCTGCGTGCAGGTTTAGGTTATGTACATAACTCCCTGTCCAACATGCAGCCGCAGGTTGCCATGTGGCGTTACCTGAACTCGATGGGTGAATATCCGTCCGATACGAATGACCGCAACTCATTCAGCGCTAACGACTTCACCTTCAACTACGGTTGGACTTATAACAAGCTGGACCGTGGCTTCTTCCCGACGGAAGGTACGCGTGTCAACCTGAATGGTAAAGTGACCATCCCGGGCTCTGATAACGAATACTACAAAGCGACGCTGGATACCGCGACCTATGTGCCGATCGATGACGATCACAAATGGGTGGTTCTGGGTCGTACTCGTTGGGGTTATGGTGACGGTATTGGCGGCAAAGAGATGCCGTTCTATGAGAACTTCTATGCCGGTGGCTCAAGCACCGTGCGTGGCTTCCAGTCCAATACTATCGGTCCAAAAGCGGTGTACTACCCGGCGAGCAGCCGTCATGACGGTGATGACGACTACGATAACGATTGTAAGAGCACTGAAACTGCGCCGTGTAAGTCTGATGACGCAGTAGGCGGTAACGCTATGGCTGTCGCCAGCCTCGAATTCATCACCCCGACGCCGTTTATTAGCGACAAGTACGCTAACTCGGTTCGTACCTCCTTCTTCTGGGACGTAGGTACTGTCTGGGATACGAACTGGGATTCGAACGCGTATGCCGGTTACCCGGACTACAGCGATCCGAGTAATATCCGTATGTCTGCTGGTATCGCATTACAATGGATGTCCCCATTGGGGCCGTTGGTCTTCTCCTACGCCCAGCCGTTCAAAAAGTACGATGGAGACAAATCGGAACAGTTCCAGTTTAACATTGGTAAGACCTGGTAATTGTTCTGTGCAAAGGAATGTAATGGTAGTGTAGCGATGACTTTTGGCGATCTCGTCTGAGATCGCCTGGCCACGCAAAGAACTGTGTCTGCGGGCACAAATGGGATGGTAAGGAGTTTATTGTGAAAAAGTGGTTATTAGCTGCAGGTCTCGGTTTAGCGATGGTAACGTCCGCACAGGCTGCTGACAAAATTGCGATCGTTAATATGGGTAGCCTGTTCCAACAGGTCGCACAGAAGACGGGTGTTTCTAACACGCTGGAAAACGAGTTCAAAGGCCGTGCCAGCGAATTGCAGCGTATGGAAACCGATCTGCAATCTAAAATGCAGCGTTTGCAGTCCATGAAAGCAGGTAGCGAACGTACTAAGCTGGAAAAAGACGTGATGGCTCAACGCCAGACTTTCTCTCAGAAAGCCCAGGCTTTTGAACAGGATCGCGCGCGTCGTTCCAACGAAGAACGTGGCAAACTGGTTACCCGTATCCAGACTGCTGTGAAATCCGTTGCTAACAGCCAGAGCATCGATCTGGTCGTTGATGCCAACACCGTTGCTTATAACAGCAGCGACGTGAAAGACATCACTGCTGACGTACTGAAACAGGTTAAATAAGTAATGCCTTCAATTCGACTGGCTGATTTAGCAGAGCAGTTGGATGCAGAATTACACGGTGATGGCGATATCGTCATCACCGGCGTTGCGTCCATGCAATCTGCACAAACAGGCCACATCACGTTCATGGTGAATCCTAAATACCGTGAACACTTAGGCGTATGCCAGGCTTCTGCCGTTGTCATGACGCAGGACGATCTTCCTTTTGCTAAGAGTGCTGCGTTGGTAGTGAAGAACCCCTACCTGACGTATGCGCGAATGGCGCAAATTTTAGATACCACGCCGCAGCCTGCGCAGAATATTGCACCGAGTGCAGCGATCGATGCGACAGCGACGCTGGGTAACAATGTTTCAGTTGGCGCGAATGCGGTCATTGAGTCTGGCGTAGAACTGGGCGATAACGTGATTATCGGCGCAGGTTGCTTCGTCGGGAAAAACACAAAAATCGGTGCAGGTTCGCGTCTGTGGGCGAATGTAACGATTTACCACGACATTCAGATCGGTGAGAATTGCCTGATCCAGTCGAGCACTGTCGTCGGCGCAGACGGTTTTGGTTACGCTAACGATCGGGGTAACTGGGTGAAGATCCCGCAGCTTGGTCGCGTCATTATTGGCGATCGTGTTGAGATCGGCGCCTGTACGACGATTGACCGTGGCGCGCTGGATGACACTGTGATCGGCAACGGCGTTATCATTGATAACCAGTGCCAGATTGCACATAACGTTGTGATTGGCGACAATACGGCGGTTGCCGGTGGCGTCATTATGGCGGGCAGCCTGAAGATTGGCCGTTACTGCATGATTGGCGGGGCCAGCGTGATTAACGGGCATATGGAAATATGCGATAAAGTCACGGTGACGGGTATGGGGATGGTCATGCGTCCTATCACTGAGCCTGGCGTCTATTCTTCAGGCATTCCGTTGCAGCCTAACAAAGTATGGCGTAAAACCGCTGCACTGGTGATGAACATTGATGATATGAGCAAGCGTCTCAAAGCGATTGAGCGCAAGGTTAATCAACAAGACTAGCGTTCCACCTGTAGTGTCATCCTTTTACGGCCTGTCACATTCATATGATTGCGGCAGGCCGTGTTATTATTGCCTTTTAGTATATTTGGACAGGAAGAGTATTTTGACTACTAACACTCATACTCTGCATATTGAAGAGATTTTAGAACTTCTGCCGCACCGTTTTCCGTTTTTGCTGGTTGACCGTGTGCTGGACTTTGAAGAAGGTCGTTTTCTGCGCGCAGTGAAGAATGTCTCCGTAAATGAGCCTTTCTTCCAGGGCCATTTCCCGGGTAAACCGATTTTTCCGGGTGTGCTGATTCTGGAAGCGATGGCGCAGGCAACAGGGATTCTGGCGTTTAAAAGCGTTGGAAAACTGGAGCCGGGTGAACTGTATTACTTCGCGGGTATTGACGAAGCGCGCTTTAAGCGTCCTGTCGTGCCTGGCGATCAGATGATCATGGAAGTGACTTTCGAGAAAACGCGCCGTGGCCTGACCCGCTTTAAAGGGGTTGCTCTGGTCGATGGCAAAGTTGTGTGCGAAGCAACCATGATGTGTGCTCGTAGCCGGGAGGCCTGATACGTGATTGATAAATCCGCCTTTATTCATCCAACTGCCATTGTGGAAGACGGCGCCTGTATTGGCGCTAATGTTCATATTGGTCCTTTTTGTATTGTTGGACCCCATGTCGAAATTGGTGAGGGTACCGTACTGAAGTCTCACGTTGTCGTGAATGGCCATACAAAAATTGGTCGCGATAACGAGATTTATCAGTTCGCCTCCATCGGTGAAGTAAACCAGGATCTGAAATATGCTGGCGAACCGACCCGTGTGGAAATTGGCGATCGTAACCGCATTCGCGAAAGCGTCACCATTCATCGTGGCACAGTGCAGGGTGGTGGGTTGACGAAGGTGGGCAGCGATAACTTACTGATGATCAATGCCCATGTGGCGCACGATTGTACAGTAGGCAACCGCTGTATTCTGGCCAATAACGCTACGCTTGCGGGCCACGTTTCGCTGGATGATTTTGTCATCATCGGCGGCATGACCGCAGTGCACCAGTTCTGCACCATTGGCGCGCATGTGATGGTTGGCGGCTGTTCTGGCGTTGCCCAGGACGTTCCGCCGTACGTTATTGCTCAGGGCAATCACGCAACGCCGTTTGGCGTCAATATCGAAGGGCTGAAGCGTCGCGGTTTCACCCGCGAAGCGATCACCGCGATCCGCAACGCCTATAAAGCGTTGTACCGCAGCGGCAAAACGCTGGATGAAGCTAAACCGGAAATTGCCGAGCTGGCGAAGCAGTACCCGGAAGTGCAACTCTTTAGCGATTTCTTTGCCCGCTCAACGCGCGGTCTGATTCGTTAATGGCGGAACAGCGTCCCTTAACGATAGCCCTGGTCGCCGGAGAAACCTCCGGCGATATTCTTGGTGCAGGCTTAATTCGCGCGCTGAAGGCGCGCGTGCCCAACGCGCGTTTCGTCGGCGTGGCGGGGCCGCGTATGCAGGCTGAGGGCTGCGAAGCCTGGTATGAGATGGAAGAGCTGGCGGTAATGGGCATTGTTGAAGTGCTTGGTCGCCTGCGTCGCTTATTGCATATTCGTGCCGATTTGACCCGCCGCTTTACCGAGCTTCAGCCGGATGTTTTTGTCGGCATTGATGCGCCGGACTTCAATATTACCCTTGAAGGCAACCTGAAAAAGCAGGGCATAAAAACCATCCATTATGTCAGTCCGTCCGTCTGGGCGTGGCGACAGAAACGCGTTTTCAAAATAGGCAGATCCACCAATATGGTGCTGGCTTTTCTGCCTTTCGAAAAAGCGTTTTACGACAAGTTTAACGTACCATGCCGTTTTATCGGGCATACGATGGCGGACGCTATGCCGCTGGACCCGGATAAAAACGCCGCGCGTGATGTGCTGGGAATCTCGCATGATGCACACTGCCTGGCGCTACTGCCCGGTAGCCGTGGCGCGGAAGTGGAGATGCTGAGCGCGGACTTCCTGAAAACCGCGCAGCTGCTGCGTCAGACCTATCCTGACCTTGAAGTTGTCGTACCGCTGGTGAACGTCAAACGCCGCGAGCAGTTCGAGCGCATTAAAGCTGAGGTTGCGCCGGAGCTTTCCGTGCATCTGCTCGACGGAATGGGACGTGAAGCGATGGTGGCCAGCGACGCCGCATTGCTGGCGTCTGGTACGGCTGCACTGGAGTGTATGCTGGCGAAATGCCCGATGGTGGTGGGGTATCGGATGAAACCCTTTACCTTCTGGCTGGCGAAGCGCCTGGTAAAGACCGATTATGTTTCGCTGCCTAATCTGCTGGCGGGAAGAGAATTAGTCAAAGAGCTGTTGCAGGAAGAGTGTGAGCCGCATGCGCTTGCAGAGGCCTTGCTGCCGCTGCTGGCGAATGGCAAAACCAGCCATGCGATGCATGACACCTTCCGCGAGTTGCACCAGCAAATCCGTTGCAATGCCGATGAGCAAGCGGCGGACGCTGTCCTGGAGTTAGCACAATGATCGAATTTGTTTATCCGCATACGCAGTTGGTCGCGGGTGTGGATGAAGTTGGACGCGGCCCGCTGGTCGGCGCGGTGGTGACGGCCGCTGTGATCCTCGATCCGGCTCGCCCAATCGTGGGTCTCAATGATTCCAAGAAGCTCTCAGAAAAGCGCCGTCTGGCGCTGTATGATGAAATCAAAGAAAAAGCGTTAAGCTGGAGTCTGGGACGCGCGGAACCTCATGAAATTGATGAGCTAAATATTTTGCACGCCACGATGCTGGCGATGCAGCGCGCCGTTGCCGGTTTGCATATTGCGCCGGAATATGTGCTGATTGACGGCAACCGCTGTCCGGCACTGCCCGTGCCCTCTATGGCGGTGGTGAAAGGCGACAGCCGTGTGGCGGAGATCAGCGCGGCATCTATTATTGCGAAAGTGACGCGCGATGCCGAAATGGCGGCGCTGGACGGTATTTTCCCACAGTATGGTTTTGCCCAGCACAAAGGGTATCCGACCGCTTTTCATCTGGCGGCGCTTGCTGAACATGGTGCGACGGAGCATCATCGACGTAGTTTTGCTCCTGTCAAACGCGCCCTGGGACTTGCGTCCTGATTCTTGTGTCGAGATTAAGTAAACGGGAATCTGAAGATGTCTGAACCACGTTTCGTCCACCTGCGGGTGCACAGCGACTACTCCATGATCGATGGGCTGGCGAAAACCGGGCCGCTGGTAAAAAAGGCGGCCGCGTTAGGCATGCCTGCGCTGGCGATCACCGATTTTACCAACCTTTGCGGTCTGGTGAAGTTCTACGGAACGGGCCACGGCGCAGGGATTAAGCCCATTGTCGGCGCTGATTTCCATGTTCGCGGCACTCCGCTGGGAGATGAACTTTGCCAGTTGACCGTGCTGGCGGCAAATAATACGGGCTATCAGAATCTTACTCTGTTGATCTCAAAAGCCTATCAGCGTGGCTACGGCGCAGAAGGGCCGGTGATCGACAGGGAATGGCTGACTGAATTAAAAGACGGTCTGATTTTGCTCTCCGGTGGCCGGATGGGCGATGTGGGCCGCAGTTTGTTGCGCGGCAACAGTGCGCTGGTGGACGAATGCGTCGCCTTCTATGAAGAACATTTTTCCGACCGCTACTATCTGGAGCTGATCCGCACGGGTCGGCAGGATGAGGAAACGTATCTGCATGCGGCGGTTGAGCTGGCGGAAACGCGTGGCTTGCCGGTTGTCGCAACGAATGATGTCCGCTTTATTAACAGCGAGGACTTTGACGCGCACGAAATCCGCGTGGCTATTCACGATGGTTTTACGCTCGACGATCCTAAACGCCCGCGTAATTATTCGCCGCAGCAATATATGCGTAGCGAAGACGAGATGTGCGAGCTGTTCTCCGACATCCCGGAAGCGCTGGAAAACAGCGTTGAGATAGCCAAACGCTGTAACGTGACCGTCCGTCTGGGCGAATACTTCCTGCCGCAGTTTCCGACGGGGGACATGACCACCGAAGACTTCCTGGTCAAGAAATCGAAAGAGGGTCTGGAAGAACGTCTCGAATTCCTGTTCCCTGACGAAGCGGTGCGTAAAGAGAAGCGTCCCCCCTATGACGAACGTCTGGACATTGAACTTCAGGTTATTAACCAGATGGGGTTCCCTGGCTACTTCCTCATCGTGATGGAGTTTATCCAGTGGTCGAAAGATAACGGCGTACCGGTAGGGCCGGGGCGCGGTTCCGGTGCGGGGTCGCTGGTGGCCTATGCGCTGAAAATTACCGACCTTGATCCGCTGGAATTCGACCTGCTGTTCGAACGTTTCCTTAACCCGGAACGTGTCTCCATGCCTGACTTCGACGTTGACTTCTGTATGGAGAAACGAGACCAGGTTATCGAACACGTAGCGGACATGTACGGCCGCGATGCGGTATCTCAGATTATTACCTTCGGTACGATGGCGGCGAAAGCGGTTATCCGCGACGTGGGGCGCGTGCTGGGGCACCCGTACGGTTTCGTGGATCGTATCTCGAAGCTGGTGCCGCCTGACCCAGGCATGACGCTGGCGAAAGCGTTTGAGGCGGAACCGCAACTGCCGGAAATTTACGAGGCGGATGAGGAAGTTAAAGCGCTGATCGATATGGCGCGCAAGCTGGAAGGCGTCACGCGTAACGCCGGTAAGCACGCCGGTGGCGTGGTTATCGCGCCGACCAAAATCACCGATTTTGCGCCGCTGTACTGTGATGAGGCCGGTCAGCACCCGGTAACGCAGTTTGATAAAAACGACGTGGAATACGCCGGGCTGGTCAAATTCGACTTCCTGGGGCTGCGCACACTCACCATCATTAACTGGGCGCTGGAGATGATCAACGCCCGCCGCGAGAAGAATGGCGAACCGCCGTTGGATATCGCGGCGATCCCGCTGGATGACAAGAAAAGTTTCGACATGCTGCAACGCTCGGAAACCACGGCGGTCTTCCAGCTTGAATCCCGCGGCATGAAAGATCTGATTAAGCGTCTGCAACCTGACTGCTTCGAAGATATGATCGCGCTGGTGGCGTTGTTCCGCCCCGGCCCGTTGCAGTCGGGCATGGTGGATAACTTCATCGACCGTAAGCATGGCCGTGAAGAGATTTCCTATCCAGACGTGCAATGGCAGCATGAAAGCCTGAAACCCGTACTGGAGCCGACCTACGGCATCATCCTGTACCAGGAACAGGTTATGCAGATTGCACAGGTGCTTTCCGGTTACACCCTTGGCGGCGCGGATATGCTGCGTCGTGCGATGGGTAAGAAAAAGCCGGAAGAGATGGCGAAACAACGTTCCGTCTTTGAAGAGGGCGCCAGAAAGAACGGCATCGACGGCGAGCTGGCGATAAAAATCTTCGACCTGGTGGAAAAGTTCGCCGGGTACGGGTTTAACAAATCGCACTCCGCCGCCTATGCGCTGGTGTCTTACCAGACGCTGTGGCTGAAAGCGCACTACCCGGCAGAGTTTATGGCGGCGGTAATGACCGCCGATATGGACAACACCGAAAAAGTGGTCGGTCTGGTGGATGAATGCTGGCGCATGGGGCTTAAAATCCTGCCGCCGGATATCAACTCAGGGCTGTATCACTTCCACGTTAACGACGACGGCGAAATTGTTTACGGCATCGGCGCGATCAAAGGCGTGGGTGAAGGCCCGATTGAAGCTATCATCGAGGCGCGCAATAAAGACGGTTACTTCCGCGAGCTGTTTGATTTATGCGCCCGCACGGACACGAAAAAGCTCAACCGCCGGGTACTGGAAAAACTGATCATGTCCGGGGCGTTTGACCGCCTTGGGCCGCACCGCGCCGCGCTGATGAACTCGCTGGGCGACGCGCTGAAAGCCGCCGATCAGCATGCCAAAGCGGAAGCGATCGGGCAGGCGGATATGTTTGGCGTACTGGCGGAAGAGCCGGAACAAATTGAACAATCCTATGCCAGCTGCCAGCCGTGGCCGGAACAGGTGGTGCTGGACGGGGAACGTGAAACGTTGGGGCTTTACCTGACGGGACACCCTATCAATCAGTATTTAAAAGAAATTGAGCGCTATGTCGGAGGCTACCGGCTGAAAGACATGCATCCGACAGAACGTGGTAAAGTCACCACGGCTGCGGGGCTCGTGATTGCTGCAAGGGTTATGGTCACCAAGCGCGGCAATCGTATCGGCATCTGTACGCTGGATGACCGCTCTGGACGTCTGGAAGTTATGCTGTTTACCGACGCTCTGGATAAATATCAGCAATTGCTGGAAAAAGACCGCATACTTATCGTCAGCGGACAGGTCAGCTTTGATGACTTCAGCGGCGGGCTTAAAATGATGGCCCGTGAAGTCATGGATATTGACGAAGCCCGGGAAAAATATGCTCGCGGGCTTGCTATCTCGCTGACGGACAGGCAAATTGATGACCAGCTTTTAAACCGACTCCGTCAGTCTCTGGAACCCCACCGCTCGGGGACAATTCCAGTACATCTCTACTATCAGAGGGCGGATGCACGCGCGCGGTTGCGTTTTGGCGCGACGTGGCGTGTCTCTCCGAGCGATCGTTTGCTAAACGATCTCCGTGGCCTCATTGGTTCGGAGCAGGTGGAACTGGAGTTTGACTAATACAGGAATACTATGAGTCTGAATTTCCTTGATTTTGAACAGCCGATTGCAGAGCTGGAAGCGAAAATCGATTCTCTGACAGCGGTAAGCCGCCAGGACGAGAAACTGGATATTAATATCGATGAAGAAGTGCATCGTCTGCGTGAAAAAAGCGTAGAACTGACGCGCAAAATCTTTGCCGATCTTGGCGCATGGCAGGTTGCTCAACTGGCGCGCCATCCGCAACGTCCATACACCCTGGATTATGTTCGCCTGGCGTTTGATGAATTTGACGAACTGGCGGGCGATCGCGCCTATGCGGACGATAAAGCTATCGTCGGCGGCATCGCGCGTCTGGATGGTCGTCCAGTGATGATTATTGGTCATCAGAAAGGCCGTGAAACGAAAGAGAAAATCCGTCGTAACTTCGGCATGCCGGCACCTGAAGGGTATCGCAAAGCGCTGCGTCTGATGGAAATGGCTGAGCGTTTCAACATGCCGATCATTACCTTTATCGACACCCCTGGCGCTTACCCTGGCGTGGGCGCGGAAGAACGCGGTCAGTCTGAAGCGATCGCACGTAACCTGCGTGAAATGTCACGCCTGAGCGTACCGGTGATTTGTACCGTTATCGGCGAAGGGGGTTCCGGCGGCGCGCTGGCGATTGGCGTGGGCGATAAAGTGAATATGTTGCAGTACAGCACCTATTCCGTTATCTCCCCGGAAGGCTGCGCGTCCATTCTGTGGAAAAGCGCGGACAAAGCGCCATTGGCTGCCGAAGCGATGGGTATTATCGCGCCGCGCCTGAAAGAGCTGAAGCTGATTGATTCCATCATTCAGGAACCGCTGGGTGGCGCGCACCGCAACCCGGAAGCGATGGCGGCTTCTCTGAAAGCGCAACTGCTGGCCGATCTCGCCGATCTCGACGTGTTGAGCAAAGATGATTTGAAAAACCGTCGTTATCAGCGCCTGATGAGCTACGGCTACGCGTAAACATCATCAATGCCCGATGGCGCTTGCGCTTATCGGACATGGAGTAAAAAGGGTCACATTTTGTGGCCCTTTTTTTTACCTGCGGTTTGACCAGGCTATGATTAGCTAAGGTTTTTCCAGGAGGAACGCATGAATATCATTGCCATCATGGGGCCGCATGGCGTTTTTTATAAAGACGAACCCATCAAGGAACTTGAGCTTGCCCTACAGTCGCAGGGGTTTCAGATTATCTGGCCGCAAAATAGCGTCGACCTGCTGAAATTCATTGAACACAATCCGCGAATCTGTGGCGTCATTTTTGACTGGGATGAGTACAGCCTCGATTTGTGTAGCGATATCAACCAGCTAAATGAATACCTGCCGTTGTATGCGTTTATCAATACGCATTCGACGATGGATGTCAGCGTGCATGATATGCGTATGGCTCTGTGGTTTTTTGAATACGCGCTCGGCCAGTCAGAAGATATTGCGACGCGTATCCGGCAGTATACGAATGAATACCTTGATAATATCACGCCGCCGTTCACCCGGGCGCTGTTTACCTATGTGAAGGAAGGGAAGTATACCTTCTGTACGCCGGGACATATGGCGGGAACCGCTTACCAGAAAAGCCCGATTGGCTGTCTGTTTTATGACTTCTTCGGAGGGAATACGCTAAAAGCGGATGTGTCTATTTCCGTGACCGAACTGGGGTCGCTGCTGGACCATACCGGGCCGCACCTGGAGGCGGAAGAGTATATTGCCCGCACCTTCGGCGCCGAGCAGAGTTATATGGTGACCAACGGCACCTCTACATCGAACAAAATTGTCGGCATGTACGCGGCGCCGTCGGGCAGCACGCTGCTGATTGACCGTAACTGCCATAAATCTCTCGCGCACCTGTTGATGATGAGCGATGTGGTGCCCCTCTGGCTGAAACCCACGCGCAACGCACTCGGTATTCTGGGGGGCATTCCTAAGCGTGAATTTACGCGTGAGAGTATTGAACATAAGGTTTCGGAGACGGCGCAGGCGCAGTGGCCAGTACATGCGGTTATCACCAACTCGACCTATGACGGCCTGCTGTACAACACGAACTGGATTAAACAAACGCTGGATGTCCCTTCGATCCATTTCGACTCGGCCTGGGTGCCCTATACCCATTTTCACCCGATTTATCAGGGGAAAAGCGGGATGAGCGGCGAGCGGGTGCCGGGAAAAGTCATCTTCGAAACGCAGTCGACGCATAAAATGCTGGCGGCGCTGTCTCAGGCATCGCTTATTCACATAAAGGGGATTACGATGAAGATACCTTTAATGAAGCGTTTATGATGCACACCTCAACATCGCCAAGCTACCCCATCGTGGCGTCGATTGAGACGGCTGCGGCAATGCTGCGTGGCAATCCGGGTAAACGATTGATCAATCGCTCCGTGGAGCGGGCGCTTCATTTTCGCAAAGAGGTACAGCGGCTGCGCGAAGAGTCGGAAGGCTGGTTCTTTGATATCTGGCAACCGGAAGAGGTGGATGAAGCGGAATGCTGGCCCGTTGCGCCCGGCGAGGAGTGGCACGGTTTTACCGATGCGGATGCCGACCATATGTTTCTCGATCCGGTGAAAGTCACCATTTTGACGCCCGGTATGGATGAGCAGGGCAACATGAGCGAGGAGGGGATTCCCGCCGCGCTGGTGGCGAAGTTCCTTGATGAGCGCGGCGTGGTGGTAGAAAAAACCGGGCCTTATAACCTGCTGTTCCTGTTCAGTATTGGTATTGATAAAACCCGGGCGATGGGGTTGCTGCGCGGCCTGACGGAGTTTAAACGCGCTTACGATCTTAATCTGCGCGTTAAAAATATGCTGCCGGATCTGTACGCCGAAGATCCCGATTTTTATCGTAATATGCGGATTCAGGATCTGGCGCAGGGTATCCATAAACTGATCCGCCAGCACGATCTTTCCGGGTTGATGTTACGGGCGTTCGACACATTGCCCGAAATGAAAATGACGCCGCATCAGGCCTGGCAGAGGCAGATAAAAGGCGAAGTGGAGACCATCGCGATTGATCAACTGGTGGGGCGTATTTCCGCCAGTATGGTGCTGCCGTATCCGCCTGGTGTGCCGTTGCTGATGCCGGGGGAGATGATCACCGAAGCGAGCCGCGCGGTACTCGATTTTCTGCTGATGCTGTGTTCCATCGGCCACCATTACCCTGGCTTTGAGACCGATATTCATGGCGCAAAACAGGATGAAGATGGCGTTTACCGAGTGAGAGTCTTAAAAACGGCATGATGGCTTGCCTGAGCGACTGCAAGGCGGGTAACGTGCTGATAACACATTAAGGAGACGCTATGCTGGGATTAAAACAGGTTCACCATATTGCGATTATTGCGACGGATTATGCGGCGAGCAAAACGTTTTATTGTGACGTACTGGGCTTCACGCTGTTGAGTGAAGCGTACCGGGAAGAACGTGATTCCTGGAAAGGCGACCTGGCGTTAAACGGGCAATATGTGATTGAGCTTTTTTCTTTTCCCTTCCCGCCTGCGCGACCGAGCCGACCGGAGGCCTGCGGTCTGCGGCATCTGGCGTTCAGCGTGGAAGACGTAGACAAAGCGGTAGCGCATCTGGAGGCGAACAACGTTAAATGCGAGTCGGTTCGCGTTGACCCGTTTACGAATAAACGTTTTACCTTTTTCAACGATCCAGACGGACTGCCGCTCGAACTGTATGAGCAGTAAAACTTGTCATCACGGTTTCTGCCCGGTAACGTGCCGGGCAGTGCCACAGTTAAGCAATGATCATGACAACATTCACCCTGAACGCCTCACTCCTGCCACACCGCCAGATTCTGGTGGCCTTTAGCGGCGGGCTGGATTCTACCGTACTGCTGCATCAACTGGTGCAATGGCGAGAACAGCAGCCTGATGTCACGCTGCGCGCCATCCATATTCATCATGGGTTAAGCTCTCATGCCGATAGCTGGGTGACGCATTGCGAGGCTGTGTGCCAGCAGTGGCAGGTGCCGCTGGTTGTCCGACGAGTGCAACTCCAGGATGAGGGGCTGGGGATTGAGGCTCAGGCGCGCCAGGCGCGATACGCGGCCTTTGCGCAGGCGCTGCATCCCGGTGAAGTCCTGGTCACGGCCCAGCATCTTGACGATCAATGTGAAACGTTTTTGCTGGCGTTGAAGCGCGGCAGCGGCCCGGCGGGATTGTCCGCTATGGGGGAACGCTCGTCGTTTGCCGGAACGCAACTGATCCGCCCGTTACTTGGGGAAACCCGTGCGGCGCTGGAGCAGTGGGCAAAACGCTATGCGCTGCGCTGGATTGAGGATGAAAGCAATCAGGATGATGTCTACGATCGTAATTTCCTGCGCCTTAGGGTGCTGCCGCTGCTGCAACAACGCTGGCCGCATTTTGCTGAAGCGACTGCCCGTAGCGCCGCGCTTTGCGCAGAACAGGAGTGCCTGCTGGATGAGCTTCTGGCAGAGGATTTAGCGGGCTGTATCACCGCTGATGGAGCATTGCAGTTAGCGCCGTTAATGGCGATGAGCGGCCCGCGACGCGCTGCGCTATTGCGCCGCTGGCTGGCCGCGAAGCATGCGCCGATGCCTTCCCGCGACGGGCTGGAACGTATCTGGCAGGAGGTGGCGCTGGCGCGTGAGGATGCCGCTCCCTGTTTGCGCTTTGGCGAGTACGACATTCGCCGTTATCAGTCACAACTATGGTGGATAAAATCCGTTACCGGCCAAAGCGCGACGGTGATCCCGTGGTCATCGTGGCAAACACCGTTATCGCTGCCCGTTGGATTTGGGACGGTGCGGCTCGTTCCAGGAGGCGACCTGCGCATGCCGCGTGCCGACGAGCCAGTTAGCATACGCTTTAAGGCATCTGGGTTACTGCATATTATCGGGCGCAATGGCGGGCGTAAGCTAAAGAAAATCTGGCAGGAGCTGGGCGTACCGCCCTGGCGGCGGGATACCACGCCGCTGCTGTTTTATGGCGAGACGTTGATTGCTGCCGCAGGTATTTTTGTTACCTGTGATGGTCTGGCGGAGGAGGGAGCAGGCGTCAGGCTGGAATGGAAGGAAGAGACGTCGTCATCGCGTAATGCCTGATGGCGCTGCGCTTATCAGGCCTACGTATCGCATGGAAAGTAGGCCGGATAAGGTGCTTGCACCGCCATCCGGCAACAAAAGAATCAGGATTCGCTGACGATTACAGTACCGATTTGTGGATGACTGAAGCTGGTAATTTTGTCCAGACGCAGCTCGCGTGTTTCACCGGCGACATCCGCGATCAGATATTCCACGTTTTTGCGCGACACCAGATCGTTGGCTTTCGCCTGTAAAACTTCTCCATCCTTAAGTTCCAGCGTCAGTAACAGATGATGCTGGCAGGCGAGCTCAAGATTGTCGTAATCATCGCAGTTGATGGGTTGATACGTTTCATTCATTGACATAATCGCTCACCAGTAAGTTCGCGGCAGCATATGCCGCCTTTTCCCTGACCGACTCTGAAAGGGCATCGTCTGCTGCCACTTCATTAAGCACTTTCAATACACAACCCAGCGCATCCGGGACATACCCTAAGTCTCCGCTGGCGATTTCCGCATACCGCTTGCGTATTAACTCACAATATTTTTCCACATGCCCTCCTGTCAGCACTCTGACTTAACCGTGGATGCAAGTCTAAGCCTACGAAGATAAACTCTGTTTAGCAAGGTGACTATAACATACCCATCCAGGCAATATCAGCAGGTTGACGGCGCAGGTATACGACATCCGTTAACAGCCTTTTGACGCAGATTTCGCTACAATGTGTCCCTGATTCGAAAGGAGTTCTCTCATGGCGCTTAAAGCGACGATTTATAAAGCCGTAGTCAATGTGGCGGATCTTGACCGCAACCAGTTTCTTGACGCGGCATTGACGCTGGCGCGTCACCCTTCTGAAACGCAGGAGCGCATGATGCTGCGCCTTCTGGCCTGGATTAAATATGCCGATGAGCGCCTACAGTTCACGCGTGGTCTGAGCGCAGAAGATGAGCCTGAGGCATGGCTGCGTAACGACCATCTGGGGATTGATTTATGGGTTGAGCTGGGGCTGCCGGATGAGCGCCGCATTAAGAAAGCCTGTACCCAGGCTGCGGAGGTTGCGCTGTTTGCCTATAATAGTCGTGCCGCGCAAATCTGGTGGCAGCAGAACCAGAGTAAATGCGCGCAGTACGCTAACCTGTCCGTGTGGTATCTGGATGATGAGCAACTGGCGAAACTGAGTGATTTTGCCGGCCGAACCATGACGTTACAGGCAACGATTCAGGATGGCGCCATCTGGCTGTCGGATTCTCAGAATAATCTGGAAATTCATCTGGCTGCATGGCAACAGCCTTCATGATTGTCATCTCCCGAAATGTCTCGATTCCCGACAATGAGCTGGAAATCACAGCCATTCGTGCGCAGGGAGCGGGTGGACAGCACGTTAATAAGACCTCAACGGCTATCCATTTGCGCTTTGACATTCGGGCCTCTGGCCTGCCAGAGTATTATAAGGAACGTTTGTTGGCTGCCAGCCATCATCTTATTAGCAGCGATGGCGTCATTATTATCAAGGCGAAGGAGTATCGCAGCCAGGAGCTCAACCGGGAGGCGGCTATCGCCCGGCTGGTGGCAGTCATCAAAGAATTAACCGCAGTGCAAAAAAGCCGACGGGCAACCCGCCCTACGCGCGCGTCGAAAGAACGCAGGTTGTCATCGAAGGCACAAAAATCCACAGTGAAGGCGCTTCGCGGTAGAGTTCGTCGTCCTCAGGAGTGACGAGCGGGGATAACATTTCATAAGGAATTTATGGTGAAAACAGCGATATTGTCAGTAGCGGCAGCATGCACGCTCTTTGCCTTGATTGGATGTAATAATCGTACTGAAGTGGAGGCGCTACAGCCGACGCAGACGGCAGAATTAAAACCGATGCAGCAAAGCTGGCGTGGCGTATTGCCTTGCGCAGACTGTGAAGGGATCGAAATCTCTTTGTTCCTGGAAAAAGATGGAACATGGGTGATGAATGAACGTTATCAGGGCGTTCGTGAAGAACCCTCTTCGTTTGCCTCGTATGGCACCTGGGCGCGTACAGCCGATAAACTGGTATTGACCGACAGCAAAGGCGAGAAGTCTTACTATCGTGCGAAAGGCGACGCTCTGGAAATGCTTGATCGTGAAGGTAATCCGATTGAATCGCAGTTTAATTACACGCTTGAGTCGGTGTCTGCCAGTTTGCCCGTAACGCCAATGCCGGTGCGCGGCATGTATTTCTATATGGCGGATGCGGCGACCTTTACCGATTGCGCTACCGGGAAACGCATGCCGGTGGCGAACAATGCTCAGCTGGAACGTGATTATCTGGCGGCACGAGGCGCTGCGGAAAAGCCGGTATTATTAACGGTGGAAGGCCACTTTACGCAGGAAGCCAACCCGGATACGGGCGCGCAGGTAAAAACGCTGGTGGCCGATAAAGAGATTAAATTCGTTCCTGGACAGGATTGTTCCAGCAAGTAATTGCGGTATTGACCCCGTCTGGACATTAAAAAACCCCGCTAATGCGGGGTTTTTTGTGTTTAGCCTTTGATGGCTTTCACCAGGAAATCGACGATCTCGCCAGTTTTAATCAACTGCTTCTCGCCGTTACGACGGTATTTGTATTCAATATCGTCGTTGTCCAGGTTACGGTCGCCCAGCACGATAGTGTGCGGGATGCCGATCAGTTCCATATCCGCGAACATGACGCCCGGACGCTCTTTACGGTCATCCATCAGCACTTCGATGCCTTGTGCGCGCAGTTCACCGTACAGTTTTTCCGCCAGTTCCTGCACCCGGAAGGACTTGTGCATATTCATCGGCAGAATGGCAACCTGGAATGGCGCGATGGCGTCAGGCCATACAATACCGCGTTCGTCGTAGTTCTGCTCAATCGCCGCCGCCACCACGCGCGTTACCCCGATACCGTAGCAACCCATCGTCAGGATCTGGTTACGACCATCTTCACCCTGTACGGAGGCTTTCAGCGCTTCGGAATACTTGGTGCCCAGCTGGAAGATATGACCCACTTCGATGCCGCGTTTAATCAGCAGCGTGCCCTGGCCGTCCGGGCTTGGATCGCCTGCCACGACGTTACGGATATCAGCGACTTCTGGCGTCGCGACATCGCGATCCCAGTTGATGCCGAAGTAGTGTTTACCGTCGATGTTGGCGCCTGCCGCGAAATCGCTCATTACTGCAACGGTACGGTCGATCACCACCGGAACCGGCATATTTACCGGGCCGAGAGAACCCGGGCCGGCTTTCACCAGCGCACGAATCTCTTCTTCTGTGGCGAAGGTCAGCGGGCTGGCAACCTGCGGCAGTTTTTCCGCTTTCACTTCGTTCAGTTCGTGATCGCCACGTACCAGCAGAGCAACCAGCGGGTAGCTGCTTCCTTCAACCGCTTTCACCAGCAGCGTTTTGACGGTTTTCTCAATCGGCAGATTGAACTGCTCAACCAGCTCCGCAATGGTTTTCGCGTTTGGCGTATCAACCAGCGTCATCTCCTGGCTGGCTGCCGCGCGCGGCGCTTTCGGCGCAACGGCTTCGGCGAACTCAATGTTAGCCGCGTAGTCAGAAGAATCAGAGAAGATCACATCATCTTCACCGCTTTGCGCCAGTACCTGGAACTCGTGGGATGCGTTACCGCCGATAGACCCCGTGTCTGCCTGTACCGCGCGGAAATCCAGGCCCATACGGCTGAAGATTTTGCTGTAAGCGGCATACATCGCGTCGTAAGTTTCCTGTAGCGATTCCTGAGAGGTATGGAAAGAGTAGGCGTCTTTCATCAGGAATTCGCGGGAACGCATTACGCCGAAACGCGGACGTACTTCGTCACGGAATTTGGTCTGGATCTGGAAGAAGTTCAGCGGCAGCTGTTTGTAAGAGCTGAGTTCGTTACGAATCAGGTCGGTGATAACTTCTTCGTGAGTCGGGCCGAGTACGAACGGACGCTCGCCACGGTCAACAAAACGCAGCAGTTCCGGGCCGTACTGTTCCCAACGACCACTCTCTTGCCACAGGTCGGCAGGCTGAACCACTGGCATTGACACCTCGATGGCACCGGCGTTATTCATCTCTTCACGCACGATGTTTTCGACTTTTTTCAGGACGCGCAGGCCAGTCGGCAGCCAGGTATATAACCCGGAGGCGAGCTTGCGGATCATCCCGGCGCGCAGCATCAGCTGATGGCTGATAACCTCGGCGTCGGCAGGTGTCTCCTTCAGAGTGGAGAGCAGATATTGGCTAGTACGCATGTTGTTACGGTTCCAGTTGGACGATCGAACAGGCTCAACGCGAGCCTGACACAAAAAAAGTGATTTAGTTTACCAGCGAGAAAGGGATGTCAAAAGAGAAGGGCGTGAAATTAGCGGGGTTCCAGCGCAAAGACTTCAAAACCCTCTTCGGTGACGCGCCAGCGCACGTTGAAATCGTGCAGCCAGACGGCGTACGTTTTACCGGTCTCTTCACCTTTACGATAGGCGGGACGCGGATCTTGCGCCAGCACTTCGCCGATAAATGTTTTCAGTTGCGGGTAACGTTGTTCAAACCGTGAAAGCTGTTGGTCAATGTCGGCCGTGAAGCTGACGTGCATCTCTGCCACAGGCGCCTGTTGCGCGTAGCTGGCCGTTGCGTCCGGTAATGACTCGGCAAACGGCAGGTAGGGTTTGATATCAATAACCGGCGTGCCATCAACCAGATCCAGACTGCCCAGCTTCAGGATGACTTTCTCTTTCTGACAGACAATCTCTTTCAATTCAACCAGCGACATGCCGACAGGGTTAGGGCGAAAGGTGGAACGGGTCGCGAAGACGCCCATCCGGGCATTGCCGCCGAGACGGGGAGGACGAACCGTCGGGCGCCATCCGCCAGCCATCGTCTGATGAAAGACGAAGATCACCCACAAATGGCTGAACGCTTCCAGACCGCGAACGGCATCGGCCTGATTATAGGGCGCAACAAGATGCAGTTCGCCGTCGGCGCTTTTTACCAGACCAGGCTGGCGCGGGACGGCGAACTTTTCTTTATAGGGGGAGCGAATAACGCCTATTTGCTCGAACTGAAAACTGCTCATTTAGCCGAGATGTTAAGGGCGGAACCGATGCAAACAGCCTGACGGTAGCAGCCTGGCGTTCCACTGGTGACTTCGCAGCTGTGCAGCAGTACAGCATTCGCCTTCATTTTAGAGGCGTTAATCTGCATGCGTTTACGTGCTGTCGGGATGCTCGGCGGGGAATCCTGATTAGATGCCTGGCAGGAGTCACCGCTGACTTCGCCAAGATCGCGGAACGGTTTACCCACTAACTCTTCGGCGTTGGTGTAAATTCGGACCGGTGCGGCACGCGGCGCTTTCGGTTTTTCCGACTCCGCTTTTGGCGGGGTTGCGGTGCTTTGAACGGGTTCAACAGGGGATCTGCTTAGCATGGAACAACCGCCCAGCATGAGTGCCAATAAACAGATCGGTAAAGCACGCATAATATTTCCTCAATGAATGATCTAATCGTCAGATATTGAATCAGGAGCTTGCATAAATGACAAGACGGGCAAGCGCCCGTCCTGAATGATATTACAGATTGTGGAAACCGCCTAAAAATTACCAGCCTTTAACAGCACCGCCGTTGAAGACTTTATTCGCGGCTTCGTAGACTTCGTCAGACTGATAAGCCTGAACGAATTTCTTCACGTTCTCTGCGTCTTTATTGTCTTCACGCGTTACGATCAGGTTAACGTACGGGGAATCTTTATCTTCCACGAAGATACCGTCTTTTGCCGGCGTCAGGTCAATCTGGCTGGCGTAAGTGGTGTTAATCACGGCCAGGGCAATTTGCGCATCGTCCAGAGAGCGCGGCAGTTGCGGTGCTTCCAGCTCAACAATTTTCAGGTTCTTCGGGTTTTCGGTCACGTCCAGAACGGTCGGCAGCAGGCCAACGCCATCTTTCAGTTTGATTAATCCTACTTTCTGCAACAGCAGCAGTGAACGACCAAGGTTAGTCGGATCGTTTGGTACGGCTACCTGAGAACCATCCTGTAGCTCATCAAGTGATTTGATTTTTTTGGAATAACCGGCAATCGGATAAACAAAGGTATTGCCAACGGCAACCAGCTTGTAACCGCGATCTTTGATTTGCTGATCCAGGTACGGCTTGTGCTGGAAAGCGTTCGCGTCGATATCGCCTTTGCTTAACGCTTCGTTCGGTAATACGTAGTCGTTGAACGTCACCAGCTCAACATCCAGACCGTATTTTTCTTTCGCTACTTTTTGCGCGACTTCCGCAACCTGCTGTTCAGCGCCGACAATCACGCCCACTTTGATGTGGTTCGGATCTTTTTCATCCTGGCCGCAACCCACAAGTGCCAGAGAACCAATCAGGGCTCCCACTGCCGCAAAGGTTTTAAATTTGAACGCCATGCTTATTTCCTTAATGAGTCATTTGTGTTGTGTTTAATGTTACTTGTGCGTCACTGCCCGAACGATGCGATCGCCGGATAACTGAATTAAATAAACCAGAACGACCAGTAATACCAGCACCGTATTCATCACGGTAGCATTGTAGCCAATGTAACCATACTGATAGCCAATCTGACCGAGTCCGCCAGCGCCAACGGCACCGCCCATAGCAGAGTAGCCCACCAGAGTGATCAGGGTAATGGTTGCGGCATTGACCAGACCCGGTAATGCTTCCGGCAGCAGCACCTTACGCACGATTTGCAGCGGCGTGGCCCCCATCGCACGGGAGGCTTCGATCAATCCGGTTGGGATTTCCAGCAATGCGTTTTCCACCATGCGGGCGATAAACGGCGCGGCGCCGACGGTTAACGGCACAATCGCCGCCTGCAAACCGATGGAGGTGCCGACAATCACACGGGTAAACGGAATCATCCATACCAGTAAGATAATGAACGGGATGGAACGGAAGATATTGACGACCGCAGAGAGTGTGCGGTAGAGCTTCGCGTTTTCAATAATTTGCCCTGGACGCGTAACGTACAGCAGTACGCCAACCGGCAGACCAATAACAAAACCAAAAAAGCCGGATACAAAAGTCATCGCCAGCGTTTCCCAGACGCCGCGCGCCAGTAACCACATCATCGCCTCAGACATAACCCAGTACCTCTACTTTCACATGGTGTTCCTGCAACCAGGCAATTGCGGCTTGCGTCTCTTCTTGCGTGCCGTGCATTTCCGTCAGCATAATGCCGAACTTCACGCCGCCTGCGTAATCCATCTGCGCGCTAATAATGTTGTTGTTCACATTGAAGCGGCGGGCCGTCTCAGACAGCAGCGGGGCGTCTACGGATTGTCCGGTAAATTCCATACGCAGCATGGGGACGCTGTCCGCATACGGCTCCGCTTTTAAACGTTCCAGATAATCTTCCGGGATATCCAGATGCAACGTGGACTGGATAAACTTCTGCGCCAGCGGCGTCTTTGGATGGGAGAACACTTCGCTGACCGTATCCTGCTCAATCAGTTCTCCGTTACTGATAACTGCGACACAATCGCAAATGCGCTTAACCACATCCATCTCATGAGTAATAAGAAGAATGGTCAGGCCAAGGCGACGGTTAATATCTTTCAGCAGTTCCAGAATCGAACGGGTCGTTGCCGGATCGAGGGCGCTGGTGGCCTCGTCGCACAGCAGGACTTTGGGATTGCTGGCTAATGCGCGAGCAATCGCCACACGCTGTTTCTGGCCGCCGGAAAGGTTGGCCGGATAGCTGTCGTGCTTATCGCCGAGCCCTACCAGATCCAACAGCTCTGTGACGCGGCGTTTTATCTCGTCTTTCGGCGTATTGTCCAGTTCTAGCGGCAACGCCACGTTGCCAAAAACGGTACGTGAAGATAACAGGTTAAAATGCTGGAAAATCATGCCAATCTGGCGACGGGCTTTCGTCAACTCAGATTCAGAAAGGGTGGTCAGCTCCTGGCCGCCAACCAATACGCTCCCTTCCGTGGGACGTTCCAGCAGATTCACACAGCGAATGAGTGTGCTTTTACCGGCGCCGGAGGCGCCAATAACGCCATAAATTTGTCCGGCAGGGACATGCAGGCTGACGTTGTTCAGCGCCTGAATGGTGCGGGTCCCCTGTTGGAACACTTTGGTGATATTCGAAAGTTTAATCATTGATTATTTATTATCGTAATTAAGTTAGCCGTGGCATTTTCTTCTGCCTGATACGGTCGAAGCCGTCAACAAAATGGATGTTAAGGCATCCAGACGTCTAAATCAATCAGGCTTTCGATGATGAGCACTTTCTTGCTCGCTGAAACATGCGATACTAACGGCACATGCCTTATTCAGGAGCTATAAAAGGTGGCAAAGTCCGTACCCGCAATTTTCCTCGACCGTGATGGCACTATTAATGTGGATCATGGTTACGTACATGAAATCGATGAGTTCGAGTTTATTGAAGGCGTCATTGACGCGATGCGTGAACTGAAAAAGATGGGCTTTGCGCTTGTCGTTGTTACCAACCAGTCTGGTATTGCGCGCGGTAAATTTACGGAAGCGCAGTTCGAGACGCTGACCGAATGGATGGACTGGTCGCTGGCGGACCGCGATGTCGATCTGGATGGCATCTATTATTGTCCGCATCATCCGCAGGGCAGCGTAGAAGAGTTCCGTCAGGCGTGTGATTGTCGTAAACCGCATCCGGGGATGCTTATCTCTGCGCGTGATTTTCTGCACATTGATATGGCCGCGTCTTATATGGTGGGTGACAAAATAGAAGATATGCAGGCGGCGGCAGCGGCAAATGTTGGTACGAAAGTATTGGTACGCACTGGTAAGCCCGTTACGCCCGAAGCAGAAAATGCGGCAGATTGGGTGTTAAATAGCCTTGCTGACCTGCCATCGGCGATAAGAAAGCAGCAAAAATAAGCGTTATGATTAAAAGATGAGCGGTTGAGATAAAAATGCATTTTTCCGCTTGTCTTCCTGAGACGACCCCCTATAATGCGCCTCCATCGACACGGCGGATGTGAATCACTTCACACAAACAGCCGGTTGATTAAAGAGAAAAATCCTG
>NZ_JAOWFN010000005.1:0-125514 GCF_030333595.1 Citrobacter sp. CK181 | reverse complement strand
CGCTGACCCGGCGGCCTGTGTGCCGTTGTTCCGTGTCAGTGGAGGCGCATTATAGGGAGTTATTCCGGCCTGACAAGGGGTAATTTAAAATTATTTTCCGACTGCTTTCTTTTTAAGCAAAACCACCTCAAACCGCCAGTTTTTCGAGCGTTTCGAAACCGTAACGCTGTAAAACGGGTATTAATTGCTCGGTCTCTGGCGTCATTGCCATGCAGAAAGCAATATTAGCATCCGCTGATTTGGCATCCGGCGCTTCATGCTCTAACAACCAGGCTGTGCGACGCGCAATCGCAGCCCCGGAATCCACCAGCCTTGTCCCTTCAGGAAGGACCTGCAACAGTTCTTCCTGTAATAGAGGGAAATGGGTGCATCCCAGAACAACCGTGTCGGGCGGTTCCGGCATCCGCAGCCAGGGTCTCAGGATACGGCGTAGTTCTTCCAGCGATACGGGTTCGCCGTGCAGTTTGGCTTCCGCCAGCTCCACCAGTTCTGCCGATCCCAACATCGCTATCTGACATTCATTCGCAAATCGCGCTATCAACTCATGGGTATAAGGGCGTTTTACCGTGCCACGCGTTGCCAGCAACCCGACAATGCCGTTGGCGGTCAGCCTCGCTGCGGGTTTAATCGCAGGTACGACGCCCACAACCGGGAACGCGAATTTTTCACGCAATGCAGGAAGAGAAACCGTACTGGCCGTATTACAGGCGATTACCGCAAGTGAGAGAGGATAACGCTGCTGCACTGCGGTAACGATCTCGACGACGCGCTCGACAATAAACGCTTCGCTCTTTTCCCCGTAAGGAAACGCGACGTTATCGAAAGCATATATATAGTGGAGATTCGGCAGGAGATGCCGAATCTCATCGTAGACCGACAACCCACCGACGCCGGAATCAAACACCAGCACGGTGGGACGTGGATCAGAAGGTGTAGCTGCCAGACAAGTAGTACTCTCGTCCTGCAGTTTGGTAGCCATAAGCTGTCTCGTAATCTTTATCGAACAGGTTGGCGATTTTACCACGAACTGTCAGGCGATCGGTGATCGGATACGATGCAGAAACATCAACAGTGCTATAGCTCGGCAAGATTTGCTGGGTGTTATTGTACTGGGAGGTGTTGTTATCGTAGCGCTTGCCGTAATACTGCCACGATACATCCATATCGACGTTAAACATCGTCCAGTCCAGTTGATACTTCGCCTGGCGCTTCGAGCGTCGGGCTAACACTTCACCGTTGTCGTCATTACGCGGATCGACATATTGCAACGTAACACGATGGCTAAAGATGCCGGTATCAAAGCTGCCTGTCCATTCCACGCCTTTAATGGTTGCCGCATCAATATTGTCATACTCACCCTGGTAGGTGTTTGGATCAAAGTAGTAAGTGATCAGGTTAGTAATCTTGTAATGGTAGGCAGACAGGCGCCAGTCCAGCGGACCAGTGAGCCCTTCCAGCCCGGCCTCCCACTGTTTAGACTCTTCCGGTTTCAGGTTAGGATTCGCGTTGATGCCAAAACGGGTAGAACCAAACTGCTGCCCCAGAGATGGAGACAGGAACCCGGTACCATAGCCGATAGTTACTCGATAGTTGTCGATAAACTCCCATCCAGCCGTCGTCTGCCAGGTGCCATGCCAGCCAAACTGTTCATCATGATCTTCACGCCCTGAAGCCTCCAGCGTTACATCACCGAATTGTTGCTGACCGGTCAGGTATAAACCGGTGTTATCGCGTTTATATGTGTCCGACATCACGGTATCGGATGAGGTCAAACGCTGCTGCTGCCAGTCTACGCCAGCGCTAACGGAACCGTGCCCCACGATAAGGTTATTACCCCATTGCAGGTTACGCTGGGTCATGCGATCGAGCGTCGTACCGTCATGATAGCGACCATAAATACTGCTGTAGTTATAGTCCTTCACCTTCTGGTAGCTGGCGAGAAGTTGTGAAGAGTAAATCCCGGAGTTGAATTTCAGACCTGCATCCCAGCTCTGATTGTAGAGTTGCGATTCATCAGCACTGTAGGCCGGAATGGACGGCGGGCTTCCCAGATCGTAATCAGAGTTGTTGGTATAACTGTGACCACGGAAAAAACCATCGAAATTATCATTAAATTTATGTTCGAGGCTGCCCCAGAATGCCTTGCTGCGAAAACCATCGCGGTCGCGATCGTGATCCCAGGTTGAGCCGGGCTGTACGTTAAAGCCTTTATTGCCCTCATAAGAACCCGCTACCGTGGCGACAGTGTCGCCAAAGCGATGGCGCAACGTACCGTCATATTGCTGATAACCTTTTGAACCAACGCCCGCGGTAATTTTTGACTGTTCTTGATCGGAGTGCGTAATAACGTTAATGACCCCACCCATTGCGCCGGAACCATAAATCGCGGAACGTGGTCCACGAATGTATTCCACGCGTTGCACCAGCGATATTGGAATCTGATTCAGATCGGGGTTATTCGTAATGCCAGGGCGGGTCATGGGAACACCATCGACCAGAACCAATACCTGTTTGGCTTCCGTACCACGAATAAATAAAGAAGAAGACTGCCCCATGCCGCCGTTTTGATTGATATCAACGCCTGGCAGGCGGCGCATCACATCATTCAAACTCTTCGCTTGCCAGCGGTCGATATCCTCACGCGTCACAACATCAGCAGGCGCCAGTACGGTATTAACAGGTTGTTGAAAACGATTTGCGGTGACGATCAGGGTGTCTGGGTTAGTATCCTGCGCCCAGCCAGAAAATGCCGTGACGGAGAGCGCCGTCAGCAGCGAAGATTTTTTAATCATTGTAAAGCATCCACAATATAAGAAGGATGCCGCAGGCTTCATCGATAGTACGCGATGATGAACACCAGATGCGACGTTAGCCGGCAGGTCTTCGGGCTTGGAAGGTTATCCTCAGGATACAAGAGATGATGACTTCCCGCCGGGTGGCAGTGTCTGCTTATGCTCTCATCTCACCTTTCCTTACCGCTGCGCGTCAGCTCCAGATTCGCACTGGATTCCCTATTAACTCACAGGACCGGCTCACGGATGCTACATTCTGTAACAATCTACGTCCAGACCGCATATCACAATATCGGAAATCATCAATGACTGGACATCTGATGAGCAATCCCTACAATCCCCGCGTACTTTTATTTTTCAGGATGCATCATGACCCCCGAACACCTTCCGACAGAACAGTATGACGCGCAGCTAGCCGAAAAAGTGGTGCGCTTGCAGAGTATGATGGCGCCGTTTTCTGACCTGGTCCCGGAAGTGTTTCGCTCGCCAGTCAGCCATTATCGGATGCGCGCCGAATTTCGCCTGTGGCATGACGGCGACGACCTGTATCACATCATTTTTGATCAGCAGACGAAAAGCCGTATCCGCGTCGACAGCTTCCCGGCGGCCAGCGAGCTGATTAACCAGCTGATGACGGCGATGATTGAAGGCGTGCGCCATAATCGCGTCCTGCGCCATAAGCTGTTCCAGATTGATTACCTCACCACGATGAGCAATCAGGCGGTGGTTTCGCTGCTGTACCATAAAAAGCTGGATGATGAGTGGCGCCAGGAAGCGGAAACGCTGCGGGATGCGCTGCGAGCGCAAAACCTGAATGTGCATCTGATTGGCCGGGCGACCAAAACCAAAATCGAGCTGGATCAGGATTACATTGACGAACGTCTGCCCGTGGCGGGAAAAGAGATGATCTACCGTCAGGTAGAGAACAGCTTCACGCAGCCCAATGCCGCAATGAATATTCAGATGCTGGAGTGGGCGCTGGATGCAACCAAAGCGTCGAAAGGCGACCTGCTTGAACTGTACTGCGGCAACGGCAACTTCTCATTGGCTCTGGCGCGTAACTTTGACCGGGTGCTGGCAACGGAAATCGCCAAACCGTCAGTCGCCGCAGCGCAGTACAACATTGCCGCTAACCATATTGATAACGTGCAGATTATCCGTATGGCCGCTGAAGAGTTTACGCAGGCGATGAACGGAGTACGTGAGTTTAACCGTTTGCAGGGCATCGACCTGAAGAGCTATCAGTGTGAAACGATTTTTGTCGATCCGCCGCGTAGCGGGCTGGACAGTGAAACCGAGAAAATGGTGCAGGCGTATCCGCGTATTTTGTACATCTCCTGCAACCCGGAGACGCTGTGTAAGAACCTGGAAACATTAAGCCAGACGCACAATGTGTCACGTCTGGCTCTGTTCGATCAGTTCCCGTATACGCACCATATGGAATGCGGCGTGTTACTCACTGCCAGGTAAAACGTAGGCCGGATAAAGTGGTTACGCCGCCATCCGGCGATATGCCCGGTGGCGCTGCGCTTACCGGGCCTACAAATCATCGTAGGCCGGATAAGGCGTTTACGCCGCCATCCGGCATTACTCCGCGACTTCCTGCTTGCGGTTACGCATCTTAAAGCCAATCCAGAACACCAGAATCACCGACAGCACCGCCGGGAAGAAGTTAGAACCGATATCCGGGTATTCCGCACGTACCACGGTGCTGTACAACAGCACGCCGAGGATAAAACAGGCGGCAGCCAGCCCCGGCAAGCCGACAGGCATAGTGCGGTTTTGATAACGTTGATGCAGGCAATAAACCGCCAGCACCAGCGCGATAATCGGGAATACAGAAAACGGCACGATGGAGCTAAACAGCGCCGCGAATGTGCCATTGATCGATAAGCCAGCGACCAGCGCCAGCAACAGCGTACCTTTATCTTGACCTGACTGTTTCATTGCTCGTCCTTCACGTTACTCGGAGTGATGTGCCATCTTCTCTTGTTCACGGCGGTACCAGTAATATGCCCCTTTCGCAATCATGCGCAGTTGCAGTACCAGCCGCTCTTCCAGCTGTCGGCGTTGTTCCGCACCAACATCCAGCGCCTCGGCACCTGCACTAAACACAATCGTCACCATCGCTTCGGCTTGCGCTTCAGTGAACGCGCGCGGCATATGGTTTTCGAGTTCCAGATAGTCCGCAAGTTCCGCGATGAAATGCTGAATCTCACGCGCGACTGCGGCGCGAAACGCGGCCGAGGTGCCGGAACGTTCACGCAATAATAAACGGAAGGCGTTAGGATTGTTGCCGATGAACTCCATAAATGTGGAGACCGAGGTACGGATCACACTGCCGCCTTTGGCAATACGCTGACGCGCCTGGCGCATCAGCTGGCGCAGCATTAAACCGCTCTCATCCACCATCGTCAGGCCAAGCTCATCCACATCGCGGAAATGGCGATAAAATGAGGTTGGCGCAATGCCCGCTTCACGCGCTACTTCGCGTAAACTGAGACTGGCGAAACTCCGTTCGGCGCTCAGTTGACTGAATGCGGCTTCTACCAGCGAACGCCGGGTTTTTTCTTTTTGTTGCGCTCTAACGCCCATCACGATGTCTGAATCCTTCCATATGCCTTATCTGGCACTATACCAGAGAACAAACTTAATCTGTTTGTTCAGCTTTGTGAATGATTGTTTACAGGCTGTTTGTGCTCCAGCTCCACAAAAAAGCACAACGATAATTGGGTTAAAGGCGCGCGAATGTTATCATCGTGTTTATTTTATGTATAAAAACAGGTGAGTAATACCATGCCACATTCCTGGGATTATGATGCAATCGTCATAGGTTCAGGCCCCGGCGGCGAAGGCGCTGCAATGGGTCTGGTTAAGCAAGGAGCGCGCGTCGCCGTTATTGAGCGTTATCACAACGTTGGCGGCGGTTGTACCCACTGGGGCACCATCCCGTCGAAAGCGCTCCGCCATGCCGTCAGCCGTATCATCGAATTCAACCAGAACCCCCTCTACAGCGACCACTCCCGACTACTTCGTTCTTCCTTTGCCGATATTCTCAACCATGCCGATAACGTCATTAATCAACAAACGCGCATGCGGCAGGGCTTTTATGAGCGCAACCACTGTGAAATATTGCAGGGTAATGCGCATTTTGTTGACGAAAACACCCTCGCGCTGGAGTGCCACGACGGCACGGTCGAAACCCTGACGGCGGAGAAATTCGTGATTGCCTGCGGGTCGCGTCCTTATCACCCGGCCGACGTTGATTTTGCGCATCCACGTATTTACGACAGCGACTCAATCCTTAGCCTGCATCACGAACCTCGTCACGTCATCATCTATGGCGCCGGGGTGATCGGCTGCGAATATGCGTCAATCTTCCGGGGAATGGACGTCAAAGTTGATTTGATTAACACCCGCGACCGTCTGCTGGCGTTTCTTGATCAGGAGATGTCCGACTCTCTCTCTTACCACTTCTGGAACAGCGGCGTGGTTATTCGCCATAACGAAGAGTACGAGAAGATCGAAGGCTGCGACGACGGCGTCATTATGCACCTGAAATCCGGTAAAAAGCTGAAGGCCGACTGTCTGCTGTACGCCAACGGACGCACCGGTAACACCGATTCACTGGCGCTGGGAAATATCGGTCTGGAAACCGACAGCCGTGGGCAACTCAAGGTCAACAGCATGTACCAGACCGCACTGCCGCACATTTACGCGGTGGGCGATGTGATTGGCTATCCGAGTCTGGCTTCCGCCGCTTACGACCAGGGTCGAATTGCCGCGCAGGCGCTGGTGAAAGGCGAAGCGACCGCCCATCTTATTGAAGATATCCCTACCGGGATTTACACCATCCCGGAAATCAGCTCCGTCGGCAAAACCGAGCAGCAATTGACGGCGATGAAAGTGCCTTACGAAGTCGGACGTGCGCAGTTTAAGCACCTGGCGCGCGCGCAAATCGTCGGGATGAACGTGGGAACGCTGAAGATCCTGTTCCATCGGGAAACAAAAGAGATTCTGGGGATTCACTGCTTTGGCGAACGCGCGGCCGAAATTATTCACATCGGCCAGGCGATTATGGAACAGAAAGGCGGCGGTAACACCATTGAGTACTTCGTTAACACCACCTTTAACTACCCGACAATGGCGGAAGCCTATCGGGTAGCGGCGCTAAACGGCTTAAACCGCCTGTTTTAACGCTTTGTCGAAATGGCCATCCATCTCTGCACGGATGGCCTCCGCCAGTTGCTCATAGCGACTGCGCAGCGGCGATCCCGGACGATAAACCAACCCAACCGTACGCTTAGGCTCCGGCTTAATGCACGGCAGGTAGACTACGCCATCACGCTTACG
Source organism: Citrobacter sp. CK181 (assembly GCF_030333595.1). Lineage (NCBI taxonomy): Bacteria > Pseudomonadati > Pseudomonadota > Gammaproteobacteria > Enterobacterales > Enterobacteriaceae > Citrobacter > Citrobacter sp. CK181. The sequence goes on along the minus strand of NZ_JAOWFN010000005.1, from coordinate 118,369 downwards.
CTCCTGCGGAACCGCCAGCGCAGGCAGTAAGGTAATACCGCTCCCCGCCGCAACCATGTTGCGCAGCGTTTCCAGACTGGTCGCCCGGAAATGGGTGTCTTCATCCGCGCCCGCCTCAAAGCAGAAGCCCATCGCCTGATCGCGCAGGCAGTGCCCGTCTTCCAGCATCAGCAGTTTTTCACCCGCCAGATCGGACATCGGCACACGATCGCGATTCGCCCACGGGTGATCCTCATAGATCGCCAGCATCATGGGTTCATCAAACAGCGGCACTTCGATAAACGCCTCGCTCTCTTTCACCAGCGCCAGGATCACGCAGTCAAGCTTGCCGCTGTCCAGTTGCGCCAGCAGCTGGTGCGTCTGCGCTTCATGCAGATACATTTCCAGCTTCGGGAAGGTCTGATGCAGCATCGGAATAATATGCGGCAGCAGATAAGGGCCAACCGTTGGGATCAGGCCGATATGCAATGGGCCAGACATCGTCTCACCTTGCTGGCTTGCCATCTCCTTGAGCACTTTGACCTCACGCAGCACGGTGCGCGCCTGATCCACCAGCAGTAAACCTGCCTGGGTGAACAGAACTTTACGACTCGTACGCTCCAGCAGCATTACGCCCAGTTCATCTTCCAGCTTACGGATTTGCCCGCTGAGCGTCGGCTGGCTGACGTGACAGGAGTCCGCCGCACGCCGGAAATGGCGGTGTTCGGCTAATGCCACCAGGTATTCAAGATCACGAATATTCATTATTCATCCTCCGTCGCCACGATAGTTCATGGCGATAGGTAGCATAGCAACGAACGATTATCCCTATCAAGCTTTCTGTCTAATAATACATCACAGAAACGGAGCGGTACCTCTTTAACCCTTGAAGTCACCGCCCGTTCGAAGAGTTTTTCTCAACTCGAAATAACTAAAGCCAACGTGAACTTTTGCGGACCCTATGGTCCGCTTTTTTTTTGCATAAATAAAATAAGCCCGACGTGATGCCAGGCTCTGATGACTGTTGCCGGATGGCGACGGTTCACAATTTTTTGTAGGCCGGGTAAGGCGTCATCCGGCACAACGCCAGTTACGCCAGACGCGCCTTCGCGTAGTCGATCGCCTGCGCAACCTGCTGCGGTGAAACACCGCCTTTCGCCGCACGTTTATCCAGGCATGATTGCAGCGACAGAATCGGATACACATCATCGCCAATCACAGCGCTAAATTTTTGCAAGTCAGCCAGCGACAGATCTTCCAGCGGTTTTCCCTGTCGAATCGCTTCCACCACCGTTTCGCCCACAATATGGTGCGCTTCACGGAACGGCACGCCTTTGGCAACCAGATAATCCGCCAGCTCAGTCGCATTCGCATAGCCCTGCTGCGCCGCTTCCTGGCAGCGCGGACGTTTTACCTGAATGCCGTCCAGCACCAGCGCCGCCATGTGCAGGCAGTCCAGCCAGGTGTCGAGCGCATCAAACAGCCCTTCTTTGTCTTCCTGCATGTCTTTGTTGTACGCCAGCGGCAGGCCTTTCAGCGTCATCATCATCGCCGTTAATGCCCCCTGCACACGACCGCACTTGCCACGGATCAGTTCCAGCGCATCCGGGTTTTTCTTCTGCGGCATCAGCGATGAACCCGACGTCACGCGATCGGAGAGTTCCACAAAGCCCGCTTCACCGGTATTAAAGAAAATCAGATCTTCCGCAAAGCGCGACAGGTGAACCATGCCGATAGACGCGTCGGACAGCAGTTCCAGCACATGGTCACGATCGGACACGCTGTCCAGACTGTTACGCGTCGCCGAGGCAAAGCCCAGCCAGCCTGCCAACTGTTCACGGTCGATTTCATACGCCGTACCCGCCAGCGCGCCGCAGCCTAACGGGCTGACGTCCAGACGCTTGAGCGCATCCTGCAAGCGGCTCTCATCACGCGCCAGCATTTCCACATACGCCAGGCACCAGTGGGCAAACGTCACCGGCTGCGCGCGTTGCAGATGGGTGTACCCCGGCATGACGGCATCCTGATTATTCTGCGCCGTCTCTACCAGCGCGCTTTGTAACTGACGGTTAGCAGACAGCAACTCGGTGACCGTATCTTTGCACCATAGCTTCAGGTCGGTCGCAACCTGGTCGTTACGACTGCGCCCGGTGTGCAGCTTTTTACCCAACTGGCCGACTTTATCGATCAGTTTGCCTTCCACCCAGCTGTGAATATCTTCCGCGTCGCTTTCCAGAATCTGCTGCGGATTCACCCGAACCTCTTCCAGCAGCGCGCTCAGCGCCTCTTCCAGTTGCAGTTGCTCATCCGCAGTCAACACCCCAACCGTGACCAGAGCTTTGGACCAGGCCACAGAGCCGACGATATCCTGCTCGGCCAGGCGGTAATCAAAGCGCAATGAGTCATTAAACTGTTTGAACCGTTGATCCGCTGCCTGTGTAAAACGCCCACCCCAAAGTGCCATAACATGCTTCCTTAATATCTTGAATTTCAACGCCGGATAGCGCTTAGCTTATCCGGCCTACAGGTTCGGTTCACCCAGACCCGATAAGGCGTGGCCGCCATCGGGCACAAAATAGTTTAAGCCAGAATACGCGTACCGATCGGCGTACCGTTAAACAACGCCGGAAGCTGCTCGGCATGACGCCAGGAGGCGATATCCACCGGGCGCCCCAGCGTGCGGGCGGCGTCCAGCGCCGCGTTCACCTTCACAATCATGCCGTCGGTAATGATGCCCTGATCGATCAGCTGTTCCGCTTTGGCCGCCGTCATCTCGGCAATACGCTGACCTTTGCCATCCAGAATACCGCTTACATCAGAAAGCAGGATCAGATCCGCCCCCAGCGTTGCCGCCAGCGCCGTCGCCGCCTGATCGGCATTGACGTTCATCAGTTGCCCTTCTTCGGTCACGCCAATGGAACTGACCACCGGCAAGAAGCCGCCTTCCAGCAGCGTGTTAATCAGCTTAGGCGAACCCGGCTGCGCCAGTCCAACGTGGCCCAGCGCTTCATCGAGTTGGGTCACTTTTACGCTATCGCCGTCGCCGAGATACAGGCCAACGGACGCGATATGGTGTTTTTTCGCCCACGCCAGCAAGGTTTTATTGGCGGTTCCCGCCAGCGCGCCGGTGATGATGTCAATCTGATCGGCGGGCGTCACGCGCAGGCCATTTTTCTTTTTCACCGGCAAATTTAACTGTTTCATCAGCTCATCCACAACGCAGCCGCCGCCGTGCACGATAATCAGCGGACGCTGATGCGACTCGCGGTAATTGACCAGCGCGGTAAACAGACGCTCCAGCGCCTCTTCGCTATCCAGTAATACGCCGCCCAGCTTGATAATTAATGGATTCATCATTGCACCCTTAAATAAGAGACTGCGTTTCAGCAAAGCCGAAACGGATATTTGCGCACTGCACAGCCTGCGCCGCTGCGCCTTTCAACAGGTTATCTTCGGTCGCCACCACGATCAGGTGCTCGCCCTGAACGGCAAAGCCAATATCGCAGAACGGCAGCCCGACCACATTCTTCAGCGCCGGAACGCCCTTGTCATATAGCCGCACCAGCGGCTTATCGCCATACGCCTGCTGCAACGCCTGCGCCACCTGAGTATGGGTAACGCCAGCTTTCAGGCGGCAGGTGATCGTTTCCAGAATCCCGCGCGGGAAGTTCCCCAGATGCGGCGTGAAAATAACCTCTGCCCCCAGATGGGTGGCGATTTCCGGCTGATGACGATGGGTAAAGACGCCATACGGTTGCAGGCTGACTTCACAGAAACTGTTCGAAAGCGCCGCCTTACGCCCGGCGCCGCTCACGCCGCTGGTTGCGTTAATGACCGGCCACTGGTTGAGATCCAGCAGGCCTGCGTCAATCAGCGGTTTTAACGACAATTGCGCCGCCGTCGGATAGCATCCCGGCACCGCAATCAGATTCGCTTCTTTTAGCTTGTCCGCGCTCCACTCCGCCAGGCCATACACCGCCTGTTCCAGCAGCTCAGGGTGCTGATGGGTAAAGCCATAATATTTTTCGTAGAAGGCGCTATCATTAACCCGGAACGCACCGGAGAGATCAAACACAACGCAGCCCGCATTCAGGAACTGCGGGGCCAGGTCATGGCTCACTTCATGCGCGGTGGCGAGAAACACCACATCCACCCCGCCGCTGAACTCGCTAATATCAGACATTGGCTGCAATGGCAGATCGACAATGCCTTTTAACTGCGGATGTAAATCAGAGATTAGCTTTCCTGCATCATTGCTTTGCGCTGAGACGGTTAAAGCGGTTATGGTCATATCAGGATGACGATTTACATAGGTCACAAGCTCTGCGCCAGCGTAACCGCTGGCACCCACAATCAGCGTATTCAACATCGGGGCTGTTCACCTTCTTATGTCTGGTTGCCTGGTTAAGCCGTAACAACTTCACCTTACAGTTGGTGGGTTTTCTTACGCTCAACGTTAATGTATTTTTATTCACAAATAATGCATGAATATTGATACTATCATGACCCGAGGTGTGTCAACAATGAAAAACACTTTACCGCCATTTATCGAGATTTACCGCGCTCTGATTGCCACACCGTCGATTAGCGCTACCGAAGAAGCGCTCGATCAAAGTAATGCGTCTTTAATCACTCTGCTGGCAGACTGGTTTAAAGATCTGGGCTTCAAGGTTGAGGTTCAGGCAGTCCCCGGTACGCGCAATAAATTCAATATGCTGGCAAGCACCGGACAGGGTGCTGGCGGTTTGTTGCTGGCGGGCCATACCGATACCGTTCCCTTTGACGACGGACGCTGGACGCGCGATCCGTTCACGCTGACCGAGCACGATAACAAGCTCTACGGGCTGGGTACGGCGGACATGAAAGGCTTCTTTGCTTTTATCCTCGATGCCCTGCGTGACGTGGATGTGACGACGCTGAAAAAACCGCTGTATATTCTGGCTACCGCCGATGAAGAGACCAGCATGGCGGGCGCGCGCTATTTTGCTGAAACCACCGCCCTGCGCCCGGACTGCGCGATCATCGGTGAACCAACGTCCCTGCAACCGGTGCGCGCACACAAAGGCCACATTTCAAACGCCATCCGCATTCTGGGGCAATCGGGCCACTCCAGCGATCCGGCGCGCGGGGTTAACGCCATTGAGCTGATGCACGACGCCATTGGCCGCATCATGCAGCTGCGCGATGACCTGAAAGAACGTTATCACTACGCGGCGTTTACCGTTCCTTATCCGACATTAAACCTGGGCCACATTCACGGTGGCGACGCCGCGAACCGTATCTGCGCCTGTTGCGAGTTGCATATGGATATTCGCCCGCTGCCGGGCATGACGCTGAACGATCTCAACGGATTGCTCAACGATGCGCTGGCGCCCGTGAGCGAACGCTGGCCGGGCCGTCTGACGGTGTCCGAACTGCATCCGCCGATTCCCGGCTACGAATGTCCGCCTGACCACCAACTGGTGGAAGTGGTCGAGAAACTGCTGGGCGCGCAAACCGAAGTGGTGAACTACTGCACCGAAGCGCCGTTTATCCAGACCTTGTGCCCAACGCTGGTGCTTGGCCCGGGTTCGATTAATCAGGCGCACCAGCCGGATGAATATCTGGAAACGCGTTTTATCAAGCCAACCCGCGAGCTGATTACGCAGGTTGTCCATCATTTCTGCTGGCATTAACTGCTTATCACCTCGCTAACCCTTTAGTGGTAAGCGAGGTGATTTATTAACATTTCCATAAGCAACGCTTATTTGATTCGATGTGAATTAAATTACGTAAATTCCCGTCATTTATTCGTTTGCTGAACCGATTTCGCAGCAATTGACGTCAGGTGTTTTACGTGGCTTTATAAAGATAAGAAGTGATGTAAAAAATTAAAGTCCGAAAGATTTCACGTTGCAGCCAACGCCGCTGTGACGCGAAAGATACAGGACATATTCAAAACAGATGGGGTGTCTGGGATCATATGAACGAACAATATTCCGCGTTGCGTAGTAATGTCAGTATGCTCGGCAAAGTGCTGGGAGAAACCATCAAGGATGCGCTGGGAGAGAACATTCTTGATCGCGTAGAAACAATCCGTAAGCTGTCTAAATCATCTCGCGCTGGCAATGAAGCGAATCGCCAGGAGTTGCTCACCACGCTACAGAATCTGTCCAACGACGAGCTGCTGCCTGTTGCCCGCGCGTTTAGTCAGTTCCTGAACCTGGCCAATACCGCCGAGCAGTACCACAGCATTTCGCCGCAGGGCGAAGCTGCCAGCAACCCGGAAGTGATTGCCCGCACCCTGCGTAAACTGAAAGATCAACCCAATCTCGACGAAGCCACCATCAAAAACGCGGTGGAGTCGTTATCTCTGGAACTGGTACTGACCGCACACCCTACCGAGATCACTCGCCGCACGCTGATTCACAAAATGGGCGAAGTCAACGCCTGTCTGAAGCAGCTCGATAACAAAGAGATCGCGGATTACGAACGTAATCAGCTCATGCGCCGTCTGCGCCAGCTGATCGCCCAGTCCTGGCATACGGATGAAATCCGTAAAAACCGCCCAAGTCCGGTCGACGAAGCCAAATGGGGCTTTGCGGTGGTTGAAAACAGCCTGTGGGAAGGGGTGCCAAACTATCTACGTGAGTTGAACGAACAACTGGAAGAACATCTGGGCTACAAACTGCCGGTTGATTTTGTTCCGGTGCGTTTCACCTCCTGGATGGGCGGCGACCGTGACGGCAACCCGAACGTAACGGCTGATGTCACCCGCCACGTTCTCCTGTTGAGCCGCTGGAAAGCCACCGATCTGTTCCTGAAAGATATTCAGGTTCTGATTTCTGAGCTGTCGATGGTCGACGCCACGCCGGAACTGCTGGCGCTGGTCGGCGAAGAAGGCGCATCAGAACCTTACCGCTACCTGATGAAAAGCCTGCGTTCCCGCCTGATGGCGACGCAAGCCTGGCTGGAAGCGCGTCTGAAAGGCGAGAAACTGCCGAAACCCGCTGGTCTGCTGACGCAAAACGAGCAGCTGTGGGAGCCGCTGTACGCCTGTTATCAGTCTCTGCAAGCGTGCGGCATGGGCATCATCGCCAATGGCGAACTGCTTGATACCCTGCGCCGGGTGAAATGCTTTGGCGTGCCGCTGGTGCGCATTGATATTCGCCAGGAGAGCACCCGCCATACCGAAGCGCTGGGCGAGCTGACGCGTTATCTGGGCATCGGCGATTATGAAAGCTGGTCCGAAGCCGATAAACAGGCTTTCCTGATCCGCGAACTCAACTCCAAGCGTCCGCTGCTGCCTCGTCAGTGGGAACCGAGCGACGACACCCGCGAAGTGCTTGAGACCTGTAAAGTGATTGCCGAAGCGCCGCTGGGTTCCATCGCCGCTTACGTTATCTCTATGGCGAAAACGCCGTCCGACGTGCTGGCCGTGCATCTGTTGTTGAAAGAAGCCGGAATTAGCTTTGCCATGCCTGTTGCGCCGCTGTTCGAAACGCTGGACGACCTGAACAACGCCGACGCGGTAATGACTCAGTTGCTGAATATCGACTGGTATCGCGGCTTTATTCAGGGCAAACAGATGGTCATGATTGGCTACTCTGACTCAGCGAAAGACGCAGGCGTAATGGCCGCCTCCTGGGCGCAGTATCAGGCTCAGGACGCGCTGATCAAAACCTGTGAAAAAGCCGGAATTGAACTGACGCTGTTCCACGGTCGCGGCGGTTCCATTGGCCGTGGCGGCGCGCCTGCTCATGCGGCGCTGCTTTCCCAACCGCCGGGCAGCCTGAAAGGCGGTCTGCGCGTGACCGAACAAGGTGAGATGATCCGCTTTAAGTACGGCCTGCCTGAAGTCACCATCAGCAGCCTGTCCCTGTACACCGGCGCGATTCTGGAAGCCAACCTGCTGCCGCCGCCGGAGCCGAAAAATTCGTGGCGTCATATCATGGACGAGCTGTCCGTGATCTCCTGCGACCTGTATCGCGGCTATGTCCGTGAGAATAAAGACTTCGTCCCGTACTTCCGTTCCGCAACGCCAGAACAGGAACTCGGCAAGCTGCCGCTCGGTTCGCGCCCGGCAAAACGTCGCCCGACAGGCGGGGTTGAATCCCTGCGCGCCATTCCCTGGATCTTCGCCTGGACGCAAAACCGCCTGATGCTCCCGGCCTGGCTGGGTGCGGGCACCGCGCTGCAAAAAGTCGTTGAAGATGGCAAGCAAAGCGAACTGGAAGCCATGTGCCGCGACTGGCCGTTCTTCTCCACGCGCCTCGGCATGCTGGAGATGGTGTTCTCTAAAGCCGACCTGTGGCTGGCGGAATACTACGATCAACGCCTGGTCAAAAAAGCGCTGTGGCCACTGGGTGAAGAGTTACGCAACCTGCTGGCAGAGGACATCAAAGTGGTGCTGGCGATTGCCAACGATTCCCATCTGATGGCCGACCTGCCGTGGATTGCTGAGTCTATCCAGTTAAGGAATGTGTATACCGACCCGCTGAACGTGTTGCAGGCGGAACTTTTACACCGTTCCCGTCTTGCAGAAGAGCAAGGCAAAGATCCAGACCCGCGCGTCGAACAGGCGCTGATGGTCACGATTGCGGGCGTGGCTGCGGGGATGCGTAATACCGGCTAACCCACACGCATCGTCATATCCCCTCTCGCCTGCCCGGGCGAGAGGGCTTTGAAATATTTCTGTAATAATCGCCTGTTTTTCAATATATTCCTGCCTGCGTTTTGTTCACTCTGCTGAATACGCCATCAACAAGAATAGGTCACTGGCATCGCCATACTTAAGGTTCTCTTAATGATTTGTCGCTACGTTGGCGACTCGAATAAAAACAGGCTTCATATATGTTCTTCACACACACATCTGCTAAACCTTCGTTTAGCTGGAAAGCCCTTGGCTGGGCGCTACTCTATTTTTGGTTCTTCTCTACATTACTTCAGGCCGTTATTTGCATCAGCGGCTATAGCGGCACCAACGGGCTGCGTGACTCACTGCTTTTCAGTTCGCTCTGGCTGATCCCGGTATTTTTATTTCCCCATCATACCCGCGCGATTGCCGCCGTTATTGGCGTTGTACTCTGGGCCTCTTCGCTGGCGGCGCTCAGTTATTATGTCATTTACGGGCAGGAATTCTCGCAAAGCGTTCTGTATGTCATGTTTGAAACAAACGCGAACGAAGCCAGCGAGTACTTGAGCCAGTATTTCAGTCTGAAGATTATCCTTATCGCTCTGGCCTATACCGCCGTGGCAATCCTGCTGTGGACGCGTTTAAAGCCCATATATATTCCCGCGCCGTGGCGCTGGTTAGTCTCCTTTGCATTGTTATACGGCCTTATTCTGCATCCGATCGCCGTCGGGACGTTTATCAAACATAAGCCGTTTGAGCAGACATTAGGCGGCCTCGCCTCGCGTATGGAACCCGCTGCGCCGTGGCAGTTTATCAATGGCTATTATCAATATAATCAGCAACTCACGTCGCTGAATAGCCTGCTTAACGAGAACAACGCGCTGCCTCCGTTAACGAATTTTAAAGATAACTCCGGTGATGCGCCGCGTACGTTAGTGCTGGTTATCGGCGAGTCAACCCAGCGTGGTCGCATGAGTCTGTACGGTTATCCGCGTGAAACCACGCCAGAGCTGGACGCGTTGCATAAAAGCGATCCGGGTCTGACCGTATTCAATAACGTCGTCACCTCCCGGCCATACACGATTGAAATTCTGCAACAGGCGCTGACCTTCGCCAATGAAAAGAACCCGGATCTGTATCTGACGAAACCGTCGCTGATGAACATGATGAAACAGGCAGGTTATAAGACGTTCTGGATCACCAATCAGCAGACGATGACCGCGCGTAATACGATGCTGACCGTATTCTCGAAACAGACCGACAAGCAGTTTTATATGAATCAGCAGCGTACTCAAAGCGCGCGGGAATATGACACCAACGTTCTGGCGCCCTTTAAAGACGTAATGGCCGACCCGGCGCCGAAGAAATTTATTATCGTTCACCTGTTGGGAACACATATCAAATACAAATTCCGCTACCCGGAGAATCAGGGAAAATTTGACGGTCAAACCGATCATATCCCTGCGGGCGTGAGCGAAGACGAACAGGATATTTATAACGATTACGATAACGCGAATCTGTATAACGACCATGTCGTCGCCAGCCTGATTAAGGACTATAAAGCGACTGACCCGAACGGTTTTCTGCTCTACTTCTCCGATCACGGTGAAGAAGTGTATGACACGCCGCCGCACAAAACGCAGGGGCGTAACGAAGACAACCCTACGCGTCATATGTATACGGTGCCGTTCCTGTTATGGACGTCAGAAAAGTGGCAGGCCGCACACCCGCGCGATCTCTCTACGTATGTTGACCGCAAGTACAGCAGCTCTGAACTTATCCATACCTGGTCCGACTTAGCGGGGCTGACCTACGACGGGTTCGACCCGACGCGCTCCATCACCAGCCCGCAGTTCAAGGCGATCACGCGCTGGATTGGCAACCCGTATAAGAAAAACGCGTTGATTGATTACGATACCCTGCCTTACGGGGATCATGTCGGGAATCAGTAACGGCATCGCCGGATGGCGCTGACGCTTATCCGGCCTGCAAAATGCATAACCCGCGTACCGCCATCCGGCAATTATCGCTTGAGGCGGTTTACGTTCAACGTTACTGTTTCCTCTGTCTGCGCTCTGCAAGGTATCAACATGTATCACGACGTCAGCCACCTTCTCTCCCGTCTGATTAACGGCCCTATGGCGCTACGGCAGGTTTTTTTCGCCAATACCAGCGGTACGGCGCCCGAACTGGCGTATCAGGTTGATTTTCCACGCCTGGAGATTGTGCTGGAGGGGGAGTTCACCGATACAGGCATCCCGGCCGCGCCCGTGACGCTCATCGCTGGCGACGTTCTGTATGTTCCGGCAGGCAGCTGGAACTTCCCGCAGTGGCAAACGCCCGTCACCACGCTCAGCATCCTGTTTGGCAAGCAGCAATTAGGTTTCAGCGTTGTTCACTGGGACGGCAAACAATATCAGAATCTTGCGAAGCAGCATGTCGCACGTCGAGGCCCACGTATTGGCTCCTTCCTGCTGCAAACGCTCAATGAAATGCAGATGCAGCCGCAGGAACAGCAGACGGCCCGATTAATTGTCGCCAGCCTGTTGAGCCACTGCCGCGACCTGCTGGGTAGCCAAATCCAGACGGCGTCACGGAGTCAGGCGCTTTTTGAAGCGATTCGCAGCTATATCGATGAGCGTTACGCTTCCCCGCTCACCCGCGAATCGGTGGCGCAGGCGTTTTATATTTCGCCAAACTACCTTTCTCATCTGTTTCAAAAAACAGGCGCTATCGGCTTTAACGAATATCTGAATCACACTCGGCTGGAACACGCGAAAACGCTGCTGAAGGGTTACGATCTGAAAGTCAAAGAAGTGGCTCACACCTGTGGATTTGTCGACAGCAACTATTTCTGCCGCCTGTTTCGTAAAAATACGGAGCGTTCGCCGTCAGAATATCGTCGGCAGTACCACAGCCAGTTGACGGAAAAGAAGGCTACTCCAGAATAAGATGCGTATGCTGCGGCGCGGTGAGCAGTTTACGCACGGCGCTCATCACCCGCTGAGGTTCGCGAAGAAAGGCGTTAATTCCTGACTGAACATACCGACTCTGAACAAAACGCTCCGCGCCCGCCAGTTCAATATCCGTAATCAGCAACACAACATCCGCCCGGTTGATATCCTCCTCCGTTAAGCAGTTTTCCGTGCCCAGCGCCCCCTGGGTTTCAATTTTAATGTTCCATTTTTCCTGCTGGCAGAGTTTTTCCAGGCGTTCGGCGGCCATATAGGTATGCGCCACGCCGCTGACGCAGGCGGTAACGGCAACCAGATAGCGTGCAGTTGAGACTGTCATATTAACCTCCCACAGTGACCAGAAACCCGGCTCGCTCTGCCAACGCCTGCATTTCCGCCACCTCTTGCGGCGAGGGTACAGGCACATCTTTCATTGCCCACGGCTGCCCAAGCAGACGGTATTTCGCTTCACCATACTGATGAAACGGTAGCAGGTGCACCTGATTAATCCCTGACGATAGCAACACTGCCAACGCTCGCTGCATATTCTCAACGTTGAGCGTGTAGCCCGGAATCAACGGCAAACGGGGGATGACCGTAATCCCCTCGTTTACCAGTAAACGCAGGTTATCCAGCACGCGTGGTAAATTCATTTTGACCACCTCATGCGCCCGGCGCGGCTCCATAATCTTTAAATCAAACAGCACTTCATCACACGCTTTAGCCAGCGGTAGCAACCGACTGGCAGGCGCATCGCCTGCGGTTTCAATCGCGCAGGAAATGCCGAAACGTCGCAGACGTTGCAAAAACCGCGTGGCAAACGCCGCCTGCATTAATACTTCACCGCCAGAAAGCGTGACGCCGCCGCCGGAGGTGCGAAAAAAGAGTTCGTCTTTCATCACCTCGCGTTCCAGTTCATCCAGCGTAATATCGCGCCCGATACGTTCAAACGCCCCGGAAGGGCACTCATCCACATCACGCAAGCAGGGCGAGCAGTGCAGACATTTACTCTCCCGCCGCACCGTTTCGATGCGTGGCGAAATAGACTCTGGATTGGCGCACCACGGACAGGTATGCGGGCAGCCTTTAAAAAAGACCACCGTACGAATTCCCTGCCCGTCATTCAACGAATAACGCTGAATGTTGAAAATACGTGCGACATCATCAGCGCTCGTTTCCAGATTCTTACAGCTGATGCGCGGTGCGGCGAATGATGTCATCCTGGATCTCCTTCGACAGCTCGACAAAGAAGGCACTGTAACCCGCCACGCGCACCACCAGCCCGGCGAAATCCTGCGGGCGCAATTGCGCTTCACGCAACGTATCCGCATTCAACACGTTAAACTGAATATGCTGTAGCTTAAGCTGGGTAAAGGCGCGCAGAAAATCCGCCAGTTTGCGCAAGCCGGCCTCACCTTCCAGCGTCGCAGGCGTAAACTTCACGTTAAGCAACGTACCGTTAGAAAGCAGCGTGTTATCCAGTTTACTTACTGATTTCAGCACCGCCGTCGGCCCCTGCATATCCTGGCCGAGCATTGGCGACAACCCGCCGTCTGCCAGCTGTTCCCCGGCAAAACGGCCATCCGGCGTCGCCCCCACCACCGAACCCAGCGGCACATGCGCGGAGACGGTGTATGAACCCGGTGTAAATTGCCCACCGCGCGGGTTCTGGTATTTCTCCACCTCTTTACAGTAATGGCGCAGCAGTTCAGCGCTGATGTTATCCACATCATCAATATCATTACCGTATTTCTCGAAGCGGTTAATCAGCCGGGCACGAATTCGCTCACCTTCCGGCGTCGCAAAGTTCGCCTTTAACACCGCCAGCAGTTCATCGAAACGTAAACGTTGCTGATCAAATACCAGCCCTTTTAACGCGTGCAGGGAGTCGCTCAGATTAGCAATGCCAATCCCCTGTACGCCAGAGAAGTTATAACGCGCGCCGCCATCGGTAATATCACGGCCTTTATCCAGGCAGTCGCTGATAAACGAGGAAAGCAGCGGCACCGGCGCCCAGTCACGGTGGCCGATATCGCAAATATTACTGCCTTCCACCATCAGCGTAATGTAATGGCTGATTTTGGCGCGAATATGCGCCAACAGATCTTCGTACGTCAGCGTGCGGTTTCCTTCATTCTCATACAGGCTGATTTCCATCACTTTCAGCAGGTTGAACATGGCGATGTCATGCAGGCCGTAGGTTCTGCCCGGAATCGACAGCTCCACACACCCCACTACCGCGTAATCACGGGCGTCCTCCAGCGAAACACCCCGGTTCAGGAACGCAGGCACAACCACTTCATCATTAAAGATCTGCGGAATACCGGTGCCGAGGCGAATCGTCTCCGCTGTTTTCATCAGGAAGGGCGTGTCAATCAGCGCATTGGTACGCACGCCAAGGTTCGGCTGCGGCAACTGCACATTCTGGTACGCGTCAAGACAGAGAAAAGAGAGCACGTTCACCGCACTGCGTCCGTTCTCCGTCAATCCCCCAAGCAATGCGGTGTAACCGGTCGGGAATCCGGCGAAATAGCGTGCGCTGCTGGTCGAACGTAACAGCACGATGTCGTTACATTTTACCCACAGCGATTCGAGGAGTTCTTTTAAAAATGCCGGGTCTTCGCCCTGGCTCAGCGATGCCTGATAAAACGGCAGCATATACTGGTCAAAACGCCCCAGCGAGAGCGAGCTGGCGTTAGACTCATATTGCAGAATGATGTTCATGTACCAGAACAGCTGGCACGCTTGCCAGAAGGTTTGCGGCTTGTACTGCATGTTATGTCGGGAGTTCGCGGCAATGGTGAGCAACTCCTGACGCCGACGCGCATCCAGGCAGCTTTCCGCCATTTTCTCCGCCAGCATCGCGTAACGCAGAATGTGGCCTTGCGAAGCCTCCAGCAGCAACGCCGCCTGGTAAAAGTGATTGTCCGGCTGCTGCTGGCAGTGTTGCCGCACTTGCGCCACCAGTTCACCCAGACCGTGATTCAACAGCCGCGGGTAATCAATAATAATGTGCCCCTGCCCTTTATCCGTCTGGTTAACGCTAAAAATCTGCGTGCTGACGGCGGCTTTCACGTCATCGGTCATCTGACCGTTGATGAAATCCTTCATCGACCGTTTTTCCCAGTACGGGAACAGCACCTCGCGGTAGAGGCGCTTATCGTCCTCGCTGATGTCAAAACGGTCCTGCGGACGCGTCGGGAACTGTTCTAACTCGTTAAGTAACCAGTACGGATCCATTTCCGGCGACATAATCCCCGCCCGCGGTTTCACCGTGCGGTTCCCGGCAATCAACTCCTCATCACGAATCGAAATTTCAACATGCTCAAGGATATACGCCGTCGCTTTAGCGCGGCGCAATATGACCGGCTCTCCCTCTGTCTGCTGATAGCTGGCGGTATACAGCTGCGCGCGCTCAAGCGAAATTTCACGGTTATTCTGGAAAAGTGCGGCTTTAAGGCGCTGGGTACGATTCGTCATGAGGAACTCCTGTAGGCAAGCTTGTTGCCGGATGGCGGCGTGAGCGCCTTATCCGGCCTACGGGGATTAACATCGTAGGCCCGATAAGCTTGCGCCATCGGGCATTCTAACGTTAAGCAATTTGCGAAAGATGCGCGTCAATTTTGTTCATAATGGCATCGGCGCGTTTTACCGCATCGCTGATGTTGACGCGGACAATGGTTTTACCCGCAAAGCGTTCCTCAAACTTGATGCCTATATCTTTGGTCAGAATCACCATATCCGCATCCGCTACATCCGCCGCAGTCAGTTCGTTTTCCAGACCAATCGAGCCCTGGGTCTCGACTTTGACTTCCCAGCCTTTCGCTTTGGCCGCGCTTTCCAGCGCTTCGGCCGCCATATAGGTGTGTGCGACACCAGAAGGACATGCTGTTACTGCGATAATCTTCGTCATGGCTCATTCCTCACTTAATTCATCTCAAACTCTAAATCCAGGTCGTCTTCTTTCTCATCAACCTGAGACACTTTCTTACGCGCCAGACTTTTCAGCACGTTAACGCAGATTGCCGTCACTACCGCCCCGACAGCGACTGCCGCGATATAACCCAGCTTGCCTTCCACAACCGGCAGAACAATCAGCCCGCCCCAGCCGGCATAACACTGCGCGCCAAACAGCGCAGCCGTTACCGCACCACAGGCAGAGCCAACCATAATGGATGGGATCACGCGTAGCGGATCGGCGGCGGCGAAGGGAATCGCACCTTCCGTGACCCCAACGCAGCCCATTACCAGCGCGGCTTTACCGGCTTCACGTTCTTCAGAAGAGAAGTTCTTACGACCAACCAGCGTTGCCAGGCCCAGACCCAGCGGCGGAACGCAGATACCCACCGCAGCAATCGCCACCACGCTGTATACGCCCTGCGCCACGCAAATCAGCATGAAGGCGTAGGCCACTTTGTTAATCGGGCCGCCCATATCGAAGGCCAGCATCAGCCCCATGATGACCGCCAGCAGCACGATGCTGCCCTGCTGCATTCCTTGCAGCCATTGGGTCAGGCTGGTGGTTAACGCGCCAACCGGTTCGCCCAGCCCCCACATCATGATGCCTGCGGTAATGAAGGTGCCGACGATAGGGATAACGAAGATAGGCATCACCGAGCGCAATACCTTATGCACCGGGATTTTCTTCAGATAATGCACGACGATACCGCCGATAATCCCGGCGATGAGCGCGCCAAAGAACCCGGCGCCAAAGCTGTTGCCCACCCAGGCGCCGATCGCGCAAGGCGCCAGCGCGGAACGTTCAGCAATGGAGTAACCGATATAGGCGGCGAGAAAAGGCACCATCAGCGTCAGCCCTGCGACGCCAATATCAAAAAGCTTCTTGAGATTAGGATCGGTCGCGGCATCGGGAACAGCGCCTTTGCCATACAGCATGACGGAAACCGCCAGCAAGATCCCACCGGCTACGACGAAGGGGATCATATGCGAAACACCGGTCATCAGATGTTGACGGGTGTTTTTCAGGATCTGCACCAACTCTTTCATAAGTCGCTCCCGGGCCGCTTCAGGCCCCTATCCATAACGTTGTTGTGGCAAACAATAGGCAATCCAACGCGGCGCAGACAGTGGATAAAAAGGCCATTTACTGGATTTTTGTAATATCAGTACAAAAATGCGATCCGCCTCATAACTTATCAAACCTCAGAAATAAGATGCCGTACTCCGACTTGTGAAGTGTCTCGCAATTTGACGTGTATGTTACATTTGTCCAGCGTTTGGCAGTTTTGTCACATGGCACTATGCGGCAACGCCCTTTTATCCTGTAGCCAGAAAATCGTTATGGGAGAAAGGCAATGGCCCTGATTGTGGAATTTACCTGTGAGCTGCCCAATGGCGTACACGCCCGCCCGGCAAGCCACGTTGAGACGCTGTGCAATACCTTTACCTCACACATTGAGTGGCATAACCTGCGCACCGACCGTAAAGGCAACGCCAAAAGCGCGCTGGCGCTGATTGGCACCGACACGCTGGCAGGCGACGCCTGTCAGTTATTGATTTCAGGTACGGACGAACAGGATGCCCACCAGCGCCTGAGCCAATGGCTGCGCGATGAATTCCCCCTTTGCGATGCGCCTCTGGCGGAGATCAAAAACAGTGAGCTGGAGCCGCTTCCGGCATCGCTGACAAACCTGAACCCGCTGTTTTTTCGCGCCCGCGCCGTCTGCACCGGCAGCGCGGGCGGCGTTCTGACGCAGCTCTCCTCGCTGGATCTCAATACGCTCGGCGAACTCCCTGCTGCCAGTGATATAGAGACCGAGCAATCTGCGCTGGATAACGGCTTAACGCTGCTGATAAAGAATATTGCGTTCCGCCAGCTCGACAGCGACGGCGCCACCAGCGCTATTCTGGAAGCCCACCGTTCGCTGGCAGGCGACACCTCCCTGCGCCAACATTTGCTGGCAGGCGTTGCACGCGGTTTAAGCTGCGCGCAGGCGATAGTCGAAAGCGCCGGGCACTTTTGTGATGAGTTTGCCCGTTCCAGCAGCCGCTATTTACAGGAACGCGCGCTGGACGTACGCGACGTCTGCTTCCAGCTCCTGCAACAAATTTATGGCGAACAACGCTTCCCGGCGCCAGGCAAACTGACCCAACCCACCGTCTGTATGGCCGATGAACTCACCCCAAGCCAGTTCCTCGAACTGGACAAAACGTTCCTCAAAGGCTTGTTGTTAAAAAGCGGCGGTACAACTTCGCACACGGTTATTCTTGCCCGCTCATTCAACATTCCCACGCTGGTTGGCGTGGATATTGAGGCGCTAACGCCGTGGCTGCACCAGACGGTCTATATCGACGGCAACGCCGGTGCGATTGTCGTTGCGCCAGATGAACCCGTCACCCGTTACTACCAACAGGAAGCCCGCGTGCAGGACGCTTTACGCGAGCAACAGCGTATCTGGCTGACCCAACAAGCGCGCACTGCCGACGGTATCCGTATGGAAGTGGCCGCCAACATTGCGCATTCCGTCGAAGCGCAAGCGGCATTCGGCAACGGCGCGGAAGCGGTTGGCCTGTTCCGTACAGAAATGCTGTATATGGACAGAACCAGCGCACCTTGCGAGAACGAGCTGTACAACATTTTTTGCCAGGCGCTGGAGTCCGCACAGGGCCGTAGCATTATTGTGCGCACGATGGATATCGGCGGTGACAAGCCCGTTGATTATCTGAACATTCCTGCGGAAGCTAACCCGTTCCTCGGCTATCGCGCCGTACGTATATATGAAGAGTACGCCACGCTGTTTACCACGCAGCTGCGATCGATCCTCCGCGCTTCCGCACATGGCAGCCTGAAAATCATGATCCCGATGATCTCCTCAATGGAAGAGATCCTGTGGGTCAAAGAGAAGCTGGCGGAGGCTAAACAGCAGTTACGCAACGAGCACGTCCCGTTTGATGAGAAGATCCCCCTCGGCATCATGCTGGAAGTGCCATCGGTGATGTTCATCATCGACCAGTGCTGTGAAGAGATTGATTTCTTCAGTATTGGCAGCAATGACCTGACGCAATACCTGCTGGCGGTCGATCGCGACAACGCCAAAGTCACCCGTCACTACAACAGCCTGAATCCAGCCTTCCTGCGCGCGCTGGATTTCGCCGTACAGGCGGTACATCGTCAGGGGAAATGGATTGGCCTGTGCGGTGAACTCGGCGCGAAAGGGTCAGTACTGCCGCTGCTGGTCGGACTGGGGCTGGACGAGATCAGCATGAGCGCGCCGTCAATTCCTGCCGCTAAAGCGCGGATGGCCCAGCTCGACAGTCGTGCCTGCCGCCAGTTGCTGAATCAGGCGATGGCCTGTCGCACCTCGCTGGAAGTGGAGCATCTGCTGGCGCAATTCCGCATGGCCCAACAGGACGCGCCGCTGGTCACCGCCCAGTGCATCACGCTTGATAGCGACTGGCGCAGCAAAGAAGAGGTGATCAAGGGGATGACCGACAACCTGCTGCTGGCAAGCCGCTGTCGCTACCCGCGCAAGCTGGAGGCCGACCTGTGGGCGCGTGAAGCCGTGTTCTCCACCGGGTTAGGGTTTAGCTTCGCCATTCCGCACAGCAAATCTGAACACATTGAGCAGTCCACCATCAGCGTAGCGCGTCTGAAAGCGCCGGTACGCTGGGGCGATGACGATGCGCAGTTCATCATCATGCTGACACTCAACAAACACGCCGCAGGCGACCAGCATATGCGCATTTTCTCACGCCTGGCCCGCCGCATTATGCACGAAGAATTCCGCAACGCGCTGGTCAACGCCGCATCTGCCGAGGCAATTGCCAGCCTGTTGCAACATGAACTTGAACTCTAAGAGGGAGCAAAATGGAACTCTATCTGGATACCGCGAACGTCGCGGAAGTCGAACGTCTGGCGCGCATCTTCCCTGTTGCTGGCGTCACCACCAACCCAAGCATTGTGGCGGCGAGTAAAGAATCCATCTGGGATGTACTGCCTCGCCTGCAAAAAGCCATCGGCGAAGAGGGAACGCTATTTGCCCAGACGATGAGCCGCGATGCGCAAGGAATGGTGGAAGAAGCCAAACGCCTGAGCAATGCCATTCCCGGTATTGTGGTGAAGATTCCGGTCACTGCCGAAGGTCTGGCGGCGATCAAACAGCTCAAAAAAGAAGGTATTACGACGCTGGGAACGGCTGTCTACAGCGCAGCGCAGGGCTTGCTGGCGGCGCTGGCAGGCGCAAAATACGTCGCCCCGTATGTCAATCGGGTTGATGCCCAGGGCGGCGACGGCATCCGTATGGTGCAGGAACTGCAAACCTTGCTGGAGATGCATGCGCCGGGCAGCATGGTACTGGCCGCCAGCTTTAAAACGCCGCGTCAGGCGCTGGATTGCTTACTCGCAGGATGCGAAGCAATCACCCTTCCTTTAGATGTAGCTCAACAAATGCTCAATACCCCTGCGGTAGAGTCAGCTATAGGGAAGTTTGAGCAAGACTGGAATAACGCATTTGGCCACATCAACCTGTGAGGGAAATAAAGTATGGACCACATTATTCAATCTCCTGGTAAATACATCCAGGGTGCAGATGTCATCACACGTCTTGGAGAATATCTCAAACCCCTGGCCGAACGCTGGCTGGTGGTCGGAGACAAGTTTGTCTTAAATTTTGCCCAATCCGCGCTGGAGAAAAGCTTCCAGGATGCCGGGCTGGCTCTGGAAATCGCGCCATTTGGCGGCGAATGTTCGCAAAATGAAATCGATCGTCTGCGTATCGTCGCAGATAAAGCGCAGTGCGGCGCCGTTCTCGGCATCGGCGGCGGCAAAACGCTGGATACCGCGAAAGCGCTGGCCCACTTTATGGATGTCCCGGTCGCTATCGCGCCGACCATCGCCTCTACCGATGCCCCCTGTAGCGCGCTTTCCGTGATCTACACCGATGCAGGCGAGTTTGAACGCTATCTGATGCTGCCGCGTAACCCGAATATGGTGATTGTTGATACCAAAATTGTCGCGGGCGCGCCCGCGCGTCTGCTGGCTGCCGGTATCGGCGATGCGCTGGCGACCTGGTTTGAAGCGCGCGCCTGTTCACGTAGCGGCGCGACCACGATGGCGGGCGGCAAGTGTACACAGGCGGCGCTCGCGCTGGCGGAGTTGTGCTATAACACGCTGATCGAAGAGGGTGAAAAGGCCATGCTGGCGGCTGAGCAGCATGTCGTCACGCCGGCGCTGGAACGCGTGATTGAAGCCAACACCTACCTGAGCGGCGTCGGTTTTGAAAGCGGCGGTCTGGCGGCGGCGCATGCCATACATAACGGCCTGACGGCGATTCCAGACGCGCATCACTACTATCACGGTGAGAAAGTGGCGTTCGGCACGCTGACGCAACTGGTACTGGAAAACGCGCCGGTTGAAGAGATCGAAACCGCTGCGGCGTTGTGCCATTCCGTTGGCCTGCCGATCACGCTGGCGCAACTGGATATTAAGCAGGATATTCCAGCGAAGATGCGCACGGTGGCGGAAGCCTCCTGCGCGGAAGGCGAAACTATTCACAACATGCCTGGCGGCGCCACGCCGGATCAGGTTTACGCCGCCCTGCTGGTTGCCGACCAGTACGGTCAGCGTTTCCTGCAAGAGTGGGAATAACGGTCAGGAGAGACAAAAAGCCCGCAGATCGTGCGGGCTTTTTTATTTGCCGGATGGCGCTGGCGCTCATCCGGCCTACACATTTTACTGAGATGGCTTACAGCAGATCGAAACGATCCAGGTTCATCACTTTCACCCATGCCGCGACGAAATCCTTCACGAATTTCTCGCGCGCATCGCTGCTGGCGTAGACTTCCGCCAGGGCACGCAGTACCGAGTTAGAACCGAATACCAGGTCTGCGCGGGTAGCCGTAAATTTCACCTCACCGCTCAGGCGATCGCGGCCTTCGAACAGCTCTTTCGATTCGTCCGCCGCTTTCCACTCGTTACGCATATCCAGCAGATTCACAAAGAAATCATTGCTGAGTACGCCCGGGCGGTCGGTAAACACGCCATTCTGGCTGCCATCAAAGTTAGCGCCCAGAACGCGCATCCCACCCACCAGCGCCGTCATCTCCGGCGCGGTCAGCGTCAGTTGCTGCGCTTTATCAATCAGCAGTGACTCGGTGGTCGACACATCAAGCCGTGCGCGATAGTTACGGAAGCCGTCTGCGATCGGTTCGAGAAGCTCAAACATCTCGATATCCGTCTGATCCTGACGTGCATCCACACGGCCTGGCGCGAACGGCACGCTGATGCTGACGCCCGCCGCACTTGCTGCCTGCTCCACACCGACAACGCCCGCAAGGACGATGATATCGGCCAGAGACGCCTTCCCGGACGATTTCTGAATCTCTTCCAGAACCGGCAGAACGCGCGCCGCAGCGGCGTTCACATCCCAGTCTCGCTGCGGCGCTAAAGCCAGGCGAGCGCCGTTGGCGCCGCCACGTTTATCGCCGCCACGGAAGGTTGACGCAGATGCCCATGCAACCGACACCAGTTCGCTGACGGAAAGCCCGGACGCGGCAATCGCGGCCTTCAGGTTGACGATGTCTTCCTGGCTCGGATTAAATACCGGCTGCGGCAGCGGGTCCTGCCAAATCAGATCTTCTTTCGGTACTTCCGGCCCGATATAGCGCGCTTTTGGCCCCATATCCCTGTGCGTCAGTTTGAACCATGCGCGGGCGAATGCTTCGTTAAACGCCTGCGGATCGTTGAGGAAACGGCGGGAAATTTTCTCGAATTCTGGATCGAAACGCAGCGTCAGGTCAGTCACCAGCATGGTGGGTTTACGTTTCTTCGACGGATCGAACGGATCGGGAATGATTTCTGGCGCATCAACCGCTTCGAACTGGATCGCGCCCGCCGGGCTGCGCGTCTGCACCCACTCGTATTTGAACAGGTTTTCGAAGAAGTAATTACTCCACTGGGTCGGCGTCTGCGACCAGACCACTTCCAGACCCGAGGTAATCGCATCGCCGCCTGCGCCGCTGCCGTAGTCACTGCTCCAGCCCAGCCCCTGCAATTCAATCGGCGCGGCTTCTGGATCAACGCCAACATGGGACGCCGCCGCCGCACCGTGGGTTTTACCCAGCGTGTGACCGCCGCCAATCAGCGCCACGGTTTCTTCATCGTTCATGCCCATATTGCCGAACGTCGCGCGGATAGCCGCAGCGGCGGAAAGCGGTTCACCGCTGTGATCCGGCCCTTCCGGGTTAACGTAGATAAGCCCCATTTCGGTGGCGCCTAACGGCGCTTTCGCCAGCGCTTCGGGATGACGGTGCGTCAGCCAGGCTTTCTCATCCCCCCAGTTCACATCAAGATCCGGTTCCCACACATCTTCACGCCCGGCGCCAAAACCGAACGTACGGAAACCGGAGTTCTCCAGCGCCACGTTACCCGCCAGAATAAACAGGTCGGCCCAGGAGATTTTCTGGCCATATTTCTGCTTGATAGGCCACAGCAGACGACGCGCCTTATCCAGGCTGACGTTGTCCGGCCAGGAGTTCAGCGGTGCAAAACGCTGCTGCCCGCGTCCGGCGCCGCCGCGCCCGTCGACGGAACGATAAGTGCCCGCGCCATGCCATGCCATACGAATAAACAGACCGGCATAGCTGCCCCAGTCCGCAGGCCACCACGGCTGAGAATCGGACAGGAGAGCTTTAAGGTCCCCTTTCAGGGCGGAATAGTCGAGTTTGCTAAATTCTTTGCGGTAGTCGAAGTCCTCACCCAGCGGGTTCGAACGGTTGGAGTGCTGATTCAAAAGATCTACACGGAGTTGGTTAGGCCACCAGTCGTGGCTGCTGGTGCCAGCACCCGCGCTACGGTCGTGGCTGCCCTGATGGAAAGGGCACTTCCCGGTAGACAATGAATTATGGGTATCGTCAGACATGCTCATCTATATGCTCCCTCTACAGTGTTATCGTTACGATATACATCACCAACGATAAGATATAGTTGAAATAACCCACAGATTCGATAGCTAATATCTTTTAAATTTATGTATCAGGCGTCAGATCAAAATGTGCATAAAAAAGCCCTCCGAAGAGGGCTAATCATGTTACAGGCCGGGCCGCACACCCAACGTGTGGCAAATGGCGTAACTCATTTCAGCGCGGTTCAGGGTGTAGAAGTGGAAATCTTTCACGCCTTCACGGCTTAAGATCTTCACCATGTCCATCGCGATATTCGCCCCGACCAGCTTGCGGGTTTCCGCATCGTCATCCAGGCCGTCAAACATCTGTGACATCCACGCCGGAATGCGCACGTTAGTCATATCAGCGAATTTCTTCGCCTGCTTAAAGTTGGAGACCGGCAGAATGCCCGGAATAATTTCGACATCAATGCCCGCAGAGACGCAGCGATCGCGAAAACGCAGGTAGCTTTCCACATCGAAGAAAAACTGGGTAATTGCGCGGTTAGCGCCAGCATCGACTTTGCGTTTCAGGTTGAGCAGATCCGCCTGCGCGCTTTTCGCTTCCGGGTGGACTTCCGGGTAAGCGGCGACGGAGATATCAAAATCGGCAACCTCTTTCAGTAAGCTGACCAGGTCAGCGGCATACATATCCGGCTTGCCGCTCCCCGGCGGCAGGTCGCCGCGCAGGGCAACAATATGACGGATACCGTTATTCCAGTAATCCTGGGCAATGGTACGCAGTTCATCGCGGGTGGCGTCGATGCAGGTCAGGTGCGGCGCGGCTTCCAGGCCCGTACGCTCTTTAATGCCTTTGATGATGCTATGCGTACGGTCGCGCTCACCGGAGTTGGCGCCGTAGGTCACGGAGACAAACTTCGGTTTCAGGCTGCTCAGTCGATCGATAGAGTTCCACAGGGTTTGCTCCATTTCACTGGTGCGCGGCGGGAAAAACTCGAACGAAACATTAATCTGACCCTGAACTTCCGCCAGGCTCTGATTCAGGGCTTCCCGCTGGTTGGCGTGAAAAAAGCTCATACCTTACCTCATCAATCGCATGTCATTATATGTTGTGTTGTGAACATCTATCCGTTTAGACGTCTGGATGTAAAAATGACCGAAAAGTGGGATGCCGTCAACAGAAAAATCACTGTTAAAGGTGAGGAATACTCAGACAACGTGAAAAAAATTCAAATCAGTCCGAAATAATGAAGGATTGCATCGCAAGCGTATTTAACCACCGCAACCGTACAGCGTTCTCAGGCAGCATCACCAGCCCGGCACGAATACGTAATTCAGTGTCGCTAAGTACGCGGAATATCACGCCCTGGCGCTGAATAGCGGCAAACGAGCCCGGGAGCAAACTCAGGCCATCGCCGTGGGCGATTCGCGCGAGCAGCACATCATGTTCCAGCGGTTCTTCAAGGCAGGAGGGGGCGTAACCAGCGCGACGGAAAATGTGCCGGGTGTAGTCAAAAAAGGCCGGATTACGTTCCCGTTTGAACCAGAACAGCGGGCGGCGGTTAAGCGCAGTTAAGGAGAGCGACGTCAGGCTCGCTTCCGGCCAGACGGAGGGTAATGCGGCAATCAACGGTTCTTGCCAGTCGAGCGGCGTGACGGTTAACCCTGTGGCCTCAAGCGGCAGCGCCACCAGCGCCGCATCCAGTTTCCCCCGACGCACCTGGCGTACCAGTTCAGGCGAACCATGACGCACAATATGCAGCCTCTCCACACGCGTGTTCAGCTGCGCCCCCAGGGGGGCAAAAATCCCCTGCTCAAACGCGGTGCTCAGCCCTAAACGCAGCGATTGCGCACCGGTTTGCGCCAGTTGATTCAGCGCAGCATACGTTTTGTCCTGCTGCGCCAGCAGCGGGCGGACGATTTCCAGCGCGCGCAGACCCTCATCCGTCAGCGTAAGTCCACGAGTATGACGGACAAAAAGCGTCACCCCCAGACGTTCTTCAAGCTGGCGAATATGGCGGCTCAGCGGCGGTTGCGACATAAACAGTCGCTGTGCCGCGCGGCTCATATTGTTCTCTTCCGCCACCACGGCAAAGTAGCGTAGCAGGCGGATATCCAGAGAGTGCAGAGGGGATGTTGTCATACCGAAAAGGTATCACGGAAACGGTATTATCCAAATCATTCCGCGCCCCCTATCCTCACGCCACAGACTCCAGACAAACGAGGAATACACTATGCATTCAGAACGCTTTATTACCGGTCAGAAAATGCTGCAACAGGTGGATGGCAAGGGTGGCGATGCGGTGATCGAAAGTTTGCAAGACATTGCGCCAGATTTTGCCCGCTATCTGATCGAATTTCCGTTTGGCGATATCTATTCCCGGCCAGGGCTGGATTTACGCAGTCGGGAAATCGCAACCGTCGCCGCGTTAACCGCGCTGGGCAACGCTACGCCGCAGTTGAAGGTACATATTGCCGCCGCGCGACATGTGGGGTTAACGCAGGAGGAAATTATCGAAGTGATAATGCAGATGGCGGTTTATGCCGGTTTTCCGGCTGCGCTGAACGGTCTGTTCGCCGCAAAAGAGGTGTTTGCAACTCGGTGAATCGCCGGGTGGCGGCGTTGCCTTATCCGGCCTACATATTCCGTAGACCAGATAAGCGCAGCGCCATCCGGCAACAAATACTACAGCAGCTGCGCCAGGCGGTTGATATCCGACTGAATCGCCCCGGCAGTGACGTCACGACCGGCCCCCGGCCCACGGATCACCAGCGGATTGTCGCGATACCAGCGGCTTTCGATGGCAAAGACGTTATCGCACGGCAGCAGCGCCGCCAGCGGATGTTCCGGGCGCACCGCTTCGACGCCAACGCGCGCTTTACCGTTGGCGTCGAAACGCGCCACGTAGCGCAGCACCAGCCCCATTTCACGAGCGGCTTCCAGACGCTGTACCATCTGCTCATTCAGCTCATCGCCATTTTCAAAGAAGTGATCGACAGACCCCTCTTCGCAGTGTGCGGGCACCAGCGATTCAACGCGCACCTGGTCCGGCTCGATGTCGTAACCCGCTTCACGCGCCAGAATCACCAGCTTGCGCATCACATCTTTACCAGAAAGATCAACGCGCGGGTCCGGCTCGGTCAGCCCCTGCTGCCAGGCCTGATCCACCAGATCGGTAAACGGTATGGAACCGTCAAATTGCAGGAACAGCCACGACAGCGTGCCGGAGAAGATCCCGCTGATCGACAGAATGGCATCGCCGCTGTCAATCAGATCGCGCACCGTATAGTTGATCGGCAGGCCCGCGCCGACGGTCGCGTTATACAGCCAGTGACGCCCGGTTTTTTCGAACGCGTCGTGGATCTGGCGATATTTATCGCTGGTGCTCGCCCCCGCCAGTTTATTGGCGCTGATGACGTGGAAGCCGTGGCTGGCGAAATCAAGATACTGATCGGCCAGTTGCTCGCTGGCGGTGACATCCAGCACCACCAGATCGTCATACGGGTGAGCGCGCATCCACAGGAACAGCGACTCTTCATCCTGCTCAATCGCTTCGTCGTTGAAGAACGCCAGCGCACGGCTGGCATCCAGCCCTTCGTAGTTCAGCAGGCTGCGACGGCTATCCACCACGCCCGCCAGGACGAATTCAAACCCGGTACGCGCGGAGAGCGTGCTCTGCTCGCGGGCAAACAGTTCCAGCCAGCGGGAACCGATGTTGCCTTTGCCGAACAGCACCAGGCCGATGCGTTTTTCCGCGCGGAAAATAGACTGGTGCAGCCCCTGAATCAGGCTTTCAGTCGGGCCGGTGCGCAGTACGGCCACCAGGCTGATCCCCTCTTCCGACTGCCAGGTAAATTCAACCGGCTGGCCTTTCAGCTGTTGCCAGAAGCGGTGGCAGTGCAGCGGGTTACGGGTGACGCCAGCGCCAACCATCGCGACCAGCGCCAGCCCCTGACGCAGGCGCAATTCGCCCGGCAGGCCCGCTTCATCAAGAATTTTTAATGCGCTATCAGCGACTTCAGAGGTGTAGCAGAATTGCAGCAGATGGCGATCGTTATGCACGCCAACCGCCAGCGGACGCACCTGCGCCCGTTTCAGAATCTGGTCGACGTCTCTCCAGGCCAGTTTAAAGTCCTGGCTGGCGGGCACCTGAAATTCAATCAGGCAGACGTCATCATGGCTGGTGACGATACGCGCCCCGGTGCCGGACGCCAGCACGCGTTCAATGCGCGTGGACCCCTGATCCGGCGTGTAGCTACAGCGCAACTGCAAATCGATATCGCTGCCGGAAACCGGCTGTAGGGTACGGGCGTGCAGAACCGGCGCGGCCAGACGCGCCAGCTCGCTGGCTTCATCCAGACGCAGCAGCGGCAGCAGACAGGCATCTTTCACTTTACGCGGGTCGGCGCTGTAAACCCCGGCCACATCGCTCCAGATGGTGACACGGGAAACCCCCGCCAGCGCGCCAATTTGCGTGGCGGAATAGTCAGAACCGTTACGGCCCAGTAGCACCGTTTCGCCCGCATTGCTGCGACTGATAAAACCGGTAACGACCAGACGTTTGCCCGGATGCTGCACCAGCAGCTGTTGCAGTAACGGGTAAGAGAGACCTTCATCTACCTGCGGCTGCGCGGCGCGTTCAGCGCGTAAAAACTCACGCGCGTCCAGCCATGCCGACGCCAGTCCTTGCTCATTCAGCACTGCGGACATCAGACGCGCAGACCAGATCTCGCCGTGCCCGACGACTTCGGCATAAACGGCATCGGTCACGCCGCTGTCGAGCAGCGCGGCAAGACGCTCCAGATCGCTAATGAAAGCGCTGATCAGGCCATCCGCAACGTCGGCGGGAAGCAGCCCGCTGATCAGATCGCTCTGATAGCGGCGTAACGTCTGTTGCACCTGATGCGCGGAAAGGCGGTCGGTCTGGCTTAACTTCAGCCAGCTAATCAACTGGTTGGTGGTACTACCGGCGGCGGAAACAACCATCATATCGTCAGGCTGCGAGTACTCCGCCATAATGCCTGCGACACGAAGATAACATTTCACGTCTGCCAGACTACTGCCACCAAATTTATGCAGTTGACGACCCTTCGCCCCTGCCTGCGCAATCACACTCATGTTTACCCCTTGTTTGCAGCCCGGAAGCCATTTTCCAGGTCGGCAATTAAATCTTCGCCATCTTCAATACCGGTGGAGATACGCAGCAGCGTCTCTGAAATTCCGGCGGCAGCACGCGCTTCTGGCGCCATGCCTGCATGTGTCATCGTTGCGGCGTGGGAGATCAGGCTTTCAACACCCCCTAAGGATTCCGCCAGCGTAAACAACGACAGCCCGCCCAGGAAACGACGCAGCGTCTGCTCATCGCCATCCAGTTCAAAACTCAACATTGCGCCAAAGCCTTTTTGCTGGCGCGCGGCAATCTCGTGCCCTTGATTATCCGGCAGCGACGGATGATACAGTTTTTTCACCAGCGGCTGGGTTTGCAGATAGTCCACAATGGCCTGGGCATTGCGCTGAGCCACGTCCATTCGCGGCGCCAGAGTACGCAGCCCACGTAGCAGCAGATAGCTATCAAACGCGCCGCCGGTGACGCCAATATTATTGGCCCACCATGCCAGTTCGGTGACAATCTCTGGATCTTTCGCAATCACCACGCCAGCCACCACATCCGAATGGCCGTTTAAATATTTCGTGCATGAATGCAACACCAGATCGGCGCCCAACGCCAGCGGATTTTGCAGCGCAGGGCTTAAAAACGTGTTGTCCACAACGCTCACCGCGCCCGCTTCTCGCGACAGCTGGCAGATTTTCGCAATATCTACCACGCGTAACAACGGATTACTGGGGCTTTCCACCAGCACCAGCTTCGGTTTTTCCGCCAGCGCCGCTTTCAGCGCCTGCTCATCGCCTTGATCGACAAACAGCACGCGATAACAGCCCCGCTTCGCCAGGCTGTCAAACAGGCGATAGCTGCCGCCGTAGCAGTCGTGCGGCGCCACCAGCAGATCGCCCGGCTTCAGGAACACGGTCGTCACCAGCAGAATGGCCGACATCCCGGTATTGGTCAGCACCGCGCCCGTACCGCCCTCCAGCTCCGCCAGCGCGCGCTGAACCACATCACGCGTCGGATTTCCACGTCGCGAATAGTCATGGGCGCGAGGTTCATTAAAACCAGTGAAGT
This sequence comes from Citrobacter sp. CK181, assembly GCF_030333595.1. Classification (NCBI taxonomy): domain Bacteria; kingdom Pseudomonadati; phylum Pseudomonadota; class Gammaproteobacteria; order Enterobacterales; family Enterobacteriaceae; genus Citrobacter; species Citrobacter sp. CK181. Next base: position 88,779 of record NZ_JAOWFN010000005.1, on the reverse strand, counting down.
TATAGGTGCTGGAAAGGTGAATCGGCGGGACAACGCAACCGTACTGCTCGTCGTCATTTAACCCGCTACGCACTGCGATGGTGGCCTGTTTACGCGTCATGTTGAGAAGTTCCTGGGCTGAATCGGTGAAAAGTCAGGCACCAGAGTAAACATTGTTACAATAGACGTCAATACATCTGGACATCTAAACTTCTTTGCGTATAGATTGAGCAAACTGGAAATAGCCGTTAAAATTATATGCATTAGCGCACATCTACAGACGCTTAACCCGTGTCACGATATCGCCTGTACGGTAAACTATGCGGGATTACGGCCAGGCACGACGATTCTGGCCCTTAACTAATGACGAGAAGATTAAAGGTATCTCATGGCTGAATGGAGCGGCGAATATATCAGCCCATACGCTGAGCACGGTAAGAAGAGTGAGCAAGTCAAAAAGATTACGGTTTCCATTCCTCTGAAGGTGTTAAAAATCCTCACCGATGAACGCACGCGTCGTCAGGTGAACAACCTGCGTCACGCCACCAACAGCGAACTGCTGTGTGAAGCGTTTCTGCATGCCTTTACCGGGCAACCATTGCCGAACGATGAAGACTTGCGTAAAGAGCGCAGTGATGAAATACCGGAAGAGGCCAAAATCATCATGCGTGAACTGGGGATCGACCCGGATACGTGGGAGTATTGATTTTTTTGCCGGATAGCGGCGGAAGGATTCAGTACCGCAGGTACTGATAAGCGTCAACGCCATCAGGCAAAGACAAAAAAAGCGCCTTTCGGCGCTTTTTTCTTTGACAGCAATAACTTATTTGCTGCCCGGGATGCTGAAACGCTTGTTGAAGCGGTCAACACGGCCACCGGTAGCAACATCACGCTGTTTGCCAGTGTAGAACGGGTGGCATTTACCGCACACGTCCAGGTTCAGGTCGTGACCTGCAGTAGAGCGGATTTTGATGACATTACCGCAAGAGCAGTTTGCAGTAATTTCTTCGTATTTCGGGTGAATATCTTTTTTCATGGGGAAACCTCGGTTTAAGGCCGCGTCGCTCTTCCAGCCCTAACGCCAGACACCACGCGATGTTGATAGTATAGGTCGATGATACAAATGTGTATCAAAGGCGGCGAATCATACAGAATTTGACCAGCGTATGCAAACTGATCCGCGCTCCCTCATCACAATGTGTATACTAACCCGCCAGAATTCAAGTCAGCCAGGATGATTACATGCCCGTCGCGCACGTTGCCTTGCCCGTTCCGCTACCCCGCACCTTTGACTATCTCTTGCCAGAAGGCATGACCGTCAAAGCCGGGTGTCGGGTGCGCGTGCCGTTTGGCAAACAGCAGGAACGCGTCGGGATTGTGGTGTCGGTCAGCGAACAAAGCGAACTGCCGCTTAACGAACTGAAAGCGGTCGTTGAGGTACTGGACAGCGAGCCGGTCTTTTCCCCCTCCGTCTGGCGTTTGCTGCTTTGGGCGGCGGATTACTACCACCATCCAATGGGTGACGTTCTGTTTCACGCTCTGCCGATTTTGCTGCGCCAGGGGAAACCCGCCAGCAACGCGCCGATGTGGTACTGGTTCGCCACCGAAGACGGCCACGCTATCGATCTCAATAGCCTGAAGCGCTCGCCTAAACAGCAACAGGCGCTGGCCGCGCTGCGGCAGGGGAGAATCTGGCGCGACCAGGTGGCGGATCTTGAATTTAATGACGCGGCGCTCCAGGCGCTGCGTAAAAAAGGACTGTGCGAGCTGGCGAGCGAAACGCCCGGCTTTAGCGACTGGCGCACCCATTACGCCGTTTGTGGCGATCGGCTGCGTCTCAATACCGAACAGGCCACCGCCGTTGGCGCCATCCACAGCGCGTCGGACAGCTTTTCTGCCTGGCTGCTGGCGGGCGTTACGGGTTCCGGTAAAACAGAGGTCTATCTCAGCGTACTGGAAAACGTCCTCGCTCAGGGCAAACAGGCGCTGGTGATGGTGCCGGAAATTGGCCTGACGCCGCAAACCATCGCCCGCTTTCGCGAGCGCTTCAACGCCCCCGTCGAAGTTCTACACTCCGGGTTAAATGACAGCGAACGTCTCTCAGCCTGGCTGAAAGCCAAAAACGGCGAGGCGGCGATTGTCATCGGCACCCGCTCATCGTTGTTTACGCCGTTTAAAAACCTCGGCGTCATTGTGATCGACGAAGAGCATGACAGCTCCTATAAGCAGCAGGAAGGCTGGCGTTACCACGCTCGCGACCTGGCGGTATACCGCGCTCACAGCGAACAAATCCCGATTATTCTCGGCTCGGCAACACCGGCGCTGGAGACGTTATGCAACGTGCGACAAAAAAAGTACCGCATGCTGCGCCTGACGCGCCGGGCAGGCAATGCACGCCCTGCCCTCCAGCATGTGCTGGATTTAAAAGGCCAGAAGATCCAGGCCGGGCTGGCTCCCGCGCTTATCGCCCGTATGCATCAGCACCTGCTGGCAGATAACCAGGTCATTCTCTTCCTTAACCGCCGGGGATTTGCTCCTGCGCTGTTATGCCACGACTGCGGCTGGATTGCCGAATGTCCGCGCTGCGATCACTATTACACGTTGCACCAGGCGCAACACCACCTGCGCTGTCACCATTGCGACAGCCAGCGCCCGATACCGCGTCAGTGCCCTTCCTGCGGCTCCACGCATATGGTGCCGGTCGGGTTAGGGACAGAACAGCTTGAGCAGGCGTTGGCGCCCTTCTTTCCCGGCGTGCCGGTCTCGCGCATCGACCGCGACACCACCAGCCGTAAAGGCGCGCTGGAGCAGCATCTGGCGGAAGTCCATCGCGGCGGCGCGCGCATTTTGATCGGCACGCAAATGCTGGCGAAAGGGCACCATTTCCCGGACGTCACCCTGGTAGCGCTGCTGGACGTTGACGGCGCGCTGTTCTCGGCGGATTTCCGTTCGGCGGAACGTTTTGCCCAGCTTTACACTCAGGTTTCCGGCCGCGCCGGACGCGCCGGAAAACAGGGCGAGGTGGTATTGCAGACCCACCATCCAGAGCACCCTTTGCTGCAAACCTTGCTGCACAAAGGCTATGACGCTTTTGCTGAACAGGCGCTGGCCGAGCGGCAAACGCTGCAACTTCCGCCGTGGACCAGCCATGTGATTGTGCGGGCGGAAGATCATAACAACCAGCAGGCGCCGGTGTTCCTGCAACAGCTGCGTAATCTGATTCAGGCCAGCCCGCTTGCGGATGACAAGCTCTGGGTATTAGGCCCGGTGCCTGCGCTCGCGCCAAAACGCGGCGGCCGCTACCGTTGGCAAATTTTGTTGCAGCATCCGTCGCGAATTCGTCTGCAACATATCGTCAGCGGCACGCTGGCGCTCATCAATACGCTACCCGAATCCCGCAAGGTTAAATGGGTGCTGGATGTCGATCCCATTGAGGGATAACGGGTCACGATGCGAGGCGGATCGTAAAATTAAATATCCATCACACTTTTTATGAAAATTCTGTAACCGCTTCCATTAACTATCTGATAAAAATGTTTTCGATGTGAGTTAAACAAGGATAGTTCTGCGCCTGATTTCCCAGGCGAGGAGAGAGTGTGAAACCGAAGAAACAGGTTGCTGCCGCTACAATGAAAGATGTTGCTATGAAGGCGAAAGTCTCAACAGCAACCGTGTCCCGTGCGTTAATGAACCCGGATAAAGTCTCCCAGTCGACCCGTAACCGGGTTGAACAGGCGGCGATGGAGGTGGGATATTTACCGCAATCAATGGGGCGAAATAGCAAACGGAATGAATCACGCACCATCCTGGTGATCGTCCCGGATATTTGTGATCCCTTTTTCAGTGAAATCATCCGGGGCATTGAGGTTACCGCCGCAAGCCACGGATATCTGGTGTTGATTGGTGACTGCGCGCACCAGAATCAGCAAGAAAAGACCTTTATCAATTTGATCATCACCAAACAAATTGATGGCATGTTATTGCTCGGTTCACGTCTGCCGTTCGACGCCAGCATTGAAGAGCAACGGAATCTGCCGCCGATGGTGATGGCCAACGAATTCGCGCCGGAGCTGGAGCTGCCTACCGTTCATATTGATAACCTGACTGCGGCCTTTAACGCCGTGAATTATCTGCATGAACAGGGGCACCAGCGTATCGGATGCATTGCCGGGCCGGAGGAGATGCCGCTGTGCCACTACCGTCTGCAAGGCTATGTGCAGGCGCTGCGTCGCTGCGGCATTACCGTCGACCCGCATTATATCGCCCGGGGCGATTTCACCTACGAGGCGGGCGGCCACGCGCTGCAACAGCTGCTTGCGCTTCCGCAGCCTCCGACCGCCGTGTTCTGTCACAGCGACGTTATGGCGCTCGGCGCGCTCTCCTGGGCCAAGCGTCATGGTCTGAAAGTCCCTGACGATCTGTCCATCATTGGCTTTGATAACATTGCGCTGGCGGAATTTTGCGACCCGCCTCTGACGACGGTTTCACAGCCGCGCTTCGATATCGGGCGCGAAGCAATGCTGCTCTTGCTCGACCAGTTACAGGGGCAAAATGTCAGCAGCGGCTCGCGCTTGCTGGACTGCGAGTTAATTATTCGTGGTTCGACGCGAGCCTTAACTTAAACCTTTAAGACTCACGTATCTGGTCAAAAGCCCGCCGCTTAAGTAACATGGCGGGCTGACGAACGAATAAATACAGCGAAACGATAGTGGCACAACGAGATTATGTACGTCGCGGTCAACCGGCACCTTCGCGGCGCAAAAAGAGCACCTCACGGAAAAAGCAACGCAACACGCCTGCGGTTTCACCCGCAATGGTCGCTATTGCGGCGGCTGTCCTTGTGGCCTTTATCGGGGGTCTGTACTTCATTACTCATCACAAAAAAGAAGAGTCCGAAACGCTGCAAAGCCAGAAAGTGACCGGCAACGGGCTGCCGCCGAAGCCGGAAGAGCGCTGGCGCTACATTAAAGAACTGGAAAGCCGCCAGCCGGGCGTGCGTGCGCCAACCGAGCCTTCTGCGGGCGGCGAAGTGATGAACCCGGAGCAGCTCACCAGCGAGCAGCGTCAGCTACTGGCGCAAATGCAGGCGGATATGCGCCAGCAGCCGACCCAACTTAACGAAGTGCCGTGGAACGAACAGACGCCTGAACAGCGTCAGCAGACATTGCAGCGCCAGCGTCAGGCACAGCAGCAGGTACAACAGCAGCAGTGGGCTAACACCCAGCCGGTTCAACAGCCGCGTACGCAGCCACGCGTGACGGAGCAACCGTACCAACAGCCACAGCAGCAACCGCGTACGGCGCAGACTGCACCTGCACAGCAGCCACGCCAGACGCAGCAGCCGAAACAGACGACATCCCAGCAGCCTTATCAGGACCTGTTGCAGACGCCTGCGCACACCACGACTTCTCAGCCTAAAACGCAGCAGGCCGCGCCGATCGCGCGTGAACCTGAAGCGCCAAAACAGACGGCAGAGAAGAAAGATGAACGTCGCTGGATGGTGCAATGCGGCTCCTTCAAAGGCGCCGAGCAAGCGGAAACCGTGCGCGCCCAGTTGGCTTTTGAAGGCTTTGACTCCAAAATCACCACCAACAACGGGTGGAATCGTGTGGTCATCGGCCCAGTCAAAGGCAAAGAGAATGCAGACAGCACCCTTAACCGCCTGAAGATGGCGGGTCACACAAACTGCATTCGACTCGCCTCCGGGGGTTGAAACCCCCAAAATCCCCCCCATTTATATTTGCATTATGCCCCGTACCGCGTGCGGGGCCTGTATTCTGCATTTGTAACCAAGGGGTCTGCTCGTGACAACAATAGTAAGCGTACGCCGTAACGGCCATGTGGTAATCGCCGGTGATGGTCAGGCCACACTGGGCAATACCGTAATGAAAGGCAACGTGAAGAAAGTTCGCCGTCTGTACAACGATAAAGTCATTGCGGGCTTTGCAGGGGGAACGGCAGACGCATTCACGCTGTTCGAACTGTTTGAGCGTAAACTGGAAATGCATCAGGGCCACCTGGTCAAAGCCGCCGTTGAACTGGCGAAAGACTGGCGTACTGACCGTATGCTACGCAAGCTCGAAGCGCTGCTGGCCGTCGCAGATGAAACCGCTTCACTGATCATCACGGGTAATGGCGATGTCATACAGCCGGAAAATGATCTGATTGCTATCGGCTCCGGTGGTCCCTACGCCCAGGCTGCGGCACGCGCACTGTTAGAAAATACCGAACTGGGCGCCCGCGAAATTGCTGAAAAGGCGTTGGATATTGCAGGCGATATCTGCATTTACACCAACCACTTCCACACCATTGAAGAATTACCGTCTAAAGCGTAAGGATCTCCCATGTCTGAAATGACCCCACGCGAAATCGTCAGCGAACTGAACAAGCACATCATTGGCCAGGACAACGCCAAGCGTTCCGTGGCGATTGCACTGCGTAACCGCTGGCGCCGCATGCAGCTCAACGAAGAGCTGCGCCATGAAGTGACGCCAAAAAATATTCTGATGATCGGCCCGACCGGCGTAGGTAAAACCGAAATCGCGCGTCGCCTGGCAAAACTGGCCAACGCGCCGTTCATCAAAGTTGAAGCGACAAAATTCACCGAAGTCGGTTATGTGGGTAAAGAAGTGGATTCCATTATCCGCGACCTGACCGACTCCGCGATCAAAATGGTGCGCGTTCAGTCTATTGAGAAAAACCGCTACCGCGCAGAAGAAATGGCGGAAGAGCGTATTCTCGACGCGCTGATCCCTCCGGCGAAAAATAACTGGGGTCAGGCTGAGCAACAGCAAGAGCCGTCCGCCGCGCGCCAGGCATTCCGCAAAAAACTGCGTGAAGGCCAGCTCGACGATAAAGAAATTGAGATCAATCTCGCAGCCGCACCGATGGGCGTTGAAATTATGGCGCCTCCGGGAATGGAAGAGATGACCAGCCAGTTGCAGTCCATGTTCCAGAACCTGGGCGGCCAGAAACAAAAACCGCGTAAGCTGAAAATCAAAGACGCGATGAAGCTGCTGATTGAAGAAGAAGCGGCCAAACTGGTGAACCCGGAAGAGCTGAAACAGGAAGCCATCGACGCCGTTGAACAGCACGGGATCGTGTTTATCGACGAAATCGACAAAATCTGTAAACGCGGCGAATCCTCTGGCCCGGACGTTTCCCGCGAAGGCGTACAGCGCGACCTGCTGCCGCTGGTAGAAGGCTGCACCGTCTCTACCAAGCACGGTATGGTGAAAACCGACCACATCCTGTTTATCGCCTCCGGCGCGTTCCAGGTGGCGAAACCGTCTGATCTGATCCCCGAGTTGCAGGGGCGTCTGCCGATTCGCGTTGAGCTGAAAGCGCTGACGACGGAAGATTTCGAACGCATTCTCACCGAGCCGAACGCGTCCGTTACCGTTCAGTACAAAGCGCTGATGGCGACCGAAGGCGTGGACATCGAGTTTACCGAGTCCGGCATCAAACGCATTGCCGAAGCGGCATGGCAGGTAAACGAAACCACCGAAAACATCGGTGCGCGTCGTCTGCATACCGTTCTGGAACGTCTGATGGAAGATATCTCCTATGATGCCAGCGATCTGAATGGTCAGAGCATAACAATTGATGCGGAATATGTGAGCAAACATCTGGATGCGCTGGTCGCAGATGAAGATCTGAGTCGTTTTATCCTATAATCGCGTTCAATGCATTTTCATCACTGTTGATGGGGCTGAAAAGCCCCATTTTTATTGGCGCTAAATATGACTGAACAACAACAAATTAGCCGCTCCCAGGCCTGGCTGGAAAGTTTACGACCGAAAACGCTGCCGCTCGCGTTTGCGGCAATCATCGTCGGTACAGCGCTGGCATGGTGGCAAGGGTACTTCGATCCCCTGGTTGCGCTGCTGGCGTTAATCACCGCCGGGCTGCTGCAAATTTTATCGAACCTTGCCAACGATTATGGCGACGCCGTCAAAGGCAGTGATAAGCCTGACCGCATCGGGCCGCTGCGCGGGATGCAAAAAGGGGTGATCACCCGGCAGGAGATGAAGCGGGCGCTGATCATTACCGTGGCGCTGATTTGCCTCTCCGGTCTGGCGCTGGTGGCTGTCGCATGTCATACGCTGGCGGATTTTGTCGGATTCCTGGTGCTGGGCGGCCTGTCGATTATCGCCGCGATTACCTACACCGTCGGGAACCGTCCTTACGGCTATATTGGTCTGGGCGACATTTCCGTGCTGGTGTTCTTTGGCTGGCTCAGCGTAATGGGCAGCTGGTATCTACAGGCGCATACGCTCATTCCTGCGCTTATCTTACCTGCTACCGCCTGCGGACTGCTGGCGACCGCCGTGCTCAACATCAACAATCTGCGCGATATCAACAGCGATAAAGAAAACGGTAAAAACACGCTGGTGGTACGTTTAGGCGCGGTTAACGCACGTCGTTATCACGCCTGCCTGTTGATGGGTTCACTGGTCTGCCTGGCGCTGTTTAACCTGATTTCGCTGCAAAGCCTGTGGGGATGGCTGTTCATCCTGGCCGCACCGTTACTGATTAAACAGGCGCGTTATGTGATGCGCGAAATGGAACCCGCTGCGATGCGCCCGATGCTGGAACGTACCGTTAAAGCCGCGCTGTTGACTAACCTGCTGTTTGTCGTCGGGATTTTCTTAAGCCAGTGGGCGGTTTAACTGACAAATATCAATGAACAATTGATGATTTTGCAAACAGTACGCATAGCGCGATATACTAAAAATTCTCGCAGCAACTGAACGTTAAGCCTATGAAATACGATACTTCCGAGCTTTGTGACATCTACCAGGAAGATGTCAACGTCGTGGAACCACTGTTCTCTAACTTTGGAGGACGGTCGTCGTTTGGCGGACAAATCATCACGGTAAAATGTTTCGAGGACAACGGGTTGCTCTACGATCTGCTCGAACAGAATGGCCGTGGTCGCATTCTGCTGGTCGATGGCGGTGGTTCTGTCCGTCGCGCGCTGGTCGACGCCGAACTGGCGCGTCTGGCTACGCAAAATGAATGGGAAGGGCTGGTCATCTACGGCGCGGTGCGTCAGGTAGACGACCTGGAAGAGCTGGATATCGGCATCCAGGCGCTTGCCGCGATTCCGGTAGGCGCCGCAGGTGAAGGAATCGGGGAAAGCGACGTCCGCGTCAATTTTGGCGGCGTGACCTTCTTCTCCGGCGATCATCTCTACGCCGACAATACAGGGATAATCCTCTCCGAAGACCCACTTGATATCGAGTGATCAAAAAAGGCACCGTAAGGTGCCTTTTTTATTGCGTTGCCGCTCATAAACGATGCCGACTGTAGGCCTGATAAGCGTAGCGCCATCAGGCGATATTGCAGTGCCGGATGGCGGCTTACGCCTTATCCGGCCTACAACGCTGAGCGCAGCCAACACCGCTACGGCTCAGACTTCTTCCATACGACCCAGCAGCGCCTGCAAACGATCCTGCCACCCGCTCTGCTGTTCTTTCAGATGGTTGTTCTCACGCTCCAGCTCTTCACGCTGATGCTGAGCAGACTGTACATCCTGCGCCAGGCTGTTGTTCTTTTCTTTCAGCTCTTCGATTTCCATCTGCAAAAGCGTAATGGTATCAATCGCCTGCTGTACTTTTGCTTCCAGTTTCTCAAACACTTCTAATGACATGGCCATACCTCTCCTGAATTGCAAGGCGACGCTTCACGTAAACGCGCACAATATATAGTGCCGATTGTATGAAGCCGCGCCATCCCTGTCCAGCGACATACCGCGTAGATTGCGGTTTGCAACACTTTTCATCCTTGTCCTGGTGACATAACTCACATAACTCTAAAGTGTTAACATATTGGTTAATGAAATGATTCAGCTCACACTCCTGGTTTGTCGTAAAACGCGCTTCATGGCGCGATAACGCTCATTTTATTGACGCAGTACACACATTTTGATTTCGATATTTCTCGTTTTTGCTCGTTAACGATAAATTAACAGTATGCCTACAGGCATCGAAGGCGTCAGTGACCTCTTCGCAAACAATAAACATTAAACTCTCTTCAGGATCCGATTATGAGTCAAACATCAACCTTAAAAGGCCAGTGCATTGCTGAATTTCTCGGTACTGGGTTGTTGATTTTCTTCGGTGTGGGTTGTGTCGCTGCTCTTAAAGTAGCAGGTGCTACTTTCGGTCAGTGGGAAATCAGTATCATCTGGGGTCTGGGGGTGGCGATGGCTATCTACCTGACAGCAGGTGTCTCCGGCGCACATTTAAATCCAGCCGTAACAATCGCACTGTGGCTGTTTGCCTGTTTCGACAAACGCAAAGTTGTTCCTTTTATCATTTCTCAAGTTGCCGGCGCGTTTTGCGCAGCGGCATTAGTTTACGGGCTTTACTACAATCTTTTCGCTGATTTTGAACAAACGCACCACATCGTCCGTGGCAGTATCGAAAGTGTTGATCTGGCTGGCACTTTCTCAACATATCCAAATCCACATATCAATTTTGTGCAAGCCTTCGCGGTTGAGATGGTAATTACCGCTATTCTGATGGGGCTTATTCTAGCGCTGACCGATGATGGTAACGGCGTGCCGCGCGGCCCACTGGCTCCTCTGCTCATTGGTTTACTGATCGCAGTAATTGGCGCCTCTATGGGGCCGCTGACCGGGTTTGCGATGAACCCGGCGCGTGATTTCGGCCCGAAACTGTTCGCCTGGCTCGCTGGCTGGGGGAACGTTGCCTTGACTGGCGGTAAGGATATTCCTTACTTCCTGGTGCCGATGTTCGGCCCGATTGCGGGCGCCATTCTGGGCGCATTCGCCTATCGTAAACTGATTGGCCGCCATTTGCCGTGTGATACTTGCGTGGTTGAAGAGAAGGACACCACCACTACCGCACAACAAAAAGCTTCGCTGTAATGTGACTACGGGACAAAAAATTATGACTGAGAAAAAATATATCGTTGCGCTCGACCAGGGCACCACCAGCTCCCGCGCCGTCGTGATGGATCACGATGCGAATATCGTTAGCGTGTCGCAACGTGAATTTGAGCAAATCTACCCGAAAGCAGGCTGGGTAGAACACGACCCAATGGAAATCTGGGCCACCCAAAGCTCAACGCTGGTTGAAGTGCTGGCGAAAGCAGACATCAGTTCCGATCAGATCGCAGCAATCGGTATTACTAACCAGCGTGAAACCACCATCGTCTGGGAACGTGAAACCGGCAAACCGATTTATAACGCGATTGTCTGGCAGTGCCGCCGTACCGCCGAAATCTGCGAACGCCTGAAGCGTGACGGCATGGAAGATTACATCCGCAACAACACCGGTCTGGTGATTGACCCGTACTTCTCCGGCACCAAAGTGAAGTGGATTCTCGATCACGTAGAAGGCTCCCGTGAGCGCGCACGTCGCGGTGAACTGCTGTTCGGTACGGTGGATACCTGGCTTATCTGGAAAATGACGCAGGGACGCGTACACGTCACGGATTACACCAACGCTTCACGTACCATGCTGTTCAACATCCATACCCTGGACTGGGATGACAAAATGCTGGATGCGCTGGATATCCCGCGCGCCATGCTGCCGGAAGTGCGTCGTTCTTCAGAAGTGTACGGCCAGACGAACATCGGGGGTAAAGGCGGCACGCGTATTCCAATCGCCGGGATCGCCGGTGACCAGCAGGCGGCGCTGTTCGGCCAGCTGTGCGTCAAAGAGGGGATGGCGAAAAACACTTACGGCACCGGCTGCTTTATGCTGATGAACACCGGCGAGAAAGCGGTTAAGTCCGAAAACGGACTTTTGACCACCATCGCCTGTGGCCCGACCGGCGAAGTGAACTATGCGCTGGAAGGGGCGGTGTTTATGGCTGGCGCATCCATTCAGTGGCTGCGTGATGAGATGAAACTCATCAGCGACGCATTCGACTCTGAATATTTCGCCACCAAAGTGAAAGACACCAACGGCGTATACGTTGTACCGGCCTTTACCGGTCTGGGCGCGCCGTACTGGGACCCGTATGCGCGCGGCGCCATCTTCGGTCTGACCCGTGGCGTAAACTCCAACCACATCATCCGTGCAACGCTGGAATCGATCGCTTACCAGACGCGCGACGTGCTGGAAGCGATGCAGGCAGACTCCGGTATTCGCCTGCACGCCCTGCGCGTTGACGGCGGCGCGGTTGCCAACAACTTCCTGATGCAGTTCCAGTCAGACATTCTTGGTACGCGCGTTGAGCGCCCGGAAGTGCGCGAAGTAACGGCACTGGGTGCGGCGTATCTGGCAGGTCTGGCGGTGGGTTACTGGCAGAACCTGGATGAGTTGCAGGAAAAAGCGGTCATCGAGCGTGAATTCCGTCCAGGCATCGAAACCACCGAGCGTAACTTCCGTTACAGCGGCTGGAAAAAAGCGGTCAAACGCGCCCTGGCGTGGGAAGACCACGAAGAGTAATACTGACATGCCGGATGGCGGCTTCGCTTATCCGGCCTACAGGCTACATGCTTGTGTAGGCCGGGTAAGGCAACGCCGCCACCCGGCAAGTTATCTGTGCGGAAGTAACCCCCGAGCATATCAATTATTCCCACCCTCCCCTGTGCTACACTTCGCGCCATTCCTTTCTGCTACGAGTTTGCTATGAGACGAGAACTTGCCATCGAATTTTCCCGCGTAACGGAAGCGGCAGCGCTGGCTGGCTATAAATGGCTGGGACGCGGCGACAAAAATACCGCTGACGGCGCAGCGGTAAACGCCATGCGTATTATGCTCAACCAGGTCAATATTGACGGCACCATTGTCATCGGCGAAGGCGAGATTGATGAAGCGCCCATGCTGTTTATCGGTGAGAAAGTCGGCACCGGCCGTGGCGATGCGGTGGATATCGCCGTCGACCCTATCGAAGGCACCCGTATGACGGCGATGGGCCAGGCGAACGCGCTGGCGGTTCTGGCGGTCGGCGACAAAGGCTGTTTCCTCAACGCGCCGGATATGTACATGGAAAAACTGATCGTCGGGCCGGGCGCTAAAGGATCTATCGACCTGAATCTGCCGCTGGCGGACAACCTGCGCAACATCGCAGCCACCCTCAGCAAACCACTCAGCGAACTGACGGTTACGATTCTGGCCAAACCGCGTCATGACGCGGTGATTGCAGAGATGCAGCAGCTTGGCGTGCGCGTATTCGCCATTCCTGATGGCGACGTAGCGGCCTCTATTCTGACCTGTATGCCGGACAGTGAAGTGGATGTGCTGTACGGCATTGGCGGCGCGCCGGAAGGCGTTGTCTCCGCAGCGGTAATTCGTGCGCTGGATGGCGACATGCAGGGCCGTCTGCTGGCGCGTCACGACGTCAAAGGCGACAGCGAAGAGAACCGCCGTATTGGCGAGCAGGAGCTGGCACGCTGTAAAGCCATGGGCATTGACGCCGGTAAAGCGCTGCGTCTGGACGAAATGGCGCGCAGCGATAACGTCATCTTCTCCGCCACCGGGATCACCAAAGGCGATCTGCTGGAGGGGATTAGCCGCAAAGGCAATATCGCTACCACCGAAACGCTGCTGATTCGCGGCAAATCGCGCACTATCCGCCGTATTCAGTCCATCCACTATCTGGATCGCAAAGACCCGGATGTGCAGGCGCATATCCTGTAACTGATTTGTTCGATTGAGCCTTCCGGCCCTTCGGGGCTGGAAATCTTTCGTTCAACGAACGAAGATAAGGGTATTGCAGCAGACAGGAGAAGATCATGGCAGATTGGGTAACAGGAAAAGTCACGAAGGTACAGTACTGGACCGACGCCCTGTTTAGTCTGACCGTTCACGCCCCCGTTCATCCCTTCACCGCAGGCCAGTTTACCAAACTCGGACTGGAGATCGATGGCGAACGCGTACAACGCGCCTATTCCTATGTGAATGCGCCCGATAATCCCGATTTAGAGTTTTACCTGGTGACGGTTCCCGAAGGCAAACTCAGCCCACGTCTGGCGGCGCTTAAACCTGGCGATGAAGTACAGGTGGTAAGTGAAGCGGCGGGGTTCTTTGTTCTGGATGAAGTGCCTGACTGCGACACCCTGTGGATGCTGGCGACCGGAACGGCCATTGGCCCTTATTTGTCGATTCTGCAACTCGGTAAGGACCTGGAGCGCTTTAACAACCTGGTACTGGTGCATGCCGCGCGTTACGCCGCTGATTTAAGTTACCTGCCGTTAATGCTGGAATTGCAAAAGCGCTACGAAGGCAAGCTGCGCATTCAAACTGTCGTCAGTCGGGAAACCATCGCAGGCTCGCTTACCGGGCGCGTCCCCGCGCTGATTGAAAGCGGCGCGCTGGAAGCGGCGGTCGGTTTACCGATGGACACCGAGACCAGCCATGTGATGCTGTGCGGAAATCCGCAGATGGTGCGTGATACGCAACAGTTGCTGAAGGAGACCCGGCACATGACCAAACACCTGCGTCGTCGTCCTGGGCACATGACCGCTGAGCACTACTGGTAAGCACGGTTGCAGGCCCGGTAAGCGCCAGCGCCACCGGGCGCTCTGCCGGATAGCGGCATAAACGCCTTATCCGGCCTACGGTTTATCGCCTGCCTGAGGCTCTGCTTTAAATTTCACATCCTGCGTTTCTTTGCCGAACTTATTCTCGCCCTGAGTGCCGACAAACGCCCCCAGATCGATAAACATCATGACCAGAATGAGCGTCGGGACAAAGCGCCCCACGACCCACTGCCACATTCCCGGCAACATCACCCAATTTCCGGCCAGCAGCATCCACGCCAGAATCATCAATAACGCCCACAGGCCGGAGCGCCCCCGGTCATGCAAACGCTTAACCATGACCGCCGCCGTGGGCCAGAGCAGACACACCAGACAAAATGCCGCCGTCTGGATATCGAGTAAGTTCTTGCTCGCCAGCGAAAACAGCACCAGCATGCCGACAAACCAGAGACCGAGCCAGATCCAGAAATCACGGCGTCCAATACGCCCTTTAAATGAGAATAACCACTGCTGTATGGTCATGTAAGTTCCTTTATTATTGCCTTCGCTGTCAGTTTACCCTTTTGACAAGCCCGACAGTTATCGTTTTAATCGTGAGCAGTCCTAACGAAAGGTAAGATTGATGAAGCCAGGGTGTACACTGTTTTTATTATTGTTTTCCGCCATAACTGCGAGCACAGCGGTGCTGGCGGAGGCATCGCCGTCTGCGACGACCGCGCCCTACCTGCTGGCTGGCGCGCCGACGTTTGATCTCTCCATCAGCCAGTTTCGCGAAAACTTTAATCAGCAAAATCCCCGGCTTCCACTGAACGAATTTCGTGCTATCGACAGCAGCCGCGACAGGGCGAACCTGACCCGCGCCGCCAGCAAGATCAATGAAAATCTGTACGCCTCAACGGCGCTGGAGCGCGGTACGTTAAAAATCAAAAGCATGCAGATTACCTGGCTTCCCATTCAGGGACCCGAGCAAAAAGCCGCCAAAGCCAAAGCACAAGAGTACATGGCGGCGGTGATCCGCACCGTCGCCCCACTTCTGACAAAAGAGCAAAGCCAGCAAAAACTGCAAAAATTACTCACAGCGGGCAAGAATAAGCACTACTACGCCGAAACGGAAGGCGCGATTCGCTATGTTGTCGCAGACAACGGGGAAAAAGGGCTGACCTTCGCTGTTGAACCGATTAAGCTAGCGCTATCGGAGAATCTGGAAGGGCTGAATTAAGTGACAAAAAGCAAAGCCTTTCGAGGGAGGGATCTCTATACTGTTTCACAGACCATGCCGTCCCTGAAGGGCGGCCATCTTCCTTAATTCGCTGACAAAGCGTGGAGAAATGAAATGCGACATCCTTTAGTGATGGGTAACTGGAAACTGAACGGCAGCCGCCACATGGTAAACGAGCTGGTGGCTAACCTGCGTAAAGAACTGGCTGGCGTTGCTGGCTGTGCAGTTGCGATTGCACCGCCGGAAATGTATATCGACATGGCGAAACACGCCGCTGCCGGTAGCCACATCATTCTGGGCGCGCAGAACGTTGACCTGAACCTGTCTGGCGCATTCACCGGTGAAACTTCTGCTGAAATGCTGAAGGATATCGGCGCGCAGTACATCATCATCGGCCACTCTGAGCGTCGTACTTACCACAAAGAGTCTGACGAGCTGATCGCGAAGAAATTCGCCGTGCTGAAAGAGCAGGGTCTGACTCCGGTTCTGTGCATCGGTGAAACCGAAGCAGAAAACGAAGCCGGCAAAACTGAAGAAGTCTGTGCTCGTCAGATCGATGCGGTACTGAAAACTCAGGGCGCTGCGGCGTTTGAAGGCGTGGTTATCGCTTACGAACCTGTATGGGCGATCGGTACTGGCAAATCCGCCACTCCGGCGCAGGCGCAGGCTGTTCACAAATTCATCCGTGACCATATCGCCAAAGCTGACGCGAAAATCGCTGAGCAAGTGATCATCCAGTACGGCGGTTCCGTAAACGCAGCTAACGCGGCAGAACTGTTCGCTCAGCCGGACATCGACGGCGCGCTGGTTGGCGGTGCTTCCCTGAAAGCTGACGCGTTCGCGGTGATCGTTAAAGCAGCGGAAGCGGCTAAACAAGCTTAATGCTGTTGTGGCGGGTGGCGTGTGCGCTTACCCCGCCACATAAAATCACAGGCCCGGTAAGCGTTAACGCCACCGGGCTTTTTTTACAAACGCCCCAGTAAACTAAACCACATGTAATCCAGCGGCAACAGCACCAGATACGTTGCCAGCGCCAGTGCCAGACACAGCGTCATGCCTGGTTTTGCCGGGACTTTCCCTAATGCCATCGCCACCACAATCGGCGATGCCTGATACGGCAACAGCGGCGTGGAGTACCCCAATACCTGAATCATAATCACCGACAGCAGCGGAAAACCGGTTGCGTCGGAAAAACTCTGCGCCAGCGTGGTATACAGCGCCGGAACGCCGTTCGCCGTCATAATAAAATTCAGCGCGGTGGTAATGCCGGTCAGCGCCAGGAAACTGGTGAAGGGCTTTTCCGGGTCCAGCGGCATGACATGCAACAGCGCCTCGCCCACCGCATTGCCAATGCCGGTTTGCGTCACGGTGATCGCCAGCCCCAGAATGCCTGCCACATAAATACAGGTGCGGATATTCACGCCGCTGGAGAACTCTTCCCCGTTGATAAACCCCACGCGCGGCAACAGCGTGATCACCGCCGCCGCCAGCCCGGTCCACGCCGGGCCAATACCGTGCCAGCTTTCGCTGACCCACATCGCCAGCACCACCGCCAGCATCCACGCCAGCCGTTTCTCCGCACGGCTCATCGGCGCAGGCGGCATCAGGTCGCGAGGCGCATGCGGTTTACCGGGAAACAGCCAACAAATAAGGACGATTAACAGCGCACCTTTCAACCAGCCCAGAACAGGCGTATGCAGCAGAAGATACGGCAGATAGTTCAGGTGGATGCCATACGAACCTTCCGCCGCCCCGCTCATCACCAGGTTAGGTACATTAGCAGGCAGGATGGTCGCGGAGAGCTGGAAGGTTCCAAAGCCCACCGCAAGCGCCAGTCCGTACCAGGCGCGCGTGCCATCGGCAATCCCGGCACGTTTCGCCATCGCCGCGACAATGGGCATCAGCAGCGCGATACGCCCCATATTGGACGGCATCACAAACGCCAGCGCATAACTGAGCAGCACCACGCTTGCCACCATCAGCGGCCATGAGTCAGTCAGTCTGGCGGATAAGGCGCGCGCCGCCCTGTCTGCCAGCCCTGTTTTGCGAATCGCCACCCCCAGCACAAAACCGCTAAAAACCAGCCAGAAAGCCGACGAGGCAAAACCGCCAAAAATGACGTCCGGTGGCGCGATCTTCGCCACCATCGCCACGGTAAAGAACAGCAGCGCGGTAATAAACTCCGGCAACAGCGAGGTTGCCCAGAGCAGAATGGTCACGCCGACCACCAGCGAAGGAATGAACAGAGGGTGTGTAAGCCAGAGCGACATGCCTGTCTCCTGTTGTTTTTTTCAACAAGAATACGGAGACAGGCAGGTGGAGTAAACGCCAGATTAGGTGGGGTTACTGCAAAATCTCACATTGATGATCCTGAATTTCCTCAGCGGAAGCGAGGTTAAACGCCAGCAGGTTGCGCTGCGTCGCCAGCAAAACAAAAGAGTCGTCGCTCTGGCGCACCACCGCCAGTGCATAGCTGCCCATGTGCTCACGCGCATCCGGC
Organism: Citrobacter sp. CK181; assembly: GCF_030333595.1. Taxonomy (NCBI): domain Bacteria; kingdom Pseudomonadati; phylum Pseudomonadota; class Gammaproteobacteria; order Enterobacterales; family Enterobacteriaceae; genus Citrobacter; species Citrobacter sp. CK181. The sequence continues at coordinate 70,617 of NZ_JAOWFN010000005.1, read as the reverse complement.
ACCTCTTCCGCCAGCATCATGAACGGGCTGCGTTGCGCCAGCTCGCTTTCCGTCACCCGACGCGCCAGATATTCATTCCCGCGCAATCCGCCCGGCAGCGGCAGCCAGCGGGTACTCACTTTCGCCAGATTATCATCCAGTTGCGCTCGCACATCAGGGCGCAGGCAGGAGATGTGGATATGAAAGTGGTTTTGCGTCCGCCCGGAGCGTGAGTTAATCGCCAGCGAAATGGCGCTATCTGGAATATCTTTGCCGTACTTTTGGCTCATAAAGCTGCGCGCCTGCCAGGCTAGCCAGAAGAAGTTCGGCGTGTAGGGCTCCACCAGCAGCGGGCTTTCCGTACCGTTGATGCGGTACGTCGGCATCAACAGATACTGCAACGGGCCATTACGATCTTTAAACACGACATACCCGGCATCCGGTTTCACTTCGGCGCATGGCGCAGGATTTTGCTGTTGCAGTTGGTTCGGTACGCATTGTTGCAGAACAATATCCCGCAATGCGTTCGGATTAGCGGCCAGCTTCCAGTAGCCAATGCCCGCGACGGCGGCAACAATCACAACCGCCAGCAAAAAATAACCTGTTTTTTTCATTACTCATTCCCTGTCTCTTATTGACGTGCAAGAGTAACGCAAAATGATGACAAATAAAAAAGCCCGGTCGCACGATGCCACCGGGCTGGAAAAGCAATTTACATTAGCGTTTGCTGATTTGGTCGAACGTACCGCCATTAGAGAAATGCTCTTTCTGCGCTTTCGTCCACCCGCCAAACTCCTCGTCAATGGTGAAGAGTTTCAGCTTCGGAAATGCATTTTCATATTTCTTCGCCACTTCAGGGTCGCGTGGGCGATAGAAGTTTTTCGCCGCAATTTCCTGCCCTTCCGGCGAGTAGAGATACTTCAGATAGGCTTCCGCCACGGCTTGCGTCCCTTTTTTCTCCACGACTTTATCCACCACGGAGACGGTCGGTTCTGCGAGAATCGATTCGCTCGGCGTCACGATTTCGAATTTATCTTTGCCCAGTTCGTTCGTCGCCAACAGCGCTTCGTTCTCCCAGGCGATCAGCACGTCGCCAATCCCACGCTCAACAAAGGTGTTGGTTGAACCGCGCGCGCCAGAATCCAGCACTTCCACGTTCTTAAATAACGCTTTTACGAAGTCCTGCGCTTTGGCCTGATCGTTGTTGTTGTGGTGCAGGGCGTATCCCCACGCAGCCAGATAGTTCCAGCGTGCGCCGCCAGAGCTTTTCGGGTTCGGCGTAATCACCGACACGCCCGGTTTTACCAGGTCGTTCCAGTCATGGATTTGCTTCGGATTGCCTTTACGCACCAGGAAGACGATGGTGGACGTGTACGGCGCGGAGTTGTCCGGCAGACGTTTGATCCAGTTTTTGTCGATACGGCCGCGCTCTGCAATGGCATCAACATCATAAGCCAGCGCCAGCGTCACCACATCGGCCTCAATACCATTAATGACTGACGTCGCCTGCTTACCGGAACCGCCATGTGACTGACGGATCACCACGTTGTCGCCCGTTTCTTGTTTCCAGTGCGCGCTAAACGCTTTGTTGTACTGATCGTACAGCTCGCGCGTTGGATCGTAAGACACGTTAAGTAACTGAATATCCTTCGCCAGAACGCTGGTCGATGCCAGCAATAATGTTAACCCCACGCCCCATTTATTCATCGCCCAGCTCTCTTATGTAGTGTTGTGATGAGTAAAGCGTGCCAGAAAGGAATCCAAACATTAAAGAATAAAAAAAGATTGGCTATAACTTGAGGGAATAAATGAAAGATATTGCCGGATGCTGGCTAGCGCCTTATCCGGCCTACAGGCCGTACTGTTGTAGGCCGGGTAAGGCGAAGCCGCCACCCGGCACAATACACACAACGATCAGTACAGCTTTTTAGCGCAATCCAGCCAGTCACCCTTGAACGGACGCTTCATGTTTTCGATAGCGTCGATGATGTCATGGTGAACCAGTTGTTCGTTCTGGATGCCCACACAACGTCCGCCAAAACCTTCCAGCAGCAGTTCAATGGCATATGAGCCCATACGGGAAGCCAGAATACGGTCGTAAGGCACCGGAGAGCCGCCACGCTGGATGTGACCCAGTACGGTCGCACGCGTTTCACGGCCAGTCTCTTTCTCGATGTAGTGCGCCAGTTCATCAACGTCACACATATGTTCGGTGATCGCGACAATCGCGTGTTTTTTACCTTTCGCGATGCCCGCTTTGATTTCCGCAACCAGATCGTCACGGCTGAATTCCACTTCCGGCACCACAACAAACTCACAGCCCCCAGCGATAGCCGCCGCCAGGGTCAGGTCGCCGCAGTAACGCCCCATCACTTCAACGATGGAAATACGCTGGTGAGAGGAAGAGGTGTCACGCAGACGGTCAATCGCTTCCACTACCGTACCCAGCGCGGTGAAATAACCGATGGTGTAGTCAGTGCCTTTGATGTCGTTGTCGATCGTGCCCGGCAGACCGATGCACGGGAAGCCCATTTCAGTCAGACGTTTTGCACCCATATAGGAACCGTCACCGCCGATAACAACCAGCGCGTCGATGCCACGTTTTTTCAGGTTTTCGATAGCCACTGCGCGAACATTTTCATCGCGGAATTCCGGGAAGCGCGCGGAGCCGAGGAAAGTACCGCCACGGTTGATCATGTCGGACACGCTGTAACGGTCGAGCTGAACCATACGGTCTTCATACAGACCCAGGTAGCCATCATAAATACCCATTACTTCCAGTCCTTCCGTCAACGCTGCGCGTACAACACCACGGATTGCTGCGTTCATGCCAGGCGCATCACCGCCGCTTGTCAACACACCGATTTTCTTAATCATGACTACCTCTGAACTTTGGAATGCAAAATGAAATCTGTTGCCGGAAGCCGATACTGTTACTGCACATCGGGACGATCCAACGAATATGCAGATAGTATAACAACCGCTTCCTGCTGAATTGATTCAGGTCAGGCCAAACGGCGGTAATTTATACACAAAATGCTGGCCTTGCTCACTTTTTTACAACGAATTACGAAAGCTCAAACCTCTTGCCTTCCCTGGGTACGACTGAACAGGGGTCCTGGTGGATAATGACATCCGAACCCGGAAAACGCCGCAAAATCGCCTGCTCTACCTGTTCAGCCACCAGATGCGCCTGAACGAGCGGCAGATTATCTTCCATTTCCAAATGAATCTGAATAAAGCGGGTCGGCCCTGACTGCCGCGTGCGAAGATCGTGAGCACCGTTGACGCCAGGCCACGATGTCACGATATCAATAATTTCCTGACGTTCCTCATCGGGCAGCGCGCGATCCAGTAACGACTGCACTGCCTCATACCCCATACGTAGTGCGCTGTATAGAATATAGATGCCGATTCCCAACGCAAACAAGGCGTCCGCGCGATGCCAGCCATACCAGGCCAGCCCAAGCGCAACGAGAATCGCTCCGTTCATCATAACATCAGACTGATAATGAAGCATATCTGCCCGTACTGCCTGACTTTGCGTCTTGCGCACAACCCAACGCTGAAACGTGACCAGAATGATCGTACAAACCAGGGCGATAAGCGTCACCACGACCCCGACGCCCGGTTCGTTCATTGGCGTAGGGGTAATCAGATGCTGAATACCGGTCAAAAACAGAAACAGCGCCGAGCCGGAAATAAACATGCTCTGCGCCAGCGCCGCCAGCGACTCTGCTTTGCCGTGTCCAAAGGTGTGTTCATCATCCGCCGGTTGCAGCGAATAGCGCACCACTAACAGGTTAGTCAGCGACGCGGCAATATCCACCAGCGAGTCAACCAACGCAGCCAGAATACTCACCGACCCGGTGTACCACCACGCAAAAATTTTGATCAAAAGTAACAGTGACGCCATCACTGTCGCGGCAATTGCCGCCCGGCTGACCAGTCGCCCATAGGTTTGATTCATAAACACTCCTGCCTTTCCATGCCGGTAGTATAACGGATGGAGTAAAACAGTAAGGCAATAACCGGATGACAAATTTTGGACAAAAAAAACCCCTCCATCATGGAGGGGAAGACAGGGATGGTGTCTATGGCAAGGAAAACAGGGTTTGTTACTGGGAACGTGAGTTGCTACTACTCAATAACTTCAACGAGGAGCCGTTTTGCCATTGCGCCACATCGCGCAGTTGCTCCATTCGTTGTTGATGCTTCTCATTTAAAACCGCTTGCTGCTCCGGCGTTAACAGGCGATACATCTGGTTGCGAACCCTGGCCATTTCGACCTGGCGGGCAACCTGTTCTTGCGCCATTTTTTCTGCCTGAGCACGCACAGCGTTTTCATCAAATTTTTCTGCGATGACAAGGCGATGCATTGTCTCCATTTCGCTAACATTAACAGGAGGCTGTTCGTGTCTTGCCTGCTGCATCAGATCTCGCATCTGTTGACGCTGATGTTCGGTTAAACTTATGCCGTCGAACATATGGCTCTGCGTACTGCGCTGCGTAAGTCCTTCACCTTGATGCCAGTTATCGCCTGTAACGACTTCAGCAGCGTGGCTTAAAGGACTGAGTGCCAGCGTTGAGGCCATGACGGCAGCGGTAACTTTGCGCATCACTTGCTCCCAAAATCTTTTCTGTCGCGATTCAACGAGAGACAGTTTACGATTCGGGCTGCAAACATGCGTCAGGGGGTGTAAAACAACGTAAAGTCATGGATTAGCGACGCCTGATGACGTAATTTCTGCCTCGGAGGTACTTAAACAATGAATAAAATCCTGTTAGTTGATGATGACCGAGAGCTAACTTCCCTGTTAAAGGAGCTGCTCGAAATGGAAGGCTTCAATGTGCTGGTTGCCCATGACGGGGAGCAGGCGCTTGAGCTTCTGGACGACAGCATTGATTTACTTTTGCTCGATGTCATGATGCCGAAGAAAAACGGTATTGATACGTTGAAAGCGCTTCGCCAGACACACCAGACCCCTGTCATTATGCTGACCGCGCGCGGCAGCGAACTGGATCGCGTACTCGGCCTTGAGCTGGGCGCGGATGATTATTTACCTAAACCGTTTAACGACCGCGAACTGGTCGCGCGTATCCGTGCGATTCTGCGCCGCTCGCACTGGAGCGAACAGCAGCAGAACAACGACAACGGCTCGCCGACGCTGGAAGTGGATGCGTTAAGCCTCAATCCGGGTCGCCAGGAGGCCAGCTTCGATGGTCAAACCCTGGAGTTAACCGGCACCGAATTTACCCTGCTCTATCTGCTGGCACAGCATCTCGGCCAGGTGGTTTCGCGTGAACATTTGAGCCAGGAAGTGCTGGGTAAACGCCTGACGCCGTTTGACCGCGCGATCGACATGCATATCTCCAACCTGCGTCGTAAGCTGCCGGAGCGTAAAGACGGGCACCCGTGGTTTAAAACCCTGCGTGGTCGCGGTTATTTGATGGTTTCCGCTTCATGATAGGCAGTTTAACCGCGCGCATCTTTGCCATCTTCTGGTTGACGCTGGCGCTGGTGCTGATGTTGGTATTGATGTTACCCAAGCTCGACTCACGCCAGATGACCGAGCTACTGGACAGCGAACAGCGCCAGGGGTTGATGATTGAGCAACATGTAGAAGCTGAACTCGCGAACGATCCACCCAACGATTTAATGTGGTGGCGTCGCCTGTTCCGTGCGATCGACAAGTGGGCGCCGCCAGGACAGCGGTTATTGCTTGTGACCACTGAAGGACGCGTGATCGGCGCAGAACGCAGCGAAATGCAGATCATTCGTAACTTTATTGGTCAGGCGGATAACGCCGATCATCCGCAGAAGAAGAAATATGGCCGCGTTGAGATGGTAGGCCCGTTCTCTGTCAGAGACGGGGAAGATAACTACCAGCTTTATTTGATTCGACCGGCCAGCAGTTCCCAATCCGATTTTATTAATCTGCTGTTTGACCGCCCGCTCTTGTTGCTGATCGTCACCATGCTGGTCAGTTCGCCTCTGTTGCTTTGGCTGGCCTGGAGCCTGGCGAAACCGGCGCGTAAGTTGAAAAACGCGGCGGACGAAGTGGCTCAGGGTAATCTGCGACAACATCCAGAACTGGAAGCAGGCCCGCAGGAATTTCTTGCGGCTGGCGCCAGCTTTAACCAGATGGTGACCGCGCTGGAACGTATGATGACCACGCAGCAGCGTCTGCTGTCGGATATCTCGCACGAGCTACGCACTCCGCTTACGCGTCTGCAACTGGGTACCGCGCTGCTGCGTCGCCGTAGCGGCGAGAGTAAAGAGCTGGAGCGCATCGAGACCGAAGCGCAGCGGCTGGACAGCATGATCAACGACCTGCTGGTGATGTCGCGTAATCAACAGAAAAACGCGCTGGTCAGCGAAACGATGAAAGCCAATCATCTGTGGGGAGACGTGCTGGATAACGCCGCCTTCGAAGCCGAGCAGATGGGCAAATCGTTAACGGTGAACTTCCCGCCGGGGCCGTGGCCGTTATACGGCAATCCTAGCACCCTGGAAAGCGCGCTGGAGAACATTGTCCGTAACGCCCTGCGCTATTCGCACACGAAGATTGAAGTCGGCTTCGCGGTGGATAAAGACGGCATTACGATAACGGTTGATGACGATGGCCCGGGCGTTAGCCCTGAAGACCGCGAACAGATCTTCCGCCCGTTTTATCGTACCGATGAAGCGCGCGATCGGGAGTCCGGCGGAACAGGGTTGGGGCTGGCCATCGTTGAGACCGCGATCCAGCAGCATCGCGGTTGGGTGAAAGCCGAAGACAGCCCGCTGGGCGGCTTACGGCTGGTGATCTGGCTGCCGTTGTATAAGCGTTCTTAAGTCTCGCTGTGGTGCCGGATGGCGGCGTAAACGCCTTATCCGGCCTACGGGAAACCGCACGCTGTAGGCCCGATAAGCGCAGCGCCATCGGGCATTACGCCGGATGGCGGCGTAAACGCCTTATCCGGCCTACGGAAACCGCACGTTGTAGGCCCGATAAGCGCAGCGCCATCGGGCATTACGCCGGATGGCGGCGTGAACGCCTTATCCGGCCTACAGGAAACCGCACGTTGTAGGCCCGATAAGCGCAGCGCCATCGGGCATTACGCCGGATGGCGGCGTGAACGCCTTATCCGGCCTACGAAAACCGCACGTTGTAGGCCCGATAAGCGCAGCGCCATCGGGCATTACATCATCCACGTAAACGTCGTGACTGATCTTCAATTTTGCCGCTTAAACGGCGCTTCTGCATCGTTCTGGTCCAGCTTTTTGATAACCCCGCCGCCGACAGCAAACGATGATACTGGCCGTCGTCGAACGGCATATGCCAGGCTATCGCAATCGCCTCCTGTACGCTCACGTCGCTGACGCGCGACGCCAGAATTAACGGCGCATCCGCCGATACCTGCCCCGGCGCGATAACGCTGTACAGCCAGCCGGTTTTCCCGGCGTTCTGCATTTGCGTCGCCATATCGCTAATGCCGAAATGGAAGTTGAGCTTAAAGCACGGCGAACGTGGCTGAGTCACCTGAATCAGCGCCTCTCCCCACTGAAAAATATCGCCGATAAAAACATTTTGCTCGGTCAGACCGTCGGTCGAAAGGTTTTCGCCAAACGCGGGCGCGACAAACAGATCCGCCTGCGCCGGGAATTGACGCGCCCAGTGCAGATAGTGTTCACGGGGATAATGGCACAGCGCGCGATCGGGCCCGCCGTGAATTTTCGTCTCTGCCTGCTCATCACCGGCAAGGCCCAGATCGCTAAGCATCAGCTCGCCATCAACCTGGATTTTCGCAATGGCGCTGGGACGACTTCCCGCATAGTCCCGAATTTTGCCCGTAAACACCTCGACCGGATATCGCATCAGCTTCCCTCTCCCGACAAATAATCCTCATTAGAGCATATTTATTTTGTCTCAGCCGCTCAAAATGAGAGCCGGGTTCACATGATGCGCCAGCAGACGTGCTATCAATTAAAGTGATTTTGAAACGCCATTTCATAATAAGGAGTCAACAACGTGACAGTACAATCGCAGTTTGCTGGCGTCTGGTGTCCTTCCATTACGCCGATGGACAATGACGGAAAAGTCGATCTCAACGGCCTGAGCCAGCATCTCAAACGCCTTACCGAGGCCAACATTGATGTTATTTTGCTGATGGGCAGCATTGGTGAATTTGCGTCTTTCACGCTGGAAGAGCGGCTGATGCTGATCCGCGAGGCCCGCGCGATGAGTTCGCTGAAGATGGTTGCCAATGTCTCCTCCACCTGCACCAGCGACATCCTGCTTATGGCGCAGGAAGCGTACCGCGTCGGGTACGATGCGGTGATGATTCTGCCGCCGTATTACTACGGGCAGACGTCGAAGCAGCTTCTGAGCTACTTCCGCCAGCTTGGTAACGCCCTGAGCGGCAAATGGTTTGCCTACAATTTCCCGGCACGTACCGGCTGCGATTTAACGCCGGATCTGGTGGCGACCCTTGCCGCCGAATTCCCGAATTTTGCCGGGATTAAAGATACCGTCGACTGCCAGTCCCATACCCGCAGCATGATTCAGACCACCCGCGCGGTACGCGACGATTTTGCCGTGCTCTCCGGCTATGACGAGTATTACATTCCCAACCTGCTGGCGGGCGGCGCAGGCATTATTTCCGGCTTAAACAACGTGATGCCGGAGCTGTTTGTCAGCGCGCGGGAGGCGTTTAAGCAGGGTGATTTGCAAACGTTGCGCGATATCCAGGAGAAAATCGGCACGTTTATGTCCATTTACGCGATTGGCGAGGATTTTGTAACCACGATTAAAACCGTGGTATCGCGTAAGTTCGGCTATTGTACCGGCGTGTCGCGTAATGCGGGAGGAGAACTGAACGAGCACGAGCGTCGCACAATTGATGAGGTGTTTGGCCGTTAATTCTGACCGGAAGCGCCGGATGAGGCATAAGCCGTCATCCGGCAAAACGGGTTTATTTCACCGTACCGCGAATATCGATTTCCGCCGCTCTGGCCTTCACCTTCCGCGACCAGACTGAGGTAATGATCGGCACCAGAATCGAAGTTACGATAACCGATGTGGCAACCAGCGAGGTCGCGGCGGGCGCCATCGGTTTAAACGCCGGAACCATCTCTGCGATCAGCACGGGCGTGGCTACTGCGGCGCCAGCAGAACTTGAGGCGGCAATACCTGCCGTACCGTCACCGCCGCCGATAAACTTGTCAGCGATAATTAACGGGATACCGGTGATAATAATGACCGCCACACCCAGTAGAATCCCCAGCACGCCCGTCTGTGCAATCACGCTCAAATCAATGGTGTTGCCCAGCGCGAAGGCGAAGAACGGGATCAGCGTCTGTACCGCTTTGCTGAAGAATTCCCGCAGTTCCGGGTCGAGATTCCCCAGCGCGAAACCAATCAGGAACGGTAATACCGCCCCCACAAATACATGCGGTTCAAACGAGGCAATCCCGGCGGTTCCCAGAATAACCATCGTCATCAGCGGCCCTGACTCCAGCGACATCAGGACAAATGCCCCGGCCTCTTCTTTGGTGCCGTACTGCTGCATGATGGAGGCATACAGCCCGCCGTTGGTCATGTCCATAGAGGCCACCAGCGCCAGCGTCGACAGCCCGGCGAAGAAGCCCGCCTCCACCCCATGTTCCGGGATAACGCGTGACGCAATAGCGGCCACCACCCAGGCAACCGCAATTTTGGTCACCACCAGCGTCCCGGATTTACGCAGCACGGTGCCTGTGGCGCTCAGTTTGATCGACGCGCCCATACAAAAGAACCAGACCGCCAGAATCGGCACCGTACCGGTGATCATACCGTTTGTGAATGAGCCGAAGTATTTCCCTGCGCCGGGCGCGAAGGTGTGGCATAGCGCGCCGAGGAACAACGGAACGAGCATCATGCCACCCGGGACTTTTTCTATCGTGCGTTTAATCTGCATTTCCTTCACCTGTAGACATAAAAACGGGCAATTTTTATGGGCGAATGCGCCTTACTTTGAGGCACACCCGCGTTGATGAAGAAACGATAGACATTCATTCAAACAATAAAAGTGATCCCAACCACATAACAAAACTATGTTTCATTTTTTATGGATTGATGTTTTTAATTTGACGTAAGTCACACCAGACAAGCCCAAAAGCGCCTAAAAGAAAGCCCCCGCAGGTTATGCCTGCGGGGGCTGAATTCAATGCCGGATGGCGGCTAACGCCTTATCCGGCCTACAAATTGACAAATCCTCTTCGTAGGCCTGATAAGCGCAGCGCCATCAGGCAAAAAGACTTATTTTTTCGCCGCGAAACGCGCAGCAGCTTCGTCCCAGTTCACCACGTTCCAGAACTCTTTGATGTAGTCCGGGCGACGGTTCTGGAATTTCAGGTAGTAAGCGTGTTCCCATACGTCCAGACCCAGGATTGGGAAACCGGAAACGCCGGAAATGGCCTCGCCCATCAGCGGGGAGTCCTGGTTAGCGGTAGAGACAACCGCCAGTTTGTCGCCCTGCAACACCAGCCAGGCCCAACCGGAACCGAAACGCGTTGCCGCCGCTTTTTCAAACTCCGCTTTGAAGTTATCAACGGAACCGAAATCACGCTCGATAGCCGCTTTCAGGTCGCCCTGCAAAGCGGTGCCTTTTTTCAGGCCTTTCCAGAACAGGCTGTGGTTAGCGTGGCCGCCCGCGTTATTGCGCAGTACGGTTTTTTTGTCCGCCGGAAGCTGATCCAGTTTGGTGATCAGTTCTTCAACCGGCAGGTTCGCGAATTCAGGCAGGTTTTCCAGCGCCGCGTTAGCGTTGTTGACATAAGTTTGATGGTGTTTGGTATGGTGGATTTCCATCGTCTGCTTATCGAAGTGCGGTTCCAGCGCATCATAAGCGTACGGCAGGGATGGCAGTGTATAACTCATAATCATCTCCATTATTGTCGAGCGGCTGAAGTGTTAATGCCGCGTAAGCAGTTGGTTCATTATAGTTAATTAAATGATATTGAAAATGCTTATCAATGCCGTAGTTTTAATAAGGATATAACTTTTCATTATGTTCTTGAATATGTGAGCCAAATCACCCGTATAACGTGCTGGTTGCCAGGAAGGAAGAAATGTCGGCAATCCTCAAAAGGTTAATCAACTGCGCAATTTTTACACTCATCAGGTCGGGAGGGTCACACCGGCAATAAAAACGATGAGGATTAAGTCATGAGTAACGCGATTACGATGGGTATCTTTTGGCATTTGATAGGTGCGGCCAGTGCAGCCTGTTTTTATGCCCCGTTCAAACAAGTTAAACAATGGTCCTGGGAAACCATGTGGTCAATCGGTGGGATTGTCTCCTGGCTTATCCTGCCCTGGACCATCAGCGCCCTGCTGCTCCCGGATTTCTGGGCCTATTACAGTTCCTTCAACCTATCCACCCTGTTGCCCGTATTTCTGTTCGGCGCAATGTGGGGCATCGGTAATATTAACTACGGCCTGACCATGCGCTATCTCGGCATGTCGATGGGGATCGGCATCGCGATTGGTATTACGCTGATCGTCGGCACCCTGATGACCCCCATCATCAATGGAAACTTTGATGTGCTGATCAATACCGAAGGCGGACGAATGACGCTGCTGGGCGTCCTGGTGGCGCTGATCGGCGTTGGCATCGTCACCCGCGCCGGGCAGTTAAAAGAGCGCAAAATGGGGATCACCGCCGAGGAGTTCAACCTGAAAAAAGGTCTGCTGCTGGCGGTGATGTGCGGTATTTTCTCCGCCGGGATGTCCTTTGCGATGAACGCCGCCAAACCGATGCATGAAGCCGCCGCCGCGCTCGGCGTCGATCCGCTGTATGTCGCTCTGCCAAGCTACGTGGTCATCATGGGCGGCGGCGCGCTGATCAACCTGGGTTTCTGTTTCGTTCGTCTGGCAAAAGTGAAAAACTTGTCGATAAAAGCCGACTTCTCGCTGGCAAAATCGATGATCATCACCAATATCCTGCTGTCCGCGCTGGGTGGCCTGATGTGGTATTTGCAGTTCTTTTTCTACGCCTGGGGCCACGCTCGCATTCCACCGCAGTATGACTACATCAGCTGGATGCTGCACATGAGCTTCTACGTGCTGTGCGGTGGGATTGTGGGTCTGGTGCTAAAAGAGTGGAAAAACGCGGGTCGTCGTCCTGTCAGCGTTCTCAGTCTGGGTTGTGTGGTCATTATTATTGCCGCCAACATCGTCGGCATGGGAATGGCAAGCTAATCGTTTTGCGTACTGTGATGACGCCACTGGCTGGGCGTCATCCCGGTTTCCCGCGTAAACACCACCGAAAAGTAGTTACTGTCCTCAAAGCCGCACTGCATTGAAATCTCACTAATCATCAGGCGGCTGTGCTGAAGCAAATACTGCGCATGGCAGATGCGGATCTGGCGAAGATACTGGTTGATGGTCATCCCGGTCTGTGAGCGAAACTGCTGTCGCAGCACCCGCTCGCTGCACTGCTCCTGGTCGCAAAACGCGTCCAGCGCAAAGGGGCGCTCCAGGCTGCCGGCCAGCGCGGTAATCAATTTATCCAGCAACGTTTCGCTCGCCCTGGTCGGGAGATCATCGGTAGCATAGCGATGTCTTTTCAGCGTCATCACCAACTGACCAAATAGCAGTTCCGCCATCTCATTCGCCAGCGGATCGCCCTGATTGCTCTCATGTTCAAGCTGGCTGATAACCTGCCGCGCCTGATTCATCCCCACGCTGCCCAGCCGCCAGTGCGGACGCCGTTCACTGCCGTTAAAACCCGGAATGGCGCTTTCCCAGCCAAGATTCAGGGTCAACCGCTCCGGGCAGTAAATAATATTCTGCAAAACCAAATCGTTAACGGAGGTGTAGGAGTGTCTGTCCTCGGCGCGAATATAAAACAGATCGCCGCGCGTGATGCGGTAAGGGCGATCGTTGAGCACATGCAAACCGTTGCCGCGCCAGACCAGCACCAGTTCACAAAACTCGTGTGTATGTTCCGCGAACACATTTTGCGGATAGCGATCGGCAACCGCGACAGCCTGGCCGTCATTCGCAAAAAAGTCTTTTTTCAGAAGGACTAACTGATTTGCCACCGCAGCACCTCACGTTGAATGCTTGCCGGATGGCGCTACGTTTGTCTGGCCTACAGATCGCCGCCGTAGGCCGGATAAGACGAAGCCGCCATCCGGCATTGAAGGGGACGATTATCAGCAAATTGGCGACAAAAAACGGTGATAGCTTTCGCGTTACTGTAGCAATGCGTCCCGCCCCTGGCGAATATCCCTGGGCGACCAGTCAAATTCCCGGCGAAACAGCGTCGAAAAATGGTTACTGTCGCCAAAACCGCAGCGATACGCGATATCTGTGACGCTTTCATCACTGTGACGCAGCAGATGGCGAGCCTTGATAAGCCGCAGACGGTTAAGATAGCGCTGCGGCGTCAGGCCGGTCTGTTGTTTGAGCTGACGATGCAGCGTGCGCAGCGAGAGCGAAAACTTGTCGGCTATCGATTCCCAGCACACCTCTTCAGCAAAATGATCCTCCAGCCAGGCCAGCAACTGATTCAGCCGCGCATTGTTATTGGCCGCCCCTTCCATCAGGCTGCTTTTACGCAGCAGCACCAGCAACTGCATAAACAGAATTTCACGGTTGGCGACCGCAGGCGTGTCCATCTCGTCTCCGGCGTTTTCCATCTGCGCCACCAGTTGCCGCACCTGCTGCAACGCGCTCTGATTCACGCGCCAGTGTGACGGGTACTGCCCATCCTGTTCCTGCGGCAAGAGCTGGTTCAGCCCCGCCAGAAACTGAAACGCGTCCGGCGAGCGATAGAGCACATTCGTCAGACACAGGTTGTCGGTGTGTTCATACAGATGTCTGTCATGATCGCGAACAAAGCAGACCGTACCGCCGCTAATGGTGTAGGGCTGCCCATTGAACACATGAATGCCAGTGCCATGTTCAACAATCACAATCTCATGAAAATCATGATGATGTTCAGGAAAAGCGGACTGAGGAAGCCGGGGTTCAATGGCCACGGGCGCTTTACCTGACGGAAAAAAATCCACGCTATGCAGTACGGTCATGATGGCTTCCTGATATGAGAAACATGTCAGAAATAGTAATTAAGGGTTACTACCCTCACCTTAAATTTTTAACGCCAAAGCGCGCAAACCCGGTCGTTTTTTCAAGAAAGGACGGGAAAGATCAGGAAATGCGGACGCCGTCACATCCGGCCAATTCACGCTGATAAACGGAAATTGTGAACGCTATCACGTTCACCTTTGCCTCCTTGCCAGCGGCCAATTTAACCTGTCAGTAACAGGAAGGTACGCCTTCCTGGGGGTTCTTAGACTGAGTGCAATGAAACTCAGAAGGACTTCACCATGACTTTTCGCCATTGTGTCGCTGTCGATCTCGGGGCATCCAGCGGGCGCGTAATGCTGGCGCGTTACGACAGTGAACAACACGCCCTGACGCTGCGTGAAATCCACCGTTTCGCGAACTGTTTGCAAAAAACAGACGGGTTCGACGCCTGGGATATCGACAGCCTGGAAAATGAAATTCGCCTTGGACTGGAGAAAGTCTGCGATGAAGGTATCCGTATTGACAGCATCGGCATTGATACCTGGGGCGTGGACTATGTGCTGCTCGACAAGCACGGCCAGCGCGTCGGTCTGCCCGTATCTTATCGCGACAACCGTACCACGGGGGTGATGCAGCAGGCGCTGGTGCAGCTCGGTAAGCATGATATCTATCGCCGCAGCGGCATTCAGTTTCTGCCGTTCAATACGTTGTATCAGCTCCGCGCGCTGGTTGAACAACAGCCTGAACTTATCCCGCAGGTGGCGCATGCCCTGCTGATCCCCGACTATTTCAGTTTCCGCCTGACGGGCGAAATGAACTGGGAATACACCAACGCCACCACCACGCAGCTCGTCAATATCAACAGCGATGACTGGGACGATGCCCTGCTGGACTGGACCGGCGCCAACAAAGCCTGGTTTGGCAGACCTACCCATCCGGGCAACGTGATCGGCTACTGGATCTGCCCACAGAAAAATCAGATTCCGGTGGTCGCCGTCGCCAGTCACGACACCGCCAGCGCGGTGATCGCCTCTCCGCTGGCCGATAAAAACAGCGCTTATCTCTCTTCCGGCACCTGGTCGTTGATGGGCTTCGAGAGCAGAACGCCTTACACCGATGACGCGGCGCTGGCGGCGAACATCACCAATGAAGGCGGCGCAGAAGGCCGCTACCGGGTGCTGAAAAACATCATGGGGCTCTGGCTGCTTCAGCGCGTACTGAAAGAGCGCCAGATTACCGACCTGCCCGCGCTGATCGCCGAGACCCAGTCGCTTCCGGCTTGCCGTTTCCTGATAAACCCGAATGACGATCGCTTTATCAACCCCGCCGATATGAGCGCGGAGATTCAGGCGGCCTGCCGTGAATCCGGCCAGCCGGAACCCACCCGTAACGCCGAACTGGCACGCTGCATTTTCGACAGTCTGGCGCTGCTGTATGCCGATGTGTTGCAGGAGCTGGCGAACCTGCGCGGTGAAGCCTTTAGCCAGCTGCACATCGTTGGAGGAGGTTGCCAGAACGCCCTGCTGAACCAGCTGTGCGCCGATGCCTGCGGCATTCGCGTGATGGCCGGGCCGATTGAGGCTTCCACCCTCGGCAATATCGGCATCCAGCTCATGACGCTGGACGAACTGAACAACGTTGACGACTTCCGTCAGGTGGTGAGAACCAACTACGACCTGACGACCTTTACCCCAAATCCTGACAGTGAAATTGCCCGCCACGTTGCGCAGTTTCAATCAAAACGACAGACAAAGGAGCTTTGCGCATGACCACTCAACTTGAACAAGCCTGGGAACTGGCGAAACAACGTTTTGCTGCGGTAGGTATTGATGTCGAGGAGGCGTTACGCCAGCTCGATCGTCTGCCGGTATCGATGCACTGCTGGCAGGGCGATGACGTCGCCGGATTCGAAAACCCGGAAGGATCGCTCACCGGCGGTATTCAGGCCACCGGTAACTATCCCGGTAAAGCACGTAGCGCCAGCGAGCTGCGCGCCGACCTGGAACAGGCGCTAAGCCTGATCCCGGGGCCAAAACGCCTGAACTTACACGCAATCTATCTGGAGTCTGACACGCCGGTGTCCCGCGACCAGATCAAACCGGAGCACTTCAAAAACTGGGTGGAATGGGCAAAAGCGAACCAGTTAGGGCTGGACTTCAACCCCTCCTGCTTCTCTCACCCGCTGAGCGCTGACGGCTTCACCCTGGCGCACGCGGACGACAACATTCGCCAGTTCTGGATTGACCACTGCAAGGCCAGCCGCCGCGTATCCGCGTACTTCGGTGAGCAACTGGGCACGCCGTCGGTGATGAACATCTGGGTCCCGGATGGCATGAAAGACATCACCGTTGACCGCTTAGCGCCGCGCCAACGCCTGCTGGAGGCGCTGGACGAGGTGATCAGCGAAAAACTGAACCCAGCGCATCACATCGACGCCGTGGAAAGCAAACTGTTCGGTATTGGCGCGGAAAGCTATACCGTCGGCTCCAACGAGTTCTACATGGGCTACGCCACCAGCCGCCAGACCGCGCTGTGCCTCGACGCGGGCCACTTCCATCCGACCGAAGTGATTTCCGACAAGATTTCCGCCGCCATGCTGTATGTGCCGCGCCTGCTGCTGCATGTCAGCCGCCCGGTACGCTGGGACAGCGACCACGTCGTGCTGCTGGATGATGAAACCCAGGCAATTGCCAGCGAAATCGTGCGTCATAACCTGTTTGACCGCGTGCATATCGGCCTCGATTTCTTCGATGCCTCCATCAACCGTATCGCCGCGTGGGTTATCGGCACGCGCAATATGAAGAAAGCGCTGCTGCGCGCGCTGCTGGAACCAACCGGGCAGCTGCGTCAGTTAGAAGCCAGCGGCGATTACACCGCCCGCCTGGCGCTGCTGGAAGAGCAGAAATCCCTGCCGTGGCAAGCCGTCTGGGAAATGTATTGCCAGCGTCACGACACGCCAGCCGGCAGCCAGTGGCTGGAAAGCGTCCGTGCCTATGAAAAAGAGATTCTGAGCAAACGTAGCTAACCGCGACGCCTGACTTGTAGGCCGGATAAGACGTTCCGCGTCGCCATCCGGCAATAAATGAAACACGATTGCCGGATGGCGCTGCGCTTATCCGGCCTACGTAAGACCCGATAACGTTCGGGCAATAAATGGGAACACCGAACATGCAGAACATTACCCACTCCTGGTTTGTCCAGGGAATGATCAAAGCCACCTCCGACGCCTGGCTGAAGGGCTGGGACGAACGCAACGGCGGCAACCTGACGCTGCGTCTGGATGAGGCGGATATCGCGCCGTTTACCGACGATTTCCACCAGGAACCACGCTATATCGCGCTGAGTCAGCCAATGCCGCTGCTGGCGAACACGCCGTTTATCGTCACCGGCTCCGGCAAATTCTTCCGCAACGTGCAGCTCGATCCGGCAGCGAATTTAGGCGTGGTGAAAGTGGACAGCGACGGCGCGGGCTACCACATTCTGTGGGGGCTGAATCATGAGGCGGTTCCAACCTCCGAACTGCCGGCTCACTTCCTCTCCCATTGCGAGCGCATTAACGCCACCGACGGCAAAGACCGCGTGATTATGCATTGCCACGCCACCAACCTGATCGCGCTGACCTACGTGCTGGAAAACAACACGCCGCTTTTCACCCGCAAACTGTGGGAAGGCAGCACCGAGTGCCTGGTGGTGTTCCCGGACGGCGTCGGCATTCTGCCGTGGATGGTGCCGGGCACCGATGAGATCGGTCAGGCCACCGCGCAGGAAATGCAGAAGCACTCGCTGGTGCTGTGGCCCTTCCACGGCGTGTTCGGCAGCGGCCCGACGCTGGATGAAACATTCGGCCTGATCGATACCGCCGAGAAGTCTGCGGAGGTGCTGGTCAAAATCTATTCGATGGGCGGTATGAAGCAAACCATCACGCGTGAAGAACTGGTAGCGCTTGGCAAACGCTTTGGCGTGACTCCGCTTGCCAGTGCATTAGCGTTGTACTGATTCTTCCCGCAATCCAATGCCGGATGGCGGCTTCGCCTTATCCGGCCTATGCCGTAGGCCCGATAAGCGCAACGTCATCGGGCAATAGGGTAACGCGTCAATCTTAAGGAGAATATTCATGAGCTTCATGTTGGCACTTCCCAAAATTAGCCTGCATGGCGCAGGCGCAATCGGCGATATGGTTAACCTCGTCGCGAACAAGCAATGGGGTAAAGCGCTGGTCGTCACTGACGGGCAACTGGTAAAACTGGGCCTGCTGGACAGCCTGTTTGCCGCGCTTGACGCGCATCAGATGTCGTACCACCTTTTCGACGAGGTTTTCCCGAACCCCACTGAAGAACTGGTGCAAAAAGGGTATGCGGCATATCAGGACACGCAGTGTGATTACATCATCGCCTTCGGCGGCGGCAGCCCGATCGATACCGCCAAAGCGGTCAAAATTCTGACGGCGAACCCTGGCCCCTCTACCGCCTATTCAGGCGTCGGCAAAGTCAAAAACGCGGGCGTTCCGCTGGTGGCGATTAATACCACCGCCGGTACGGCAGCGAAAATGACCAGCAATGCCGTCATTATCGACTCCGCGCGCCAGGTCAAAGAGGTCATCATCGACCCGAATATCATCCCTGATATCGCGGTGGACGACGCCAGCGTTATGCTGGACATCCCGCCATCCGTCACTGCCGCCACCGGCATGGATGCGCTGACCCACGCCATTGAGGCCTATGTCTCGGTTGGCGCGCATCCGCTTACCGACGCCAACGCGCTGGAAGCCATTCGGCTGATTAACCTGTGGCTGCCGAAAGCGGTTGATGACGGCCACAACCTCGAAGCGCGTGAGCAGATGGCGTTTGGCCAGTATCTGGCAGGTATGGCGTTCAACAGCGCTGGCCTTGGTCTGGTACACGCGCTGGCGCATCAGCCGGGCGCCACGCACAACCTGCCGCACGGCGTCTGTAACGCCATCCTGCTGCCGATCATTGAGAACTTTAACCGCCCGAACGCGGTCGCGCGTTTTGCCCGCGTCGCCCAGGCGATGGGCGTCGATACTCAAGGTATGAGCATTGAGGCGGCGAGTATGGAAGCGATCAATGCAATTCGCGCATTGAGCAAACGCGTCGGCATTCCTGAAGGTTTCAGCACACTGGGCGTCACGAAAGACGATATTGAAGGCTGGCTGGACAAAGCACTGGCAGATCCGTGTGCGCCATGCAATCCACGCACCGCCAGCCGCGATGACGTCCGCGAGTTGTATCTGGAGGCGCTATGATCCGCAAAGCGTTTGTGATGCAGGTGAATGCCGACGCACACGAGGAGTATCAGCGTCGCCATAATCCCATCTGGCCGGAGCTGGAAAGCGTATTGAAAGCGCATGGCGCGCATCACTATGCGATTTACCTCGATAAAGAACGCAACCTGTTGTTCGCGACCGTCGAGATCGAATCGGAAGAGCGCTGGAATGCCATCGCCAGTACCGACGTGTGCCAGCGTTGGTGGAAGCATATGCGCGACGTGATGCCTGCCAACCCGGATAACAGCCCGGTGAGCGCGGAGCTGAAAGCAGTGTTTTACCTAGCGTAGGCTGTCTGAAGCCGGATGACTCAACGCCGGATGGCGACGCTAACGCGTCTTATCCGGCCTACAGGTAGCAAACGGCACAAAATTGTAGGCCGGATAAGCGCCAGCGCCATCCGGCGTCATAAACCTCATCGCGCGGAATTAATTTTGCTCGGCCACCAGGATCGCCTGCGTATCCGCTTCCAGCGCTTTAAAGATGTGCTCCTGATCGGCGGGATAACAAATATAATCGCCCTCGCCTAACTCTTCCGGCGCCTCTGTCAGCCCGACAAGCGCTTTCCCCTGCGTCACAATAATATGCTCCACCGATCCCGGCGGATGTGGATGTGAAATACGATCCGCCCCCGGCTGCGTCAGCAGCAGGTAGATATCGCGCCGCGCCCCTGGCGGACAGGCAGCCAGTAAAATAGCCTGATAGTGGGCCTGTTCCGCCACCACTTTTGTCCCTTCTCCGCGACGAATCACCTGCGTTTTTTGCGCCTGCGGCTCCAGCAGACGCGCAAAGGGAATATCCAGGGCCACGCAAAGCGCCCAGAGCGTTTCCAGGCTAGGATTTCCATTGCCCGCTTCCAGTTGCGACAGGGTAGATTTCGCAATCCCCGCACGCCGGGCGATTTCCGCCAGCGACAGGCCGGTACGCTGACGTTCGCGCACCAGGCTTTTCGCGATCACGCTAATGGGCTGTGTCATTCACGACTCCGCGTTCTTTATATCGAACGAATCGTTCGACTTGTAAATCAATTCTGTTGCGTTCATTATAATGGAAATTCGTTCGATATGGCTAAAATAGTATGAAACATCACCTCTCATGTCTCAGCGGAGACACGATAAAAGCGATATTTTTAGTGTGTCTGGCCGTTGGCGTCGTCGGGATGTCCTACGGATCGCTGGCGATGGCCTACGGCTTCCCGATTTGGGTGCCGTTTGTACTCTCCATTTTTGTCCTGGCGGGGGCGTCCGAATTTATGTTTATCGGCATTGTCGCCAGCGGCGGGAACCCGCTGGCCGCCGCCGCTGCCGGTTTGCTGGTGAATGCCCGCCATATTCCATTCGGCGTAACGGTACGTGAACTGGTAGGCACCCGCGCCGCCAGCTTTCTGGGCTGCCATATCATGAATGATGAAAGCGTCGTCTTTGGTCTGTCGCAAAAAACACGGCAACAGCGCAAAGCCGCCTACTGGCTGTGCGGCACGGGCGTCGCAATTTTTTGGCCACTGGGCGCACTGCTTGGCGCGATGGTCGGCAAACTGCTCCCGGCACCGGAAACCATCGGTCTGGACGCGGTATTTCCCGCCATTTTATTGGCGTTAGTGATCCCGGCGTTCAGGAATCGCACCACGCTAATCCGCGCCTGTAGCGGCGCCGGGCTGTCGCTTGCCGCCGTCCCCTTCGCACCGGTCGGGTTGCCGGTACTGCTCTCTCTGCTTGGCTTACTGACGAGGAAAAAATAATGGGCAACATGACGCTGTTTATCGTCGGTATTGCTGTGTTATCGGCAGGCACCTATCTGATGCGTCTTGGCGGAGCAAAGCTCGGCAACCGGCTGGCGCTCTCCGAACGTTCTCAGGCGCTATTGTCGGATGCGGCAACGGTATTGCTGTTTTCAGTGGCGCTGGCAACCACGTTTTATGAAGGCGAACATTTTGCCGGAATGGCGCGGGTACTGGGCGTCGCGTTCGCTGTTTTCCTGGCGTGGCGCAAAATGCCGCTGATTGTGGTGATTATCGCTGCGGCGGTGGTGACAGCGCTGCTAAGGCTGGCGGGTATGCACTAAATATGAGGCATTTATCGGAATAGTAAAACAGTAAACGCAGAAACGAAAAAAGCGCCCTGAAGGCGCTCTTTCGACAGTTTTGAATCACTTATTTCAGAAGTTCAGCGGTCATATGCACGCGGTTACCGGAGTATGCGGAAGTGATTTTGTAATCACTGGCGCCAGCCTGCTGAGCCTGAGCGGCGATTTTTGCTTCTGCGCTTTCCAGAGTAGAGCCCGTCGCGGTAACAGACTGAGCGGCGAAAGAACCGAAAGAAGTAGCGAGAGCGATAACTGCGACAAAAGTTTTGATGCTTTTCATGATATAAACCCTTTAACTTAGTTGTTTGAGTAAGGCACCGTGCCTTGATGTGATAAATAATAGGCCGGTATTCGAACAACTAAAAGCGGAAGGATTTGCTATTCTTTTTCAAATTTACTGAATAAAACTCCACCTGTCATCAAACGCCGTGGATGCGTATAAATTGTCGCCTTGCCCGGCTTGCAAAAACCCACCAGCGTCAGGTTACAGCGCTCAGCCACGTCAACCGCTAACGTGGTGGCTGCGGAGACGGCAAACAGGATTTCAACGCCGCACATCGCCGATTTCTGCACCATTTCATAGCTGGCGCGACTGGAGACCAGCACCGCGCCCTGCTGCCAGCTTTCGCCTTCCGTCGCCCGGCGCCCCAGCAGTTTATCCAGCGCGACATGGCGACCGACATCTTCATGCCCGCCCGCTAATTCACCGGACGGCATCGCCCACGCCGCCGCGTGAGTACAGCCGGTAAGCTGACCAACCGGTTGAAAATCAGACAGATGCTTCAACGCGCGATCAAGATTCGCCAGGTCAAAGGTTTGGGTAAACGGGAGTGGCGTAATGGGTTTGCCGATGTCATTCAGCTGCTCCACGCCGCAAACGCCGCAGCCGGTACGCCCGGCCAGGGCGCGACGACGTTCTTTCAGCCCCATAAAACGGCGGCTGGAAAGCTCAATCTGCACTTCAAGGCCGTTGCAGGAAGGAACGACGTCCATGCCATAAATATCCTGCGGACATTCAATAATGCCTTCCGACAGTGAAAAACCGATCGCGAATTGTTCCAGATCTTTCGGCGTGGTCATCATCACTACATGGGAAATGCCGTTATAGACCAGCGCGACAGGAACTTCCGTCGCCAGCATATCCGGTTTTGATTGCGTCAGGCACCCGCGCGTCCAGACGGCATGAGAAACAGCGCCCTCCGGGGATGAATTTTGATGGTCAGACAAAGCAGCTTCCTGGTATGGACTCACGATAAGAGAGATTGCGTTCAGGCAGGATGAGAGCGCCTTTGCGCATTTAACTGCGGTTATTGTCCTCCATTATTTTTGTGAGGTCAAAACCGGGGCAAAACCGCCCCGGTCGGCAGGATGAGAACGCTAGTTAGCCGCGAGAGCGTCAAACGACACGGTGTAGGTTTCTTCCAGATCCTGCGTATTGCTGGTCTGGAAAGCTTTATCGGCAAGATAAGTGGTGATCATCAGTGTTGCAACCCACTGTTTTCCTGCCACTTCCTGGCCGTTTACCGCAGCAGCGGACATATCCGGCAACAGCGTCATTTCCGCAGCGCCGCCCGATACCTGCGCCGCGCCCCGGGGAACCGAAGCCAACTGAACGGGAGCGTTATCGACTCTGGCATTTTTCATTTTAATCGACATCGCGCCGTTGTCAGAAAACTGCCAGGCCTGCCCCTGCCGGGCGGGGCCATCCACAAAGAGCCGAATTTTATGTTCATCAGTACAGATGACGGAGACCTGTAACTCCCGGGTGACGGAGGCATAACCGTGATACATATTCCCGGCGTATTCGGTGCTCCCCTCCCTCATATCCTCCCTGCGGAACCGCCCATAGTCGACCTGTTTTGTCGAAGATAAAATCTGACAGTCGCCTTCTTCCGCCAGTGCGGATGGCGCATTCCCACACAAGAAACCCGCCAGTAATACAGGCATAAAAACGCTAAGGTGTTTCATGGAGCCAGCTCCCTGTTTCATTAGAGACATTTCCCTTTTATCTCCTCGTAGAATTTCTGCGGATCGGCTTCCGGCAGGGTGTAGTTCAGTTTGCATCGTCCACCGTCCACCTTCGCATACAGCTGATGGCTTGCTGAGATATCATTCAGGAAGATCAAACCGTCCTCTGGCGCGGAAGTGATGTATTCCCCGGCGTCGTTGACAATGGAGACGCCTTTCGGCAACGGAGTACCGTCTGCACGCATGACAGAGAGCAGCACGCGCCGCTGACTCAGCGTGGTGAATTGCCATTTCGCGACCGCCCCGTGCGACGCTTTAATCGCCGTCCGGCCATTATTGACGTCAAGATTGCCCGGAAGACTTTGGGTATTGAGTTCCAGCGTACTTTCATGGAACGGCGTCAATGACGGGACAACGGCCTGACCCCATTTATCGGTCCAGACGGGCCCGCGCGACGTCACGATTTCGATACCGGCAACAGGCTTGTCCAGTTGGGTAATGGCATACGTGTCCGCGACCGGATACGGTGAGAAGGTCACGCCATCGTCATGCGCCACAATGCCGCCACTCAATGCGGCAGAGTAGTTCGTATTGCTGTCGTTATCGCCGCCAGCCGCCACGGACAGCGTGGTATAGTGAAGATTGCTGTTAAGCGAGCTATCCCAGTCGGTAACACTTTCGTCCTGATCGCGAGACACGCCGACCGTGTATTGGTTGTCGTCATTCAGCGACCCCATCGCCCGCGTGCCATAAGAGCTTCTTCCTTCACTCTCGCGATACCACGAGTTCGTTGAAACACCGGTACGGCCTAACGGAACAGAAACGTTCACGTAGAACATATCGTGATCGCTCTCATCCCCACGACTGATATCCGATTCCCAGTTCACGCTGACGCTGAAATATTTATAGGTTTGCGACCAGGAAGAGATAATGCGGCGGCTATTATAGTCGCTGTCCCAGGCCTCATTACGGTAGTAGCCGAGTGAAAAACGCCCCAGAAGCGTATCCGACCAACTGACCGCGACGTTCGTATCGTATTTCGTTGGGGAGTAATCATCGTCGTCGCTATACAGTTCCTGCATTTCGCGATAGTCCGCCGTGCCGTAGCTGCCGCCCAGCGAAATCCCCATCCCCCAGGGCAAGGAATACCCAAGATCCAGCGTGGTTTTGTGTCCATCAGTCTGGCTACGGTTATCGATCGACCCAAGAAACCCGAGCGAGGCATATAAATTCTGTACGGGAACGGTATCCACATTGGCAGAGAAACCGTAATAGTGGTTATCCGCCATCACCATTCCGGCCATGAGATTCATACGATTATTCACTGACCAGCCATCAGACGCCGACACAATCCAGGGCTGCTCAAAATTCGTGTCCATATCTTCCGCACGCCCCACGGCCAGAGAAAAGCCCGGCGCCCTGCCGACATGGTTGCTACGAAACGTGCTCGCCGATACGGTAAAATGGCTTTCGCTTCCATCGGTCTCCGTCACCGTGACATTCAGGTCGGTGTTGAGGTTAGCAATGGGCACATCGGTTAAGGTAAAGGGGCCAGCGGGAACAAGCGTTGAATAGATGATCTGCCCGCCCTGGCGAATATCCACGCGCGCCTGAGAATATCTGGCGATCCCCGTCACCTCGACGCCGCTCCCCTCGTTCGGCAGCAGGGTATTATCCGGCATGACTTGCACACCGTAGACCGATGGAATACTAAAGCGGCTGTTGGCAATGTTGATTTGCCCGCCCTGCACCATCACGCCATAGTCGGCGAAAGTGCGTTGCGCGTAGGTATAATACGAGTCGGTTTCTAATTCCTGGTCGCTGCCGTCGCTGACGAATTGTGTGCTGCGCACAATCCAGTCACCCGCATTAAAACCAAGTTCAAACGTTGACTGAAAGCGGTCTGAATTATCGCCGTCATATTTATAATGCGTGCCAAACATGGAGTAATTCAGCATTGCGGCATGACCACCGCGAACGTCCGCGACCTGTCGGTTATTATCTGGATCAATCGCTTCCTGCGGAACAACCAGCGACATTTCTTCTGTTTCAGGCGTAGCGCTAACGGTTGCCGTAGACCAGTATTGATGGATCAGCGGGCAGGTTTCTCTTTTTATTTTCGTGATGAGTCCTGCGCTTTCCAGAAATGCTTTATCAATACAGGGCTGCCCTTCCTCATTAAACTTAACCGACATGACACTGTGTTTCTTGCCATTAATAATAACGGTCACATTATGGACACCAGGAGTGAACCGGGACGCTAAGGAATAATAATCAGCAATCACAGGATCGAGACCATTAGATTCTAATGCATCAGTATCAAATACCGCTCTCGCCAACTCCATCGTTCCAGTAGAGGTCGGCATTATTTCCGCCCGTATACTGAAAGCGATTGCCGTCAGACAAAACACAATAATTCCTTTTTTAGCGGAACCGCGAATCATAACCACTCCATGTGTTTTACAATAAACTGAGATTAATTATTTTATTTCTGCAACAAAACTCTTCGCCTTATAGCCATAGCGCGTAGCAGGATACATTTCGATATTTTTATCCAGTGCGGATAATGTGGTCGAGGCATGGGCATTTATTGTTTCACCCGGCAGAATATAAGCCTTTGGTAAATCAGCGTGCGCGCCTGATGGCAATAATTTTACTTTCTGCTCCAGACGGATAACATAAGGCGTTTTATTTTCCACGCTGAGTTTTCCGCCGCGCATATGCCACTGGAGATCTTTCCACGGCTCCATATTCACGTCTAAACCCGAAGGATGAATAATGACGGGAAGGTTTTGGCTAAAGACCACTTTAACTTTGTTTTTATCCCGTTGCGGGATGGTCGTAAAAATAACGCGCTTCAAATGCTCTACTTTTAACGGCTCCGCGCTATTTTTAAGAACGAATCGCACACGTTGCGTCTTACCGGCATCAACACGCGTAACGGGTTGCGTGACAATCAGGCCAGGCTGAGGATCGTCTGGAAGATTGACGATTTTGGTATACAAGAGCTGGGCATCAGCATCGGTGTTTTTAACATCCATACTGCCGCCTTGCTCTTCTTCATTAATCAGCAGCAGCGACGTGTCGGGCACCATCCCGGCAGCCAGACAGTTAAATGACGCCAATAAACAGGCGCAGATTAATGTTTTCTTGAAGGAAAGCATAATATTAGTCCATTAATATTCATAACTGCTCCCCATAGTAATATGGGGAGCATCTACGATACGTGCAGTGTAATTACAGGTATACCAGCTCTACGGTGGTTAAGCCGTCAAGCGTCGCTTCATCGGTAATTTGCAGATCGTCTGTCGGGTTGATAATCGCGGACACACCGACGTTAAAGTTGACTTTTGTTTGCGGTTCTGGCGCATCAGCCGAGCTTTTACCAAAGCTGTAAACCTCGCTGTTATTATTTATAATCTGCATATAGCTGTTGCCTGCTTTTGTTCCCCAGCTAGTGCCGTCATTTGCTGAGAAATAGGCAACCAGGTTATCGCCATTGCCGTTAGTCAGCGTTCCTGAATCAATCTGAATACCCAGCGCATATGCCCCAATTTTCTGGCTACCATACAGCCCCAGGCCAAAAAGATAATTAGCAGAAGAAATGAAATCAGTCGATGCGAAATTAATGGCATAACCGGTGGTCGGTGCAGAAGCGCTATGCATATCAGTAAAAGAAACGCCGACACGCGTATCTTCTTCACAGGTAATGGCGACTGGTACGGTTTTAATGTCAGGCAGCGCGGTTGGCGCAGTTGAATTTAATGACGCCACTTTGATGGTGCCAAAATCAGCGATACCGCCGCCGCTTGGGAATGACGGAATACAGGAAGCAGGAACAATTTTCCCTGATACTTTAATATCAACGCTCGGTGCCGCCATAACGGAAGAAGCCGTCAGCGCCAGCACAGACACCATCAGGCTTTTTTTAAAAAAAACATTCATTTTTATTTCCTTATAAAAGAAGCCACTTTATATAATGATGACCTCTGCATATTTCAAAAAATTGACATGACACCAACATACAATATTGGTTGGCGAAATTTATCATTTGTCAAAAAACCATACAATCGAAAGATTATTTTTAAGAATTTATTCCAGGAAAATCCTCAAAGGAAATCCTTATATACATTCACCAAACATATATAAAGATTCATATAAAAGATTAAATCCCGTTATTGTATAAATAATAAATATTATCTACCGCCAGAAAAGCCGATCTATCCAGAACTACCGATAAAGAATGCTGATACCTCATCTCTATTTCGAACAACAACACAATTATTTAACATAGTGATGATTACGCAGCGAAATTTATTAACTCTAAAGTATTAGTTCCTTCTTTTTCGGTTGCAAAGCTCGTCATTCATTACGCCTCAATGTGATAAGCATCACATTTTCATATTGCCATCATGAAAACTCATTCACTTTTATTTAACCGCAACAGAACACACCTACCAACATTATGGTATCCTGAGTTATATCCCTCCCGGAACTGAGGGAATGCGCAAATTCTTCCCTTTGCGGCCGGTTTCATTGTGGTCCGCAAAGTAAAACTACATAGCAATGTCGAAACAAGGAGCAAACCATGCAGGTCAGCAGAAGGCAGTTCTTTAAGATCTGCGCTGGCGGTATGGCAGGCACCACGGCGGCGGCACTGGGTTTCGCACCCAGCGTAGCGCTAGCGGAAACACGGCAATATAAATTGCTGCGCACCCGCGAAACCCGTAACACCTGCACTTACTGTTCCGTTGGTTGTGGGCTGTTAATGTACAGCCTCGGCGACGGTGCAAAAAACGCCAAAGCATCTATCTTCCACATCGAGGGCGATCCGGATCATCCGGTCAGCCGTGGCGCGCTTTGCCCGAAAGGGGCCGGTCTGGTGGACTTCATTCACTCCGAAAGCCGCCTGAAATACCCGGAATACCGCGCGCCAGGTTCAGATAAATGGCAGCAAATCAGTTGGGATGAGGCATTTGACCGCATCGCCAAACTGATGAAAGAGGACCGCGACGCCAACTACGTTGCGCAGAACGCCGAAGGCGTGACCGTTAACCGCTGGCTCTCCACCGGGATGCTGTGCGCTTCCGCATCCAGTAACGAAACCGGCTATTTAACGCAAAAATTCTCCCGCGCGCTCGGTATGCTCGCGGTCGACAACCAGGCGCGTGTCTGACACGGACCAACGGTAGCAAGTCTTGCTCCAACATTTGGTCGCGGTGCGATGACCAACCACTGGGTCGACATGAAGAACGCCAACCTCATCGTGGTGATGGGCGGTAACGCCGCTGAAGCCCACCCGGTAGGGTTCCGTTGGGCGATGGAAGCTAAAATTCACAACGGCGCGAAGCTGATTGTGATTGATCCTCGCTTCACGCGTACGGCGTCGGTGGCCGATTTCTATGCCCCTATCCGTTCCGGTACTGACATTGCCTTCCTGTCAGGCGTACTGCTGTACCTGCTGAACAACGAAAAATACAACCGCGAATACACCGAAGCCTATACCAACGCCAGCCTGATCGTGCGTGAAGATTTTGGCTTCGAAGATGGCCTGTTTACGGGCTATGACGCGGATAAACGCAAGTACGACAAAACCAGTTGGGCCTACGAACTGGATGAAAATGGCTTCGCTAAACGCGATACCACGCTGCAACATCCTCGCTGCGTGTGGAACCTGCTCAAGCAGCACGTTTCCCGCTATACGCCGGAGGTGGTGGAAAATATCTGCGGCACGCCGAAAGCCGATTTCCTGAAAGTATGCGAATACATTGCGGAAACCAGCGTCAAAGATAAAACCGCGTCGTTCCTGTATGCCCTCGGCTGGACGCAGCACTCCATCGGCGCGCAAAACATCCGCACGATGGCGATGATCCAACTGTTGCTCGGCAACATGGGGATGGCTGGCGGCGGCGTCAACGCACTGCGCGGTCACTCCAACATTCAGGGGCTGACTGACTTAGGGTTGCTGTCGCAAAGCCTGACGGGTTACATGACGCTGCCCAGCGAAAAACAGACTGACCTGCAAACCTACCTTGCCGCCAACACGCCAAAACCGCTGCTGGAAGGTCAGGTCAACTACTGGAGCAACTACCCGAAATTCTTCGTTTCTATGATGAAAGCCTTCTTTGGCGATAACGCGACGAAGGACAATGACTGGGGCTTCGACTGGTTGCCGAAGTGGGACAAAGGGTACGACGTCCTGCAATACTTCGAGATGATGAACGAAGGCAAGGTCAATGGCTATCTCTGCCAGGGCTTTAACCCGGTCGCCTCATTCCCGAACAAAAACAAAGTGGTTGCGTCACTCTCTAAACTGAAGTTCCTGGTGACTATCGACCCGCTCAATACCGAAACGTCCACCTTCTGGCAAAACCACGGTGAGTCGAACGATGTTGATCCGTCGAAAATCCAGACCGAAGTGTTCCGTCTGCCGTCAACCTGCTTCGCCGAAGAGAACGGCTCTATCGTCAACTCCGGCCGCTGGCTGCAATGGCACTGGAAAGGCGCGGACGCCCCCGGCGACGCCGTAACCGACGGCGAGATCCTGGCCGGTATCTTCTTACGCCTGCGTAAGATGTACGCCGAGCAAGGCGGCGCGAACCCGGAACAGGTGCTGAATATGACCTGGAACTACTCCACGCCGCATGAGCCGTCTTCGGAAGAAGTGGCGATGGAAAGTAACGGTAAGGCGCTGGCCGATCTTATCGACCCGGCAACGGGGGCGGTGATCGTGAAGAAAGGCCAACAGCTCAGCTCGTTCGCCCAGTTGCGTGACGATGGCACCACCTCCAGCGGATGCTGGATTTTCGCCGGTAGCTGGACGCCGGAAGGCAACCAGATGGCGCGCCGCGATAACTCCGATCCGTCAGGCCTCGGCAATACGCTGGGGTGGGCATGGGCATGGCCGCTGAACCGCCGCATTCTGTATAACCGCGCCTCCGCCGATCCACAGGGCAACCCGTGGGATCCGAAGCGCCAAATCCTGAAATGGGATGGCGCGAAATGGGGCGGGATGGATATCCCGGACTACAGCGCCGCTGCGCCAGGTAGCAACGTCGGGCCGTTCATCATGCAGCCGGAAGGGATGGGTCGCCTGTTCGCGCTCGACAAGATGGCGGAAGGGCCGTTCCCGGAACACTACGAGCCGTTTGAAACGCCGCTGGGGACGAACCCGCTGCACCCGAACGTTATCTCCAACCCTGCCGCCCGTATCTTTAAAGGCGACGCAGAGGCGTTGGGTAAAGCCGATAAGTTCCCTTACGTCGGAACAACTTACCGTCTGACCGAGCACTTCCACTACTGGACCAAACACGCGCTGCTTAACGCTATCGCGCAGCCGGAACAGTTTGTGGAGATCGGCGAGAAGCTGGCGAACAAGCTCGGCATCGCGCATGGCGATACCGTAAAAGTCTCCTCCAACCGTGGCTATATCAAAGCCAAGGCGGTAGTGACCAAGCGCATTCGCACGCTGAAAGCAGACGGCAAGGATATCGATACCATCGGTATTCCTATTCATTGGGGCTACGAAGGGGTGGCGAAAAAAGGCTTTATCGCCAATACGCTTACGCCATTCGTCGGTGATGCGAACACGCAGACGCCGGAGTTCAAGTCCTTCCTGGTGAATGTGGAAAAGGTGTAACGGAGACGACCTATGGCTTATCAATCGCAAGACATCGTTCGTCGTTCCGCGACTAACGGTTTCACTCCCGCGCCACAGGCGCGGGATCACCAGCAAGAGGTGGCGAAGCTTATCGACGTCACCACCTGTATTGGCTGTAAAGCCTGTCAGGTGGCCTGTTCGGAATGGAACGATATTCGTGATGAAGTGGGCAGCAACATCGGGGTGTACGACAACCCGGCTGATCTGACCGCAAAATCCTGGACGGTGATGCGCTTCTCGGAAGTGGAGCAAGACGACAAACTGGAATGGCTTATCCGTAAGGATGGCTGTATGCACTGCGCCGATCCGGGCTGCCTGAAGGCATGTCCGGCAGAAGGGGCTATTATTCAGTATGCCAACGGCATTGTCGACTTCCAGTCTGAGCAGTGCATCGGCTGCGGCTACTGCATCGCCGGTTGTCCGTTCGATGTGCCGCGCCTCAACCCGGACGACAACCGCGTTTATAAATGTACGCTGTGCGTTGACCGCGTGGTGGTGGGGCAAGAACCGGCCTGCGTGAAGACTTGCCCGACTGGCGCTATCCACTTTGGTTCCAAAGAGGCGATGAAAACGCTGGCAGGCGAACGTGTGGCTGAGCTGAAAACCCGTGGTTACGACAATGCAGGTCTGTACGATCCGGCAGGCGTCGGCGGTACTCACGTCATGTACGTGCTGCACCATGCCGACAAACCGAATCTGTACCACGGTCTGCCGGAAAACCCGGAAATCAGCGCGACGGTGAAATTCTGGAAAGGCATCTGGAAACCTCTCGCAGCGGTCGGCTTTGCTGCGACCTTTGCGGCCAGCATCTTCCACTATGTCGGTGTCGGCCCGAACCGTGCAGATGAGGAAGAAGACAATCTGCATGAAGAGAAAGACGAGGTGCGCAAATGAAACGACGTGACACCATCGTGCGCTATACGGCGCCGGAACGCATCAACCACTGGATCACCGCCTTCTGTTTCGTACTGGCGGCGGTGAGCGGACTGGGCTTTTTGTTCCCGTCCTTCAACTGGCTGATGCATATCATGGGCACCCCACAGCTGGCGCGCATTGTGCACCCGTTCGTGGGCGTGATCATGTTCGCCTCATTCATCATCATGTTTTTCCGTTACTGGCACCACAATCTAATCAATCGGGATGATATCTTTTGGGCGAAGAATATTCGTAAGATCGTCGTCAACGAGGAAGTCGGCGACACCGGACGTTATAACTTCGGCCAGAAATGCGTATTCTGGGCGGCGATTATTTTCCTGGTCCTGTTGCTGGTCAGCGGAGTGATCATCTGGCGTCCGTATTTTGCGCCTGCTTTCTCAATCCCGGTGATCCGATTCGCGTTAATGCTGCATTCATTTGCCGCAGTAGCGTTAATTGTGGTTATCATGGTGCACATTTACGCCGCCCTCTGGGTGAAAGGCACCATTACCGCGATGGTGGAGGGATGGGTAACCCGGTCATGGGCGAAGAAACATCACCCGCGCTGGTACCGTGAAGTCCGCCAGAAACAGGAAAAGTCATCTGAATGAGTATTCGCATAATCCCGCAAGATGAGCTGGAGAAGAGCGAGAAACGTACGGCGGATATGATTCCGCCGTTATTGTTCCCCCGGCTCAAAAATTTGTATAACCGCCGCGCCGAGCGTCTGCGCGAGCTGGCCGAAAACAACCCGCTTGGCGATTATCTGCGCTTTGCCGCGCTGATCGCACATGCCCAGGAAGTGGTGCTGTACGACCATCCGCTGGAGATGGATCTAACCGCGCGCATCAAAGAAGCGAACGCGCAGGGCAAACCGCCGCTGGATATTCACGTTTTACCGCGCGATAAGCACTGGCAGAAACTGCTGCATTCGCTGATTGCTGAGCTGAAACCGGAGATGAGCGGCCCCGCGCTGGCGGTAATCGAAAATCTGGAGAAGGCTTCGGAACAGGAACTGGAGCAAATGGCGAGCGCGCTATTTGAATCCGATTTTGCCTCCGTCAGCAGTGATAAGGCCCCGTTTATCTGGGCGGCGCTGTCGCTCTATTGGGCGCAAATGGCCAGCCTGATCCCCGGTAAAGCCCGTGCGGAGTACGGCGAACAGCGTCAGTATTGCCCGGTGTGCGGCTCAATGCCGGTTTCCAGCATGGTGCAAATCGGCACCACGCAGGGTCTGCGTTACCTGCACTGCAACCTGTGCGAAACCGAGTGGCATGTGGTGCGCGTCAAATGCAGCAACTGCGAGCAGAGTCGCGATCTGCACTACTGGTCGCTGGATAACGAACAGGCGTCGATTAAAGCAGAAAGCTGTGGCGACTGCGGTACTTACCTGAAAATTCTGTATCAGGAAAAAGACCCGAAAGTGGAAGCCGTCGCCGACGATCTCGCCTCACTGGTGCTCGACGCGCGCATGGAGCAAGAGGGCTTTGCCCGCAGCTCCATCAACCCGTTCCTGTTCCCGGGCGAAGGGGAGTAATTCTGACGTCAGGTCGGGTGGCGCTTGCCGCCCGGCTTATAAATGGTAAGGCGTAATGACTCCCGGAATCCCCGCAAAGTCCTTTGTATTGCGCGTCACGAGCGCAAAACGATGAATGTGCGCTGTAGCCAGAATGACCGCATCCGGCAACTTCATCCCGTATTCCTGCCTGAGACTGACACTTCTTTCAGCAATATCCTGTGAAACGCCGATAACGTTAAAAGCGCTCAATGCTATACGTGTGCGGGATTCCTGATGGTACTTTTTTGCCCCTACCATCACTTCCATCCAGGTAATGAGACTAATGGCATTCTGGGGTGAGTAAGCTTCGAGAGCCTTCTTCGCTTCACCACGCCCGCTAAATAAATCAATGAGAATATTGGTGTCAAACAACACCGGACCTTTAATCATTGCCACTCCTCGCGGAGCTTCCTTTCGTATTCAACGCCATCTTCTTCGCAACCTTGCCAGAGCCCCAGCGCATCGGAAATAGTGGTTTCGGCTTGTCCCTGCCTTTCCAGGTATTGTTCAACTGCTTCGCGTAATAGCTCTGCTCGCGGAAGATTACGCTGTTGTTTAAGGTCATCAAGCCGCTTGATAACTTCATCGGATAAATCAAGTAATATTCTGCCCATTTCCATTCCAGCCATCATACTCATATATACCTCCAGTATATCATTGGCGATTAATTTTCAAACAACATACACCGATGAAAGACCAGAAAAAAGACTTTATGAGCGCGATTTTTGCTTTTACGAGCCGCTTTCCAGAATTGCAACCTCGTCAGAACTCCCCGTTTCTTTTCGCTAAAAACCAGGTTATAACGCTGTGTATCCATACAGATAAAGGGAGCAAAATATCGAATAAAGGAGGTACCCCCTTTATCCTACTCTTCCTCGTTGCCGCCCTCTTCATAGGGGCCAAACGGTTTTGCCGGCAATACGATATAAATACCTTCAAAAACTGCGCCTGACGTCTCGTCGCCAAACAACTCCACTTGCAGTTGCACGCGTGCTTTACGGCCTCGCGCCAGCCTGTCCAGATCGCCGCTCAACGACCCCAGATCGGCAATTGCGCTGGGTTTGCCGCTGATGGGCCTGCTGTAGCGAATATGCGCATCGGCGAGAATAATCGTACCGCCCAGATGACGCTCGCGCAGCATGAGCCAGATCAGCCCCCAGCCGGTAAGCGTCGCCAGTGAAAACAAACTCCCGGCAAACAACGTGTGGTGCGGATTCTGATTGCCCGTTTCAGGCATGGTCGTAATAAATTTCTGACCAGTGTACTGCTGAATGCGCACCCCCATTTTTTCACTTAACGGGATGTGCTCATACCAGGCCTGCTGAAGCTGCCCACACCAGTCGCCACGGTGCAGAATGTCATCCAGCGTCGCGACCGGTTTAATCATCAGAAAATGGCGAACCGGCGTGGTTTGCGGGGTCGTGATTTCCCCTTGATTCACAAAGCCAAGTTTGGCGAAGAACGCTACCGCATCTTCACGGGCGCTACAGGTGACGCGTTTTACCCCTTCCTGGCGCGCCACGGACTCCAGGGTCATCGCCATCAACGTTCCCAGCCCTTTATCCTGAACAGACGGTTCAACGGCCATGAAACGAATAGAGGCTTCGTTATCCGCATTGATATACAAACGCCCTACCGCAACCAGGTTCCCCTCTTCATCCACCACCATTTGATGATGCGCCATCGCATCCCAGGCATCGCGTTCGGAGCCTTTCGGCTGGTGGAGCGGTTTGCGCAGCATTTCCCAGCGAAACTGGTAGTAACGCGCTAATTCTTCTTCTGTTTGCGGTACTCGAAGGTGATACATAGCTGTACTCTCTCTTGTTACCCGCGGCCACGCCGGAAGCTGGCTCATACCTGTAGCCAGAACGTTACGGGGCCATCATTGACCAGCGAGACCTGCATATCGGCAGCGAAACGTCCGGTTTGCGTGTTCATTTCCTGTTGGCGGCAGCGCTCAACAAAGTATTCATACAGCGCTTCAGCGCGATCCGGCGCGGCGCCTCTTGAGAAGCCCGGTCGCATACCGCGTTCGGTATCGGCGGCCAACGTAAATTGCGACACCACCAGCACGCTTCCCCCCGCCTGTTGCACGTTGAGATTCATCTTGCCTTCGGCATCGCTAAAAATTCGATAACCGAGCACGCGCTCGCACAGACGATTCGCTTTCTGTTCGTCATCATCCCTTTCGACACCTAATAACACTAAAAGTCCCTGGCCGATTTCACCCGTCACCTCGCCCTCCACGGTGACGCTGGCACGGGTTACGCGCTGAATTAATGCAATCATGATTGGTCTGCTTCTTCTTGTTCTGCGGCTTGTTTGAGTTTGCGGTATTCCCCGAGAGTGACAGTTATTTCGGCACCAAGCAAGACGATACACCATGTCCAGTACACCCAGACAAACAAAATGGGGATAACCGCCAGCACGCCGTAAATCAACTGATATGACGGGAACATGGTGATATAAAGCGCGAATCCTTTCTTTCCTGCTTCGAACAGTACCGCTGCGACAAAAGCGCCGACAACGGCATCGCGGTTTGGTACGCGCGTGGTCGGCACAATGCTGTACAGCAGCCAGAACGAAATCCAGGAGAGAATCAGAGGGAATACCCTCAGGACGTTATCGATAACCGTGTTGAGCTCACTGGCCCAGCGCAGAGAAAGCAGATAGGAGCTAATCGCCAGGCTGGCGCCCGCCAGCAGTGGCCCCAGGGTCAGGATCATCCAGTAAACGGCGAAAGAATACACTTTTGGACGCGTGCGTTTGCTACGCCAGATGGTGTTCAGGGCGCTGTCGATGGCATACATCAGCAACAGCGCCGTGACGATCAGTCCACAAGCGCCTACCGCCGTCATTTTGTTGGAATTTGCGACGAACTGCTCAATATAACGCTGAATAACATCTCCCGTCGCCGGGATGAAGTTAGCAAAAATAAAATGGCGTAACTGGAGACTGACATCGGAAAACATGGGAAAGGCGGCGAAAAGCGCAAAAACGACGGCGATCAACGGCACTAACGAGAGCAACGAGACATAGGCCAGGTTCCCCGCCAGGGTGGTCATATTGTCCTCGTCAATGCGCTGCCACAACAGTTTAAGCCAGGCCCTGACTGGACGCGTATGATGCCTGGCTTTTTGATGCACGTTTTTTAGCATAACAACTTCGCGAAATAGTCCGGGATGGTCGTTTTATCCGTCACCAGAATACTGGTGATCCCCAACTGGTTAGCCCCTTCTATATTATCGGCGTTGTCGTCAAAAAAGACCGTATCGGCGGAGGAAAAACCTTCTGTCTGCAAAACATGCTGGTAAATCCGCACCTCAGGTTTACGCATGCCCAATTCCTGAGACAGATAAATATGATTGGCAGCCTGGCGAACTTCAGGGTATTCATCTGGCCAGAAGGTCGTATGCAGACGGTTGGTATTAGACAATACGACGACACGATGCCCCTGCTCGCGAAGCTTATGCATGATGTCGATAACCTCGGGCCGTAATGCGACAAATACCGCCTGCCAGCCGTGGGAAAATTGCTCATAGCTCAGCGGCAACGCCATCTCATGGCACAATGCTTCTGCGAAGGCTTCATCAGTGATCTCCCCCCGCTCATGCTGATGAAACGCCTCTCCCATCGTAAAACTTTGCTTCAACGAAGCCAGCGGGACACGGCTCAGGTCACTCCATGCACCTAACACGCGGTTGAAGTCGATATCGACAATCACATTACCTAAATCAAAGATATAGAGCATGATCCTCTCCTTGCAAGCCGTGGATGAATAACTGTAGCGGGAAAGCAGGAGTTTGACTATGCGCCGGACAGGGAAAAAATCGACTAACGCAAACGGAAAAAAGGCGATGCAATGCATCGCCTTAACACTTTTCGCCGGATGGCGGCTTTGCCTTATCCGGCCTACAAAATAGCCCGTAGGCCCGGTAAGCGGTAGCGCCACCGGGCGCCTGCCGGATGGCGGCTATGCCTTATCCGGCCTACAAAATAGTCCGTAGGCCCGGTAAGCGGTAGCGCCACCGGGCGACCTGCCGGATGGCGGCTATGCCTTATCCGGCCTACAAAACAGTCCATAGGCCCGGTAAGCTATCTGCCATTATGGTTCAGAAGCTGTATTTCACCCCCAACATCGCTGCGGTATCGCTATAACTGTTGTCGCCTACCTGCTGAGCTACATTCCCCCACACCTGCAAACGCGGGTTAATTTGCCCTTCCACACCAACTTTCAGCTCACCAATATTTTTGGTGCCGCTGATTTCATCCCGGATCGCCCCCATCTGGACGCTCTGGTTGTGGGTATTGTGGAGCCAGTTTGCTTCAACAAACGGCTGAAACTCACGGTCTTTGCCGTCATCAATGGCGTTATGGCCTTTCAGGTATGCGCGCACACCGAGTCGGGTCATCAGGTTGCCGTCAGTTTTGTCTTTCACCTGAGTGCCGTTGCTTTCACGGTGCGAGTCAGCCTGCACGTCCATCCAGGTCACCTGGGCTTTTGGCTGGAGCCAGTAACTCGTACGCTCGCTTTCGCCTATCAGGAAGGTGTATCCCCCTTCGATAGACGCCGTGATACCGTCAGATTTGTATTTTTCACTGGCAAGATGGTCACCCTGCACGGTGTTATCAAACCAGTTATAGAGCACCCAGCTATCCAGATACGTCCCGGTTTTATCCGCTTCATTCGCATACCACGTCGCATACACCCCCGCGCTGTAGCCGTTCACATGACCGCGTGAAGCGTAGCCATTATGGGTGTTATGCGTTTTACTTTTCTGATTGGCGTAACCCGCCATCACCCCCAGATGCCAGCGGTCGAGACCATCGCTGCTCCACTGCGCCAGGTCGCCGCCAATCTGCAATACATAGCGATTAGCCTGCGTTTTCAGCTGCTTGCTGCCATCAGTAAAGCGCATATGACCACCTACGTTACGCATCCACATGCTGGTCACTTTCTGCTCGCCCGTTAATATGTCGGTGTACTGGGTTTCACCCAGGCGATCGTGCAGACGGGTGATAAACAGCGTATTAGCGGCATAGTTGTTCGCCAGATAGCTACCAAACTCAGGGCGGTATTGATGTTCACCAGGTTCAGGCGCTGGCGGTAGCGGCGGCTCTGGTGGCGCAGGGGGATCAACAGGATCGACCGGCCCTGGCGGCGTTGGTGGTTCCACGGGATCAACCGGCCCTGGTGGTGCCGGCGGGTCCACCGGGTCAACCGGTCCCGGCGGTGTTGGTGGATCGACCGGGTCCGGGTTTTCTGGTTCAGGTTCCGGCTCAGGTTCTGGTTCTGGCTCCACCGGGCTTAGCTGGCTGGTGAGATACCAGTTACTGGCATTTTTCACCACGTCATAGTCATAGCCGCCCGCCACAATACGTCCTGCTTTGGTGAACGTTCCGTCGGAAACACCCTCAACGTCCACAATCTCAATACCGTTAAGGGTCAGATCGCCCACACCGCCGATGTTATTGATGCCTACGTTGGTATTGCCGGAGGTATCCCCTTTGACGATCAGTTTATCGGTAAAAGAGTCATCGCCTTCAAGCACGGTGTTCAACACCAGTAACGCATCTGTGCCGGTGTAGTTGCCCATCACGGTCAGGGTTTTAAAGGTACTTTCGTCATCGCGGGACACGCCGTCTGCGCTATAACGCAATGTGGCCTGGTTCAGCGTCAGAGTAGAGACCACAGAGTTCCCGGTCATCGTCCATTCGCTGTTTGCACCGTTTATGTTGAGATTTATTGTGGCACGAAGCGATGTTGTATTTTCCAATTGTGATGAGTTGGCTATACCGACAAACTGGCTGCCATCATCCATTGTAAGGTCAATAATGCCACTCGAACGCGCATACAAATTGCCCTCAATATCATAGATACCAGAGCTTGCGGTATCCGTTGCGGCATCCCAGGAGCGGATTAAACCTTTACTTTGGTAGGCATACATCGCATAGGCATTATTGCCTGTCGCTTTAATGGTTGTATTCCCACCCAGATTTACTCTGGAAAAGTCACTGTTGGCGTAAGCATAGATACCATTCGCCCCGTTCCCGGTTGTCGTGATATCAGTGTTATTAAGGTTAATCTCACCTTTTCGTCCCGCATAAACCCCATGAGCATTCGAACCAGAAGTGGTGATTTTTGCAGTCCCATTGATCGTGACATCCGCAACGCCCGCCGCGCTACCAAATAAATCTCCAGGATCTTTACCAGCGTAAATACCATAGCCAGAATTTGCACCACCATTACCTCGGGTTACAACATCAGCATTCCCATGAATAATAATAGAAGATTTCGCACTCGTATTTACTCTGGAGATATTTGCGCGTAGTCCCATGCCGTCAGAAGCATCGACAGAAACATTACCGCTGACTTCAACAATTGAGTAAGCGCTGTTAAGTTCGCGTCCCAGATTAATCCCATCAGAACTGGTTCCGGTCGTGGTAATCTTGATATTTTCCGCTTCCAGCCTCCCCCCTGCGTTTTTGGAGTGAATACCGTCAGCTTCAGATCCCGTGGTGTTAATTACCAGGTCTTTAAATTTGTACCCCGTTGAATCAAGATAGACTCCCCACCCCTGAAGCGGTGTGGTTATACCATTCTGGCTGGTATTAATTAATACTTCATCAAACGTGGTGTAATCACGAGAACCACCATTCAGAGGATTACCAAAATAATAGATCGTCGTATCATCGCAGAAAAATTGCGTACTGGAGGATTGGCTACATCCTGCTGCCAGAACGTGTCCACTCAACCCGCTCAACGCCAGCGCACTGGCAATACAGAGCGCAAGCTTTGCCGGGATCGGCGTTTTTTGAATAAGACGAGAAGATTTCATGAGAGCCACCTTTTCCGTAAGGCTTTTTTATTCGGATAAAAAGCATCAAAGACGCGTGCATAAGATATTTATAAAAGGCGAAATCCATCCGCTCATCTTTATCTTTAAATAATTAAAGAGTCAGAGTTCAAAGGCGTAATGAATTGTCACCTTAGCAGAATAAATACAAGTATTCATTTAATCTGTCAATGTACGGCAGGGGCTCATGAGATAACAGTAAATAAAATGCACCTTATTTATTTGCATTATTCTTAATAACTATTTTTATAGAATAAAAGCATTCCCGGCAGGAAAATAAACGCCTTATAAAACAACAGCTATCAGGGTAACAATAAGCAGGCGGTTTTTATTTTAAGATTTTTATATCACCACCAGGATGATTATATATTTGACAAAAAGGTGAAAAAGAACCGTCTAAAAAGACGGTTCTGTTTATAACCCCTTCAGACTGACGTTGCGTCATCCTGGCCTGGGCTAACCTGGACAATCTCAACCTGCTGTGACTGAAGCAGGTTATGCAATGCCGGGCCTGGGTACTCATCAGTAAACAGCGCCGTTACCTGCGACACGTTGCCAATCTCTACCGCTGCGGAAGCATGGTATTTCGTATGATCGGCAGCAAGGAGGATATGCCGGGAGTGAGCCATCATGGTTTTCACCACACTGGCTTCATTGACGTCAAACTCCAGCAACGCGCCATCGCTTTCTATCGCGCCGACGCTGGTGACAAGATAGTCCGCACGAAACCCCGCCACAAACGCCGTCGCAGAAGGGCCGATAATGCCGCTGTTATGCGGGCGAAGCGTTCCGCCAGGCACCATCACTTCAAAACGCGGATTATTGTACAGAATATGCGCCACACGCAGGCTGTTAGTGATAATTCGCAGATGATTGTGGTTTAACAGCGCCCGCGCTACCTGCTCAACGGTCGTACCAATGGTGATAAAGACCGTGGAGCCGTCTGGAATATAGTCCGCCACCGCTTCCGCGATGGCTTTTTTCTCTTCCGTCCAGGAGACTTCTCGCTGCTCAAAGGCGGTATTCACAACGCTGGAAGCCCGTCCCGCGCCACCGTGATGACGCGTAATCAATCCCTGATCGCTCAGTTTGCGGATATCGCGACGCACGGTCTGCGTGGACACATCCAGCAGGCCAGCCAGTTCGTCAATATTCATGTAACCGCGCTCGCCAATCAGCGCCAGCAACTGATCATGCCGTGGGTTACCGGTCAGTTCAGTAAGACTCATGCAAATTCCTCGAAAAACCATTGCCTTACATTTTATACAAAAAGTGACAGAA
Organism: Citrobacter sp. CK181; assembly: GCF_030333595.1. Taxonomy (NCBI): domain Bacteria; kingdom Pseudomonadati; phylum Pseudomonadota; class Gammaproteobacteria; order Enterobacterales; family Enterobacteriaceae; genus Citrobacter; species Citrobacter sp. CK181. The sequence continues at coordinate 28,970 of NZ_JAOWFN010000005.1, read as the reverse complement.
AAGATCGGGTTTGATCACAGTCAGGGATTCCGGCACGCCCGCCTGGTCGGGTGCATTTCAGTGCGGCCACGCCGCTGGCAAACCTGACGGCCTCTTCGACTGGCGTTCCACCTGCCAGGCTAAAGGCGAGCGCACCGTGAAAAACATCCCCCGCGCCGGTGGTGTCGACCACCTCTACCGGGAATCCGGGTTGATGCCGAAAGACATTATCGTCTAACCAGTCGCATCCTTCACCGCCGCGCGTGACATAGACATGTCCATTTGTGATCATTTGTGATTTTTTTAACGCGCTTACGGTATCCTGTATTCCCGTCAGGCGCGCCAGGCCCGGTTCAGAGAAGGCGGCATGATCGCTTAACGCCACCAGCTCGCTGATGTCCTGTGGCGTCACATCGCCATCCAGAACCGTCATGACTCCGGCCCGGCGCGCCAGCGTGAATGCCCGTTTCGCCCCGTCATGCCAGCGAACATCCGCCAGCACCACATCCCATTGAGAAAAGTCGATCTCATTAAGCCAGTCAGCGTCATGCAATAAATCCGGGCTGGGATAATTGACGATAATCCGCTCCCCTTTCACATCGACGATGACCGCAGACTGTGAGGACTTCGCCCCCTCGTAACGCCGGGTATAGCGGGTATTTACCCCCAGGGATTCCAGCTCCGCCAGCAGGCTGCTTCCGGTGTCGTCATCTCCCACACGCCCAATAAAGTCCACCTGCGCCCCCAGTTTCGCCGCAGCCACTGCGGCAGTTGCAGCAGGCCCGCCGCCCACTTCCGTATAACGTTTCGCCACATATTTACCTCCTTCAGTCGGTAAACCTTCAACGTAATAGATGCGATCCATCACGGTGATACCCACACAAGCAACACGAATCATGGTCATTCCTTAAGCATTTCGGGATGCGATTATTTTAATTTCGCAAAATGTTTAAAAAGTGACGGCTGTCAATTTTTTGACCATAAATTACAAATACGATCAAAAACAGACAAAACCAGCGTCACGCAAGTGACAAAAAATGACATTCACGTTTCAGGAGAACGATATGGCAGTGATTGCATTTGTCGGATTAGGCCAGATGGGTTCGCCCATGGCGAGTAATTTGCTCAAGCAGGGCCATCAGCTCAGCGTCTTTGATGTGAACCCCGACGCCATACAGACCCTGGTGGAAAAAGGTGCTCGTCCTGCCAGCAGCCCGGCGCAGGCGGCGAAAGAGGCCGAGTTTGTCATCACAATGCTGCCTAATGGCGATCTCGTTCGCAGCGTGTTATTCGGCGATCAAGGCGTTTGCGAAGGCTTGTCGCAGGACGCGCTGGTGATCGATATGTCCACCATCCATCCGCTACAGACGGACAAACTTATCGCAGATATGCGCGCCAGAGGGTTCAGCATGATGGATGTCCCGGTCGGTCGAACATCCGATCACGCCATTGCGGGGACGTTGCTATTACTGGCAGGCGGCAGCGCAGAACAGGTGGAGCGCGCAACGCCGGTACTGATGGCGATGGGCAATGAGTTGATTAACGCTGGCGGCCCCGGCATGGGGATTCGCGTAAAGCTTATCAATAACTATATGAGCATCGCGCTGAATGCGCTTTCTGCCGAAGCCGCCGCGTTATGCGAAGCGCTGGGCCTCTCCTTCGACGTCGCGTTAAAAGTGATGAGCGGAACCCCGGCAGGCAAAGGCCACTTCACCACCTCCTGGCCCAACAAAGTGCTGAAAGGCGACCTTTCTCCCTCCTTCATGATCGATCTGGCGCACAAAGACTTGGGGATTGCGCTGGATGTTGCCAACCAACTGCATGTGCCGATGCCGCTCGGCGCCGCATCCCGTGAAGTTTATAACCAGGCTCGCGCCGCCGGTCGTGGCCGGGAAGACTGGACAGCCATTCTCGAACAGGTGCGTAACAGCGCCGGGTTACCGAACAAATTCAAAATGTAACGACTGAATAAAGGAAAACTGAATGAACAACTACACCATCAAAGACATTACGCGCGCATCCGGCGGCTTTGCCATGCTGGCGGTCGATCAGCGTGAAGCGATGCGCTTAATGTTTGCAGCTGCTGGTGCGAAGTCTCCTGTTGCCGACAGCGTACTGACGGATTTCAAAGTGAATGCCGCAAAAGCGCTGTCTCCTTATGCCTCCGCCATTCTGATTGACCAACAGTTCTGTTACCGCCAGGTGGTGGAGCAAAACGCGATTGCAAAAAACTGCGCCATGATCGTCGCCGCCGATGCGTTCATTCCCGGCAATGGCATTCCTGTCGATAGCGTCGTCATTGATAAAAAGATCAATCCACAAGCGATAAAGCAAGACGGCGGTAAAGCGCTAAAACTGCTGGTGCTCTGGCGCAGCGATGAAGATGCCCAACAGCGTCTTGATATGGTCAAAGAATTTAATGAGATGTGCCACAGCAATGGTCTGGTGAGCATTATCGAACCGGTTGTGCGCCCACCTCGCCGTGGCGATAAGTTCGACCGTGAACAGGCCATCATTGATGCCGCAAAAGAGTTGGGCGACAGCGGCGCGGATCTCTACAAAGTTGAAATGCCGCTGTACGGCAAAGGCGCGCAGCACGACCTTCTCGCCGCGTCACAGCGCCTGAACGAGCATATCAATATGCCGTGGGTCATCCTCTCCTCCGGTATTGATGAAAAATTGTTCCCTCGGGCGGTTAGAGTCGCAATGACCGCAGGCGCATCCGGTTTTCTGGCGGGTCGCGCCGTCTGGTCATCGGTGATTGGCCTGCCGGATACCGAACTGATGCTGCGTGATATTTCTGTGCCTAAGTTGCAGCGTTTGGGTGAGATCGTCGACGAAATGATGGCCCGCCGTCGTTAATGTGAGGATGAAAGCATGAAATGGTTTAACACGTTGAGCCACAACCGCTGGCTGGAGCAAGAAACCGATCGCATTTTTGACTTTGGGAAAAAATCCGCAGTACCTACCGGTTTCGGCTGGCTGGGAAATCAGGGACAGATCAGAGCGGAGATGGGTACGCACCTGTGGATTACCGCCCGTATGCTGCACGTTTATTCCGTTGCCGCATCGATGGGCCGTCCGGGCGCATATCAGTTAGTCGACCATGGTATTAACGCGTTGAACGGCGCGTTACGCGATCGGCGCTACGGCGGCTGGTATGCCTGTGTGAACGATGAAGGCGTGATGGACGCCTCCAAACAGGGATATCAGCATTTCTTCGTCCTGTTAGGGGCGGCAAGCGCCGTCACCACGGGCCATCCACAGGCCAGAAAACTGCTGGATGACGCGATCGAGGTCATCGAAAAATACTTCTGGAGCGAAGAGGAGCAGATGTGCCTGGAGTCCTGGGACGAAGCCTTCAGCCAGACCGAAGATTACCGTGGCGGCAACGCCAACATGCATGCCGTAGAGGCTTTTTTGATCGTGTACGACGTGACCCACGATCGTAAATGGCTCGACCGCGCGCTGCGCATCGCCTCCGTCATTATTCACGATGTGGCCCGCAACGGCGACTACCGCGTCAACGAGCACTTCGATGCGCAGTGGAACCCCATTCGCGATTACAACAAAGATAACCCTGCCCACCGTTTCCGCGCTTACGGCGGCACGCCGGGGCATTGGATCGAGTGGGGTCGCCTGATGCTGCACCTGCATGCGGCCCTGGAAGCGCGTTTTGAAACTCCTCCCGCCTGGCTGCTGGAAGATGCCAAAGGGTTATTCCACGCTACCCTTCGCGACGCCTGGGCGCCCGATGGCGCAGACGGCTTCGTCTACTCCGTGGACTGGGACGGCAAACCGATTGTACGTGAAAGAGTGCGCTGGCCGATTGTGGAAGCAATGGGCACCGCTTACGCCCTGTATACCCTCACCGGCGATAGCCAATACGAAGCCTGGTATCAGAAGTGGTGGGATTACTGCATCACTTATCTGATGGACTACGAGAACGGTTCGTGGTGGCAGGAGCTGGATACCAATAACCAGGTGACCACCAAAGTGTGGGACGGCAAGCAGGATATTTACCACCTGCTGCATTGCCTGGTGATCCCGCGCCTGCCGCTGGCGCCGGGGCTGGCTCCCGCCGTTGCTGCGGGCCTGCTGGATAGCAACGCGAAATAACAATATGACATGCCGGATGGCGACGTTAAGGCGTCTTATCCGGCCGACGAGCGCCGTGCTAACCGTAGGCAAGAGCGCTGCCGTCCGGCAACATTGAGGATAGAAAACTTATGCATACCCTACACAATATCACCCTGACAACAACCGATGACGGCTTCACCCTGAGCTGGCAAGATCGTCTGCTGCTATCTCACAGCGCAGAAAATCCCTGCCTGTGGATTGGCGCCGGCGTCGCCGATATCGACATGTTTCGCGGTAATTTCAGCATAAAAGATAAGCTGAATGAGAAAATCGCGCTGACTGACGCAACGATAAGCCAGTCCCCGGATGGCTGGTTGATCCATTTCAATCGCGGCGATGCCATCAGCGCAGCGTTACACATCGCCACCGATGAGGCGGGCCGCCTGACGCTGAAACTGCAAAACAGCGATCTTACCCATAACCGCATCTGGTTACACCTGGCCGCCCAACCAGAAGATCACATCTATGGCTGCGGCGAACAATTCTCTTATTTCGATTTACGCGGCAAGCCTTTCCCGCTCTGGACCAGCGAACAAGGCGTCGGGCGCAACAAAAACAGCTATGTCACCTGGCAGGCGGACTGCAAAGAAAACGCGGGCGGGGATTACTACTGGACCTTTTTCCCACAGCCCACTTTTGTCAGCACGCAAAAGTACTACTGCCACGTCGATAACAGCTGCTACATGAATTTCGACTTTAGCGCGCCGGAATACCATGAGCTGGCGCTATGGGAAGACAACGCCACCCTGCGTTTTGAATGCGCCGACAGCTACATCGCCCTGCTGGAAAAATTGACGGCGCTGTTAGGCCGCCAGCCGGTGTTGCCGGACTGGGTTTACGACGGCGTGACGCTCGGCATTCAGGGCGGCACCGACGTCTGCCAGCAGAAGCTGGACACCATGCGCAACGCAGGCGTGAAGGTGAATGGCATCTGGGCGCAGGACTGGTCCGGCATCCGCATGACCTCTTTCGGCAAACGCGTGATGTGGAACTGGAAGTGGAACAGCGACAACTATCCGCAGCTGGATACCCGTATCAAACAATGGCAAGAAGAAGGCGTGCAGTTCCTCTCCTACATCAATCCTTACGTCGCCAGCGATAAAGATCTTTGCGCCGAAGCGGCCAGACACGGTTATCTGGCAAAAGACGCTGCGGGCGATGACTATCTGGTTGAGTTCGGCGAGTTTTATGGCGGCGTCGTGGATTTGACCAATCCTGAAGCCTATGACTGGTTCAAGAATGTCATCAAGAAAAACATGATTGAGCTGGGTTGCGGCGGCTGGATGGCGGATTTCGGGGAATACCTGCCAACCGACACTTACCTGCATAACGGCGTCAGCGCGGAAATTATGCATAACGCCTGGCCGGCGCTGTGGGCGAAATGTAACTACGAAGCGCTACAAGAGACCGGCAAGCTGGGCGAGATCCTGTTCTTTATGCGTGCGGGTTATACCGGCAGCCAGAAATACTCCACCATGATGTGGGCGGGCGATCAGAACGTCGACTGGAGTCTGGACGACGGTCTCGCCTCCGTGGTGCCTGCCGCATTGTCGCTGGCGATGACGGGTCACGGTCTGCATCACAGCGATATTGGCGGTTATACCACCCTGTTCGACATGAAGCGCAGTAAAGAGCTGCTGCTGCGCTGGTGTGACTTCAGCGCCTTCACCCCGATGATGCGTACCCACGAAGGGAACCGCCCCGGCGATAACTGGCAGTTTGATGGCGACGCGGAAACTATCGCCCACTTTGCCCGTATGACAACCGTCTTTACCACCCTGAAACCGTATCTCAAACAGGCGGTGGCGCAGAACGCCAGAACCGGTCTGCCGGTCATGCGCCCGCTGTTCCTGCACTACGAGGACGATGCGCAGACCTACACCCTGAAGTACCAGTATCTGCTGGGTCGCGACCTGCTGGTTGCGCCGGTCCACGAACAAGGACGCCGCGACTGGACGCTATATCTGCCTGAGGATAACTGGCTCAACGCGTGGACGGGCGAAACGCTTCGCGGCGGCGAGATTACCGTGGACGCGCCGCTCGGCAAGCCTCCGGTCTTTTACCGTGCAGAGAGCGAGTGGGCATCTCTGTTTGCCTCTTTACGCACTATCTAATACGGCTCGCCCGTGGGGAAACTCACGGGCATATGGAGAAAAATAATGAGTCAAACGTCATCAAATCCGGCGACCCTACGCTTGCCGTTTAAAGAAAAACTTGCCTATGGGATGGGTGATTTAGGCTCCAATATCCTGCTGGATATTGGTACGCTTTATTTACTTAAGTTTTATACCGATGTGCTGGGTCTACCAGGCACGTATGGCGGTATTATTTTCCTGATCGCCAAATTCTTTACCGCCTTCACCGATATGGGCACCGGGATTATGCTCGACTCGCGGCGTAAAATCGGCCCGAAAGGCAAGTTCCGTCCGTTCGTGCTCTATGCCGCGTTTCCTGTGACCCTGCTGGCCATCGCCAACTTTGTTGGCACGCCGTTTGAAATCACCGGTAAGACGGTGATGGCGACGGTGCTGTTTATGCTGTACGGCCTGTTCTTCAGCATGATGAACTGTTCGTATGGCGCGATGGTGCCCGCCATTACCAAAAACCCGGATGAGCGCGCCTCGCTTGCCGCCTGGCGTCAGGGCGGCGCCACGCTCGGCCTGCTGCTGTGCACCGTCGGTTTTGTTCCGGTGATGAATCTGATCGAAGGGAACGCACAGCTAAGCTATATTTTCGCCGCCACGCTGTTCTCACTGTTTGGTCTGCTGTTTATGTGGCTCTGCTACGCAGGCGTCAAAGAGCGTTATGTGGAGGTAAAATCGGTTGAAGCGACCGAAAAACCGGGGCTGCTTCAGTCGTTTCGCGCCATTGCCGGGAACCGTCCGCTGTTCATTTTATGTATCGCGAATCTCTGCACCCTGGGCGCTTTCAACGTTAAGCTGGCGATCCAGGTGTATTACACCCAGTACGTACTGAATGACCCGATCCTCCTCTCCTGGATGGGCTTTTTCAGCATGGGCTGCATTTTTATCGGCGTCTTTTTAATGCCCGGCGCGGTAAGACGCTTCGGCAAGAAAAAGGTCTACATCGGCGGCCTGCTGGTTTGGGTTATCGGCGATCTTCTCAACTACTTCTTTGGCGGCGGCTCGGTCAGTTTTGTCGCGTTTTCCTGTCTGGCGTTTTTCGGTTCAGCGTTTGTGAACAGCCTGAACTGGGCGCTGGTCTCCGACACGGTGGAATACGGTGAATGGCGCACCGGCGTGCGTTCAGAAGGAACGGTATACACCGGTTTTACCTTCTTCCGTAAGGTGTCTCAGGCGCTGGCGGGCTTCTTCCCCGGCTGGATGCTGACCCAAATCGGCTACGTGCCCAATGTGGTGCAATCGGCAGGCACTGTCGAAGGTTTGCGGCAGCTGATCTTTATTTATCCGTGCGCGCTGGCGGTGATAACCATCATCGCAATGGGATGTTTCTACAACCTCAACGAGAAGATGTATGTCCGCATCGTTGAAGAGATAGAAGCCCGTAAACAAACGGCTTAACAATGATAATAAAGGCGCCCTTCGGGGCGTTATTGAGGAGCGATTATGTCTGACCATGATCCGCTGACGCTAAAACTGAGCCTACGGGAAAAATATGCCTATGGCATGGGTGACTTCGGCTCAAATTTGATGCTGTGTATCGGTACGCTGTATCTGCTTAAGTTTTATACCGATGAACTGGGAATGCCCGCATATTACGGTGGGATTATCTTTCTGGTGGCGAAGTTCTTTACCGCGTTCACCGATATGTTGACGGGGGTGCTGCTGGATTCCCGTCGTCATATTGGCGCTAAAGGTAAGTTTCGCCCTTTCATTCTGTATGCATCATTTCCTGTCGCGCTGGTTGCCAGCGCGCAGTTTCTCGCCACCGATTTTACACTGACGATCAAAACGGCGCTGGCAACCGTACTGTTCATGCTGTTTGGCCTGTTTTACAGCCTGATGAATTGCTCATACGGGGCGATGGTGCCCGCTATCACCAGAAACCCGCATGAGCGCGCCCAACTCGCAGCATGGCGTCAGGGCGGCGCAACGCTCGGTCTGTTGCTGTGTACCGTTGGCTTTATGCCGATTCAGGCGCTCTTTACCCAGTCATCTTCTCTGGGTTATCTGGTAGCCGCGCTGATTTTCTCCGTTTGCGGCCTGTTCAGTATGTGGTGGTGTTTCAGCGGGGTGAAAGAACGGTATATCGATATCGTTCCGGCCCACCATAAGCCCAGCATTCTTAAATCCTTCTGTGCGATTTTCCGCAATCCGCCGCTGCTGGTGCTCTGCGTGGCCAACTTATGTACGCTGGCCGCGTTTAACATCAAACTGGCGATTCAGGTCTATTACACCCAGTACGTGCTGAACGACATCCATTTGCTGTCATGGATGGGATTTTTCAGTATGGGGTGCATTCTGGTCGGCGTACTGCTGGTGCCCGTAACCGTAAAACGGTTTGGGAAAAAGCAGGTCTATCTCGGCGGCCTGACGCTGTGGGCTATCGGCGATGTGCTGAACTTTCTCTGGGGCGGAACCTCTTTCCTGTTCGTGATCTTCTCCTGCATGGCGTTTTTCGGCACCGCGTTCGTTAACAGCCTGAACTGGGCGCTGGTTCCTGATACGGTCGATTACGGCGAATGGAAAACAGGCATTCGTGCGGAAGGGTCGGTCTATACCGGTTATACCTTCTCACGAAAAATTTCTGCGGCGCTGGCGGGTTTCTTGCCCGGCATTATGCTGACGCAAATTGGCTACGTGCCGAACATAGCGCAAAGCGCGGAGACGTTACTTGGCCTGCGTCAGCTGATATTTCTCTGGCCATGCGGCCTGGCGATTATCGCCGCACTCACAATGGGCTTTTTTTATAAGCTCAATGAAAAACGTTTTGCTTTTATTATTGAGGAAATTAGCCAACGAAAGAAACAATCGATACAAACCGGCGTTGTAAGCCATTAAAAAACCTCTGTTCTAATTAAATAAAATAATTGCCGCTCTATCCATTTCGATGGATAGCGGCTCCCTACGCTTAAAAAATGGATTTACTATGAAAACGTTGAACACAATAATGCTGTTATCCTCTGTTATCTCCACTTCTGTTTTTGCGGGCGCGTATGTGGAAAACCGCGAGGCCTATAATCTGGCATCCGATCAAATGGAATTCATGCTGCGCGTTGGATACAACTCCGATATGGGGGCTGGAATTATGTTAACCAACACCTATACGCTACAGCGTGATGATGAATTAAAGCATGGCTATAATGAAATTGAGGGTTGGTATCCGTTATTTAAACCGACGGACCGGTTAACCATTCAACCCGGTGGTCTGATAAACGATAAAAGCATCGGTTCTGGCGGCGCTGTTTATCTGGACGTCAATTATAAATTCACGCCGTGGTTTAACCTGACGGTTCGTAACCGTTACAACCATAATAACTACAGTTCTACTGATTTAAATGGTGAATTAGATAATAACGATAGCTATGAAATCGGCAACTACTGGAATTTCATCATTACTGATAAATTTTCTTATACCTTTGAGCCACACTATTTTTATAATGTGAATGATTTTAACAGCAGCAACGGAACCAAACACCACTGGGAAATTACCAATACTTTCAGATACCGGATTAACCAGAACTGGCTGCCGTACTTAGAGTTACGTTGGTTGGATCGCAATGTGGAGCCCTACCATCGGGAGCAAAACCAGATTCGTGTCGGGGTAAAATATTTCTTCTGATTTTAATTATGCGATCTTCAACTGAAAGATCGCATTTTTAATTTTTATGAAAACATTTAAATTATAATAATAATTTATTTTCATTAATATATAGAAAACATTTAATAATACACATCCTATATAAATAATGTAATAACTTCTTTTTTATACCTTACATAATTCAAGTAGCAGGACGGTAGCGACACAGCTACGTCGCCACCTTGATGTAATGCGAAATACATTGGTATATATTAACAATAAAGGAGTTATTATAATGTCATGGAATAAACATTCCGCAGTAACCTTTGCACGCCAGCATGCACACCAACAAAGTACTCATTTTTGTGCCCGTGCCGTTGCAGCCGCGATACGAGCTGGCGGTATTCAGATTGAGGGAGCCAATGCCATGAATTTTGATCGTTCACTTGAGCGTGCCGGATTCAGGCAAGTTTATGGTGAACCGATGGAAGGAGATGTCGCAGTGATAAGCGCATTACCTGGCCCGCATCAATATGGTCATACCTGTATTTACGATGGGATGGGAACATGGTATTCCGATTTCATTCAACGCAGTATGTACCCTGGCCCACATTACAGGGAGCTACATCCTGCTTTTAAACTTTACAGGCACAATTAATATGAAAGAATTATTGAAATTATTGATATTACTTTCCATCAGTTTCGCAACATTTGGCGCAATTGATGATAAAACCCCCATATCTCGGGCGCTTGAATTCAATAAATGGTATATTAATCAGATAAATAAAGATATTTATCCTATCAGCGCCGGTCATGAAATTGATAACTTTGTTACGTCAGACACGATGAAAAAGCTGCGTCATGCGCAAGATCCTAAATACGCGGACGATGAATTTTATGACGCTGACTTCTTTATTAAGGCGCAATACATCGGCGATGACTGGCCAACCAACGTAACCGTAGTTTCATCCGATTATGATCCGGTTTGTGTGAATGTATATGTGTCATTTGGCAAAAAACGCGATCACATTGTCGTTGATTGTATGGTCCGGGAGGGAGGGAGGTGGAGAGTTCAGTCAGTCGTCGGACATGAGATTTACCACAATAGCAACTTACAGTAATAAATCGAGAGTCAAAAAAAGCCGCTGAAATCAGCGGCTTTTTGTTGCCGGATGGCGGCTAATGCCTTATCCGGCCTACGAATCGGAGTTATCAGGCCGATTTTGTAAGCCCGTCTTACTCTTCTTTCGCGCCGCGCATTGCACGACGACGATCGTTTTCCGTCAGGTGACGTTTACGAATACGGATAGAGGTTGGAGTCACTTCTACCAGTTCGTCGTCATCGATGAACTCCAGAGCCTGCTCCAGGGTCATCTTGATCGGCGGAACCAGAACCGTTGCTTCGTCAGTACCAGACGCACGCATGTTGGTCAGTTTCTTACCGGTCAGGCAGTTTACGGTCAGGTCGTTAGAACGGCTGTGAATACCGATGATCTGGCCTTCGTAAACTTCCGCGCCGTGACCCAGGAACAGCTTACCGCGATCCTGCAAACCGAACAGTGCGAACGCAACCGCTTTACCCTGACCGTTGGAGATCAGTACGCCGTTCTGACGCTGGCCCACTTCGCCCGGACGGATATCGTCGTAGTGGCTGAAGGTGGAGTACAGCAGACCCGTACCGGAGGTCATGGTCATGAACTCTGAACGGAAACCGATCAGACCTCGGCTTGGGATCACGTAGTCGAGACGTACGCGGCCTTTGCCATCTGGATTCATGTTTTTCAGGTCGCCTTTACGCTCGCCCAGCGCCTGCATCACAGAACCCTGGTGCTGCTCTTCGACGTCCAGCGTGACGTTTTCGTACGGCTCTTGTTTACGGCCGTCGATTTCGCGGAAGATAACTTTCGGACGGGAAACCGCCATCTCGAAACCTTCACGACGCATGTTTTCAATCAGAACGGACAGGTGCAGTTCACCACGACCGGATACACGGAACGCGTCCGCATCTTCGGTTTCTTCAACGCGCAGCGCAACGTTGTGTACCAGTTCTTTGTTCAGACGCTCAAGGATCTGACGAGAGGTCACGTATTTACCTTCTTTACCGCAGAACGGAGAGGTGTTTACGCAGAAGAACATAGAAACGGTCGGCTCATCAACAGACAGCGCTGGCAGCGCTTCAACATTCTGCGGATCGCAGATGGTGTCGGAGATGTTCAGCTCGCCCAGACCGGTGATTGCAATGATATCGCCCGCTTCCGCCAGGTCGCTATCAATACGTTCCAGACCCAGGTGAGTCAGCACTTTACCCACTTTACCGTTACGGGTTTTACCTTCGCTATCGATGATAGTGATCTGCTGGTTCGGCTTCACTTTACCGCGCTTGATACGACCAATGCCGATAACGCCAACATAGTTGTTGTAGTCCAGCTGAGAGATCTGCATCTGGAGCGGGCCGTCCAGGTCAACGTCCGGTGCCGGTACGTGGTCAACGATCGCCTGATACAGCGGGGTCATGTCTTCCGCCATATCTTCGTGATCCAGACCTGCGATACCGTTCAGCGCCGAAGCGTAGATGATCGGGAAGTCCAGCTGTTCGTCGGTCGCGTCGAGGTTAACGAACAGGTCGAATACCTGGTCTACAACCCAGTCAGGGCGCGCGCCAGGACGGTCAACTTTGTTGATAACAACAATCGGCTTCAGGCCATGAGCAAAGGCTTTTTTGGTCACGAAGCGCGTCTGCGGCATCGGGCCGTCAAATGCGTCAACCACCAGCAGCACGGAGTCTACCATGGACATTACACGTTCAACTTCACCACCGAAGTCGGCGTGTCCTGGGGTATCAACGATGTTGATACGGTAATCATTCCATTTGATAGCAGTGTTTTTAGCGAGGATGGTAATCCCACGCTCTTTCTCCAAATCGTTGGAGTCCATCACACGCTCTTGAGTTTCGGCACGCGCATCAAACGTACCGGATTGCTGTAGCAGCTTATCGACCAGGGTAGTTTTACCGTGGTCAACGTGCGCGATGATGGCGATGTTACGCAAATTTTCGATCACAACTTTGCCTCAGGCATTAGAAATAGCGCGTTATTGTACACGGATTAATCGCACTACAAAACAGGATCACAGAGATCCTCCGCAAACAAGTATTGCAGAGTTTCTTTGTGATCGCTTTCACGGAGCGTTAAAAGGGTCACTCACTGTCCATTGCACCAACATGGTGCTTAATGTTCACATTAAAGCACTATATTGGTGCAACATATCCACTATGGTGCGGCCCTTTTGCACGATGGTGCGCATGATAACGCCTTTTAGGGGCAATTTAAAAGTTGGCACAGATTTCGCTTTGTATTTTTTACGGCGACACGGCCAATTTTTGCAGAATTGAAGACTTCGTTACCACGACGACAATGACCAATCCGGGAGAGTTAAGTATGTCCGCTGAACACGTTTTGACGATGCTGAATGAGCATGAAGTGAAGTTTGTTGATTTGCGCTTCACCGATACCAAAGGTAAAGAACAGCACGTCACGATTCCTGCTCATCAGGTGAATGCCGAATTCTTTGAAGAAGGCAAAATGTTTGACGGCTCCTCGATCGGTGGCTGGAAAGGTATCAACGAATCCGACATGGTTCTGATGCCGGACGCATCCACTGCGGTCATTGACCCGTTCTACGCTGATTCTACGCTGATTATTCGTTGCGACATCCTGGAGCCAGGCACCCTGCAAGGCTACGATCGCGACCCGCGTTCCATCGCCAAGCGCGCGGAAGAGTACCTGCGCTCTACCGGCATCGCAGACACCGTTCTGTTCGGGCCAGAGCCAGAGTTCTTCCTGTTTGACGATATCCGCTTCGGTTCTTCTATCTCCGGTTCCCACGTCGCTATCGACGATATCGAAGGCGCATGGAACTCCTCCACCCAGTACGAAGGTGGCAACAAAGGTCACCGTCCGGCAGTAAAAGGCGGTTACTTCCCGGTTCCGCCGGTAGACTCTTCTCAGGACATCCGTTCTGAAATGTGTTCCGTTATGGAGCAAATGGGTCTGGTTGTAGAAGCACACCACCACGAAGTGGCAACCGCAGGTCAGAACGAAGTGGCAACCCGCTTCAACACCATGACCAAAAAAGCGGACGAAATTCAGATCTACAAATACGTTGTGCACAACGTCGCTCACCGTTTCGGTAAAACCGCGACCTTTATGCCAAAACCGATGTTCGGCGATAACGGTTCCGGTATGCACTGCCACATGTCCCTGTCCAAAAACGGGACTAACCTGTTCTCCGGCGACAAATATGCGGGTCTGTCTGAGCAGGCGCTGTACTACATCGGCGGCGTAATCAAACACGCGAAAGCGATCAACGCCCTGGCGAACCCGACCACCAACTCCTACAAACGTCTGGTTCCGGGTTATGAAGCACCGGTCATGCTGGCCTACTCCGCCCGTAACCGTTCTGCCTCTATCCGTATTCCGGTTGTGGCCTCTCCGAAAGCGCGTCGTATCGAAGTGCGCTTCCCGGACCCGGCTGCGAACCCGTACCTGTGCTTTGCCGCTCTGCTGATGGCGGGTCTTGACGGTATTAAGAACAAGATCCACCCAGGCGAAGCGATGGACAAAAACCTGTATGACCTGCCGCCGGAAGAAGCGAAAGAGATCCCACAGGTTGCAGGCTCTCTGGAAGAAGCGCTCAACGAGCTGGATATTGACCGCGAATTCCTGAAAGCAGGCGGCGTGTTCACTGATGAAGCGATCGACGCGTACATCGCCCTGCGCATTGAAGAAAATGACCGCGTACGCATGACGCCGCACCCGGTAGAGTTTGAGCTGTACTACAGCGTTTAATCGTTGAGTTGCCGTGGAACTTTTAGCCTGTTCAGGCAGGTTTGAGATTGATGGCGAATGATAAGACGCCTGATGGCGCAAGCTTATCAGGCCTACCGGTAACATCACCTTGTAGGCCGGATAAGGCAAAGCCGCCATCCGGCACAACGTTTGCCACTCATCTGTAGCCCATCACACGATGGGCTTTTTTCTCCACCAACGTTCTGATCCCACGCGCTTTTTACACGTAAAAAGCTATAATGCACTAAATTGGTGCAAACTATTCCAAGAGACTGCTAAATGGCAACAGGCACGCAGCCCGATGCTGGGCAGATCCTCAATTCTTTAATCAACAGCATTTTACTGGTTGACGACGAGCTGGCGGTGCATTACGCCAACCCGGCCGCACAACAGCTGCTCGCCCAAAGCGCCCGCAAGCTGTTTGGTACGCCGCTGCCTGAGCTGTTGAGCTATTTTTCATTAAATATTGGGCTGATGCGCGAAAGCCTGGAAGCGGGTCAGGGATTTACGGACAACGAAGTCACGCTGGTGATCGACGGGCGCTCTCATATTCTCTCGCTAACCGCCCAGCGCCTGCCGGATAACTTCATCCTGCTGGAAATGGCGCCGATGGATAACCAGCGTCGCCTGAGCCAGGAACAGCTTCAGCATGCCCAGCAAATCGCCGCCCGCGATCTGGTGCGCGGTCTGGCGCATGAGATCAAAAACCCGCTTGGTGGTTTACGCGGCGCGGCCCAACTGCTCAGTAAAGCCCTGCCTGACCCGGCGTTGCTGGAGTACACCAAAGTCATTATTGAGCAGGCCGACAGGCTGCGTAATCTGGTTGACCGACTGCTGGGGCCGCAACAGCCGGGTATGCACGTCACGGAGAGTATCCACAAAGTCGCAGAACGCGTCGTCGCACTGGTGTCGATGGAGCTGCCGGAGAACGTCACGCTGATTCGTGATTATGACCCCAGTCTGCCGGAACTGCCTCACGACCCGGACCAGATTGAACAGGTCCTGCTGAACATCGTGCGTAACGCTTTACAGGCGTTAGGGCCGGAAGGCGGTGAAATCATTCTGCGTACCCGTACCGCATTCCAGTTGACGCTGCATGGCGTGCGTTATCGCCTGGCGGCGCGCATCGACGTTGAGGACAACGGGCCGGGTATTCCGTCCCATTTACAGGACACGCTGTTTTACCCGATGGTCAGCGGTCGCGAAGGCGGCACCGGGCTGGGCTTATCCATTGCCCGTAATTTGATTGATCAGCATTCCGGCAAAATTGAATTTACCAGTTGGCCGGGTCATACCGAGTTCTCGGTTTACCTGCCTATCAGGAAATAAAGGTGACGTTTATGCAACGAGGGATAGTCTGGGTAGTCGATGACGATAGTTCCATCCGTTGGGTGCTTGAACGTGCGCTCGCCGGGGCGGGATTACATTGCACCACATTTGAAAGCGGCAACGAAGTGCTGGACGCGCTGGCGAGTAAAACGCCGGATGTCCTGCTGTCGGATATCCGTATGCCGGGAATGGACGGACTGGCGCTGTTAAAACAGATCAAACAGCGTCACCCCATGCTTCCGGTCATCATAATGACGGCGCATTCCGATCTCGATGCCGCCGTCAGCGCTTATCAACAAGGCGCGTTTGATTATCTGCCAAAGCCTTTTGATATTGACGAAGCGGTCGCGCTGGTTGAACGCGCGATCAGCCATTATCAGGAGCAGCAACAGCCGCGCAATGTCCAGATCAACGGCCCGACAACCGATATCATCGGCGAAGCGCCCGCGATGCAGGATGTCTTTCGCATTATTGGCCGCCTCTCACGCTCGTCTATCAGCGTGCTGATCAACGGCGAGTCCGGGACCGGTAAAGAGCTGGTCGCCCATGCGCTGCATCGCCATAGCCCACGCGTTAAAGCTCCCTTTATCGCCCTGAATATGGCAGCTATTCCGAAGGATTTGATCGAGTCCGAACTGTTTGGTCATGAAAAAGGAGCGTTCACCGGGGCGAATACCATTCGTCAGGGGCGCTTTGAGCAGGCCGACGGCGGCACGCTGTTTCTCGATGAAATCGGCGATATGCCGCTGGATGTGCAGACGCGTTTGCTACGCGTCTTAGCCGATGGGCAGTTTTACCGCGTTGGTGGCTATGCGCCGGTGAAGGTTGATGTGCGGATTATCGCCGCCACCCATCAGAACCTGGAATTACGCGTACAGGAAGGTAAGTTCCGTGAAGATCTGTTCCACCGCCTGAACGTGATTCGCGTACATTTACCGCCGCTGCGCGAGCGCCGGGAAGATATTCCACGCCTGGCGCGGCATTTCCTGCAAGTGGCTGCTCGCGAGCTGGGCGTCGAAGCCAAATTGCTCCACCCGGAAACCGAAGCGGCGCTGACGCGTCTGGCCTGGCCTGGCAACGTGCGTCAACTGGAGAATACCTGCCGTTGGTTAACGGTGATGGCCGCCGGACAGGAGGTTCTGATTCAGGACTTACCCGGCGAGCTGTTTGAAGCCACGGTGCCAGACAGCCAGTCGCACATACAGTCAGACAGTTGGGCCACATTGCTGGCGCAGTGGGCGGATCGCGCGTTGCGTTCCGGTCATCAAAACCTGCTTTCTGAAGCGCAGCCTGAGCTGGAGCGTACGCTGCTAACCACCGCGCTGCGTCATACCCAGGGGCATAAACAGGAAGCGGCACGGCTGCTGGGATGGGGTCGTAACACCCTGACTCGCAAGCTAAAAGAGCTGGGTATGGAGTGACGATTCGTCGTTGTGTAAAGATTAATATTTAAGCGCAAATTGCCGTTATTTTGCGCTTTACTGTTCCGATGAGTTGAGTATGATCATGCCCGGCAAACAGGGGGAATCATCATGCTGGAATCATTAATCAATCTGGTATCGAGCGGAGCGGTCGACAGCCACACGCCACAAACTGCGGTTGCCGCAGTGCTGTGTGCAGCGCTGGTTGGGCTGTTTAGCTAAATGCGTGCCGGATGGCGCTACCGCTTATCCGACCTACGGTTGATGTTAACTTGTAGGCCCGGTAAGCGGTAGCGCCACCGGGCAACGCCACTAAATCACCCGTGAGAACTGCTGCATCCGCGCTTTCTGGCGCAGATAAGCATCAAAGCACATACAGATGTTACGGATCAGCAGACGGCCTTTCGGCGTAACCTGAATCCCCTTATCATCCACATCCACCAGCCCATCTTTCGCCAGCGGCGCCAGCAGCGCTAAATCTTCCGCAAAGTACGCCGCGAAGTTGAGATCCCACTGCTGTTCAACCGCTGCGTAATCGAGACGGAAGTTGCAGATCAGCGACTTAATAATATCCCGACGAATGCAGTCATCGCGGGTCAGCACAATGCCGCGCCATAACGCATTCCCCAGCTCATCCACCTGCTGATAGTAGCGCTTCAGCTCTTTCTGGTTCTGCGCGTAGCTGTCGCCAATCATACTGATGGCGGAAACGCCCATCCCCAGCAGGTCCGTATCGCCCTGAGTGGTATAGCCCTGGAAGTTACGATGCAGAACACCTTCACGCTGGGCAACGGCCAGTTCGTCATCCGGGCGGGCAAAGTGATCCATCCCGATGAACTGATAGCCCGTCTCCGTCAGCGACGAGATGGTCTCTTGCAGGATATCGAGTTTTTGCTGCGCGCTGGGCAGGTCGGCCTCTTTGATTTTGCGCTGAGCGGCGAATAACGTGGGCAAATGAGCGTAGTTAAAGACACTCAGGCGATCGGGGCTCAGCTCTGCCACGCGTCTGAGCGTAAAGGCGAAGCTTTCCGGCGTTTGCTTTGGCAGCCCGTAAATCAGATCGATATTCGTCGAGGTGAAGCCTATCTCGCGCGCATGATTGAGCAGCGAGAAGATAAACTCTTCATCCTGCTCGCGGTTAACCAGACGCTGAACGTCTTTATTGAAATCCTGCACCCCCATACTCAGGCGGTTAAACCCTTGCGCGCGTAAATGATCGAGCACATCCAGCTCAATTTCACGGGGATCGACTTCGATCGAGATTTCGACGTCGTCGTTAAAATGAAAGTTTCCACGCAGAAGCGTCATTAACCGACTGATTTGCGCTTTATTCAGGTACGTTGGCGTTCCGCCGCCCCAGTGCAGTTGACTAACGCGACGTCCGGCAAACAGCGGCGCGCGATGAATAATTTCTTGTTCAAGCGCATCGAGATATTGGTCGGCCTTATGCTGCTGGCGGGTCACAATCTTGTTGCAACCGCAGAAGTAGCACAATTTATGGCAAAACGGGATATGAACGTACAGAGACAGCGGACGTTCAGGGTAACGCGCCACAGCGTGCTGAAATGCCTCTTCGCCGTAGTCTTCCGAAAACTCCAGCGCTGTGGGATACGAGGTATATCGTGGCCCGGAATAGTTATATTTCTGGATCAGGGCCAGATCCCAGTCTATCAACTGTTCAGACATGCTCACTCCTTCCGATGGCGTCGCTGGCGGGTACGGCGTACCGGCTTTACCCCACTACGGGTAATAAACCGGTTGCGCAGCCACTTCTGTCGCCGCGACAACCGCTGTAGTTTAACGAATAACCACACCAGATAACATACAACCGGAAGGGTTATAAGCAGGACGGGAAGGCCCACGGTGTAAACCCGTTAGTTGCCGCCCCGGAGCAGGCGCATCATATCTTCCTGCTTTTCGTCCTCTTCCTCTTCTTCGTCGTCATCATAAGAGAGGCCCAACTTCTGCATCAGCTCATCAATACGATCCAGTTTGGCATCTACCCAGGTTTGGTCTTCCGCACTCAGGGTTTCGCCTGCTTCCAGACGTTCCAGCAGCGCATCCAGGCGCTCATCCGTTTCCAGTAAATCCAACTCAGCCTGCGGTGAAAGCATAGGTTTCTCACTCTTCGGTTTGTGCTGTTTGGTGACTTTTTCGGTCACACCCAGGGGAATGGGGGTTTTACTGCCAATTCGTGGATCTTTCTGCTTGTTCTGGTTTTTACCGCCTGAAGCCGCGTTGTCACCTGTCGCACGGCTCCCCGCCGCATGACCACGGTGTTTTTTCTGACGCTTACGGTCACGCGCTTCCTGATTCAGCTCTTCGCGTGTTTTACGACGCGCTTTTGCGGGACCTTTACCGCGTGGTGTAGAAGTTGATTTCATAGTGATTCGTCTTTGGCTGTTTTAGTCAGTATATACTCTAAATAATTCGAGTTGCAGGAAGTCAACGCACATGCAACCTGAAGTATGACGAGTTTCATTTGCCGCGGAATCTAGCAGAAACCCTATAAAGAAAAAAGGCGACAGAGTAATCTGTCGCCTTTTTTGCTGTCTAACAACCCTAACGGGCTCTACGATCCCTGTTGGCTACCAACACGCCCTGTTTTTCCCTTAGCCTGAAACATTCCGTGTTGTTTCCATTTCCTTTTACTAACGTCTCCGAACGTTTGTCTTCCTGACAAATCCTGCGTCTTCGCCTCCTGGCGCTCCTGACCCTCATCCTGAGTCGTAATCCTGACAGCTTCCTCGCTATGGATGCTACTTTACTCTTCTGGCATAAACGCACAAGTAATCGAAACGCGAATGTCCACTTTTCAGAATATTGCCTGAAACATAACGTTATGATTTTATTATTTTATCTTAATTTTCGACCTGCGCTTACTCTGAAATTTCGCATAAGAACAATCGGCAATGTCTCACAAAGAGCATGGTTTTAGCTTACACACATCCCGCATGCTGAAAAATCCGTCTTTTGCCGCTGTTCAGGTATAATCGCTGCAAAGCTTTGACTGACGGAGACGACCGCTTTGACTAATTTGAATTATCAACAGACGCACTTTGTGATGAGTGCGCCTGATATTCGCCATTTACCTTCCGATACCGGAATCGAAGTGGCTTTTGCTGGCCGTTCCAATGCAGGCAAATCCAGCGCGCTAAACACGCTTACGAATCAGAAGAGTCTGGCGCGTACATCCAAAACACCGGGCCGTACTCAGCTCATCAACCTGTTTGAGGTGGTTGAAGGCAAACGTCTGGTTGACCTGCCCGGCTATGGCTATGCAGAAGTCCCGGAAGAGATGAAGCGTAAGTGGCAACGCGCGCTGGGTGAATATCTGGAAAAACGTCAGAGTCTGCAAGGCCTGGTGGTACTGATGGATATCCGTCACCCGTTAAAAGATCTCGACCAGCAGATGATCCAGTGGGCCGTAGAGAGCAACATTCAGGTTCTGGTTTTACTCACCAAAGCGGACAAACTGGCCAGCGGCGCACGTAAAGCGCAGCTGAATATGGTGCGTGAAGCGGTACTGGCCTTTAACGGCGATGTGCAGGTAGAAACGTTTTCTTCCCTGAAGAAGCAAGGCGTGGATAAATTACGTCAGAAACTGGATAGCTGGTTTAACGATCTGGCTCCCGTGGAAGAGACGCAGGACGGGGAATAACCCACCGATATGCCGGATGGCGCCGCTGCGCGTCTTATCCGGCCTACAGTTCTTTATTCTTGCTCTAAGGCGGCAACACAGCAAATCCTCAGGAGCTTACATAAGTAAGTGACTGGGGTGAGCGACAAATCTGTCTGGAACAGATTTGAACGCCGCGAAGCGGCGGCCCGTAAGGGTGAGGCTCATGGATGAGCCGAGTAATTCGAAGCCAACGCGTATGCAGCTTGAAGTATGACGAGCAAAATAAAAAACGCCCCAGTCATTACTGACTGGGGCGGCTAAAATATTCAGCCAAATCCGATTACGTGAAGTAAAAGGTCTGAAAGATAGAACATCTTACCTCTGTACCCTACGCGAATAACTTTACTCTTTTTTAAGCAGCTCAGAAAGCACTTTTTGTAATTTTTTTTCATTCTTTACATAGGGAATTCTAATGATCATCACAAAACGTTCTATCTTATGTTGCTTAGTTACGAAAAAAGCGCGTTATTCAGTAAAGCCTTAGTGCGCCTGATCCCAGTTTTCGCCGCTACCCACTTCCACCAGCAACGGCACATCAATACGCGTGCAGTTTTCCATCAGTTGATGGATCTTTTTCGATACCACGTCGAGATCATCTTTATGCACTTCGAACACCAGTTCATCGTGTACCTGCATGATCATACGCACGCGCGGCTGTTCATCTTGCAGCCATTTATCGACGGCAATCATAGCGCGCTTGATGATGTCTGCTGCCGTCCCCTGCATCGGAGCGTTGATGGCGGCACGTTCCGCACCGGCACGACGCGCAGCATTGCTGGATTTAATATCCGGCAAGTAGAGACGACGCCCTTCCAGCGTTTCAACATAACCTCGCTCTTTTGCCTGAGCGCGCGTGCGTTCCATATATTCCAGTACGCCAGGGTAGCGTTCGAAGTAGAGATCCATGTACTTCTGCGCCTCTTTGCGCGGAATATTGAGCTGACGCGCCAGACCGAATGCGCTCATGCCGTAGATCAGACCAAAGTTAATCGCTTTGGCGCTGCGGCGCTGTTCAGCCGTAACGCTCTCCAGCGGCAGTCCAAACACTTCAGCAGCCGTCGCCCGGTGGATATCTTTTCCTTCGGCAAAGGCGGTTAACAGACCTTTATCGCGGGAAAGGTGCGCCATAATACGCAGTTCAATCTGCGAATAGTCCGCTGATGCGATGACGTAATCTTGCGGAGCGATAAACGCCTGACGAATACGGCGCCCTTCCTCGTTACGTACCGGAATATTTTGCAGGTTAGGATCGGTAGACGATAAACGCCCCGTCGCGGTCACCGCCTGATGATAAGAGGTATGCACTCGCCCGGTTTTCGGGTTGATCATCAGCGGGAGTTTATCGGTGTAGGTCGATTTCAGCTTCGCCAGCCCGCGATATTCCAGAATCACCTTCGGCAGCGGATAGTCCAGCGCCAGCTCTTCCAGCACCTCTTCCGAGGTGGACGGCGCACCGCCCGGCGTTTTCTTCAGCGGCTTAATACCCTGTTTTTCAAACAGAATGGTTTGCAACTGTTTGGTAGAAGAGAGGTTAAATTCTTCTCCGGCGATCTCATGCGCCTTCTTCTCCAGCTCCGCCAGACGCAGCGTGATCTCCTCTGAATGCTTGTGCAGCACGGCAGGGTCGATTTTTACACCGTTACGCTCTACGCGGGAAAGCACCGGCACCAGCGGCATTTCGATATTCTCGAAGACATTCAGCGGCCCTTTGCACTGCTGTAGCTCTGGCCACATTTTCAAATGCAGCTGTAACGTAACGTCCGCATCTTCTGCGGCATAACGTCCGGCCTCTTCCAGGGCAATCTGGTTAAAGGTCAGCTGATTTTTACCTTTACCGGCAATCTCTTCAAAAGTGATGGTCTTATGCTTCAACCAGCGTTCGGACAGGCTGTCCATGTCGTGGCGGCCAGCAACGCTGTTCAGAATGTAGGATTCGAGCATAGTGTCAAAAGCAATACCACGCAGCTCAATGCCATAGTTCTGCAATACGCCGCGATCGTACTTCAGGTTTTGCCCAACCTTACGCGCCTTCTCATCTTCCAGCAGCGGCTTCAACAGCTCCAGCGCTCGCTCGCGGGAAATCTGATCGGGCGCATCCAGGTAGTCATGCGCCACAGGAACATAGGCCGCCACGCCCGGTTCAATAGCAAAAGAGAGACCAACCAGATTCGCCGCATGGTTATCCAGGCTGTCCGTTTCGGTATCAAATGCAAAAACGGGCGCCTTTTTCAGCGTCTCAATCCAGCTTTCCAGCGTCGCTTCATCCAGGATGGTGACGTAGTTATCGTAAGAAAGCGCGGTCGCAGGCACGTCTGGCGTTTCATCAATAACAATGGATTCCTGCGGTTTTGCTGCGGGCTTCGCACCTTTCGCCTGTAGCCATTTACCCGCTTCCACATCGGTGGTCCAGCGCTTAAATTCATATTTCTTAAACAGGCCAAGCAACTCTTCAGCCGCTGGCTGTTGTACTTCAAGCTGATCGCAGCTTAGCTCCAGTTCGACATCCGTTTTGATGGTAGCCAGTTGATAAGAGAGGTAAGCCACCTCTTTATTCTGCTCAAGCTTCCCGGCCATGGTTTTCGCGCCACGGAAGGTTAAGCCCGCAATTTTATCTGATTCGGCATACAGGGTATCCAGCCCGCCTAACCCCTGAAGGAGCGCCTGGGCGGTTTTTTCACCCACGCCCGGCACGCCAGGAATGTTATCGGAAGAGTCGCCCATCAGCGCCAGGAAATCGATGATCAATTCGGGTGGAACACCGTACTTGTTCACGACCTCATCCGGGCCCAGAATCGTATTGGTCATGGTATTAATCAGCGTGATATTTGGCGTCACCAGCTGGGCCATATCTTTGTCACCGGTGCTGATCAGCACCGGACGGCCCACCTTCTCGGCTTCACGCGCCAGCGTACCGATAACGTCGTCCGCTTCCACGCCCGAAACAGCCAGCAGCGGCAGGCCCATCGCTTTTACCATCGCATGCAGCGGTTCAATCTGCGCACGCAGGTCATCAGGCATCGGCGGGCGATGCGATTTGTAATGTTCGAATAACTCATCACGGAAGGTTTTACCCTTGGCATCAAATACCACTGCGGCATGCGTCGGTTGATACTGCATAATCAGGCTGCGCAGCATGTTGAGAACACCGTACATCGCCCCTGTAGGCTCCCCTGCGCTGTTCGTCAGAGGAGGAAAGGCGTGATACGCGCGATAGAGATAAGATGAGCCATCTACAAGGATAAGTGGGTTTTCTGGGATCTGAACCATAATGTCCGTGCCTGTTTATCAGATTATGGGTAAAGGATGCCACAGACAGGATGAAAACATGAGTTTTTCGCCGCATTTGTCGAAAAAGTTTTGTAGATCTTCTGGATCGCTCGCAAAGCGAACTGTGGATAACTTTGTGCATAAATTATTACATTTCATTTAATTTCATCCTGATGATTTAATTTTCATTAAACTTACTCTTATTTTTCAATACGTTAATTAAATCACCAGAACTTTATCCCATTATTCAGCGTCATCTCAGTGTGTGGATAGATATCAATATTTTTTCTGTTTCGCTAAGACCCGTCATTTGATGCGTTTTCTGATAAAATCAGCCCCTTGCGTCTCTTTCGCGCACTATTTATGGCTAACCCGTTGAATAATTTAATTATGACAAGAATACTCGCTGCGATAACGCTGTTGCTGAGTATCGTATTGACCATTTTGGTCACTATTTTTTGTTCTGTGCCGATCATCCTTGCCGGGATCGTGAAGCTCCTTTTGCCCATTCCTGTCGTCTGGCGCAAGGTATCCGTTTTTTGTAATTTCATGATGTACTGCTGGTGTGAAGGGTTGGCGCTGCTGCTACATCTCAATCCGTGGCTTAAATGGGACGTGGAAGGGCTGGAAGGCCTGAACAAGAAAAACTGGTATCTGCTTATTTGTAACCATCACAGTTGGGCCGATATCGTGGTGCTTTGCGTTCTGTTCCGTAAGCACATTCCAATGAATAAATACTTTCTTAAGCAGCAGTTAGCCTGGGTGCCGTTTATCGGCCTGGCCTGCTGGGCGCTGGATATGCCGTTTATGAAACGCTACTCGCGCGCTTATTTGCTCCGTCATCCCGAACAACGCGGTAAAGATGTAGAAACAACCCGCCGTTCTTGCGAGAAATTTCGCGCGCATCCCACAACGATCGTAAATTTTGTCGAAGGTTCGCGTTTTACCGAAGAGAAACGTCGGCAAACTCGCTCGCCATATAAAAACCTTCTCCCACCAAAAGCGGCGGGGATCGCGATGGCGCTAAACGTCTTAGGGTCTCAGTTTGATAAGCTGCTCAACGTTACCCTCTGCTACCCGGAAAACGATCGGAAACCATTCTACGATATGTTGAGCGGTAAACTGACGCGCATCGTGGTACGTATCGATCTGGAGCCGATTAAAGAAGAGCTGCACGGTGACTATGTGAACGACAAAGGATTCAAACGCCGTTTCCAGCTTTGGTTGAATGCACTCTGGAATGAAAAAGACGAACAGATAGAAAAGATTAAAGCGGAAAACAAAAACGCCGGTCAATGACCGGCGATTTTTTTATTTCTTTTCAACCAGATGTTTCACGGTATCGGCGTACTGTTGTACGAAGATATCCATGCTGCTGGTATCCATCCCTTGCGGGTTAACCTGATATTTGCCGTTTACAAACATCGCCGGTACACCCTGAAGCTGGAGATCAGCGGCCGCTTTTTCTTGCTGCGCAACCAGTGATTTCACCACGAAGCTGTTCCATGCCGCATCGTAGTCTTCACCTTTCACACCCGCATCAACGAATACTTTGCGAATATCGGCAGCAGACTGAACGGTCTGGTTTTTCTGTACTGCTTCAAACATCGGCGCAGTGATTTTATCTTCTACGCCCAGTGCCATCGCCACAGCCCATGCCTGCGTCAGGTCCTTACCCAATGGGCCCAGGAACTCAACGTGGTATTTGGTCATTTTGGTGCCTTCAGGCAGCTTTTTCTTCACGTTATCAGAAACGTGCAGCACTTCTTCAAACTGATAGCAGTGCGGGCAGTAGAAGGAGAAAAACTCCAGAACCTGAGGCTCGCCAGCAACGGGCTTATCCAGTGTGATGTATTGCTTACCATCACTGAACTGCGCTGCCGATGCGCT
Source organism: Citrobacter sp. CK181 (assembly GCF_030333595.1). NCBI lineage: Bacteria > Pseudomonadati > Pseudomonadota > Gammaproteobacteria > Enterobacterales > Enterobacteriaceae > Citrobacter > Citrobacter sp. CK181. The sequence goes on along the minus strand of NZ_JAOWFN010000005.1, from coordinate 2,694 downwards.
AAAAGCTAAAATCATACCAGCCAGCGCCAGCCAAATCTTTTTCATGATCAACTCTCTCCTGATGTGTCCGTTTAATACATTGGCGTTAATTGTAAAGGGGGTTCTTGCAGCACTTTTGCCTGCTCAAGAAATGTCGCAGTCTGCCGTTGCCAGTAATCTTCCCCGGTTAACCACGGGAAATTTTTAGGAAACGCAGGATCAGCCCAGCGACGCATCAGCCAGGCAAGATAATAAACCAAACGCATCGCGCGTAAAGGCTCAATAAGTTCTATTTCAGCGGTATCGAACTCACTAACTTCTTCATAAGCCTCGATAATCGTTTCAAGCTGCATCCGCTGCTCGGCTTTATCGCCATTCAGCAGCATCCACAGATCCTGAACGGCAGGGCCATTGCGGGCATCATCTAAATCAACAAACAGCGGGCCATCACGCCAGAGGATATTTCCGGCATGACAATCCCCGTGTAAACGCAGCGTCTCAAAACGGGTATGCCAACGTTCGGTAACGGCGGCAATAAGAGTGTCCGTCGCGTTCAGGAAAGCCGCTTTTTGCCCCGCGGGAATCAGTGATGCGTCTTCGAAAAGTTTACGAGGTTCAATGAGATACTCTTCCAGGCCCATTGTCGGCCGGAAGGCAAAAGAATATTTACGCCCGGTCTGATGCAGGCGACCCAGATAGCGCCCTACCGCTTCCATCTGATCGATATTATCCGCTTCGAACTGTCGCCCGCCGACGCTTGGGAAAATCGCGTAGTGGAATCCCTGGTGGTTTAGTAGCGTCTGGCCATTGAGGACAAGCGGCGCCGCGACCGGCACCTCATCTTTTACCAGTTCCAGTGCAAACTGATGCTCTTCCCGTATTTGATCGGCAGACCAACGCTCAGGGCGATAAAACTTAACGACAAAGCGCCGACGGTCTTCGTCCTGAAACTGATAGACGCGGTTCTCATAGCTGTTGAGCGGGGTAAGACCGGAATCCACCCGGATTCCCTGTTCAAACAGCGCATCCATGATGGTATCCGGGTGTAATGTCTGGAAAGTAAAAGCGTTATCGTTCATCCCATCATCCGGAAAATACTACGAATGATTCAGGATATCATTTTGTGGCGATTTCGGTGGCGCCGCTTACAAGGTTTTACTCTTTAATCACGCCGCGTGCGCGTAATAGCGCCGTTTTGAAATCTTCTTCATAATCTTTCTGAATGCCAGGAATCACCGCATCTTTTGCGGAGTCACGCATTTTCAGGTGATAGATCAGAATGTCGTCGGTTAAATCCGCCAGTTCGCCGTCAAAACCTGACTCTTTCGCCAGTTTCTGTAAAAATTGCAGCAGATTAAGATCGGGCTCTTTCTGCCAGGCTGGTTGCAGGAGTTCAATGACTTCATTCAGGCGTTTACATTTCATGGCTGTGCTCCTTAATTTGATGTAGATACGTTAGCAGGGTCAATCCCACAATAAAAGAGGCGATATCAGTGAATCTGGAGAGTGCAATAACGGGGGTTGTGCTGGCAGGCGGTAAGGCCAGGCGAATGGGGGGGGCAGATAAGGGTCTGCTTGAGCTGGATGGCAAACCACTCTGGAAGCATGTTGCTGATACGCTGGCGTCTCAGCTTGAAACCGTCGTGATTAACGCGAATCGCCATCAGGATATTTATCAACAAAGCGGTCTGAGAGTGATCCCCGATTCACTGGCCGATTTTCCGGGGCCTCTGGCGGGTATGTTGTCTGTTTTACAGCAAGAGAAGGGAGACTGGTTTCTGTTTTGCCCTTGCGACACGCCTTACATTCCCCGCGATCTGGTTGCGCGTTTAAAAGCTCAGCGTAATAACGCGCCTGTCGTATGGGTTCACGACGGCGAGCGGGACCACCCGACAATTGCACTGGTTAATCGCTCAGTAGAACCTTTCTTACAGGAATATCTCCGGTCAGGTGAACGGCGAGTCATGGTCTTTATGCGCCAGGCCGGTGGTCATGCTGTTGATTTCAGTGATTTTAAACAGGCATTTGTGAATGTGAATACGCCGGAAGAACTCGCCAGATGGCAGGAGAAATCATGATCCCACTACTCGGCATAGCCGCATGGAGCGGCACCGGTAAGACTACGCTGCTCAAGAAATTGATTCCAGCGTTATGCGCCAGAGGGGTTTGCCCAGGATTAATTAAACATACCCATCACAATATGGACGTAGATAAGCCCGGCAAAGACAGTTACGAGTTACGCAAGGCAGGCGCAGCACAAACGCTTGTCGCCAGTCGGCAACGTTGGGCGCTGATGACAGAAACACCGGAAGAACCTGAGCTGGATTTAACGTATCTGGTGAGTCGAATGGATGCTTCCAAGCTGGATATAGTGCTTGTTGAAGGTTTTAAGCACGAAGCGGTGGCGAAGATCTTGTTATTCCGACAGGGGTGTGGGCATGAAGTGGAGGAGCTGACCATTGATGAGCATGTGATCGCCGTCGCCAGCGACATTCCGCTTTCCCTGGATGTCCCGCTATTAGATATCAATGATATACCACAGATCGCTACATTTGTTTTGCGTTGGCTGGGACGATAGTACGCGGGCGGCACAGGTTTGCCGGATAAGGCGCAGCGTTATCCGGCTGCGCCCGGACGCATGAACGCAAAAAGGCCATCCCTCAGGATGGCCTCTTCACTTAATTAATGCCTGGCAGTTCCCTACTCTCGCATGGG
>NZ_JAOWFN010000004.1:0-203 GCF_030333595.1 Citrobacter sp. CK181 | reverse complement strand
CTCAGAAGTGAAACGCCGTAGCGCCGATGGTAGTGTGGGGTCTCCCCATGCGAGAGTAGGGAACTGCCAGGCATCAAATTAAGCAGTAAGCTGGTGTGAAATCAGTGGATGTAGAGAAATTCGGTGGAGCGGTAGTTCAGTTGGTTAGAATACCTGCCTGTCACGCAGGGGGTCGCGGGTTCGAGTCCCGTCCGTTCCGCCAC
>NZ_JAOWFN010000003.1:0-236 GCF_030333595.1 Citrobacter sp. CK181 | reverse complement strand
TGCGCCTCCACTGACACGGAACAACGGCACACAGGCCGCCGGGTCAGCGGGGTTCAGCGATGAACGCCGGCAGAGAAAAGTGAAAATAAGCACTTGACTCTGAATGAGGAAAACGTATTATACGTCACCTCGCAACGGTGAGCTGAAAGCCGCGTTGCAACTGCTCTTTAACAATTTATCAGACAATCTGTGTGGGCACTCAAAGTGACATGGATTCTTAATGTCTTCGGACAATA